>NZ_FODL01000008.1:0-270722 GCF_900110355.1 Pseudomonas sp. NFACC39-1 | reverse complement strand
CTCGATACCCTATTATTCAGGCCGCCAGCCCGGCGACCACCTCTACATCGTGTTTGAAGGCCTTGATGCCAGTAACACCCCAACCGGTTTCGACGATAACGCCTACGTCGGCTCTGAGGCGGATGGCGATCCGGTCTTGCGTAATGTGAACAAGGCTGAAATCAAGAAACTCGATGGCGGCTCGCTCACGGTTTATTACTGGATCAATAGCCAACGTAAATCCCTGGAGCTGCTACTGTCCGTGGGCAGCGGCCAGCCGGAAATGGAAAAACCCGATGTCATCGAAGCCGGCAGCAACGATGTGCTGGACCCGGACAGGGTGAATCCCAATGTAGGGGCCAATGTTTCAGCGCCCTACACGGGTACCGTGCCCGGCGACATCATCGGGCTGCGCTGGAGGGGCTCGCGGGTGAGTGCGCCGGCTGACGAGCGGCCACTCAATTCCAGTTCGGCGGGGGCCCCCGTACCGTTTACCGTGCCCTACCGCTATGTGATCGATAATTTGAACGGCACGGTGGATGTCGACTACTACCTCAAGCGCGGCTCGGAGCCGCTGCGTTATTCCCGGGTGCGGCCATTAACCATCGGCGCAGCCATGAACCTGACGGCGCCCAGCGTCAAGGAGGCTGGCGGGACTGCACCGAATCAGCAATTGAACCCGGTGGCAGGCAAGGACAACCTGACCGTGGTGATACCGGATTACGGTGTGCAACCGGGCGATCAGGTCAGCGTGACTTGGGCAGGCACTGCTGGGGATGGGTCCTACACCACTCCGGTGCAGATACTGCCTCCCAATCGTGAGATTACGATGCCGGTCTCGGTGATTGCCTACAACTTGGGCAAGCCTGTGACCGTGACCTACACCGTGACCCGTGGCAGTGAATCGCCGCCGTCGGATTCGCTTAATTTGGCGGTGCAGGCGATGCCTGTGGCCAGTCTGACGATACCGTTGATTCGGCAGGCAGCGCAGGGAGGGATTGGAACTGAGTTAGATCTGAATAAATTCACCGGACATGCCAGCGTCAGTGTCGCACCGTGGCCGTTGATCGCGGCGGGTCAGCGAGTTTGGTTGAAGTGTGAAGGGACTGCTGCGAGCAATGGTTCGAATTTCACGATTACCTTGTATGCCGGCTCAGAAGTCAGTTCAAGTCAAGTGACTGGGGGGCTTTCCAGGCCACTGTTACGGAGCGAGCTTGAGAGACTGCGCGACGGTTCTGCGCTCAAGATTGTGCTGCTGGTGGCGTTCAATGGCACTAATAATCAGAGCGAGGCAATTACCTTCCCGCTGCGGACTTATACAATCAGGAAAGCACCAATAGTAATCACCGAAAACTTTGATGCGCAAACGACACGGTTGATCGCCGTAGGTGAGACTATTGACACCCCGTCCATGACCATTCGTTTCGTGGCCGGCGACGGTACTGCAGGGATTGCTCCGTTAACCGATGCATCGCCGGGGGACAATCCTGCGTATCAGCCTGTACCCGGCAAGCGAGAAGGCCAGCTTCTACACATGCATTACAAGAGCACCGGTACGGCTGGGCAGCGTCTTCGCCTGGACCTCAAATCAGTATATTCACGAGTCAGCTTCTGGTATTTCTGGAGTGACAAGACTCATCAAGTCCACTGCTATGATCGGAATGACCAATTATTGGATTCAAAATCTCCTCCGTCCCCCACGAAGGGGGACTCTGTTTTAATAGAGTTCGCTGCCTCCGGTATTGCGCGCATTGACTTCCAGGTTATTGGCGGTATGGACTGGTTGGCAATGGACTTCTTTACCTTTACGCCTTAGCGGGCTCCGAAGTACTGGTCGATTTCACGCAAAAAGGGGACGCATTTATTTACCAGAAATACACCCTGTGAAAGCGAGGAAACTCGCTTTCACAGGCCCGAGCTTACCGAAACTGCGGCCCACGTCATCCTTCAGCCTCTGACTACCCCGCCTTGCGCCATTGCCTACAACTGCGCCAGAATTCGCCGGCTTGTGCGCCTGTGGGCCGGGCTTTATCGTTTCCAGGTCGCTGAGGAATCAGTGACCGGGTTTGGTAGCCCGTCTCCCACATGACGCATAGCGTCACCTTTGGCGGTGTCTTTTTTGGCATCTGTCTAATGGTGGCCATGCGCAGGGCGCTCTCGGGCGCGCCGGTTTTCCATGTGGGCCGGTCTACCAACCTTCGTATGGCCGCCACCCAATCGTTTGGTAGCGAGGGTGATGGCTCCTTTAAGCACACATGGAGCTTCATCTTATGTTCAAAGTAACCCCCAATCCGCCGGATGCCGATTCGACTTCCTCCAGCGAAACCCTCGATTCAAAAGCATTCGACCAAGCCGCCGCACGCGCCCTCGATTTTTACCTGAAGCCAAAACAGACCCAGCCCGACACCGATCCGCCTCCAGGCCAATTATTCACCGTTGTAAACGGCGTCGACACCGAATGCCTGCTCGCCAACCTCAGCGAAACCCTGGCTTCGGCCGATGCCATGATCAGCGACTTGGCCTTCGAACTGGACGGTTCACGACGTCATGTGACGCTGGGTATTCAACAGTTGATCGAACTGGGTGGATTGTTGGCGAATCGGGCGTTGGATGAGGTCAACCCGCGCTAGCCAACTCGCCACAGGAAAAGACGATTGGAAGGGGCTGGGGATAAACCTAGCTCCCTTCACTCACCGATAGACGGCCCCGGTTTCTCCCTTCGAACTGTCATTCCTGACAGTAGACGTCACGCCTCATCCGCCCGTTAATAACCCGACGGTTGTAGGCCACGCCCCCTCTGCGGCGAAACACCCGACGCAAGAGTGTTTCCATGAAAAAGTCATCCAGCTCTGCCGAAGCAGGCAGCGACAGCTCATTACGCCTTGATCCTCTGTATATCCCCAACATAGCTCCCGCGTTCGAAGACTACGCCGGCGGCATCGGGGTTGCGCTGGTCGAGGACGGTTTGAAGTGCTACGTCGACCTCTGGTTTCCCAACGGGGACGGGGACGCGATCGCCTTCTATTGGGACGATGCACAAACCCCGGTCTGGTTCGACACCATCGATGCCAATCCCCCCGATCGGCTGCGGATTCACCTCAACAGGGGCTTTATCCTGGAGGGCGATGCCGAGCCGGTGTTCTACAGCGTGACCCGCCCGGGGCAAATCCCCGTGGACTCGCCACAGCAGAAGTTTCTGGTCAAGCTGCGTCGCCCTGGTGGCTATGACGATGAACCGTCGATTCCCGGCCATTCGGGGCTGCGCTATGAGGTGCCGCAGCACATTATCGACAATGGCGTCGGGCCCATCGAAGCCGATGCCGGGGTGGATGTCACCATCCTTCATTACGAAAACATGCGCAAGAGTGATCGCATTCGTTTGGCGTGGGGGAAGGCGACGGTGGAGCACACCGTCCTGCCGGGCGAGGTGGATACGGATATCACCATTCATGTCGACAGAGCGACTATCGAGGCTGGAGAGGACGGGCAGGTCACCATCGCTTATCAGGTGGTGGATGTTTGCAATAACTACCCCGACGAGCGCGCGCCCTGGTCGGCCGAGACGATTGTGGTGGTCGATCTGGGCGGCAATCGTCTCGATGCTCCGCAAGTGCTGGTCAACGATATCCCCACTCGGGTGATCGACCTCGAACAACTGGCCGGGGCCGACGTCATTTGCCGGGTGTACGTCAATTCAACCGACCATGCGGTGGGGGATACCCTGCGCCTGACCTGGGTTGGCACGCCTGCGCAGGGCAAGTCCCAGGTCATCGTCGGGCCGCTGGACAAGACCGTCGAATACGTGCCATTCCAGTATGATTTTTCGATTCCCAATGCAGACGTGGTGGCGATCGCCAAGGGGCGGGCCTCGGTGTCCTATCTGCGGATCAGGAACGGCGAGGCGAATCGTCCGTCCAACAATGCCCCTGTGACCGTTGTGGGCGACATTCTGCGGCCCGCTGCCCCGGGCTTCGTTGGCGTGACGGGCGATACGCTGGATCCGGGCCTGAATTTCTATACTGTCTCCATCCCCTATTACCCGGGGCGCCAGCCAGGAGACCATCTCTACATCGTGTTCGAAGGCCTTGACGCCAGTAATACTCCGTACGATTTCGACGATAACGCCTACGTCGGCTCGGAGCCGGACGGCCAACCCGTCCTGCGTAACGTGGACAAGGCTGAAATCAAGAAACTCGATGGCGGCTCGCTCACGGTTTATTACTGGATCAATAGCCAACGTAGATCCCTGGAATTGCAATTGTCCGTGGGCACCGGCCAGCCGGAAATGGAAAAGCCCGATGTCATCGAAGCCGACAGCAATGATGTGCTGGACCCGGACAAGGTGAATCCCGATGTGGGCCCCAACGTTATTGTTCCTTACACCGGCACCGTGCCCAACGACATTATCGGGCTGCGCTGGAGAGGGTCCCTCAGCAGTCCGCCGGATGACGAGCGGCCACTCAATACCAGCTCAGCGGGCAAACCGGTACCGTTTACCGTGCCCTACCGTTACGTGATCGATAACTTGAACGGCACGGTAGATGTCGACTACTACCTCAAGCGCGGCTCGGAGCCGCTGCGTTATTCCCGGGTGCGGCCATTGACCATCGGCGCGATTACCGCACCGACTCTGGAGAGCGTGAAGGATGGAGACAGGGAGGAAATCGAGGACAACACGATAACGCAATGGCCCAACGTGATCCTGTCCGGCCGGGCTCAGGGCAACGAGCAAGTCGAAATATTCGATGGCGGCACGTCATTGGGTACCGTCGATGTGCCGGAGAGTGGTCATTGGCAATATCCGGTGAATAGATTGTTGTCAGGACCTCATAGTCTGTATGTCGAAGCGCTTTATGGCAGTGGGCTTCCACCGTCCGTCACCCGTCGTTTCACGGTACGGCTCAACCTGATCGAACCCTTGATCCCCAAAGCCTATAACCCGCCGGCCAACGATCGGATCCGGATGAGTGACATCTACGCCGACCAGTATCTGGACGTTGAAGTCCCGCACTACAAGGGCATGGACTCCATTCATTCGCTCAAGGTCCGTTGGGAAGGTCGGGTGGGCTATCACGACGGCGATATTGTCGTAGTAGGTCCCAATCCGGGACCCAGGCGGCTGCGGATTCCCCGGCTGGAAGTGATCGACAATATTGGCGGCTCTGTGACGGTGGGTTATAGCGTCAAGGAAAACGACGATGCCCAGACGCTTGAGTCGCAACGCCTGACCTTGCACATTGACCCGCAAGCCCTGGATCTGCCGGCCCCTACATATTCGCGTAGCGCGAGAAGAATCACCGTGGATCACGCCGATATCCGAACCGGCTACAAAATCAGGGTGAGATGGACGATCGACGGTGTGGCGCTTGAGGGCCCGGAAGAGGATGTGTACACCGGGCAACCCTATCACTACGACGTTCCCGCCGAGTGGATCGGGCAGAGCCAGGACAAGACGACCTTGGTGAATTACTCGGTCAGGCGAACGGGCAGTAGCGAACTCTCGATGTTCTCGCAGGTATTGAGACTGACCTTCAATGAACCGGCCATCAGCGATATCCGTGACTCCAGGGGCAGCATTGCGCCGGGGGGCAATACCGCAGAGACAAGTGTCACGGTCACCGGTACGGCGAGCAAGCGCGAGCGGGTGCAACTCTTCGATGTGGGTAACCCCGTACCCATCAGCGCGCCGGCCCTGGCGGATGCCACTACCGGCATCTGGAGTGTCACGCTCGACGGCCTGGCCGACAAGCTTTATGTCCTCAAGGCCAAGGCGCTTTATGGCAGCGGCCTGGAGTCTTCTGAGCGACGGTTTACCGTCAGGGCAATTGTCGCCCCGACGCTGGAGAACGTTAAGGGAGGGGACGGGCAGGAGATTGCGAATAACACGACGACGCCATGGCCAAATGTGACTTTGTTCGGCAAGGCGCAGGCTAACGAACGAATCAGAGTGTTCGACGCAACGACGGTGCTGGGGACTGTCGATGTGCCGAGCAGTGGCAATTGGGAATATCCGGTGAACAGATTGTTGTCCGGCCTCCATCGTCTGCGTGTCGAGGCACTTTATGGCAGCGGATTGCCGGCTTCAGCCACCCGCAGTTTCACGGTAAAACTCGATCTGCTCAAACCGTCGGTGCCCAAGGCCTATAACCCGCCAGCAAGGGATCGCCTGCGCATGAGTGATATCTACTATGACCAGTACCTGGAGGTTGAAGTCCCGCATTACAAAGGCATGGATTCGATCCACTCACTCAAGGTGCGTTGGGAAGGCCGGGTCGGCTATCACGATGGCCCGGTGGTCCCGGTAGGGGCCAACCCCGGCCCACGGCGATTGCGGGTTCCCAGGCTGGAAGTGATCGATAACATCGGTGCTTCCGTGACGGTGGGTTATAGCGTCAAGGAAAACGCCAGCAGCGAGACGCTGGAGTCCCAGCGCCTGACCTTGCACATTGATCCTCAAGAATTGAACTTGCATACCCCGACATATTCCAGCGCCGTGAAAAGAATCACGGTGGATCACGCCGACATCAAGACCGGCTACAAAATCAGAGTGAGATGGACGATTGACGGGACGGCGCTTGAGGGACCAGAAGAGAACCTGTCTACCGGGCAGGCTTATCATTACAACGTCCCCGCCGCATGGATCACGCAGAGTCAGGGCAAGACCGTATTGGTGAACTATTCAGTCTGGCGAACGGGCACTACTGGCCTCACGATGTTTTCGCGGGTGTTGAGATTGACTTTTTGATGAGCGGCTAGCAGAGCGGTGCAGGTGTAACGTTGGGCCGGAATCCGGCTCAACGCTACCTGTGAATCAGAAGACGGCCTGATCAGCCTCTCGGTACTCGAATGTTGCTTGCCCCTGAAAAGTACCGGGTAAGGTGATTCGAATAATGGGTAACACGATTCCTGTCAGCTCATGAAAGCGTCTCTGATCGTGCTGAACGGATTGAATACCCGTCTCCAGAGTATAAAAGAATGCTTCAATGGGTAACTGGCCGGGAATACCCGCACGCCAGGTTTCCAGCTTCATGTCACTTGGCTTTTCGTAGGCGCCAGGAAATACTAACGGACCGGTCAATAGTGCCTGATAAAAGGTTGGGGCTGTCGGGGCCGCAGAAGATGGACTGACGTCAAAGCCGCAACGTTGGTCCGCTCTGGGGTACATGACGAAATGGACATACCACTGTCCGGCTAGATGAATGCCTTGTAAGCCGCAAGCTTCACTGATGAAAGGGGTATTTCGATGCGCGCCACAACCCTTATTGGAGCGAGCGTCCGACTCACCGTCAATGGGGAAAAAACACAGAATTTCTATCCTTAACTTATCGTTTGGTATGTTTAAAGGGGGGAGGAAAATGTAGCCCTTGTCATACGTGTATGCCAGACGTTTCATGTTGAAGTCCGAGCGTAAGTAAGAAAACGAAGTCCCGCCTACCCGTATCGCTGTGTCACTGGGGTCCCAGGCATCGTAAGGCTTGTTTTCTGAATGGCTCGTGCCCCGCAGTATTATTCCCGAGCATAAAAAAGCAGGCTTGTCGACCGAACCACAGTCTGCACGGGTGTCCTGATAGCGTCGGCGAAGTTCATCTGCCATTGCCAGGCCCTGGAGCGGTTCAACAGAGGCAGTTGTAGCGGTGTCCGAGGGCCCGTTAATACCGGAAGCATCTGGCTCGTGAACTCGAAATGCTGTACAGCCTTGGAACAAAAAAATACATGCAAGGGTCACAAGTACCTTGTTCATCTTCTTATTCTCTTTGCCAGATAAAATTTATGTTTGGTTTATAAGTTGACTCTTAGTATGTGGGAGAACATTCGCTGCTGCGTGCTGTTCTTGCGAACAATCGAGTAATTGATCAACACCGTTTTTCCGGCGTTTTCGCTTATCCAGGCACTGGGGATATTAAATACATTGGCCTGGCCGGTGGTCACATCCTGTGTTTCAGTGTCGCGCGTTGTTACACCGACCCAACGGGCCCTGACGGTATAGCCAGTTTGACCGCCATAGTCCACGGTCACTTTGGAGGCCGAGTAACTGGGCGCCGGCAAGGGGTGGACCGTTTGCGGGTCGATATGCAGTGTCAGCCTCTCTGACTCGATCGTTTCACCCATCCCTTTTTCCTTGACTGAATAGCCGACTTCGACAGAGCGACCGATATTATCGATGACTTCCAGTCGAGGTATAGGGATCAGTCTTTTTCCGGGGGGATCTCCGACGGGGATAATTGCGCTGTTGTAGCTGACCCGACCCTGCCAGCGCACCCTGATGGTGTCGGTGGCATGCATGCCGGTGTAATGCGGTACTTCAACATCCACATGAGCATCGGTATAGATATCGCTCATTTTCAGATGGTCGCCCGCCGCGTTATAGGCTTTCGGTACTTTGGGTTTGAGTTTTTCCGGTGTCTCTGGAAGAACGGCTTGATCGGCGTCTCGATATTCGAATGTGGCTTGCCCCTGAAAAGTGCTGGGTAAAGTAATTTTGATGATGGGTAAAACAATACCTGTCAGATCATGGAAGCGTCTCTGGTCATGTTGCACCGAGCTGATGCCCGTATTAAGGGTGTATATGAAAGCCTCAATGGGTAACTGGTCAGGAACGCCGGTGGGCCACGTCGTTAATTTAATATCGTTGGGCTTGTCGAAAGTCAGAGGGAAGACCAACGGCGCTGTCAATAAGGCTTGGCGGAAGACAGCGGCTGTGGGAACACTGGACGTTTTACTGACGTCGAAGCCGCAGCGCTTTATGGATTGGGGGTATTTTACGTAATGATCACGCCACTGCTCGGCGGTATTGATATTTTGTAAACCGCACGGTTCACTGACTATGGGGGCTTCTCTGTTTGCACCACAGCCTTTGTCGGAGCGATGATCCGACTGGCCGTCAAGTGGGAAAAAGCACAGGATTTCGATCTTTAATTTATTGGCGGGTGTGTCCATGTAAGGGAAAAATATGTACCCCTTGTCATAAGCGAACGCCAAACGCTTCATGTTGAAGTCCGAGCGTATGTAAGAAAATGAAGTGCCCCCTACACGTATCGCGGTGTCGCTGGGGTCCCAGGCATCATAGGGCTTGTTTTCTGAATGGCTCGTGCCGCGCAATACAATCCCCGAACACAAAAAGGCCGGTCTATTGGCCGAACCGCAGTCGGTTCGGGTGTCCTGGTAGCGTCGGCGCAGTTCATCCGCCATCGCCGGGCCTTGAAGAGATTGAACGGGGGCAGCCGTAGCGGTGTCCGCTTGCGAACTAATAGCATCACTGTCTGGCTCATGTGGGAGAAATGCTGTACAGCCTTGTAATAAAAAAGCACACGCGAGCGAAATGAGTAGTTTGTTCATTTTTCCGCCCTCACGGGGGTGGCCGATTAATGGATTTGTTTATAAGTTGATTCTGAGAACTTGGGAAAACATGCGTTGCTCAGTACTGTTCTTGCGAACAATCGAGTAATTGATCAACACCGTTTTTCCGCGGTTTTCGGTTATCCAGGCGCTGGGAATATCAAATACATTGCCGAAGCCGGTCTTAACATCTTGTGTCTCAGTATCTCGGGTCACAACACCCGTCCAGCGAACCCTGACGGTATAGCCTGTTTCGCCGCCATACAGCACGGCCACCTTAGAGTTCGAATCCACGTAAATCGGCGCTGGTAATGGATCAATCGCTTGTGGATCGATATGCAATGTCAGCCTGTCTGACTCGATCGTCTCACCAACCCCTTTTTCCTTGACGGAATAGCCAACCTCCACAGACCGGCCGACATTGTCGATGACTTCCAGTCGAGGAATCGGGATCAGTCTTTTTCCGGGGGGATCGCCAACTTCGATAATGGGACTGTTGTAGTTGACCCGACCCTGCCAGCGCACCCTGATGGTGTCGGTGGCATGCATGCCGGTGTAATGCGGTACTTCAACATCCACATGAGCATCGGTATAGATATCGCTCATTTTCAGATGGTCGCCCGCCGCGTTGTAAGTTTTGGGTACCTTGGGTTTTATTTTTCCCGGCGAGACGGGGAGTACAGCTTGATCTTGTGCACGGTAAACAAACGTGGCGTCCCTCGCTTGAGTAGAGGGCAACGTAAGTAAAATAATGGGAACTACTATCCCTCCTGTCTCATTATAGAAATCCTGCTGATCATGCTGGGCGGTGGCCAAACCGCTACCAAAATAGAAAAAAGCCTCGAGTGGAAGCGTGCGTCCAACACCCTCGGGCCAAGTCGCCAGTCTCAGTTCATTCTGAACAGTGAATGATTCTGTGGCATTCAGTGCCATGGCTTGCAAGCTGGCATTGAACGCACTTACGGCTCCTGCGCCCAATCCTGATCTGACATCAAACCCACATTGGTGACGTCGACGAGGCTCCGCAGGAACACTTATGTAATGGGCATACCATTGAGTGGCGGTCATGATGCCTTGGTTTTGACATTCACGGCTGGTGTTGGGCTCAGCGATATTGGTGTTGTAATCGCAGCCTTGTTTATTAGGTCTGTTGTTGGTGTCGGCATCGAGTGGGAATGAGCAGAGAACATGAATGTTCAATTTTCCTTCAGGACGTTGAAGGGGAGGATAAAAAATAAAACCATTGTTATAGCCATAGGCTAGCTCTCTATATTTTGAGTCGGCCCGTAAATAAGAAAAGGAGACGCCACCGCTAATTTGTGAGGATGGACTTGGGTCCCATGCATGGTATCGACCTGATTTGGTGGCTCTGAAGATGATGCCAGAGCATAAAAAGGCGGCCAAATTAGCAGCGCCACAATCTTTGGCCAGGTTATTGTAACGTTCAGTTAGATTGCGGGCGGTTGCTTCGCCGGTACCATCATAAGTATCAAAACTCTGAATCTCGGTAGGCGTCGACGGTAACTGAGTTGAACATCCAAAAAATATGACAAGCACGGCGGCTGTGAGTAATGCTTTTATGCCGGTGTACATGGGGTTCCAGTGTTCAAAATGCTTGTTCATGAGGGCTCCCGTCGTGGGGGACTGTCGAGAAGAACAGGACGTGGAGTTATTAACCTGCGGATACAAGCATGCGTCTACTGTTAGAAATAACAGGTCAACGCAAGAAAACGCACCATCTGTCGGTTAGCCTGTGCGATCTGTCAGGTCTGACAGTAGACACCGCACAAAAAGCCACCCTGGAGTGAGTTAAGAGAGTCATGGATGTTTCTCTGATGAGTACGCACTAACAGAGGAGGTAGTGTGATGGCTACGAAAGAACTCCGCATGACCCCAAAATATATCGACGGCGATAGGTCGCCTGAAGTTGTCTTGGAAATCTATAAGGGCAAACAACTGCAGTTTGCGACCTTTGTCTCTGCGTCGAAAAAGAACGGCCCCTACTGCCATTCAAGTGGAGCGGTCTCAGGGACGGAACAAGGAAAAGGGCTCGAAGGACGATACTGCCGCCGGCAATATCAAGATGAATTATGGCTTGGAAATCCTTGCAGGCGACCCGCCAGCCGGCCGGTCCGCATTGCCCGAGACACCACTTTCCCCTGTGGAGAGGGAGCTTGATCCCGCTCGGCTGCGCAGCCGTCGTAAATCCGGCCGATACGGTTCGCCAGTAAGACCCTTTGGGGCGGCTGCGCCACCCCGCGCAAGCAAGCTCCCCCCACAGAAACCACCCTGTTCCCGGTCCAAACCGAGCCTGAGTGTTGTTTCGAGAATGAATCCGTGTTCACTTCCAGGTATGAATCGGCCACCCGGCCGATTCGGCATGGGCCTTCAACACCGGATCCGGGTTCACCACATGGGGGTACTCTACCCGCTGTAGCAGCGGCAGGTCGTTGCGCGAGTCGGAATAGAAACTCGCACCCTCAAGGTTTTCTTCCTCGGCATCCAGCCAATCCAGCAGTCGTGCGATCTTGCCTTCGCGATAGGTCAGGGTGCCGACGGTCTTGCCGCTGTACACCCCATGGGTCACTTCCAGTTCAATCGCCAGGATTTCATCAATGCCCAGGCGTTCGGCAATCGGCTTGACCAGGTGCGTGCCGGAGGCGGAGATCACCAGGATCCGGTCACCGGCCTTGCGGTGTTCTGCGATGGTCTTGGTGGCGTCGCTGAAGATGATCGGTTCGATGAAGTCTTCCACCCATGGCGCCACCAGGTGTTCGATTTCTTCCGGGGTGCGGCCGATCATCGGTTCCAGGCTGAAGTCCATGTACTCTTCCATGCGCAGCTTGCCGTGGCTGTAGGCGTCCATCAGCTCGTTGTTGCGACGCATGAACGACTCTGGATCGACCCAGCCCAGGCGCCCCATCTGCTCGCTCCAGAGGGTGGCGCAATCGCCGTGGATCAGGGTTTCGTCCAGATCAAAAATTGCCAGGGCCATCAGCGCGTTTCCCTTTTCAAAATCAACTTCAAAATCAATAAAGCCATCAGGCTACCTCACACAGCGCCGTCGAATCGATGGAAAGTGACAGTCGTGTGCCATCGGGGTGCAAATCGGCGGCGGAACGATTGAGTACGTCGACCACCAGCTCTACGCCGCGGGCCTCGACCCGGTAGCGGATCACGTTGCCCAGCAGGCTGTGGCTGCGGATCAGTGCATCGGGCTCGCCGCTGCGGCTCAGTTCGATGGCTTCCGGACGAATGGCGATGCGACCGGTCACTGGCCGTTGCAGCAGTTTGCTGGCGCTGTCGGCGTCCAGCAGGTTGTAGTTGCCGATGAAGCCGGCGGCAAAGACATCGACCGGCGCAGTGTAAAGGGTTTCGGCATCGCCGCTTTGTACGATCTTTCCCTGGTTCATCAGGAAAATCCGGTCGGACATGGTCAGCGCTTCTTCCTGATCGTGTGTGACGAAGATTGTGGTCAGGCCAAGTTCGCGTTGTATCTGTCGGATCTGTTCGCGCAAATGTTTGCGAATCCGCGCATCCAGGGCCGACAGCGGTTCGTCCAGCAGCAACAGGCGCGGGCGGGTCACCAGGGAGCGGGCCAGGGCCACGCGCTGGCATTGGCCGCCGGAAAGTTGATGGGGGTAGCGAGCGGCGAAGTCGTGCAGCTCCACCAGCCGCAAAATCTCCAGTACCCGCTGACGGCTGTCCTCGGTCGCAACCTTTTGCATGCGCAGGCCGAAGGCGACGTTCTGTTCCACGGTCATGTTGGGAAACAAGGCGTAGCTCTGGAACACCATGCCGATCCCGCGTTTTTGCGGGCTCAGCGGGACGATGTCCTGACCGTCCAGCAGGATCTGACCGGCATCCACTGTGGTCAGGCCGGCGATGCAGCGCAGCAGTGTGGACTTGCCGCAGCCGGAAGGGCCGAGGAGGGTGACGAACTCGCCCTTGTGGATTTCGCAATTGATGTCGCTGAACACCGGTGTGCCGGCATAGCTTTTTTGCAGGTGTTGGACGCTGACGTAGCTCATTGGCTTTTGTCCTTGTTCAAGATGTTGGCCGCCCAGGTCAGGACCAGTACGAAGAAGAAGTAGGAAATCACCAGCGCACTGGTGAAGTGACCGCTGCTGTTGCGCATGTTGTTCAGATACACCTGCAGGGTTTCATAACGGGTGCCGACGAGGATGTTGGCAAACACGAACTCACCGAACAGGAACGAGAAGGACAGCAGCAACGCCACCATCAAGCCCTTGCGCAGGTTCGGCAGTACCACCAGCAAAGCCGCCTGGAAGGTGCTGGCACCGAGCAGTTGGGCGGCGTCCATCAGGTCGCGCAGGTTGATCGCTTGCAGGTTGTTGGTGATCGCGCGGTACATGAATGGCAGGGCAACGGTGAAGTAGCAGCCGATCAGGATCCACGGCGTGCCCACCATCGCCAGCGGCCCGGAACCGTAGAGTTGCAACAGCCCCACCGACGACACCACCGGCGGCACCGCGAAGGGCAGCAGGATGAGGATGTTCATCAGTGCGTCGAGTTTCGGGAAGTGGTAATGCACCACGAACAGCAGCGGCAGGATCAACACCACTGAGAGTATCAGTGCGCCGACGCAGACGATCAGCGATTGGCCGAAGGCGTTGAGAAAGCGCGGATCGCTCCACAGCTGCACGTACCATTTGAAGGTGAAACCGCTGGGCAGCACGGTGGCCGACCAACTGCTGGCGATGGAGTAGATCAGCGTGCCGGCCAGGGGCAGCAGCAGGATGGCGAACAGCAGGTACACCACCACCCGATGATAGAGCCCGGCAGAGCTCGATTCAGCGCGAGACATGGTAGCTCCTCTTGAGCAGCAACTGATGGACGACGGTCACCAGGGTCATCAATGCCACCAGCACCACGGCCAGGGCGCTGGCCATGTTCGGGTCCAGGGAGATGTCTCCGGAGACCATGGCGGCGATGCGAATCGGCAGGACGTTGAAGTTACCGGTGGTCAGTGCGTACACCGTGGCGTAGGCACCGAGCGCATTGGCCAGCAGGATCACGAACGTGCCCAGCAGCGCCGGGGTCAGCACCGGCAGGCCGATGTGCCGCCAGTACTGCCAGCCTTTAGCGCCCAGCAGCGCGGCGGACTCGCGCCAGTCCTCGCGCAGCGCATCGAACGCCGGATAGAGCAGCAGCACGCCCAGGGGAATCTGGAAGTAGGTGTAGAGAATGATCAGCCCGGTTTTCGAGTACAGGTTGAAATCTTCAATGATCCCCGCCTGTTTGAGCATGATGGTGATGCTGCCGTTGAACCCCAGCAAAATGATGAAGGCGAAGGCCAGGGGTACACCGGCGAAGTTGCTGGTCATGTTGGCGAAGGCGTTGACGAAGTTGCGCAGGCGCGAATCGACCCGACGCAGGGAATAGCTGCCGAGTACGGCGATGATGATGCCGAACACGCTGGACCAGAAGCTGATTTCCAGGCTGTGCTGGATCGCTTGGCGGTAGAACTTCGAACTGAAAATCTTGCTGAAATTGGCCAGGCCCCAACCGAATTCTTCCGATTCCAGACTGTTGACCAGCACCCAAAGCAGCGGCGCGATCTGGAACACGATGAAGAAAATCGCGAAGGGCACCAGGCACAACGCTGCCAGCCATTTGCCGCGCGTCATAGCATTCACTTGAGCAACTCCTGGCAATAGGGTTTGTCGTGGGCAACGCCGAGCAACTGGCAAATGCTGCCGCACAGTTCGGTCTGCCGGGGTGCGGCATCGGGGTTGAGGCTGAAGCCGCTGCCCAGCACAAACAGTGGCACTTGCCGTTCTTCAGCCAGCAGGCCGTTGTGGGAGCGGTCGTTGTTCATGCCGTGGTCGGATGTCACCAGCACCTGATAACCGGCGTCGAGCCAGGCTTGCAGGTAAACCGCCAGGTTGATGTCGGCCGAGCGGGCGCTGTTGCGGTATTGCGGGCTGTCGAGGCCGTGCTTGTGGCCGGCATCGTCGATGTTCATGGGATGCACCAGCAAAAAATTCGGCAGGTGGCGCTGACGCAGGTGTTCGGCGTCGGCAAACAGATGAGAGTCGGGGTAGTGGTCGTTCCAGTAGAAATGGCCGTGTTGAATCGGCAGTTCGGGGTTGTCGGTATGACGATCACGACCGGCCACGAACGGCGAAGCGTTGTAAAGCTCGCTGACCCAGTGATAGGCGGCGGCTGCCGTGCTCAAGCCGCCTGCGGTGGCGTAGTGGAAGATGCTGCGCTGGTTTGACAGGCGCGAGACGTTGTTGTGCACGACCCCGCTGTCCAGCGGCACGACGCCGGTGAGAATGCATTCATAGAGCGGACGGGACAGGGCGGGCAGTTCACATTCCAGTGTGTAGAGCGCCGCGCGTCCTGCGCTGACATAGGCCTGCAAATGTCCCATGGCATGCCGGGCGACCTCATAGTTGAGGCCGTCGAGCACCACCAGGATGACGTTGTGCTTCATGGGTACCGGGACTCCGGATGGAAACCAGAAAACTCGGATTCACCAGGGACCTGATGTGAAAGCCAGCCTCTGTGGGAGCCGAGCTTGCTCGCGATGAAGGCGACACGGTTCAACTGCACGACCGTTTCATCGTTCATCGCGAGCAAGCTTTGCTCCCACAGTGCTCGCTCCCACAATTGGATCTCCAGTGGATTTCCGAGCGGGAGCTATTGCCTCACTCCATATTGATGATCACTTCTTCCTGCCACTTCTGCGGCAGTGTCTTGGAGGTTTTTTCCCACGCGTCCGCATCCTTGATCGGGGTCACGCCTTTGTACTGTTCGTTGGGCAGCAACTTGGCCTTGACCTCTTCAGGCAAGGTCAGGTGCTCGGCGCGGATCGGACGGGCGTTGCCCTTGGCCAGGTTGATCTGGCCGGCGTCGCTGAAGATGTACTCGCGAGCCAGTTTGGCGGCGTTCGGGTGCTTGGCGTATTTGTTGATGATGGTGGTGTAGCCGGAGATGACCGAGCCGTCGGACGGAATCAGTACGACGTAATCATCCGGATTGGCCATCTTGGCCTTGTAGCTCAGGCCGTTGAAGTCCCAGACCACACCGACTTCGACCTCACCTTTTTCCATGGTGGCGATGGTAGGGTTGGCCATGGATAGGCGCCCTTGCTTGGCGATCTCGGCGAACATCAGCAGCGCCGGCTGAACGTTTTTCTCGTTGCCGCCATTGGCCAGGGCCGCTGCCAGCACGCCGTTGGCGGCTTGGGCGGCGGTGCTCACGTCACCAATGGAAACCTTGTATTTGCCGGTTTTCAGGTCGGCCCATTTGGTCGGCACTTCGGAGCCGTGCAACAGCTTCTTGTTGACGATGAAAGCAATGGTGCCGGTGTAGGCCAGGGCCCAGTTGCCGTCCTTGTCCTTGGCCCAGTCCGGAACCTGTTCCCAGGTGCTCGGCTTGTAGGGTTGAACCACGCCTTGCTTGACCGCGATCGGGCCGAAAGCGGCGCCAACGTCACCGATATCGGCGCTGGCGTTGTCTTTCTCGGCGGCGAACTTGGCGATTTCCTGGGCCGAGCTCATGTCGGTGTCGATGTGTTTCAAACCATAGATTTTGGCCAGGTCATCCCAGGTGGCTTTCCAGTTCGCCCAGTCATCGGGCATGCCGACGCTGTTCACGGTGCCTTCCGCTTTCGCAGCGGCTTCCAGTGTTTTCAAATCGGTGTCAGCGGCCATGGCAGCAGTGCACATGGCAATGGTCGAGCCTAACAGTGATGCCAGGAAAAACTGTTTCATCCGAAGCTCCTATGGGCGTTTTCAACGCTGCGATTGCGGTTGTGTTGGTCTAGGTCAGCAATACCTGAGCCAATGTAGGCGAGCTCTGTGACATTTTGATGTCGGTGCAGGAAAGGTTGGCCCGTGTCAGGCTGGGGCAAAGTGGCTGCCAACTAAGCGTAGACCATGGTTAACCGGCTGATCTGCAAGGACTTGGCCGCTAACTTGCAGGCATGGCAATGAACCGTTCGGCGGTTCTGTCATCTACCAGTCATGTGCAGTGCCTAGGCTTGCAAGCATGAGAAACGGATGGATGTTCCATCGATTTCGCCCCGAAAGAGTGCTGGTCTAGTCCAGATAGGTAACGTTGATGCGCATCGAGACAACCAAAGCGGTGACAACCATCGGGCAAGTCCTGCAGGAGCAGCTCGACCACGGTTTGCTGGCGCCCGGCAGCAAGTTGCCGGCCGAGCGCAAGCTCAGCGAATTGTTCGGCACTACCCGCATCACCGTGCGTGAAGCGTTGTTGCAGCTCGAAGCCCAGGGGCAGATCTATCGCGAGGAGCGCCGTGGCTGGTTTGTCTCGCCGCCACGCCTGGCCTATAACCTGATGCAGCGCAGCCATTTCCACGCCATGGTGACCGCCCAGGGGCGGGTGCCTTCGACTCAGGTGATCTCGGCCCGCCTGCAGCCGGCTTCGGCGGCAGTGTGTGCCTGGCTGCAATTACCGGCGCTGTCCAGTGTGATCCAGATCTGCCGTGTGCGGCGTATCGATGAGCGGCTGGTGCTGTATGTCGAGCACTACCTGAACCCGCAGTACTTCCCGGACATCCTCGAATTCGACCTCAATCAGTCCATCACCGAGTTGTACGCCCGTCATTACGACTTGCACTACGGTCGGGTGAAGTTCGAGATTGTGCCGACCTCGCTACAGCCTGAAGCGGCGGCGGCGTTGAAAGTCTCGGTTGGCAGCCCTGGTTTGCGGATTGCCCGGGTCAATTATGACCAGCATCAGCGGCTGATCGATTGTGACCTGGAGTTCTGGCGTCACGATGCGATTCACGTTGGGGTAGACGTGCCGGAACAACCCCCGGCTGCCTGAAGTGAGGTCAGATCGACTCGTTGAGTTTGGCCAGGATCCTGAACACCACCGTGGCGAGGATCAGCAACATGCCGATCCACATGGCAAACACCCCGACGTTCTTGTCTCGGAAGTTGAAGCCGATGGCCAGCAGGATCATGCCGGCGATGATGGGCACCAGCATGGCGTTGAATGCAGACATCGGGATCATGGCGACGGCCTTGTCGGGGGGCGATAAGGTCAGTTTAGTTGGGGTTTTGCCGGGGTGTGATGATGTGGGTCACATCACCCAATCCAGAGGCGAACATCATTGTGGCGAGGGAGCAAGCGCCCGCTAGACCTGTAGGAGCTGCCGAAGGCTCGGGCCGCGTTCGGACGATCTTTTGATCTTTCGCTTGAAACTCAAGTGTCTGGGGAAAGATCGCAGCCTCGTTGCACTCGACAGCTCCTACAGGTCTAGCGGGAGGAAGCGCCCTCGCCACAAAGGCTCAAGGCAACTCACGACTCGCATAAAACGCGCTCAACACCTTCACCAAATGCGCCAGGTCGTGACTGCCGCACAGCTCGCGGATCGAGTGCATGGCGAACGTCGGCAAGCCGATGTCCACTGTGCGTACACCCAACTGACTGGCGGTGATCGGGCCGATGGTCGAGCCGCAGCCCATGTCACTGCGCACCACGAAGCTCTGCACCGGTACTTCCTCGGCCATGCACAGGTGACGGAAGAACCCGGCGGTTTCGCTGTTGGTGGCGTAGCGCTGGTTGGTGTTGACCTTGATCACCGGCCCGGCGTTGAGTTTCGGACCGTGGTTGGCGTCGTGTTTGTCGGCGTAGTTGGGGTGCACGCCGTGAGCGTTGTCCGCGGAAACCAGCAGGGATTTCTGAATGGTCCGTGCGAACTCTTCACCTTCAGGCAGCAAACGACGCAGGGTTTGTTCCAGCATCGGACCGTCGGCGCCACAGGCCGAGCAAGAGCCGACTTCCTCGTGGTCGTTGCACACCAGCACGCAGGTCTCTTCGGTGTCTGCGTTCAACAAGGCTTGCAGGCCGGCGTAGCACGACAGCAGGTTGTCCAGGCGTGCGCCGGCAATGAAATCGCCATGCAGGCCGATGAGCGCGGCGCTTTGGGTGTCGTAGAAACTCAGCTCGTAATCGAGCACCACGTCGGCGTTCAGGCCGTGCTCGCGGGCCAGTTGGTCGGTGAGCACGGCACGGAAGTCGACGCGCTCGTCACCGGCGAACTGGGCGAGGATCGGTGGCAACTCATTCTGTGGATTGATCGCCCAGCCCTGGTTGGCTTCGCGATTGAGGTGGATGGCCAGGTTCGGAATCGTGGCGATCGGCGCCTTGAAATCGATCAACTGGCTTTCGACCTTGCCATCGCGGCGGAAGGTCACGCGCCCGGCCAGGGACAAATCGCGGTCGAACCACGGCGCCAGCAACGCGCCGCCATAGACTTCCACGCCCAGTTGCCAGAACCCGTGGCGTTGTAGTTCCGGCTGGGGCTTGACCCGCAGGCAGGGGCTGTCGGTGTGGGCGCCGACCAGGCGGATGCCGTCGTGCAGCGGCGAGTTGCGGCCCAGCTTGAAGGCGATGATTGAAGAGTCGTTGCGCGTGACGTAGTAACGGCCGTTGGCCTCGGTGGTCCAGGTCTCGCGTTCGTCAAGACGCTGATAACCTTCCGCCTCCAGGCGTTGGGCAAGGCTGGCGGTGGCATGGAACGGGGTGGGGGAGGCCTTGAGAAAGTCGATCAGGCCCTGGTTCAACTCTGCGCGCATAAATAACTCCAGACAGCAATGCGCGGGAGTTTACCGTATTGGGGGGCGATGGGGAGGGTGCCCAGTGATTGATATCTGCGTTGAATGTACCGCCCCCATCGCGAGCAGGCTCGCTCCCACAGGGGGCTCAGGGTGAACACAAATTTTGTGTACGCCTGCAATCCAATGTGGGAGCGAGCCTGCTCGCGATGCAAGCGCCGCTATTTTTCAGAACGGTGCCGGGCACTCGAAGCGCAGGCGTTCGCCGCTTTGTGGGTGGGTGAAGCTGAGCATGCTGGCGTGCAGGCACAGCCGTGGCCACGCAGCGAGGGCCTGGGGATGGGCGTAGAGGCCGTCGCCCAGCAGCGGATGACCCATGGACAGCATGTGCACGCGCAACTGATGCGAGCGCCCGGTAATCGGCGTCAGTTCGACCCGGCACCAGTCGCCGCAACGCTCCAGCACGCGCCAGAAGGTCAGGGCGTGCTTGCCGTGCTCATGATCCACCACGTGGCGCGGTTTGGTCGGTGGGTCGTAGCGCAGGGGCAGGTCGATGCTGCCGCTGTCCAGCTCCGGTTGGCCCCAGCACAATGCTGTGTAGGCCTTTTCGGTTTCCCGGTCATGAAACTGCCGAGACAGTTCGCGATGGGTGTCCGGGTCTCGGGCCAGCAGGATGATGCCGGAGGTTTCCCAGTCCAGCCGGTGCACGATTCGCGCTTCCGGGTAGCCGTTTTCCTGCAGGCGGGTGATCAGGCAGTCTTTGTTATCGTCGGCCCGGCCGGGCACGGACAGCAGCAGGGTCGGCTTGTCGACCACCAGGACGGCGGCGTCCTGATGGATGATGCGGATGTTGGACAGGGGCATTCAAACAGTCTCGTAACAAACGCCAACGGCGGCTCGGGCCTATCGCCGTCCTGTATGTAGGGGCTGGCGAAGCCTGCGATCTTCGAACTTACTTGAGTCTCAAGTGCAAGATCAAAAGATCGCAGGCTTCGCCAGCTCCTACACACACACACAGAGCGATGAGACCCGAGCCGCCGTGGCTCCCGCAGGATCTATCAGCGATCCGGCAGGGTGATATTGAGTTCCAGAATCGAGCAACTGCCCTGGCTTTCCAGCGCCACATGCACATCATCAGACCCGATGTTGACGTACTTGCGGATCACTTCCACCAGTTCTTTCTGCAAGGCTGGCAGATAATCAGGGGTACTGCGCTGGCCGCGCTCGTGCGCCACGATGATCTGTAGACGCTCTTTCGCGACCGAGGCGGTACTTGGCTTTTTGTTGGCACGAAAGAAGTCAAAAAGATTCATTACCTACCTCCAAACAGGCGCTCGAAGAAACCTTTCTTCGTTACATCGAGGAATCGATGCTCTACGGTTTTGCCCAGCAGGCGATCGACCGCGTCGCTGTACGCCTGACCGGCGTCGCTCTGGTCGTCGAGAATCACCGGCACACCCGAGTTGGAGGCCTTGAGTACCGCTTGGGATTCAGGAATCACACCCAGCAGGGTAACAGCGAGGATTTCCTTGACGTCTTCGACGCCCAGCATTTCCCCATCGCTGACGCGTTGCGGGTTGTAGCGGGTCAGCAGCAGGTGCTCCTTGATCGGCTCTTCGCCGTTCTCGGCGCGACGGGATTTGCTCGCCAGCAGGCCCAGCATGCGATCGGAGTCGCGTACCGACGAGACTTCCGGGTTGGTCACGACGATCGCTTCGTCAGCGAAGTACATGGCCAGGTGGGCACCTTTCTCGATACCGGCCGGGGAGTCGCACACCACGAACTCAAAGTCTTCCTTGAGTTGCATCAGCACTTTTTCCACGCCTTCCTGGGTCAGCGCGTCTTTGTCGCGGGTCTGGCTGGCGGCCAGCACGTACAGATTCTCAAGGCGCTTGTCCTTGATCAGGGCTTGTTGCAGGTTCGCTTCACCGTTGACCACGTTGACGAAGTCATAGACCACGCGACGCTCGCAACCCATGATCAGGTCGAGGTTACGCAGGCCGACGTCGAAATCGACAATGACTGTTTTATGGCCGCGCAGAGCGAGGCCGGTACCGATAGCGGCGCTGGTGGTGGTCTTACCCACACCACCCTTGCCGGATGTAACCACGAGAATCTTGGCCAAGGTGTTTCACCCCTAAGGAAAAAGGACTTTTTCAGCCCCTGAAAAACATCTCTTGAAACTGCTGCAATTGGACAGGCTTGGCTGGAATCGGATGCTGGACGGGTCTACCTCCGGTAAACACTGCCTTATCCTTTTTCCTACGTCGTTTAAGCCGTTTTCGCTACGTTTTAGAGATGCTTGGAAAATGCGGCAGTATCCGTTAAAGCCGAATGATGTTCAACACGTCGCCCGACAGGCTGACCTGGACACCGGCCCCCCACAGCGGGTCGCGACGCAGATCCTCGGAAACCTTGTACTGCCCGGCGATAGAGACCAGTTCAGCGCTCAACTGCTGACAGAAAATCCTGGCTTTCGTATCGCCCTTGACACCGGCCAGGGCACGGCCACGCATCGGGCCGTATACATGGATGTTGCCATCGGCCAGAAGTTCCGCGCCCGGGCTGACCGAGGACACCACGACCAAATCGCCACCCTGGGCATAGATCTGCTGCCCGCCACGTACCGGAGAGGTGATGACCCGGGTCGGCTTGATGGTCGGTTCTGGCGGTTTTTCCGGCTTTTTCCTGGCCTCGGCCGGACTCAGCTCCAGCACCCGTTCCCGGGCGCCGGAAGGCGGCAGCACCGGAATGTCCACGGCGATGGCGGCGGCGATGTCTTCGATACGGCTGGCCCGGATCGCCAGGGTGCGCAGGCCGTGCTGGCGGCAAACCCGCATCAGGCCCGGCAGATCCACGGCGCCTTCGCCGGCCGGCAGCTTGTCCAGGGCCAGTACCAACGGGGCATTGCTGAAGAAATTCGGGGCCTGGGCGACTTTGGCCGCCAACTGCCGGTCAAGGCTCTCCAGGTCGTTGCGGGCCAGCTCCAGCACCGTAATGGCGAGCATGCTGCCCTTCAGCTGGAACACGGGATCTTGGTCTAGCGGTTCGGTTTGGCTCATGGTCGGCGTACAACGGCTTGTCACTAAAAGTGCCGAGACTTATAACGAGATCGTCCCCGGGCCGCAAGCCGGGTCGAACGATGTAGAATGCGCGGCCCATGTCTTTATGGAAGCTGTAATGGATCGCCCGCGTTTTCGAGCTGCATTTTTTCATCCGCGTTTCTGGCTGCTGTGGTGCGGTCTGGGGCTGTTGTGGCTGATCGTTCAGTTGCCCTATCCGCTGCTGCTGCGCGCCGGTCGTGTATTGGGTGCGCTGATGTATCGTGTGGCCGGCGACAGACGGCGCATCGCCCAGCGCAATCTGGAACTGTGTTTTCCTGAAAAGTCCGCTGCCGAGCGTAAGCGCCTGCTCAAGGAAAATTTTGCCTCCACCGGTATCGCCTTCTTTGAAATGGCCATGAGTTGGTGGTGGTCGCGCTCGCGCCTGGCGAAGCTGGCCCATGTCGAAGGTCTGGAGCATCTCAAGCAGGCCCAGCGCGAGGGCAAAGGGGTGATTCTGATGGCGCTGCACTTCACCACGCTGGAAATCGGCGCGGCCTTGCTCGGCCAGCAGCACACCATCGACGGCATGTACCGCGAGCACAAGAATCCGCTGTTTGACTACATCCAGCGGCGTGGGCGCGAGCGGCACAATCTTGATTCCCTGGCGGTGGAACGTGACGACGTGCGAGGCATGCTCAAGCTGCTGCGGGCCGGTCGGGCGATCTGGTATGCGCCGGACCAGGACTACGGCGCCAAGCAAAGCGTCTTCGTGCCGCTGTTCGGAATCCAGGCCGCGACGGTTACGGCCACCAGCAAGTTCGCTCGTCTGGGCAAGGCATGGGTGGTGCCGTTCATCCAGGAGCGCCTGGCTGATGGCAGTGGTTACCGTTTGGTGATCCAGGCGCCACTGGAAGATTTTCCAGGGGAGAGCGAAGAGGCCGATTGCATCCGTATCAATCGGTGGGTGGAGCAGTCGGTCAGCCAATGTCCTGAGCAATACCTCTGGGCTCACCGGCGCTTCAAGAGTCGCCCGCCGGGCGAGCCCAAGCTGTATGACAAACGCGGTTAAGCCTGTCGTCCACTTATTGAACACGGAGCGTTGCGATGACCCCACTTGAACCGGTGACAGGTTTGATTCTTTCCGGCGGCGGGGCGCGGGCAGCGTATCAAGTGGGGGTATTGGCAGCGATTGCCGAATTGTTGCCGGACGGGGCGGATAACCCGTTCCCGGTGATTGTCGGCACCTCAGCCGGGGCAATCAACGCGGTCAGCCTGGCCAGCGGGGCGATGGACTTCAAAACGGCCATCGAGCGCCTGACTGCCTTCTGGCAAGCGGTGCGCAGCCATCAGGTGATGCGCAGCGACTGGTGGGGCGTGATTGCCCAGGCAACCCGTTTCATCAGCCACAGCTTGCTGGGCCTGGGCGCGCGGTTACCGGTGGCGCTGATCGACAGTTCGCCGTTGCGCGAACTGCTCCAGTCTCAATTCCACGCCTCCGGTATCGAACAGGCGATCGCGCAGCAGCAATTGCGGGCCGTGGCGGTGACTGCGTTCGGTTATGAGTCCGGCCAGGCTGTGACCTTCTACCAGGGCCGCGGCACCATCGGCGCCTGGTTGCGGCATCGGCGAATCGGCGTACCGGCGCTGTTGTCGGTGGAGCACCTGCTCGCCAGTTCAGCGATCCCCCTGCTGTTCGCGCCGGTCAGGATCGGCCCGGAATATTTCGGTGACGGCGCGGTGCGTCAATCGGCCCCCATCAGCCCGGCCCTGCACCTGGGGGCCAATCGCGTGCTGGTCATCGGGGTCAGCGGCAATCCGCGTGGCCTTGGTTCGTCAGAGCCGTTGCAGCGCAGTTACACCGGCCAGCAACCGACGCTGGCGCAGATCGGTGGCCACATGCTCAACAGCACGTTCATTGACAGCCTGGAAAGCGATATCGAGTTGTTGGAGCGTCTGAATGGCTTCAGTCATCTGCTGCCCGATGACGTGCCGGCTCATGCGCTGGGCGCGGCGCCGGTGGAGGTGTTAGTGATTTCGCCGAGCCAGCCGATCGACGAAATCGCCGCCCGCCATCGCCTGGAATTGCCCCGCGCGCTGCGCATGTTCCTGCGCGGGCCGGGCGCAACCAAGACCAGCGGTGCCGGGGTGCTGAGTTATCTGCTGTTCGAAGCGGGCTATTGCAGTGAACTGATCGAGCTGGGGCGCCAGGATGCCTTGGCCCAGCGCGAGGCGTTGAGCCGGTTTTTGCGGTTGTCCTGAAGGTTGATGCAAGCAGTCCCACCGCTATCGCGAGCAGGCTCGCTCCCACAGGGGATTTGCGGTGGATGTGAATCTTGCAGCCACCCGGAAAAACTGTGGGAGCGAGCCTGCTCGCGATGACGGCGGTTCATTCAACACCATCCAAACTGACACTCCGCTATCACGAGCAGGCTCGCTCCCCCATGGTCCCCTGAGCATCCAGGATCGATGTGAATCAGAAGTGATACTTGAGCAAGAAGCTGGTATTGCTCTGATCGGTCTTGAAGCCTTCGCTGTCTTTGATCCCGTATTTGTTCTTCCAGTAGTCGTATTCCACACCCACATACAACTGTTTGGCGCCCAGCTTCAGTGCCTTGCCCAAGTCATATTTGATCTGCGGGTTGATGTGCAGGTTGGCGTGGTAGGTGCCTTTGGAGTTGCTGTCGTTGTCCACCACCCAGTCGATGAAGCCGTCGATCAGGATGTCGGATGAGCCCACCGGGAGGGTGTAGGCCCAGGTCGGTGTGATCTGCCAGACGTTGTCGCCAGCGCGCGGACCTTCGGTCTGGCGGTTGTAGAAATTCAACTGGAAGTAATCGAAACCGGGGATGGCCAGGTCGAAGCCCGGACCGATCAGGTACGACTCGTTGTCACCCTCACCGAACTCATAGGTCATGGCCAGCAAGACATCTTTGATCGGACCCAGTTCCAGCTTCTGGTCGAAGATTTTGCCGAACGACAGGCGTGGGCTGAACTCACCGTAGTAGGTGTTCGGGCCGGAATTGCCGTCGTCCTGGCCGTTGTAGAAGATCCGGTCGAGGAAGAAGAAGTTGTCGCCGTATTTCCAGGCATCGGCGTGCTCGAAGGTCACGGTTTGCTGGATGCGCGGGTTGACCTGGAAATCCTTGCCATAGAGGTAGGTCAGGCTGTTGTTCTGCCATTGGAACAGGTCGTCGGCCATCGCTTGGCCGGCGGTCAGCAAAGATCCCGCAAGTATCAGGCTGGTGCACGTATGTTTCATTCGGTTTGCTCCCAAAGGTAAGTGGTACTGCTTTTTTTTTTAAAGATCAGCGCTCTGGTGTGGCGCTTTTTTCTACGGAAAAAACATCCGTTCGGTCAGCTTTTTGTTTGTGACAAGCGCTGACAGCAAGAGCTGAGCCAAGACCGGGATAAATCGGAAAAATGGCTTGTTCAGTGGTTTGAAGCGGTCGAAAAAGTGTGTTCAGCGGGAGCCGATATCTGCCAACACTGCAATAGTTGGCGTATCGGTCAGGATCTGCTGGTTTTATGCGGTACCGGATTCAAACGGCCGCGCAGGATACGGCCCTGCATTCATGGGCTCAAGTGCCCTGCAACGGCGCATTCGTGGCAAATTTGGGGCGTGATGGCGGGGCTGGGTCATCTGATGCTTTCCTCTTGTTTTTATTGTTGAGGCGCAGGCAGTCGCTGACGGGCGACCGGTGGTGTGCCGGTCTGCCTGTCAGCGGTATTACGTGTAGCGGGTGATGTCAGGTTTGATGTCGGCGGGACTCAGTTGGTCCGCGCCCCCTGGGTGATCCACGCGCCGATCAGGTCGCGTTCCTGTTGGGTCATCTGGGTGATATTGCCCAGAGGCATGATCTGCGTCGCCACGGCCTGTGCCTGGATGCGCGCGGCTTGTTGCTGGATCTGTTGCGGGGTATCGAACATCACACCGCCCGGCGCGGCGCTGAACAACGGGCTGGTGGGTTTGGCCGAATGGCAGACCGAGCAGCGCTCCTGAATCACGCTATGGACCTTCTCGAAGGAAGGACCTTGGGCATTGGCGGCCTGGGCCGGTGTCGATGCCGGTGCGGCCGCGGGCGTTGCCGGCTTCGCGCCGCCGCCCACTGCCGTTTCCGGCAACGGTTGGTACTCGATCACGCCAGGGGTCTTGGTCACTTCCGGCGCTGTGGTCATGGGCTTTGGACCCGTGACATAAGCCAGGCAGATCATCGCCAGCGCGCCGACCGGCAGCGTCCAGGCATACTTGTTGCTGTCGTGGCGGGTATTGAAATAGTGCCGCACCAACACCGCCGCCACGGCGATTCCGGCCAGGATCAACCAGTTGTACTGGCTGCCATAAGTGCTCGGGAAATGGTTGCTGATCATGATGAACAGCACCGGCAGGGTGAAGTAGTTGTTGTGGCGCGAACGCAACAGGCCCTTGGCCGGCAGTGCCGGATCCGGCGTGCGGTTCTCGGCAATGGCTGCCACCAGCGCGCGTTGGGCCGGCATGATGATGCGGAACACGTTGCCGACCATGATCGTCCCGATAACTGCCCCGACATGCAGGTAGGCACCGCGACCGCTGAACACCTGGCTGAACCCGTAGGCCGCGGCGATCAACAGCACGAACAGGATCAGGCCGAGCAGGGCAGGGCGTTTGCCCAGGGCCGAGTCGCAGAGAAAGGAATACACGAACCAGCCGACGAACAACGAGCCGATGCCCAGGGCGACGCCTTCGGCCCCGCTCAGGCTGCTGCCCGGTGCCAGCAGGTACAGGGTCGGGTTCCAATAAAACACCAGGCACAGCAGGGCGACGCCCGACATCCAGGTGAAGTAGGCTTCCCATTTGAACCAGTGCAGATTGTCCGGCATGGACGGCGGCGCGAGTTTGTATTTTTCCAGGTGATAGATGCCGCCACCGTGGATGGCCCACAAATCACCGGCCAGACCGCTTTTGGGGTTGACGCGATTGAGGTTGTTTTCCAGCCAGACGAAGTAGAACGACGCGCCGATCCAGGCCACGCCAGTGATCATATGAACCCAGCGCACACTCAGGTTCAGCCATTCCAGCATATGTGCTTCCACAGTCTTTACCTCTCGCCCGTCACGCTTGTTTTCGCGTGATCGGACGCTTCTCTTATTGGTGGGGGGCGAGGATCAAACACTCATCCTCTTTGAAGAAATGCTCATCGCAGTTATTGCCTGTGCCACTGCGATCAACCACCAGGAAGTCATCCCGCTTTTCGATCGTCAGCACCGGGTGGTGCCAGACGCCGCGATGGTAATTGATGCCCTGCCTGCCGTTGGTGACGAAGGCGCGGGCCAAACCTGATACAGGTACATCGCCAAGTGGCGCGACCACGATCAGAAAGGGGTTGCCGAGCAGCGGAATAAACGCCTGGCTGCCCAGCGGATGGCGCTCCAGCATGCGCACGGTCAACGGCATGTCCAGCGCATCGGCGCGGAAGATGCTGATGATCGCCTTGTCGTCCGGCTCGGCGGTTTCAACCGTCGCCAGGCGATGGAAGCGCATGGTCGAACCGTTGTTGATCATGAAGTGATCGCTGCCGTCGGTTTCGATCACGTCACCGAACGGGGCGAAGGCTTCTTTGGTCAACGGTTCGATCTTGAGTGTGCGCATGCTGGTCTTCTTATCTTTGAAATGTATTTTCAGTTCACTGCATTCCCTGTAGGAGCTGGCGAAGCCTGCGATCTTTTGATCTTGCCCTTTGAGAAACAAAGATCAAAAGATCGCAGGCTTCGCCAGCTCCTACAGGCTCAGCATTACTTCGCGACCTTGCCGAGCACCCGCAGGCGACTCACGCCACCATCCGGGAACACGTTCAGGCGGATGTGGGTGATCGGCCCCAAGGCTTTGATCTGCTCGGCGAAGGTGTGTTCGGCGTGCATTTCCAGCTTCTGGCTGGGCAGTAATTCGCGCCAGAACAGCGACTGGGTTTCGATCTGGCTGTCGGTGCCGCCCTTGACGAACGCGCCCTGGATCGAGCAACTGTCCGGGTAGTTACCCTTGAAGTGCAAGGTGTCGACGATGACTTTCTCGACCTCGCCGGCATGGCCCAGGGCGACGATCACCCAGTCATTACCGGGGGTACGACGACGAGCGGTTTCCCAGCCATCGCCCATGTTCACTCCGCGACCGGGGTTGAGGATGTTGCTCATGCGACCGAAGTGTTCGTCGGAACAGGCCAGGGCGCGACCGCCATTGAGGGCTGCGGCCAGGTCGATCTGTTCATTGTCGCCCACGGCCGACCAGTCGCGGTACGGAATGCCATAGACCCGCAGCCGAGCCACGCCGCCATCGGGGTAGATGTTGAAGCGCAGATGGCTGAAGGCCTGGTCATTGCTGATTTCATGGTAGTGGTGGCTGTCGCCTTGCAGTTCCACGGCCGACAGCACTTCAGTCCATTGGGTATGTTCGTCTGGCTCGCCCGAGGCCAGGAAGCAGGCTTCCAGGGACGCCGACGGCGGGTAGTTACCGGTGAAGAATGAAGTGTCGATGTCCACGCCCTTGATCGAACCCGGCACGCCCAGGCGGATCACCGCGCTGTCGTAGCCTTCGAAGCGCTTGCGGCGCGACTCCCAGCCGTCCATCCACTTGCCGTTGTCATCGAACACGCCCTCCTTCCATACGGCCGGTGTCGGCTGGAACAGACGGTTGGCGTCGGCGAACCAGTCATCGGTGACCGAGATGATCTTGGTGCCCAGGCGGGCGTCGGCCAGGTTGACGAACTTCTCGAAGGGTACGGCGTAAGCTTTCATTCTTCTTGTCTGCCTTTAGTAAGTTGGCTGGGGATGCTTGCAGGGGCCTGGGTCTCAGGGCTGCGCGCTAAAGAGTCAGTAATCGGAACAACGCGATCTTGTTGATCTCTGCCAGCGCGCATTTGAACTCGGTATCTGCCGAGTGGTGGATGCGCGTTTCGAACGCCGCGAGGATCTGATGCCGGTTGCTGCCTTTTACCGCCATGATGAAGGGAAACTTGAACTTGGCTTTGTAGGCCTCGTTCAGCTCGGTGAAGCGTTGGAACTCATCGCTCGAGCATTGGTGAATACCGGCGCCAGCCTGTTCGTTGGTGCTGGCCTCGGTCAGTTGGCCCTGAACGGCGGCTTTACCGGCCAGGTCCGGGTGTGCGTTGATCAGTGCCAGTTGGCTGGCATGATCGGCGCACAGCAGGATGTCGCTCATGCGCTGGTGCAGGGTCTCGATCTGGTCGATCGAGGGGTCCTGGCCCAGGTCGAAAGCCTTTTCGGCCACCCATGGCGAATGTTCGTAGATGTCGGCGAAGGCTTTGACGAACGCTTCGCGGCTCAAGGTCGAAGGCTTGAGGGTCTGGAATGCGGTCATTTTGAAGCCCCTGATTTCGAAGCGCCCGGATGCGGGTGGGTCTGTTGCCAGTGGCGGGCGATGTCGACGCGGCGGCTGAACCAGACCTGCTCATGACCCTTGACGTATTCAAGAAAACGCTTGAGGGACGCGAGGCGGGCAGGGCGGCCGATCAAGCGGCAGTGCAGGCCGATGGAAAGCATCTTCGGCGCCTCGCTGCCTTCGGCATACAGCACGTCGAAGGCATCCTTGAGGTATTGGAAAAAATCGTCGCCCGTGTTGAAACCCTGGACCTGGGTGAAGCGCATGTCGTTGGTGTCCAGGGTGTACGGAATCACCAGGTGCGGCTTGCCGTTGGGGGTGTTCGGTTCCCAGTAGGGCAGGTCGTCGTCGTAGGTGTCGCTGTCATAGAGAAAACCGCCTTCTTCCATGACCAGCCGGCGGGTGTTGGGGCCTGTGCGGCCGGTGTACCAGCCCAACGGGCGTTCGCCGGTGATTTCGGTGAGGATGCGGATCGCTTCGAGCATGTGCTCGCGTTCCTGGGCTTCATCCATGTATTGATAGTCGATCCAACGATAACCGTGACTGCAGATTTCGTGACCGGCGGCGACCATGGCACGGATCACGTCCGGGTGGCGCTGGGCAGCCATGGCCACCGCGAAGATCGTCAGCGGAATATCGAATTCCTTGAACAGCTTGAGGATCCGCCAGACACCGGCGCGGCTGCCATACTCGTAGAGCGATTCCATGCTCATGTTGCGCTCACCCTGCAGCGGTTGCGCCGAAACCATTTCCGAGAGAAACGCTTCGGACTCCTTGTCGCCATGCAGCACGTTGCGCTCGCCGCCTTCCTCGTAGTTGAGCACGAAGGACAGGGCGATGCGGGCGTTGCCCGGCCACTGAGGGTGGGGAGGGTTACTGCCGTAACCGATCAGGTCGCGTGGGTAGTCAGCGCTCACTGCAGTTTTCCTTCTTGTTCGAGCCATGTAGGTGGCGCCCTGGGGGATGAGTCACAGGATGGCGTCACAGCGATGGATTGATTGTATACAACTTTATGTGCGCTTTGTAAGCCTGAATTTTTGCATTTTTCATCGCCGTCCCTTGCGGGTCTACATTGCAAGAAACCTGCCCACTTGGTCAGCTAAATCAGGACAATCCATTGTATAGGCTGGTTTGATTGCCGATCGGGTCAGAACCCGCCGCGAATGAGGAAAGGGATAAATTTCTGTTTTTTATTGTGTACAATTTTCGTTTGAAGTGTCTTAATTCGCTCATCGCCGCAGCGTTTCGCGCTCCGAAATGGTGCGGCCTGTCTTTCAACTGATTCAGGAGGCGTCGGGCCGGACTGCTTGCAGCGAGGCGCGCACAATCAATGGGACGTTTGACTACTCACGTTTTGGATGCCGCGCACGGCTGCCCGGGCAGCTCGATCAAGGTCGAGTTGTACCGCGTCGAAGGTGCGCAACTGCAATGGGTCGCCAGCGCGCTGACCAACAGCGACGGCCGTTGCGATGCACCGTTATTGCAAGGGGATGACTACCGTAGCGGCGTCTATCAGATTCAATTCCATGCCGGCGATTACTACCGCACCCGTGGCGTCCAGCTGTCCGAGCCGGCGTTCCTGGATGTGGTGGTGCTGCGCTTCGGCATTTCGGCCGAGCAGGAGCACTACCACGTGCCCCTGCTGATTTCGCCCTACGCTTATTCAACGTATCGAGGCAGCTGATCCCCCAAGTCGTTGCCTTGTCCTGGAAGCGACTGCGCATGTAGCTTCTTTGGTTTTTCGCCCGCTCACACTGCGGGCTTTTTTTTGAGCCATGTATTTACAGCCTGGCATTGTCATCCCGGATGATAAAAATCGTGTCTGCAACGCCTGGACGAATTTCCGTACCGCCCTTGAGCCAGATGATTTTATTGGCACTGTGGGCATCGTTGACGGCTTTCGCAGCGACTCCGCCGACCTGGGTTTCCAGACGCAGGTCGGCGGTCTTGGGATTCATATACATGGGAAGGGAAATCTTCGGAATTCTGGTGCGGTGCAGGCTCATGAAAAATACATAGTCATGCCCTGTGCGGCGAAATACCAATGCTGGAAAGCTATTGAACGAGTTGGGCTCAATGACGGTGTAGCCATTACGCGTCAGAAGGGCGGCCATAAAGCGTTTGAATTCCACTGGCGAGTACGACGTCAGATAAAGAAGCCACTGTCGCTGGAACCGCAGGGGATCAAAATCCAATCGATTCAATGTTCCTGTTGAGGAAGGGTGGGGCAGGGCTATCGAGCGGGCAGCGCCTCGGGATGCCGAAGAGGTGGGAAGAATCGGAAGCATCAGTAGTGGATCGGACCATTGTGGATGTGGCGAGAGGGTCGCGTTTTGCCAACTGCTGTAAATCTGCCGGAGTGCAGTCAAACCCGCAGCGTCGGCAAACGGCGAGTCATTGCTCAGTTCAAATTGCTTTCTTGCGATGTTTTCCAGGGTGACCGTGGTGACTTCTGGAAAAAAATCCCGGACGTAAGCGGTCAGTGGTTTTTCAAAGGGTAGTCTGGCGTCAATTTCCCAATGGTTGTCCGGCGGAACTTGTATTGCGCCTCGGGGTTGTTCGTCAGGCACATGCCTGAGGGTGGCTTCGAGCAGGTCAAAATCATAAATGGGATGGGCGGGTGACTGAATGTAGGTGATTGGGGATTCTCGCGCGTCGGTACGTGTCACCACCTTATAGTGAACATTGTCGATGGTGAGCAATTCGGACAATGTGAATCTTGGGTCAACCCCCCAGTTCTTCCTGAATGCCCGTGTAGGCGGGAGATTGGAGTCTGCGTGCTGCGTCACGTCGAGGTGCGCAATTCGACGCCATAGGAGGCTGCCCTCCACTTGTTCCAGGCGTGGTCCAGAGGCAACAAGTTCAGTGCCTGCTCGGGCTCTGTAGTTCTGTTCGGAGTCGCGACCAAGCAGCACCGTCCCACCTTCTTCAAGCTCAACGTAGGTGCGTGTCTTGAACGTGCGGATTCCAGAGGTTGCGTCCGGCTCCGATAACAGCGGGACCAGCTCGGGTGAAAGGGAATAATTGTCCAGCGATACCGACAGGGAGCCATCACGGATAGCTGTCGCGGATGTGATTTCGGATACCTGAACAGTCGGGTGCTGCGATTCAGTTGCATCAAGTTGTCGTCCGGTTGGCGAACCGGATGCCTGATCGGTGTCTGCGCCTCTCGTGGGATTGCCGAGTATTGTGTCCAGCGACGTATCGCGACTGGAGTGAGGCGTATCAGGGGACGACTTTGTAAGAGAGGGGCGGGTGTTTCGTCTTGGACTCATTGAAAATGTCTGCTCTTGAGTTTGAATATGAATGATTCATGTAGGTATCAAGCTCATGGCCTGTCGTATAGCCGGAGGCTGACAGGCCCTGGGTTCAAGAATGTTCGTGGAAAACCAGCAGACGGGTGCACTACATATATATGGCGTGTGAAATAAACCGGCGAAGACGTTTTTCAAGGTCAGGTAGGTTCGGGAGACGCCTCAGCCAATGAGAGGAACCAGCTCAATTGCGAGAGCCTTATGCCGAAGACTGCACTCAGCGCTAACGCCCGCGCAAACATCACGGAGTTGTCCAATGTGAAGCTTTCTATCAGCTCCACGCACTTCTCCCGCAACAGACGAAGTGCGTCATCACCCAGAGGGGGCGACTGATTGAGCCCCTCGCGAGCCAGATCCTGATAGATCTTGAGGGCGTGGTCACACAGGTCTGTTTTTCTCAGGTTCGCCACTTCAATGACTCGGGACTTATCGGTGTCCAGGATCCATTTGCGGGTTATGAGGTTGTAGCTCAGTGTGCCGGGAGAGCCGTCTTTGAGTGCAACGTGAAGCACCTTCAGTTCTTCGGATGTCAGGCTCGACAGTTCGCTGGGCAATGCGGTGTTGGGGTCGGTTAACGGGGTAAAATAGCGGCCATCAAGCGCTTCTACATAAACCCGCTCAAACAGGCTGTCGACAGCATAAACAACGCCTTGTGCAGTGATGACTCGTATCGGGTCGACAAGGTCTTCAGCTTCATGGACGGGAAGATGGATGGTCGTTCCACCCATTTGAAGCAGGTTGGAGGACAGTTTTATCTCGACTTGACCCAGGCGCGTGGCATCCAACTCCCATAGGGAGGCACGGGGTAACCGAGGATTGGCTCCGGCCAATGCACCTGGCGTGGACAGGCGCAGTGTCATGTTCGGGCTCAGGTGAACAAGGTAGGTGGAGCCTTCGCCAATCAGGACTTCGATACCCGTCTGTTCTGTGGGCGATGTCAGCATGGCGCAGGTTGCCCAACTGCGCATGTAATAAGGTTTTTTGTCCAAGGGTAGTAGATAGGCGTATTTCTTTTGGGTAGGCGTCAATGGCAATGGAGCGTCTGTTTTCCATTCCACCGGATCTTTACCGATGAATGTTTCGTCCAGCAACAGGCCGTAGTCGGGCGAGGGTTGTACCAGGCGGTAGGACGAGCCGTCGTTCATGGTGAGGATAAAAGTATGATGCGAACCCAGGGTGGAAAATGCACGCCGGCCGGTCTTCGGGTTTTGCGCGCTATAGCGCTCATCGGAACTTGCCAGATTTTTCAATACGACTCGGCGAGCACCAAAGTGTAAGGTCAGGCCACATTCGCCGTATTTGATGCTGTCCCCTTCATCTTGTTGAGTGACATGAGCCTTGTAGTAGGCCTCGATACGGGTCAACTCGGCGGTGGTGTAGTCCAGATGAAGGGTGGTGGAAAACTCGCTTTTTTGTTTGACCTTGAGTGTGGTCAGTTCATTGAGATGTGAAACATAGTAGCTGGTGTCTTTGCCATGGCTGATCTGCTGCTCGCTTCGATCAGGCAGGATAGCCGGGTTTCGGGGTGTGCCGGGTTGCACTACGACTGTTTCAATGTCGAGCGGGCTGCTGGATTCGATCGTGTCGGGCAGGTCGGGTACCAAATGGTAGCCATCCTGAGTGATGAACGTCAGCCTGTTGTTTTGTAGGGCTCTTGGAAAATCAGAGTCTTCATAGACTTCCCTGATGGTGACTTTGCAAAACGCCCGATCGTTTGCATCAAAGCATGAAGTAATGACCAGATGACCTTCTTCAATTCGCCAGCTTTCAATCAAGTCAGCTCTCCAGTCCAGTGCGATGACGCTGTTGTCCACGCCATCTTCGGTGATGGAAACGTGGCCGGGTTTATGAGCGATGGCATAGATATCCTCGCCAGGTCCGCCGTCTGCGTTACGGTTATTTCCATTGAGAATATAAATTCGGTCGTCTCCCGCGCCGGCTTCGATTGAATCATTGCCGCGGGACTTGATGATGTTTGGGCCGGCTGTCCCTTTGATGATGTTGGCACCGCCCTCAGGGATTTCTACGTTTTCAATACTTTCAAGGTCCGCATGGCGATGATGCTTGCTCTGCGTGTCATGACTTGCTTGAGTGATGATGGACACTTGCCCGGCGTCCAGATCGACCTGATAGCCCTGGCGTGGCTCCTGGTGACTGCGGCTACGGCCCGATAACACGAGAGTGTCATTGCCCAAGCCACCTGCCAGTTTATTAGCTGAAGTTTCACTGAGGGCCTCTGTCGAGCCCTCGAAGATAAACACGTCGTCTTTTGTGCCACCGGTGAGTTTTTTATGACCCGCCCCGTAGTGAAAGACGTTCGGCTTGTTTTCGACGCCCTCAACAGTGTCGTTGCCGCCGCCCATGTACCAATAGATAGCTTTATGCTCCGCCGACGCCTCAATGACTGCACCCGGCGTCCCCGCAGTAACCCCTGTGCGTGCATCGACCCGGTCGTCGTTGTCTTTGATCTTCGGACGGATTGTCGTCGCCCGGTACCTGGCACCGGTCCACCAGTTCCAGGTGCTGTAGGGCACCGGTTCGAGTTCCACGGTGAATGTACCGTTTACAATTGCCTCGGTGCTGTCTCTTAGTGGGCCTTTGAGCAAGTGCGAGGCATTGGCCTGCAGCAGCTTTGTATGTTCGGCGGTAGCCTTGGTGATGGTGTAGCGATCCTGGATATCTTTATCAGGGCCCATTGCCCAGAAGGCGAACCAACCGGTGCGCAGACGCTCGTGTACGGTGAGTTCTATATAGTCGTCGATTTCATCGACTTGACGAATCGCGCCCCAGATTTGTGAGCCCACCACCAGGATAAGTCCGGCGGCAAGGCCGGCAGGACCGGCTGACCCAAATCCCGCCAGCGCCGCTATGCCAATGGTTAAGGTCATCGCGGCGCTGGTGACGCTCAAGGCTGCGCTGACATAGTGATCGGTGGCCTCTTTGCCAGTGGCGTGGGCGGCCGCTTTGAAAGAATCGACCGCGGCGATGATATCGAAAGGAAGTGTCAGGACGCTGGCAATCAGCCCGCTTCCACGGGCGAGGCGCGTGGCAAAGGTCGTTTTGGCAAAGTCCTCGAGGGAGCGTTGGCCGGCCCTGATCATCTGAGAGGCTTGTCTGGTCACCGCAGCTTCGACACCGATAGAAGCGACTTCGGCGGCCACGCTGGTCCCATTGAAAATGGTCTGGTAGGCGTCCTTGTTACGGATGGCGTCTTGCAGGCCTCGCAGACCGCTATAGATGCCGAAGGCCTGAAGTCCAAGCCCTGTAGGGATGAGGATATTGCTCTTGGTCGTATTTGCCCAACTGAATGCTCTATGGCTAAGCCCTTGTATATCGAGCCTTTGGGCAGAACTCAGGAGTTTTCCCAGGGTTCTTCGATGGCTGGCAGGTTCGGCTTGGGTTTCGGGCGTTTGCCTCAATAATGGGGGCGCGGCGGGTGAGCGCTGGCTCGCCATTTCAAACAGCAACGTGGGCAGCCGATAGTCGTTTGCGTCGGCGGTTAGTTTGAGCCGTGTTTCGATATCGGTTGCGCTGAACTGTAACGAGTTCACGAAAAAACGAGTGGGGCTGCGGAAAAAAGTATTGTCACCGTTCAGTGGCTGCCCATCGGTCGTTGCGCCTAGCGCATCCAAAGCTGAGCGGGTGACAGTCACGGAACCGATGTGTATCGGACCGTAAAGTTTATCCACGATTTCAAGTTGGGCTTGTCTATGCTTGTGCTCCGAACTCAACTGCGTCCCATCGGCAGTCCGGAAATCGAGTGTTTCCATGGCGTGTTTATTTGTACGCACGCCTAAATCGGTAATGACTACGGCATAGTCGTCGGGCACGGAGCCGGGCTGGAAAATCTGGGCCATTGTGAACGTCCTTGTTCAACGATGATTGAGTGGCCCTATATGTAAGATGCTTCCTGGCGGGGTGTATATCGATGGGTTGTTTCTACGTTTTGCGAAAGCCTCGAATAGAAAATGAGGCTGTTTCGCAAAACCAGGGACTCAGTGCGTGGACATCAAAGAGGCCGCGCCCGCACCGCCAAAGAGTCCTGCGCTGACGCGATTGAACCAACTCTGGCCTTTCCCCGTACGCAAATACCGCGCAGCACCGTGGGCGCCGAGGCCGTAAGCCAGCTTGCAGAGCAGATCAAGAACGGTCCAGGTGGCGATCATGACCAGCAGTTGCGGCAGGAACGGTTGTTCGGCGCTCAAGAACTGCGGCAGGAAAGCGGCGAAGAACAGAATGTCCTTGGGGTTGCTGGCACCCAGCACGAACGCCCGGCCGAACAGGGCGCGAAAGCGTGGGATGGCAGCGGCCTGGGGCACTTCGGCACCCTGGGACGGCTGGCGCGATTGCTGCCAGCTCTGCCAGGCCAGATAAAACAGGTACAACGCGCCGACCATCTTCAGGGCGCTGAACAGCTGTTCCGACGCCAACAACAGTGCACCGAGCCCCAGCGCCGATGCGCTCAGCAGGCAAATCGAGGCGATCACGCCACCCAGGAACGCTGGATACGAACGGCGCAGGCCATAGTTCAGGCTGTTGCCGATCATCAGCAACGACAGTGGGCCGGGGATGAGGATCACCACCAGAGCGGCGCCGCTGAACAACAGCCAGGTTTCCAGATTCATTGCTTTGCTCCTGATGCAAAAACGCCTCACCCGACGGGGTGAGGCTGATGAATAATCCCGTGCCTACAAGAAGATGAACTTGGCGATGAAGATCGCGCAGAGCACCCACAGACTGACAGAAATTTCCTTGTGTTTACCGGTGCCGGCCTTAAGCACCACATAGGTGATGAAGCCCAGCGCAATACCGTCGGCGACCGAAAAGGTCAGGGGCATCATGATGGCCGTGACGATGGCCGGGATGCTGTCGGTCGCTTCGTCCCATTCGATGTGGGCCATGCCCCCCATCATCAGCATGGCGACATAGATCAAGGCACCCGCGGTAGCGTAGGCGGGGATCATCCCGGCCAGTGGTGCGAAGAACATCGCGGCAATAAATAGCACACCGACCGTCACGGCGGTAAGCCCTGTACGGCCACCCGCCGCGACACCGGCGGCGCTTTCCACATAGCTGGTCACTGGCGGCACGCCGACCATGGCGCCGAACACGCTGGAGGCGCTGTCGGCTTTCAGGGCCTTGGACAGGTTCTCGATCTTGCCATCAGGTTTGACCAGCCCGGCACGCTGGGCAACGCCCATCAGGGTGCCGGCAGTGTCGAACATGTGCACGAACAGGAAAGCCAGCACGACGCTGATCATGCTGACGTTGAATACACCGACCACATCCATCGCCATCCAGGTGGGCGCCAGGCTCGGTGGAGTCGACATGACCCCGTTGTATTGCACCAGTCCCAGGCCCCAGCCGGCCAGGGTCACGGCGATGATGCTGATCAGGATCGCGCCGAACACGCGGTGATAGCTGAGCACGGCGATCATCAGGAAACACACCGCAGCCAGTAACGGGCCGGGCTCGTGCAGGGAGCCGAGCTTGATCAGGGTAGCGGGGCTGTCCACGACGATGCCGGCGGTCTTCAGGCCGATCAGTCCGAGGAACAACCCGACTCCCGCGCCCATGGCATAACGCAGGCTCACCGGAATGCTGTTGAGCAGCCATTCACGCACCCGCGACAGGGTCAGGAACATGAACAGCACACCGGAAATAAACACCGCGCCCAATGCGGTTTCCCAGTTGTAGCCCATGGTGCCGACCACGGTGTAGGTGAAGAACGCGTTCAGGCCCATGCCCGGTGCCAGGCCCACCGGCCAGTTGGCGTAGAGGCCCATCAACAGGCAACCCAAGGCGGCGGCGATGCAGGTCGCGACGAATGCGGCGCCGTGATCGATGCCGGCGTCGGCCATGATGTTGGGGTTGACGAAGATGATGTAGGCCATGGTGATGAAGGTCGTCAGACCGGCAATCAGCTCGGTCTTCACCGTGGTGCCATGCAAGCTGAGTTTGAAGATGCGCTCCAGCCAGCCAGTGCGTAGTGGCGGCGAGAGGTCCAGCGTCCGGGCTTCGGGTTTGCGGCTTTCCACAGCGAGTACTCCTCAAGAGTTTTATTGTTATTTCCAGCACGCCCGCCCCCTGAGGGTGGCGGCGTTGCTTTGAGGCAGGTAAGGCTGGCGAGGTTTTTTGACCTGATGGTCAGGAACTCGCACGAAGCGAATTATGCTTTTGTATACAAATAAAGCAAATAATGTTTTCTGTCTTGTCGACGAAAAGTCTGGGGAATAGGGATATATCGACTGTGAGGACGCCATCGCGAGCAGGCTCGCTCCCACAATGGATCCCCATGCGCACAAATTTTGTGAACGACGCCGCTCCCCTGTGGGAATGAGCCTGCTCGCGGTGGCGCCGGTTCTGACGCTACAAATCCCTCAGCTCGCCGAACCCTTGCCCAACCCCAGATTCACCGCCAGCCACCCATTCACCGCCGTGTCTCCAGCCTCGGCAAATACGCGCTCCAGCAATTTCACCTGCTCACGACGCAACGCCTGTTCGAACCGCTCACCCTCGGCCGTCAGCGCCAACAGCCGCTTACGTTTGTCGGTTTCGGACGCAACACTGTTCACCAAATGCATTTCCATCAATTGCCGCAACGGCATGTTCAACGCCTGCTTGCTCACGCCGAGCAGGGTCAGCAACTCCTTCACACTCAAGGATGGATAGCGGGCAATAAAAAAAACGATGCGCTGATGCACCCGGCTCAGCCCGCGACGCTCAAGCATTTCATCGGCCTTGGCGGTAAACGCCTGGTAACCGAAGAAGAACGCTTCCATGGCCATCTGCTGGGAGGTCGGGTTTTTAAGGTCAATCATGTTGACGTATCCACGGAGGTCGGAGTAATTTCGGTCAACTAGTTTGACTCATTCTTCCAGCGACCCGCTACAGGTGACCCCATGGCTTTTTCCGAACGTGTCTCGCGCCTCAAAAGTTCTTTGATTCGAGAAATCCTCGCCGCGGCGCAGCGCCCTGAAGTGATGTCGTTCGCCGGCGGCCTGCCGGCCGAAGCCATGCTGCCGAAAGTCGAATGGGAGGCCATGCCGGTGTCCATGGGCCAATACGGCATGAGCGAAGGTGAACCGGCCTTGCGCGAAGCCCTGGCGGCACAGGCGCGGTCATTGGGCCTGGCGTGTGAGGCCAGTCAGGTGCTGGTGGTCAGCGGCTCTCAGCAAACCCTCGACCTGGCGGCCAAGCTGCACATCGATGTCGGCACCCAAGTCATGCTGGAAGCGCCGACCTACCTGGCTGCGTTGCAGATTTTCCAGCTGTTTGGCGCCGACTGCATCACGGTGCCGCTGGAGGCCGATGGGCCTGATCTGAAACAGTTGCGAACCCGGCTGGAACAGCATCGACCGGCGTTCATCTACCTGATTCCCACCTTCCAGAACCCGTCGGCGGTGCGCTATAGCGAGGCCAAGCGCGACGCGGTGGCGGCGTTGCTGGATGAGTTTGGCGTGACCCTGATTGAAGACGAACCTTATCGTGAGCTGACCTTCGACGGCGCCAGCGCCAAGCCGATTGTCAGTCGCTTGCGCAAGGCCAGCTGGATCTACACCGGCACGGTGTCGAAAACACTGTTGCCCGGGCTACGGGTGGGTTACCTGATCGCCAGCCCGGATCTGTTCCCACACCTGCTGCGGCTCAAGCAGTCGGCGGACCTGCACACCAATCGCATCGGTCAATGGCAGGCATTGCAATGGATCGGCACCGAGCAGTATCGCCATCATTTGAGTGAATTGAGAGATTTCTACCGGGATCGTCGCGACCGGTTCCAGACAGCACTGCACAAGCATTTTGCCGACATCGCGGACTGGAACGTGCCCCAGGGCGGGCTGTTTTTCTGGCTGACCCTCAAACAACCGCTGGACACTCGCACCTTGCTCGACGCCGCTTTGGCTGCCGACGTGGCGTTCATGCCGGGGGAGCCATTCTTCCCCGAACCGGACATGCATCCGGGGCACCTGCGTTTGAACTTCAGCCACATCGACCCGGCGCGGCTGGATGAAGGGCTCAAGCGGTTGGCGGGGGTGGTGCGGGAGGCTTTGGCGGTAAAAGCAGCCTGACTTATGTGGCGACTGGACTTGCCCCATCGCGAGCAGGCTCGCTCCCACAGGGTTCAGAGTCGATCACAAAACCCAGTTACCCACAGTTCCATTGTGGGAGCGAGCCTGCTCGCGATAGAGCCCGCAAATACACCATAAAACTATCAGACTGCAGCAAACCGCTGATCCAGATACTCAATGATCACCTTGGACTCATACATCCAGGTGGTTTCACCGTTCTCTTCAATACGCAGGCATGGCACTTTGATCTTGCCGCCTTGCTCCAGCAGCGTCTGGCGATCCTGCTCGTTGTTTTTTGCATCCCGCAAGGCCACCGGCACGTTGAGGCGGTGCAGGGTGCGGCGGGTCTTCACGCAGAACGGGCAGGCGTGGAACTGATAGAGCGTCAGGCTGCGGGCGGCCTGATTGACTTGCGCCTGGGCTTCGGCCGGACGTTGCTTCTTGCCGGGGCGGGTGATGAAGTCGATGAAAATAATCAGCTGGCCCAGGCCAACTCGCAGCGCTTTGACGATCACGGTATTAAGCCTCGCGACAGGGAAGAAGAGGGCGCGCAGCTTACCTGATTTTTCACGGGCAAAAAAAAACCGGCGATCAATGCCGGTTTTTTTCATGCAGGGGTTACTTGATCAGGCTGAGGAACTCGCTGCGGGTCGCGGCGTTTTCGCGGAACTCGCCGAGCATCACCGAGGTGATCATCGAAGAGTTCTGCTTTTCCACACCGCGCATCATCATGCACATGTGCTTGGCTTCGATCACCACCGCCACGCCCAGGGCACCGGTCACCTGCTGGACCGCGTCGGCGATCTGGCGGCTGAGGTTTTCCTGGATCTGCAGGCGACGTGCGTACATGTCGACGATGCGTGCGACTTTCGAAAGCCCCAGCACCTTGCCACTCGGAATGTAGGCCACATGGGCCTTGCCGATGAAGGGCAGCAAATGGTGCTCGCACAGCGAGTACAACTCGATGTCCTTGACCAGCACCATTTCGCTGTTGTCGGAGCTGAACAAGGCACCGTTGGTGACTTCTTCGAGGGTCTGTTCGTAACCGCGGCAGAGGTACTGCATGGCCTTGGCAGCGCGCTTGGGCGTGTCGAGCAGGCCCTCGCGGGAAACGTCCTCGCCCAGTTGGCCGAGGATCGCGGAATAATTCTGTTCCAGAGACATGAAACTACCTGTGGGATTTTACGCAAAGGGCAAGGGTACGGTGGCGGACACGGCGCTGCAAGCTCGGCAATCGGGCGCTACTCGTCGCGGCCCTCCATCATGGTGCGCTTGAGCATCACGTACACCGCCCCGGCGCCTCCGTGTTTTGCCTGGCAGGAGGTGAAGCCCAGCACTTGCGGGTGCTGGCGCAGCCAGGTGTTGACGTGGCTCTTGATCATCGGCCGCTTGCCGTCCAGTCGTACGGCCTTGCCGTGGGTGACGCGCACGCAGCGGATTTCGAAGCGGGTGGCTTCGGCCAGGAAGGCCCAGAGGGTTTCCCGGGCCTTTTCCACGGTCATGCCGTGCAGGTCAAGACTGCCTTCGAAGGGGATCTGGCCAACCTTCAGCTTGCGCATCTGGCTTTCCTGAACGCCGTCGCGAGCCCACATCAGCTCGTCTTCAGGACCTACGTCGATCACGAACTGGTCGGACAAGCCATCCACCGTGGTGGCATCGGTGCGCACCGTGGCGGCCTGGCGCAGCTTGGCGATTTGTGCGCGATCCGCCTTGGGTTTGCCGGTCTCGGCACGGTCGTGCTTGATCGGTTTAACGCCCTGGATCGCACTTTTGAACAGGGAAAAGTCGTCGTCTTGCATGTCAGCCTCCGCGAAGGCCGGCCAGTTTACCCAACTCCTGCGGGATCCGGCGCGACAAAACGTCGGGCGGCGGGTCAGTCGTGCTTTTTCATCAAGTGAGGAGCCATGGCCAGCTCCAGGGATTGGCGGGCCCGACGGCGGCAAAGACGCCACAGCCAGACGCCCAAAAGCAGTACCAGCAAGCCGATCACCAGAATGATCGTGGAGCCGAGCGCGGTTGCGTTCAACTCGCCCAGGGCGGGCGGGCGACCCAGCAGGCTGGCGGCGCCGGCCATCGCCAGCAGTACACCGAGCGTTGCCAGGAGCGCCGCGAGCGCGGCACCGAAACGCAAGCGCCAGTTGCTCGGGCCTTTGGGCCGCAAGCGACGTGCGTCAAAACCATCGGATAACTTCATTCCGACCTTCCTCAATGGGTATCGGCCCTTCGACCGGAAGATGTTCGGGTTGTTCCTGACACTACGGCAATTGCGGCAAATGAGAGGCTTTTGCGGATAAGCGGCGCAACGGGCCGCTTATCGAAGGGGTGTCAGATGAAATCGCGGGTCAGGGCCAGGGTGGCGAAGTTGTCCGCCATGATCGCCATCTCGGTCTGGTGCACGTGTTCGGCGCTCAGGACACCGCCCTTGTGCGGCAGATCGCGAGTGGCGCAGGCGTCTTCGACCAGGGTGCAACGAAAGCCCAGGTTCTTGGCGGCACGCACGGTGGTGCTGACGCTGGAATGGCTCATGAAACCGCAAACGATCAGGTCCAGGGGGCCGAGGTCCTCCAGGCGCTTTTTCAACTCGGTGCCGTGAAACGCGCTGGGCAGCAGTTTTTCCACCACGGTTTCGTCGCCCTGGGGTTCCAGGCCGCTAATGAACTCCCCGCGTTCGCCCTGTGGATCGAACAGCCCGCCATGGGTGCCCAGGTGACGCACATGCACGATCGGCCGGCCGGCGGCACGGGCCGCGCCGAGCAATTGCTTGATGTTCGCGACCGCTGCATCCATGCCACTCAACGCCAGGGGGCCGGCGAGGTATTCTTTCTGGGCATCGATGATGATCAGCGTCGCTTGACTCAGATTGGCCGCCGCGTAACCGCGACCGCTGAGTTGAAACATCGTTTTTGGAACGGACATTCTGGGGCTCCTTCGAGTGGGGCTTTTGCGACATTCTCCTCTGGCTGAGCGGTTCTGTGAATCGCTTCCATCGCAAGGGCCGTCGTTGCTGGCCTACAGCCTTGTCAAGATGTCCGTCTTGTTCAATAGTCAGCGCGAAAAACGGATAAATCCTACATCTGCCCCGGTCTTTTTCGTTCGTGTTTGGGGCGTGTTTGAGGCGTGTTTTGGTGGGGGGAGTGTTTGGCTGGTAGACTCGCCAGTCGTTTTTTCTGGAGTTTGCCGCCGTGATCACTTCCCGTCTCCGTACCCTGCGCGACCATATACGGTGGGCCGTCAGCCGTTTCCATGGAGAGGATCTGTTTTTCGGCCATGGCACCGACAATGCGTGGGATGAAGCCCGTCAGCTGGTGTTGGGCGCGTTGCATCTGCCGTGGGAAATTGCCGACAGCTACCTGGACTGCCGTCTCGAAGACGAAGAGCTGGTCCATGTGCAGCGCCTGCTGCGCCGACGCATCGCCGAACGTATCCCGGCGGCCTACCTGCTGGGTGAAGCCTGGTTCTGCGGGATGTCTTTCATCGTCGACGAGCGCGTGCTCATTCCACGCTCGCCCATCGGGGAGCTGATCGAAAACCGCTTTGCGCCCTGGCTGGGACAGGAACCGGCACGGATTCTCGACCTCTGCACCGGTTCCGGCTGCATCGGCATCGCGTGCGCTTTTGAGTTCCCGGAGGCGGAGGTGGTGCTGGCTGACCTGTCGTTCGAAGCGTTGGAAGTGGCCAACCAGAACATCGAGCGTCACGGCGTCGACGAGCGCGTATTCACCGTCCAGGGGGATGGTTTCGAGGGATTGCCGGGCCAGCGTTTCGACCTGATTGTGTCGAACCCGCCCTACGTCGATGCCGAAGATTTCGCCGACATGCCCCAGGAGTACCAGCACGAACCGGAGCTGGGCCTGGCCTGTGGCGATGATGGCCTGAACCTGGTACGCCGGATGCTGGCCGAGGCCGCCGACCATCTGACCGAGAAGGGCTTGTTGATTGTCGAGGTCGGCAACAGCCAGGTTCACGTCGAGGCGTTGTACCCGGAAGTCGATTTTGCCTGGCTGGACTTCGAACGTGGCGGGCACGGTGTGTTCATGCTCAGTGCTGAACAGTGCCGTCAGCATCAGGGGTTGTTTGCTTCGCGGGTTTGACCTGATCGATCGGGGGACGGTTTTTTTGTGGCGAGGGAGCTTGCTCCCGCTGGGCTGCGAAGCAGCCCCGAAACCCGGGCATCGTGATTCTTCAGGCTAATCGCATCCGCCGAATGTACGACTGCTGCGCAGCCGAGCGGGAGCAAGCTCCCTCGCCACAGAGGGGGCAAGCCGCTAGCAATCAGTGCCGCGTCGCAATCCAGATCAACAACCCAGCCTGGAACATGGCAAATGCCACCAGGCAGGTAATGGTGAAACGCAGGCCGTTGTCTTCGCGCTTGAACTTGGCGACCTTTTCTTCCTGCTGCTTGAGTTTGACCTCCTGCTCCGCCAGGTTCTGCTCGGCTTGTTGGAGCATCTGCGCGGCTTCGAGAATTTCCACGAACTGCAGTTTTTCGGTGTTCCAGTCCCCCAGCAGATTGCCCACCTGGGCTGGCTTGACGCTGCCTTTGAGGTGCTGGGCGTCGGCGTAGACCACTTCGAAACCGTGGGCTTTCAGGAAGTGGTCGCGGCGCAGGCGGGTGTCTTCGTTCAGCGCGTCCTTGTTATTCAGATCGCTGCCATCGACCCGGTAGCTCGACCAGCGCTTCTTGGCCCAGGTAATGCCCTGTGCGGCGAGGAAGCGGCCAATGCCACGGTTCAGCGGCTCGACCTGCAAGCTGTCCGGGGAAAAATACAGGCGTTTTTCGACGTGATCGGCCCAGACGTCCAGATGATTCTGTTCCTTGCGCACCCGTTGGCCCGGCAACTGGATGCTCATGCGCAGCAAACTGCGCTCCTTGCTGTGGCGCTCGACGTAGCTGAACTCGACAAACCGCAGCGGTCGCGCACCCGTGGCTCGGTCGGTCTTGAGCGGTGCTAGGCGGAGCATTTTATGGTGCTCGGCCTGCACATCCGCCCAAGGCAGCTCCACCACTGGAGCGGCGGGCGTTTCGGCGGGGGTGTCGGGTGAAGTTTGAGTGTCAGTCATAACGGCAAAATCCTGTCCAGGCCGGCTGATCGGCAGCCATAGCGCTGTCCGACACCGGTCTATCGGCCGTTTTTGCCAGGACTGGAGGGGAAAAACCGTCTATCGAGCGGGTAATGAGCTAATAAAACCGAGGATTTTCGTGCCCAATTCGGCCGCCAGGGGCAGGTTTGGATTTTTGTAGGAAGCCAATTGCTCTTTCATGTCCTTGGGAACGATGCGCATGACGTGGTTCATGCCCGTGATCAGCGCCAGCTCGGCATCGGGTTTGGCGGCTTGCAACTGCCTGGCGTCATCGACGCTGACTTGAATGTCATGGCTGCCCTGGATAATCAACGCTGGCATCTTCAGCGCCGCGAAAGCCTGGGCCGGCGCCTGGCGGAACAGCGAAATCAGGTAGGGCTGCACGCTGGGGCGAAAGATGACCTGCAGTTGCGGCGGTACGTTCTGGTCGAGGCGACCGGCCTTGAGGCTGTCCAGCAGCTCATTGGCGCGCGCCATCAGGGGGGGAGGCAGGCGGCTGCTCAGTTGTTGACGCAGCACCTGATCGATCGGCCGGGCACTGCCGGACAGCGAGATGACCGCGGCTGCATTGGCCTGGGGGGCGGCGAGGCTGGCGATCAACGCGCCTTCGCTATGACCCAGCAGAATCAATGGACCCATTCGCGGATCGGCAGTCAGTTTGCGGCTCCAGGCCACGGCGTCGGCCACGTAGGCTTCGACGCTCAGGTTGCGTTCGTCCGGGGTCGCCGCAAGGCTGGCGGCCACCCCGCGTTTGTCATAGCGCACGCTGGCGATGTTGTGTTTGGCCAGCACCCAGGCCAGGCGTTTGAGGCTATCGTTGCGCCCGCCGTCGGGGTTGTTTCCGTCACGATCTGTAGGACCCGACCCGGAAATGATCAGGACAACCGGCACCGGTGCGTCGGACTTGGGTAACAGCAGCGATCCGAAAAGCTCGCCGTTACCCGTGTCAAGGCTGATCGGTCGTTGCAGGACGGTGGCCTGGGCCAGGCTGGAAAGCAGGCCGGTAAACAGGGCAAGGCTTAAGGCAAGCAGCTTTAACATCATTACGCCATTGGTTGCGAAGGTGCCGGTTGGACTGGCGTCCACCGATAAGGTTCGAGGATGAACTACTGAGGGAGCCTGCGTATACTGGCGCCCATCACGAATTCAGCGATTTCACGGAGCACCCTGCATGTCCGGCAATACCTACGGCAAGCTGTTCACCGTCACCACCGCGGGCGAAAGCCATGGCCCGGCGTTGGTCGCCATTGTCGACGGCTGCCCGCCGGGCCTGGAGATTTCCCTGGACGATCTGCAGCGTGACCTGGACCGGCGCAAGCCGGGCACCAGCCGCCACACCACCCAGCGCCAGGAAGCCGATGAAGTCGAAATTCTGTCCGGCGTGTTCGAAGGACGCACCACCGGCTGCGCCATTGGCCTGCTGATCCGCAACACCGACCAGAAGTCCAAGGACTACTCGGCCATCAAGGATCTGTTCCGCCCGGCCCACGCCGACTACACCTATCACCATAAGTACGGCGAGCGCGACTACCGTGGCGGCGGCCGCAGTTCGGCCCGGGAAACCGCCATGCGCGTGGCGGCCGGCGCGATTGCCAAGAAGTACCTGGCCAGCCAGGGCATCGTGATTCGTGGCTACATGAGCCAGTTGGGTCCCATCGAAATCCCGTTCAAGACCTGGGACTCGGTGGAGCAGAACGCCTTTTTCTGCCCCGATCCAGACAAGGTGCCGGAGCTGGAGGCCTACATGGACCAACTGCGCCGGGACCAGGATTCGGTCGGCGCGAAGATCACCGTGGTGGCCGAAGGTGTGATGCCGGGCCTGGGCGAGCCGATTTTCGACCGCCTCGACGCCGAACTGGCCCACGCGCTGATGAGCATCAACGCGGTGAAGGGCGTGGAAATCGGCGCCGGTTTCGCTTGTGTCGCCCAGCGCGGCACCGAGCACCGCGACGAGCTGACCCCGCAAGGTTTCCTGAGTAACAATGCTGGCGGCATCCTCGGTGGCATTTCCTCGGGCCAGCCGATCGTGGCGCACCTGGCCTTGAAGCCAACCTCCAGCATCACCACGCCGGGGCGCTCCATCGACGTCCATGGCAACCCGGTGGACGTCATCACCAAGGGTCGTCATGACCCGTGCGTCGGCATCCGCGCCACGCCAATCGCCGAGGCGATGATGGCGATCGTGCTGATGGATCACTTGTTGCGTCATCGCGGCCAGAACGCCGACGTGCGGGTCAGCACCCCGGTGCTGGGCCAGCTTTGATGGTTGGCCTGCCGACCGCCGTGGCCTGACGACCATGGCGGCTCTGCCGTACTGGCGGCTCTCCAGTTTCTATCTGTTCTATTTTGCGCTGCTCGGTTCGACGGCGCCGTTTTTGGCGTTGTATTTCGATCACCTGGGGTTCAACGCGGCGCGCATCGGCGAGCTGGTGGCGATCCCCATGCTGATGCGTTGCGTGGCACCGAATATCTGGGGCTGGCTGGGGGACTACACCGGCCAGCGCCTGGCGATCGTGCGCTTTGGTGCCATTTGCACGCTGCTGACGTTCTCGCTGATCTTCATCGACCAGAGCTACGCCTGGCTGGCCTTGGTCATGGCGCTGCACGCGTTCTTCTGGCATGCGGTGTTGCCGCAGTTCGAAGTCATTACCCTGGCCCACTTGAGCGGGCAGACGTCGCGCTACAGCCAGATCCGCCTGTGGGGCTCCATCGGCTTCATCATCACCGTGGTCGCGCTCGGCCGGCTGTTTGAATGGCTGAGCCTGGACATCTACCCGGTGGCGCTGGTGCTGATCATGGGCGGCATCGTGCTCGCCAGCTTCTGGGTCCCCAATGCCCAGCCGACCCAGGGGCCGCGGGTGGCGGGGGAAGGTTTTCTGCGGCAGTTGCGTAACCCTGGCGTGCTGGCGTTCTATGGCTGCGTGGGGCTGATGCAGGTCAGTCACGGGCCGTATTACACCTTTCTGACGCTGCACCTGGAAGGCCTGGGTTACAGTCGCGGGTTGATCGGTATGCTCTGGGCCATTGGCGTGGTGGCGGAGGTTTTGATCTTCCTGCTGATGAGCCGGATCCTGGCGCGGTTTTCCGTGCGTCGGGTGCTGCTGGTGAGTTTCCTGCTGGCGGCGTTGCGTTGGCTGCTGCTGGGTTCACTGGCCGAGTTTCTCTGGGTTCTGTTGTTTGCCCAGGTGCTGCACGCGGCGACCTTCGGCAGTTTTCACGCCGCTGCCATCCATTTCGTGCAACGTAGCTTCGGCCCTCGCCAGCAAGGCCAGGGCCAGGCGTTGTACGCCGCCCTGGCCGGCATGGGCGGGGCGTTGGGCGCGTTGTATTCCGGCTACAGCTGGAACGCCCTGGGTGCCAGTTGGACTTTCAGCATCGCCAGCCTCGCAGCCTTCGCTGCAGCCGTTATCATTGCCACACGTATGCAAGAGGACAGGCCATGAGCCTTACCCGTGAACAGCTCGCCCGGGAAATCATCGACGCCGGGCGTTTTTTATATGGCCGTGGCTGGTCCCCGGCCACCAGCAGCAACTATTCGACCCGGCTTGCGCCTGACCAGGCCTTGCTCACCGTGTCCGGCAAGCACAAGGGGCAACTGGGCCTCGATGATGTGCTCGCCACCGACCTGGACGGCAACAGCCTGGAGCGCGGCAAGAAACCCTCCGCCGAAACCCTGCTGCACACCCAGCTGTATCGCTGGCGCCCGGAGATCGGCGCGGTGCTGCACACCCATTCGGTGAATGCCACGGTGTTGTCGCGTCTGACCCACCAGACTTTCATCGATTTTGAAGACTACGAACTGCAAAAAGCCTTCAGCGGTGTGTCGACCCACGAATCCTGTGTCCGCGTGCCGATTTTCGACAACGACCAGGACATCGCGCGCCTGGCCGGCCAGGTGCAGCCGTGGCTCGAGGCTCACCCCGATTGCGTCGGTTACCTGATTCGCGGTCATGGCCTGTATACCTGGGGGCCGAGCATGAACGATGCCCTGCGCCAGATCGAAGCGTTCGAGTTCCTGTTTGAGTGTGAGCTCAAGACCCGCGCACTCCTGAACCGTTAATTTGCTGGAGCCCTAACCATGAGCAGCCTGTCCGTCTACCACGTCTCAAGCCCCGACATTCCGAACAAGGTGCTGACCCACTTCGAAGACATCGCCGCGACCCTGGCCGATAAAGGTGTTCGTTTCGACCGCTGGGAAGCGGCGACGAAAATCCAGCCCGGCGCCGGCCAGGACGAAGTGATTGCCGCCTACAAGACCCAGATCGACCGGTTGATGAGCGAGCGTGGCTACGTCACGGTCGACGTCATCAGCCTCAACAGCGATCACCCGCAAAAAGCCGAGCTGCGGGCCAAATTCCTCGATGAACATCGCCATGCTGAAGACGAAGTACGATTTTTCGTCGCCGGTCGTGGCCTGTTTACCCTGCACATCGACGACTACGTCTACGCCGTACTGTGCGAAAAGAACGACCTGATCTCGGTGCCCGCGGGCACGCCGCACTGGTTCGACATGGGCGAGCATCCGCATTTCGTTGCCATTCGCCTGTTCAACAACCCGGAAGGTTGGGTGGCGAAGTTCACTGGCGACGACATCGCCAGCCGTTTCCCGCGCCTGGAGGACTGAGCCTGTGCCGATCAAAGCCATTCTCACTGACATCGAGGGCACCACCAGCGCGGTGAGTTTCGTGTTCGATGTGTTGTTTCCCTATGCCGCCAGACATCTCCCGGATTTCGTTCGCCAGCATGCCGACCGCGCCGATGTGGCCGAGCAATTGGCAGCGGTGCGTCAGGACAAGGGTGAGCCGGGGGCTGACCTGGAGCGCGTCATCACGATCCTGCTGGAGTGGATCGCCGAAGACCGCAAGGCCACACCGCTCAAGGCGTTGCAGGGCATGGTCTGGGAGCAGGGGTATCAGGCCGGGCAGTTGAAAGGGCACGTCTACCCGGATGCGGTGCAGGCGCTACAGCGCTGGCATCAGGAAGGTTTCCAACTGTTCGTTTATTCCTCGGGCTCGATCCAGGCACAGAAGCTGATTTTCGGCTGTTCCGAGGCGGGCGATCTGTCGCCGTTGTTCAGTGGTTATTTCGACACCACATCAGGGCCCAAGCGGGAGGTGCAGTCCTACCAGCGCATCAGCGCGGCGGTGGGCGTAGCGCCGGGGGAGATTCTGTTTCTGTCGGATATCGTCCAGGAGCTGGACGCGGCTCGTGATGCCGGTATGGCGACGTGCGGATTGGCGCGCGAGGGCGGTGAGCTGCAAGGGCATGTCACGGTGGACAGTTTTGCCCGGATTGAACCTTCAGCCTTTTGATACCTGTGGGAGCGGGCTTGCTCGCGAAGGCTGCGTGTCAGGCGGCATATCGGTTAGCTGATACACCGCCTTTGCGAGCAAGTCCGCTCCCACACGATTCTGCAAAGAGAATCAGGCGCTGTGATAGGTCGGCAGCGCAAAACGATGCTGGCTTTGCAGCATGGCGATCTGTGGCAACTCGCTGGCTTGTTCCGCCAGGTCGCGACGGATGGCGCTGATTGCCCAGGACAGTTGGTCCCCGGCGTGCAACTGGGCGTAGGAAATTGTGCGTTTAAACAGTTTGCCTTCGCTGTTGCGCAAGGTCAGCAGGATACCGCCATCCGGGCGGGCCTGGGTGGTCACTTCGTAGTTGGAAAACAGGGACGCAAACTTTTCTTGAATCATGTTCATATTTGACTGCTCCAGGGTGGTGGCAAACCGTGGAGAGGGTGTTGCAGTGTCTGTGCCAGCGTTGGGCTTGATTAAAAATCGTTATAAAACAATCAGTTAACATTTCCCTTCATTTTTGCTTTCGTGCAACTTGCATGAATGGCCACCGTGCATCCTGCATTTTGCGTGGTCGGGCGATCTTTTGTTGAACCAATTGAATTTCTGGCGCTCTTGTTCCGCCTGTCTGGAAGGGTGGATACAAAACATTGCAAAAACCGCATGTACAGCGCCGGAATCGCTGGCGTAATTTCGACCGCAATTGAGCTCCAGCCCGACAACAAGAACCCAGACCCACGAGGTCAAACGGGAGTGACCATGAGTCGTACATCCAGCGACGCCATTACCTGGGGCAAGATGCTGCGCAAGCTACCCACTATTGCCAGGGCCATTCCCCGTATCGTCAGAGGCATGAAGCTGGCCAACGTCCAGGACCCGACCCAGCCTTGCGGCCTGGGCTGGTGTTTCGAACAGGCCACCCAGCGCAATCCCCAAGGGCCGGCGTTGCTGTGTGGCGACACGGTGTTGAGTTATGCACAAGCCAACGAACAGGCCAATCGCATCGCTCATTACCTGTTGGCGCAGGGGATCGGCAAGGGCGACTGCGTGGCGATTTTCATCGAGAACCGGCCACAGTTGTTGGTGACGGTGCTGGCGGTGGCGAAAGTGGGTGCGGTCAGCGCCATGGTCAACACCTCACAGACCGGGGATGCGTTGGTGCACAGCCTGGCGTTGGTCGCCCCTGTCGCGGTGGTGGTCGGGGAAGAACGGGTCGCGGCGTTCAACGACGTGCGAGCCCGCACTTCGCTGTCAGGCGAGCGAACCTGGTGGATAGCCGACCAGGACAGCGCTGCCGTGCCTTGCGGCTTCATCGACCTGATAAGCAGCAGCGCCAGTCACCCAGGCGAAAACCCGGCCAGCAGCCAGCAGGTTTTTTTCAACGACCCGTGTTTTTATCTCTACACCTCGGGCACGACTGGCTTGCCCAAGGCCGGGGTGTTCCGTCACGGGCGCTGGATGCGCACTTCCACCAGTTTCGGCCTGATCGCCTTGGACATGCAGCCCGCGGATGTTTTGTATTGCACGCTGCCGCTGTACCACGCCACGGGGCTGTGCGTGTGCTGGGGGGCGGCGATCTGTGGCGCCTCGGGGTTTGCGATCCGGCGCAAGTTCAGCGCCAGCCAGTTCTGGAGTGACGTTCGCCGTTACCGGGCCACTACCCTTGGCTATGTCGGTGAATTGTGTCGCTACCTGGTCGACCAGCCCGCCAGTGCCGAGGACCGGCGGCATGAGGTCCGGAAGATGATCGGCAACGGCTTGCGCCCCGGGGCATGGTCGGCCTTCAAGACACGTTTTGGTGTCGACCATATCTGCGAGCTGTACGCGGCCAGCGACGGCAATATCGGCTTCACCAATGTGCTGAACTTTGACAACACCGTCGGATTTTCCCTGATGGGTTGGGAACTGGTGCAGTACGACCATGACAGCGGGGCGCCGTTGCGCAACCTGCAAGGCCGAATGCAGAAAGTACCCAAGGGCGAAGCGGGCCTGCTGATGGCGCGCATCGACGACAAGGCGCCGCTGGACGGCTACACCGATCCGGCCAAGACCGAAAAAACCATCTTCAAAGATGTCTTCGTGCCTGGCGATCGTTATTTCAATACCGGTGACCTGTTGCGCAACATCGGCTTTGGCCATGGGCAGTTCGTTGATCGCCTCGGTGACACCTATCGCTGGAAAGGCGAGAACGTTTCCACCACGGAAGTCGAAAATGTATTGCTGCAGCACCCGCAGGTCGCCGAGGCGGTGGCCTATGGCGTCGAGATCGATGGCACCAATGGCCGCGCCGGCATGGCGGCGATTACCCCGTCCGAATCCCTGGCGACCCTGGATTTTGCTGAGCTGTTGCAGTTTTTGCAGTGCAAATTGCCGGCCTATGCGGTGCCGTTGTTCTTGCGCATCAAGGTAAAAATGGACACCACCGGCACCTTCAAATACCAGAAAAACCGTCTCAGGAGTGAAGCCTTCGACCCGTGCGCCACGGGCGATGAGCCGGTCTATGCCTGGCTGCCCGGCACCGCGACCTATGTGCGGGTCGACCGGCAACTGGCGGCGCAGATTCAGCAAGGGCAGTACCGTTATTGATTCTGGCTATGCACGGTGCAGAGAAAAAAGGGATGACAGGCCTGGAGTCCCTCGGGAAACTAGCCGCTTTGCGAAGACTTAAGTGGAGTTCCCCATGTCCGATACAAGCCGCCAGATGACCCCGGAAGAGGCTGCGGAGTTTGCCGAACAGGTGTTCAATGTCGCGCGCCAGGGCGACGCTGCGATGATGGCCGCCTTGCTGAGCAAAGGCCTGCCGCCCAACCTGCGTAATCACAAAGGCGACACCTTGCTGATGCTGGCCGCTTACCACGGGCATGTGGAGACGGTGAAAGTGCTGCTGGAAAACAAGGCCGATCCGGAAATTCGCAACGACAACGGCCAGAGCCCGATTGCCGGCGCAGCGTTCAAGGGCGACCTGGCTGTGGTCAGCGCGCTGGTGGATGGCGGGGCGCAGGTGGAAGGCTCTTCTTTCGATGGTCGCACCGCGTTGATGATGGCGGCGATGTTCAATCGTGTGGAAATCGTCGATTACCTGATCAGCAAAGGCGCCGACCCCAAGGCCAAGGATGCCAACGGCGTCTCGGCCCTGGATGCAGCCCGGACCATGGGCGCGGTGGATACCACGGCGCAGTTGGAAAAGTTGCTGGCCCTGTAGGAGCTGCCGAGCGAAGCGAGGCTGCGATCTTTTCCCTGGCCATTGAATCTCAAGCGAAAGATCAAAAGATCGCAGCCTCGCTTCGCTCGGCAGCTCCTACAGACCGATGTGATGCGCTATCCTGCGCGCCCTCAAAACCCAATCGCCACAGGATTTCCCCATGAAAGCCGCACTCGTCGAACTCATCAGCAAAATAAGCTCCGGCTGCCTGGGCGATGCCGACGTTGCGAAAATCGCTGACGAAGCGGCCCAGGCCTATGCCGATCCGGCGGCTTTTCTGGCGGCCAACCCGGACATCAACTACGACGACAGCTTCCCGATTCCACTGGGTGAGTGGGTGGTGGTGGGGAGCTTGCCGGACACCGTGTTGTTCCAGGCCGACACTTACGTAGAACTGTTCGAACAGATCGTCGCCTCGTTCGGCCCCGGCGTGGCCTTCAATCTCAAGCCCAAGCAACTGGCGAAAACCGAAGCCTTGACGGCGCTCAATCGCATCCAGATCCAGATGAGCAGCCTGAACAAGGAAAACGGTGGCTATGTGCTGATGAATTTCAGCCAGTTGCTCGACGATGAACTGCAGATGGTTCTGGTGTACGGCAACGACGTGCCGCGCGTGCTGGAGCTGTGTGCCGAAGTCGGCATTGCCGCCGCGCCGGCCCTGGAAGCGATGAAGGTTGCGATCCACGTCTGACGCAATAAAACGGAACCCTCGCCGGGCCCCCGCTATCCTAAGTGTGCATATCACCATCTGGGAGCGACACCATGGGTTCCACCTTCAACGGCCTGATTGGCCTGATCATCCTGGCGCTCGATATCTGGGCGATCATCAATGTGCTCAAGAGTGGCGCAGGAACGGGGGCAAAAGTCCTGTGGGTGCTGTTGATCCTGCTGTTGCCAGTGCTGGGCCTGATCATCTGGGCAATTGCCGGGCCGCGAGGCAACGTGCGGATCTGACCGCTCTTTGACGTTGCCCGGCAGCCTTGCCGCCGGGCATTGCGACCCTGCCGCGACGGTATCAGGCCGTCGCCAGTGCGTGTTTTTTCGAGGCCTTCAGGAAACTCAGCAGGGCCATCAGCGGGAAGGCACTGCCGACGATCACTACCCACAACCAGCCGCCGTGCTCGTACACCGCGCTGGCAATCGATGAGCCAAACGCGCCGCCGACGAAGATGCTGGTCATGTACAGCGCATTGAGACGACTGCGGCTTTTGGCATCGAGGGCATAGATGGTGCGCTGGCCCAGGACCATATTCATCTGCACACAGAAATCCAGCACCACACCGGTCACCGCCAGGCCAATGACGCTGTAGAGCGGATGGATGAAGGCTGGCAGAAAACTCAGGCTGGCCAACAGCATCGCCAGCAACGAAGCCATGCGGGTATGGCCGGCATCCGCCAGGCGACCGGCAATGGGCGCGGCGATGGCACCAATGGCACCGACCAGGGCGAACAGGGCGATTTCAGTTTGCGACAGGCCATGATTGCGCGACAGTTCCAGCGGCACGGCGGTCCAGAACAGGCTGAAGGTGGCGAACATGCAGGCCTGGTAAAACGCCCGTTGCCGTAACAGCGGCTGCTGGCGCAACAGGGTGCCGAGCGAGCCCAGCAGTTGGCCATAAGAGGCGCTGTGGTCGGGTTGGCGCTTGGGCACAGTCAATGCCAGAACGATGCTGATCGCCGCCATCAAGGCTGCGGCGATCATGAACATCGCCCGCCAGCCGAAGTGATCGGCCACCACACTTGAGATCGGCCGCGCCAGCAGGATCCCCAGCAGCAGGCCGCCCATGATGCCGCCCACGACCCGCCCTCTGGATTCCTCCGGGGCCAAGTGCGCAGCCAGCGGGATCAGGACTTGCACCGATACCGAACTGAACCCCACCAGCAGCGAAACCAGCAGGAACACGTTGGGCTGATCAGTGAACGCCGCCGCCAACAGACTGGCAATCGCCACGACGGTGGTGATGATCATCAGGCGACGGTTTTCCAGTAGGTCCCCCAGCGGCACCAGGAAAAACAGGCCCAGGGCATAACCGATCTGGGTCAGCGAGACGATCAGGCTGGCCATGGTGCTGCTAAGGCCCACATCGGGCGCGATCAGTTCGATGATGGGCTGGGCGTAGTAGATGTTGGCGACAATGGCGCCGCAGCAGAAGGCGAAGAGCAGGACCATGCCGCGAGTCAGGCTTGTGCTGGCGGGTACGGTGGGTGAGTGGGCACTCATGGCAATCTCGTCAGTGAATGGGAAGAGTGGCGTGAGGCTAAAGACTTAGCGGGCTCTGGAACAGGCTTTGTGGCTGATATCGGACATGCTTGCCATTGATGATGGAGGCCGCCTCAAGGGGCTGTGAACATTGAAAGTGCCTTCTATTCCAGTTTCTTGAACAGCGCATTGCCGCAACGCGAGCAGAAAGCAGCGCCATGATCGTGGTTGTTTTTACTGCAGACCGGACAATCATGCTTGAGCTGGTCACCGCGCATGGCCGTGGCCAGTTCAGCCGTGAAAATACCCGTCGGCACGGCGATGATCGAGTAACCGGTGATCATCACCAAGGACGAAACCACTTGGCCCAATGGCGTCTTGGGCACGATGTCGCCAAACCCCACGGTTGTCAGCGTGACGATGGCCCAATAGATGCCCTTGGGAATGCTGGTGAAACCGTTCTCGGGGCCTTCGATGACGTACATCAAGGTGCCGAACACGGTCACCAGGGTCGATACGCTGACCAGGAACACGATGATTTTCTGCTTGCTCCCCCGCAGCGCGGCCATCAGGTAGTTGGCTTGCTTGAGGTAGGGGCTGAGCTTGAGCACGCGGAAAATCCGCAGCATGCGAATGATGCGAACGATCAGCAAATACTGGGCGTCGCTGTAGTACAGCGCCAGGATCCCGGGCACGATCGCCAGCAAGTCCACCAAGCCGTAGAAGCTGAATGCATAGCGCAGGGGCTTGGGCGAGCAGTACAGGCGCAGGCCGTATTCGACGATGAAGATGAAGGTGAACCCCCATTCGATGGCGGCCAGCAGGGAGGCGTAGTTCTGGTGCACGCTGTCGATGCTGTCGAGCATCACGATCACCAGGCTGGCGAGGATGATCAACAGCAGTGTGCTGTCGAAGCGTCGGCCGGCCACGGTGTCGGTCTGGAAAATGATCACGTAGAGGCGTTCACGCCAGTTGCTGCTATCCATAACTTTCGCCTGAACCAATAGTCAGCGAAGCCTAGGGTGATTGTCCCGCAAAGCGCAAGGCGCAGTGTCGAGACTGGCCGCCTGCCACACTCGGGCCGTGGCATGAACCAGCCAGCAGGCCAGGATGAAGGGCGCAGTCAGCGGCGCCAGACCCAGGGCGAGAAAGCCCGGTGTGAGCATGACCGCCAGCACAATACCCGCCAGCGGCAACCATCGCTGGCGGCGTTGTTGGCTGAGGGCCAGCGCCACCAGGGCCGGGTTATAGCCGCCGAGCCCCGACAGGGCTTGGGTCGTGTCGTGATGCAGCAGGGAGAATACCAGGCCTGCAGCGCAACCCAGCAGCGCCCACCCGGCGGCGCGTGGGTTGGTAATCAACAAGCCCACAGCGATCAGCGCGCCGGCCAATGGCTGGTCGAGAAACATGACTTGGCCCAGTCCCCTCCAGTAAGCGGCCATAAGATTGACCATCGTCAGTTCAACCAAAACGGGCGACGGCGGTGCTGGGGCAAAACTCAGCAGCAACCAGCCCAGTGCCACGAACGGCGCGGTGTAGGCGGGCAGGCACTGAGGGCCACGGCTACGCTGGAGCCACTGCTGAGTCAACATCGCGCCAAGGCCGCCGCTGGCAATAATCAATGGCGGCAACACGGCTGACCAAGGTAACGCGAGGCTCAATAGCAAACCCAGCAAGATGCCGTTGTAACTGAACAGCCCAGCCTGTCGGTCAACCTTGGCATAACCGCGTCGCTGGGCGGTGAGCAACCCGGCCACCCCACCCAGCAACGCGCCACCCAACAAAGCGGGGGCGCTGCAGAGAATCGCCAGCAGGCACAACAGGCCACACAGCGGATGCCGCTGGAGGAAAATCTGGCTGAAGCCGTTGAGCAGGGCGGTGGCCCAGTCGGGGCAGTGGGTGTTGAAAGAGTGGTTGGGCATAAGGTAGGGATGTTTTTCTGATAAACCGGGTCGCCCTCTTCGCGAGCAAGCCCGCTCCCACAATGAATCTGCGTATGAACCGTAGATTTGTGGCAACACAGATCAAATGTGGGAGCGGGCTTGCTCGCGAAGGGGCCAGTGCAGGCGCTAAATCAATGTCTCGATGCGCAACGAATTGGTGGACCCCGGCTGCCCGAACGGCACGCCGGCGGTGATCAGCAGGGTGTCGCCGCGCTGGGCCATGCCCTGGGCCTGGGCGATTTCCAGGGCGGTGGAGCACACTTCGTCCACCTGGCGCAGCCGATCGTTGACCACCGAATGCACGCCCCAGGCCACCGTCAGACGGCGGGCCGCTTGCAGGTTGGGCGTGAGGTTGAGGATCGGCACCGTCGGCCGCTCCCGCGCCGCCCGCAGGCTGGAACTGCCCGATTCGCTGTAGTTCACCAGCACCGCCACCGGCAGTACGTTGCTGATACGCCGGATTGCGCAACTGATGGCGTCCGACACCGTGGCGTCGGCCTTCGGCCGGCTGACATCCAACTGCGCCTGGTAATCCGGGCCGTTCTCCACCTGGCGGATGATCTTGCTCATCATCTGCACGGCTTCGAGGGGGTAATCGCCGGAAGCGGTTTCCGCCGACAGCATCACCGCATCGGCGCCTTCAGCCACGGCGTTGGCCACGTCGGTGACTTCGGCTCGGGTGGGCGCGGGAGAAAAGCGCATGGATTCGAGCATCTGCGTGGCCACCACCACCGGTTTACCGAGGGCGCGGCAGGTGCCGATGACGTTCTTCTGGATCTGCGGCACGCTTTCGGCCGGCACTTCGACACCCAGGTCACCCCGGGCAACCATGATCGCGTCGCTCAGTTCGGCGATCTCCCGAAGCCGAGTCACCGCCGACGGTTTCTCGATCTTGGCCATCAAAAATGCCTTGTCGCCAATCAACGCACGCGCCTCGCGAATGTCCTCGGGGCGCTGCACGAACGACAGCGCCACCCAGTCCACGCCCAACTCCAGGCCAAAGCTCAAGTCGCGACGATCCTTGGCGGTCAGCGGGCTCATGTCGAGCACGGCCTGAGGCACATTCACGCCTTTGCGGTCTGACAGTTCGCCGCCGTTGAGCACCTGGGTGTCGATGGCATCGGCATGTTTGGCAGTGACCCGCAGGCGCAGCTTGCCGTCGTCCAGCAGCAGATCCATGCCGGGCTCCAGGGCCGCGATGATCTGTGGGTGGGGCAGGTTGACCCGCTGTTCATCGCCGGGCGTGGCGTCCAGATCCAGGCGCAGGGCCTGGCCGCGTTGCAGCAGCACTTTGCCGTCGGCGAAGGTGCCCACGCGCAGTTTCGGGCCCTGCAAGTCCATCAGAATGCCCAGTGGGTAGTTGAGCTGCTGCTCGACCTCACGAATCCACTGGTAGCGCTGGGCGTGGTCGGCATGTTCGCCGTGGCTGAAGTTCAGGCGAAAAATATTCACACCGGCCTGCACCAGTTCACGGATGTCATCGATCCCTCGGGTAGCGGGGCCGAGGGTCGCGAGGATCTTGACCTTTTTATCAGGCGTCATGTTTGGGGGTCTCAAGAATCAGGATGGCGCGAAAGTCGTTGACGTTGGTACGCGTCGGCTCGGTGACGATCAACGCCTCCAGCGCGGCGAAGTAGCCGTAGCCGTTGTTGTTGTCCAGCTCGTCGCTGGCGCTCAGGCCCAGTTCGGCGGCACGGCGATAGCTGTCCGGGGTCATGATGGCGCCGGCGTTGTCTTCGGAACCGTCGATGCCGTCCGTGTCGCCGGCCAGGGCGTAGATGCCGGGATGACCCTTGAGGCTGTCGGTCAGGCTGAGCAGGAACTCTGCGTTGCGTCCGCCCCGGCCATGGCCGCGCACGGTGACCGTGGTTTCGCCGCCGGAGAGGATCACGCATGGCGCCGCCAGAGGCTGACCGTGCAGGGCGATTTGCCGGGCGATACCGGCGTGGACTTTGGCCACTTCCCGGGATTCGCCTTCCAGATCGCCGAGGATCAACGGGCTGAAACCGGCCTGGCGGGCTTTCACCGCCGCCGCTTCCAGTGATTGCTGAGGGCGGGCGATCAATTGGAAGTGGCTGCGGGCCAGGCTCGGGTCGCCGGGTTTGACGGTTTCCGATTCCGGGCTTTGCAACCAGTTGCGCACCGAAGCCGGTACTTCAATGTTGTAGCGCTTGAGGATCGCCAGGGCTTCGGCCGATGTGCTGGGGTCGGCCACGGTAGGGCCAGAGGCGATGACGGTGGCGAGATCACCGGGCACATCGGAAATCGCGTAGGTGTAGACCGTCGCCGGCCAGCAAGCCTTGCCCAGGCGTCCGCCCTTGATCGCCGAAAGATGTTTGCGCACGCAATTCATCTCGCCGATGGTGGCGCCGGACTTGAGCAGCGCCTTGTTGATCGATTGCTTGTCGGCCAGGGTGATGCCAGCGGCCGGTAGCGCCAGCAGCGCCGAGCCACCGCCGGACAGCAGGAAAATCACCCGGTCGTCTTCGTTAAGGTGGCTGACCAGCTCCAGCACCCGTTGGGCTACCGCCAGGCCCGCCGCATCAGGCACCGGGTGCGCGGCTTCCACCACTTCGATCTTCTGGCAGGGCGCGCCATGGCCGTAGCGGGTCACCACTAAACCGCTGACTTCGCCTTGCCAGCAACGCTCGACCACCTGCGCCATGGCCGCGGCGGCCTTGCCGGCGCCGATGACGATCACTCGGCCGCTGCGGTCGCTGGGCAGATACTGTTCAAGGACATGCTGCGGATGGGCGGCGTCGATGGCTGCGGCAAACAGCTCGCGGAGCAAATGTTGCGGATCGACCGACATGGCGGACTCCCGATATTTTTGTTGTTAGGCAGGGCAACTCGATTCCCTGTGGGAGCGAGCCTGCTCGCGATGGGGGCCTGACATTCAACATCAATGTTGACTGACAATCCGCTATCGCGAGCAGGCTCGCTCCCACAGGTTTTTGTGGCGCATCAGTTATCGCGAATAGAGAAATTCGCCATGTGCTCCAGGCCCTTGATCAGCGCCGAGTGATCCCAGTGGCTGCCGCCGATGGCTGCGCAGGTGCTGAACACTTGCTGGGCGTTGGCGGTGTTGGGCAGGTTGATGTTCAGCTCCTTGGCGCCTTGCAGGGCCAGGTTCAGATCCTTCTGGTGCAGGCTGATGCGGAAGCCCGGATCGAAGGTGCCCTTGATCATGCGCTCGCCGTGTACTTCCAGGATCTTCGAGGAGGCAAAACCGCCCATCAACGCTTCGCGAACCTTGGCCGGATCGGCGCCGTTTTTCGCGGCGAACAGCAGGGCTTCGGCCACGGCCTGGATGTTCAGCGCGACGATGATCTGGTTCGCCACTTTCGCGGTCTGGCCGTCGCCGTTGCCACCCACCAGGGTGATGTTCTTGCCCATGGCCTGGAACAGCGGCAGGGCGCGCTCGAAAGCGGCGCTGTCGCCGCCAACCATGATGCTCAGCGTGGCAGCCTTGGCGCCGACTTCACCACCGGACACGGGGGCATCCAGGTACTGCGCGCCTTTTTCATTGATCTTGGCTGCGAAGGCCTTGGTGGCGGTAGGGGAGATCGAGCTCATGTCGATGACCACTTTGCCCGCGCCCACGCCCGCCGCCACGCCATCGGCGCGAAACAGCACGTCACCGACCTGCGGGGTGTCCGGGACCATGACGATGATGAACTCGGCTTCCTGGGCGACTTCCTTCGGGTTGGCCAGCGCCACCGCGCCGCCGGCCAGCAGATCGGCGGGGGCCGGGTCGTGGTGCTGACTCAGAAACAGGCTGTGCCCGGCCTTTTGCAGGTTCATTGCCATGGGCAGACCCATGATGCCGGTGCCGATGAATCCGATTTTAGCCATGAGAAAATCCTCTTGTTGTGATCGCTGCTCGTAGGAGCTGTCGAGCGAAGCGAGGCTGCGATCCTTTGATCTTTCTCCCGGGACTCAAATGTCAGGGGAAAGATCGCAGCCTCGTTGCACTCGTCAGCTCCTACAGGAAAATTGGGTCAAACCGCGTTATGGCTTTTCAGCCAGCCAAGGCCCGCTTCGGTGCTGGTCAGCGGCTTGTATTCGCAGCCGACCCAGCCTTGGTAACCGATGCGGTCCAGGTGTTCGAACAGGAAGCGGTAGTTGATCTCGCCGGTTCCCGGCTCGTTGCGTCCCGGGTTGTCCGCCAGTTGCACATGGTTGATCTGATCCAGGTGCGCCGAGAGGGTCCGGGCCAGGTCGCCTTCCATGATTTGCATGTGGTAGATGTCGTATTGCAGGAACAGGTTGGCGCTGCCTACTTGCTCGCGGATCGACAGGGCCTGGGCGGTGTTGTTCAAGTAGAAACCGGGAATGTCGCGGGTGTTGATGGCTTCCATCACCAGCTTGATGCCTTTGGCCTGCAGTTTCTCGGCAGCGTATTTCAGGTTGGCGACAAAGGTTTTCTCCACCAGGGCCTTGTCGCAGTTCTGCGGACAAATCCCGGCCAGGCAGTTGACCTGGGTGTTGCCCAGCACCTGGGCATAAGCGATTGCCAGGTCAACGCCCGAGCGGAACTCTTCAACCCGGTCCGGCAGGCAGGCAATGCCGCGCTCACCCTTGGCCCAGTCGCCGGCCGGCAGGTTGAACAACACTTGGGTCAGGCCATTGGCCTGGAGCAGCGCCTTGAGCTCGGCGCTGCTGTAGTCGTACGGGAACAGGTATTCGACACCCGTGAAACCGGCCTTGGCGGCCGCTTCGAAACGGGCGAGGAAATCCTGCTCGGTGAACAGCATGGACAGGTTGGCTGCGAAACGCGGCATGGTGGTCTCCTGCTACAAATTTAATGGCGTCCTGACCCGTAGGAGCTGTCGAGCGAAGCGAGGCTGCGATCTTTCTATCGACACTTGAGATTTAAGCGAAAGATCAAAGGATCGCAGCCTTCGGCAGCTCCTACAGGTGAAGCAACGGTTAGGTCAGTCGAGCAACGAAATGGCGGTCGGCGCATCGTTGCCCACCAGCGCCAGGTCTTCGAATTCGTTGACGGCGTTGATCTCGGTGCCCATGGAAATGTTGGTCACCCGTTCCAGGATGATCTCGACGATCACCGGCACCTTGAATTCCTCGATCAACTCCTGGGCTTTGCGCAGCGCCGGCTGGATGCCGGACGGTTCGAACACCCGCAGCGCCTTGCAACCCAGGCCCTCGGCCACGGCGACGTGGTCCACGCCATACCCGTTGAGTTCCGGCGCGTTGAGGTTGTCGAAGGACAGTTGCACGCAGTAGTCCATGTCGAACCCGCGCTGGGCCTGGCGGATCAACCCCAGGTAGGAGTTGTTCACCACCACGTGGATGTACGGCAGCTTGAACTGCGCGCCGACCGCCAGCTCTTCGATCATGAACTGGAAGTCGTAGTCCCCCGACAACGCCACGACCTTGCGGCTCGGGTCGGCCTTGACCACCCCGAGCGCCGCCGGGATAGTCCAGCCCAACGGGCCGGCCTGGCCGCAGTTGATCCAGTGGCGCGGTTTGTAGACGTGCAGGAACTGCGCCCCGGCGATCTGTGACAACCCAATGGTGCTGACGTAGCAGGTGTCCTTGCCGAAGACCTGGTTCATTTCTTCGTACACACGCTGGGGTTTGACCGGCACGTTGTCGAAGTGCGTCTTGCGCTGCAGGCTGGCCTTGCGTTGCTGGCAGTCCTGCAGCCAGGCGCTGCGGTTTTTCAGTTTGCCGGCGGCTTGCCATTCGCGGGCGACTTCGATGAACGCAGTCAGTGCCGAGGCAGCGTCGGAAACGATGCCCAGGTCCGGGGTGAACACGCGGCCGATCTGGGTCGGTTCGATGTCCACATGAATGAAGGTGCGCCCTTCGGTGTAGACATCCACCGAACCGGTGTGGCGGTTGGCCCAACGGTTGCCGATGCCCAGTACCACGTCCGACTTGAGCAGTGTCGCATTGCCATAACGGTGGGAGGTTTGCAGGCCGACCATGCCGACCATCAATGGATGATCGTCTGGAATTGTGCCCCAGCCCATCAGTGTGGGAATCACCGGGATACCGGTCAGTTCAGCGAATTCCACCAGCAGCTCGCTGGCATCGGCGTTGATGATCCCGCCGCCGGCCACCAGCAATGGGCGTTCAGCCTGATCGAGCATGGCCAGGGCCTTTTCGATCTGCACCCGATTGGCGGCAGGTTTGGCCAGCGGCAGCGGTTGGTAGGCGTCGATGTCGAACTCGATCTCGGCCATCTGCACGTCGAATGGCAAGTCGATCAGCACCGGGCCCGGCCGGCCGGAACGCATTTCAAAGAAGGCCTTCTGGAACGCGTACGGCACCTGGCCCGGTTCCAGGACGGTGGTGGCCCACTTGGTCACCGGCTTGACAATGCTGGTGATATCCACCGCCTGGAAATCTTCCTTGTGCAGGCGGGCGCGGGGCGCTTGGCCGGTGATGCACAGGATCGGGATCGAGTCGGCCGAAGCGCTGTAGAGCCCCGTCACCATGTCGGTCCCCGCCGGGCCCGAGGTGCCGATGCACACGCCAATGTTGCCGGCCTTGGTGCGGGTGTAGCCCTCGGCCATGTGGGAGGCGCCTTCAACGTGGCGAGCGAGGACATGATCGATGCCACCCACCTTTTGCAGGGCAGAGTACAGCGGGTTGATCGCGGCACCCGGGATGCCGAAGGCGGTGTCCACGCCTTCACGGCGCATCACCAGAACGGCGGCTTCGATTGCTCTCATTTTGCTCATGTTTTTGCGCCTCTTACGTTTTGTAATTGTATACAAGTGGCTTTGCGCTGAGTGTATTCACGGCGGACGGCGCAGGTCAATCCCTTTCCTCAAGCACCTGTTTCATTCGTCGGAAGGCCGTAAATGCGGCAGCGCTTCGTCGAGTGGGTCGTGTTGTTGGAATTATTGTATACAAAAATATGTTCTATTGTGTTCTATTGTTTGCGTCTGGTTTTGCCGAAGGCATTGCCTGGAACGCTTCCCACAACAAAAGAGGACAGCACTCATGAGCGCTTTAACCTTGAAAGTCGCCGTCAACCTGACGGGGCAAGCCCTCGCCGCAGGCCGTGATATCAGCGCTGCACCGCTGACCGTTGCGGTTCTGGACAGCGGCGGCCACCTGATTGCCTTGCAACGCGAAGACGGCGCCAGCCTGCTTCGCCCTCAGATCGCTATCGGCAAGGCCTGGGGCGCCATCGCCCTGGGCAAGGGCTCGCGCCTGCTCGCCCAGGACGCCCACCAACGCCCGGCCTTTTTCGCCGCGTTGAACGGCCTGGGTCAGGGCAACGTCGTGCCGGCACCGGGCGGGGTGTTGATCAAAGGTGAGGATGGGCGGGTGCTGGGTTCCATCGGCATCAGTGGCGACACCTCGGACATTGATGAGCAGGTGGCGATCAGGGCTGTGGAGGGGGTGGGGTTGAAGGCGGATGCGGGGGTGGCTTGATTTTGTATTGACTGCCCTATTGCAATCGCGAGCAGGCTCGCTCCCACAAGTGGACTTGGGCAGACACAAAATATGTGAGCACTGCAAATCCTCTGTGGGAGCGAGCCTGCTCGCGATTGCCTTCAACCAGACATATCCAGCTAAAAGTCTGGCCCACCTCCAGACAGGCCAAGACCTAGTCTTGGTCTGGACTCATTCATCAAAGGACACGGAATGTCTGGTTCACCCGCTTCACATCGACTGCGCGTTGGCCGCTACGCCGAATCCAACCGAATCTACTTATTGACGGCCAACACATTCGGCCGCGAGCCGATTTTTAGAGACTTTATCTTGGGCAGATTGGTCGTTGACCAGTTTCGAAAGGCTCAGGATCAGGGTTACGCTGACTCATTGGCCTGGGTCGTCATGCCTGATCACTTTCATTGGTTAATCGAGCTGCATAAGGGATCTTTGAGTGAATTGATGCAAAGAACCAAGTCATTAAGCACCAAGGCTGTGAACCTACGCCTGGGCCATAGGATCAGTCTTTGGCAACAAGGTTTCCATGACAGGGCTCTAAGGCGGGAGGAGGACCTGGTAGTGCTGGCTCGGTATGTCGTAGCAAACCCACTGCGGGCAGGGCTGGTGAAGCGGTTTGGCGACTATCCACTATGGGATGCCATTTGGGTTTGATTTGAAATCGAGTCGTCAGCATCGCGAGCAGGCTCGCTCCCACAAGGTATCTCAGTTGTTCACAAAATTTGAGTTCACAGCAGAACCCTTGTGGGAGCGAGCCTGCTCGCGATGAAGGCGATGCGGTCCCAAGCCTAGCGATCCACCTCACACCCCTTCAACACCAGCCGAATAATCGTTTGCGCCGCGGCCTCATAATCCGTTTCGTCCAGCTTCGCCTTGCCGGTCACTGCGGAGATTTGCCAGTCGAAGTCGGCGTAGGTCTGGGTGGCCGCCCAGATGCTGAACATCAGGTGGTTGGGGTCGATGGGGGCGATTTGACCTCGGTCGATCCAGGTCTGGATGCAGTCGATGTTATGGCGGGCCTGGGCGTTGAGCTGTTCCACCAGGTCGGCGCTCAGGTGCGGGGCACCGTGCATGATTTCGCTGGCGAAGACTTTTGAGGCGAAAGGCAGGTCGCGGGAGATGCGGATCTTGGAGCGGATATAGTGGCTCAGCACTTCGCCGGGCACGCCGTCGGCGTTGAACGGGGTCGAGGCCTGAAGAATGGGCTCGATAATACTTTCCAGCACCTCGCGGTAGAGGTTTTCCTTGGATTTGAAATAGTAGTAGACGTTGGGTTTGGGCAGGCCCGCCTTGGCCGCGATATCGCTGGTTTTGGTCGCCGCGAAGCCCTTGTCGGCAAATTCTTCGCTGGCGGCACGCAGGATCAGTTCTTTGTTGCGCTCGCGGATAGTGCTCATAAACCCAGGGGTTCCTTGCCTGTTCTGGCGGTGGCGCATGGTAGCACCGGCCTCGCGAAGCGCTCAAGAATGCCCCGAGGCCACGTCGGGCGCGCTATGCTGCGCAGCATTATTGTTCAAGGAGTTCTTCCATGGCCGGAAGCAGTTTGTTGTTACTGATCGACGATATCGCCACGGTGCTCGACGATGTTGCTTTGATGACCAAAATGGCTGCCAAAAAAACCGCTGGCGTGCTCGGCGATGACCTGGCGCTCAATGCCCAGCAGGTCTCAGGCGTGCGTGCCGAGCGGGAAATACCGGTGGTCTGGGCGGTGGCCAAGGGTTCGTTTATCAACAAGTTGATCCTGGTGCCGTCGGCGCTGGCCATCAGCGCCTTCGTACCCTGGCTGGTCACGCCATTGCTGATGGTGGGGGGCGCCTACCTGTGTTTCGAAGGCTTCGAAAAACTCGCCCACAAGTTCCTTCACAGCAAGGCGCAAGACCAGGCCGAGCATGCGCAATTGGTCGAGGCCGTTGCCAACCCGGCGGTCGATCTGGTGGCCTTTGAAAAGGACAAGATCAAAGGTGCCATACGCACCGATTTCATCCTCTCGGCGGAAATCATCGCCATCACCCTCGGCACCGTCGCCGATGCACCACTGACCCAACAGGTGATCGTGCTCTCGGGCATCGCCATTGTCATGACCGTCGGCGTCTATGGTCTGGTAGCCGGCATCGTCAAGCTCGATGACCTGGGGTTGTGGCTGACGCAGAAGCCGGGGCAACTCGCCAAGAGCATCGGTGGCGCCATCCTGCGCGCCGCGCCCTACATGATGAAAAGCCTGTCGGTGATCGGCACGGCGGCGATGTTCCTGGTGGGCGGCGGCATCCTGACCCATGGTGTGCCGGTGGTGCATCACTGGATCGAAGGTGTGACGGCCAGTGCCGGGGGCGCCGGGTTCATTGTGCCGTTGCTGCTTAATGCAGTGGCGGGGATTGTCGCAGGGGCGGTGGTGTTGGCGGGTGTGATGGTGGTTGGCAAGGTCTGGAAAGCGCTGAAAAGCTGAATCTGGCAATACAAAACAACTGTGGGAGCGAGCCTGCTCGCGATGAGGGCCTGCCATTCAACATTTATGTTGGCTGGTAGACCGCTATCGCGAGCAGGCTCGCTCCCACAGTGGGTTTTGGGGTGGCCGGGAGTTACTCGGCAATCTGCAACTTGCGCGACTCGGTATACACGTAACGCACCTTCTCATATTCGAATGGCGAGTTCAGTTGGCCATAGCGGAAGCTGGTCTGGTGGCGCTTGTCCACGGCGCGCAGGAGCAGCAGTTCCGGGTGGTTGGCGCTGACTTCTGAAACGTTGAGGAAGTTGATCGCCGATTCAGCCGTGTAGTCCACCAGCAACCCCGAGGTATCACGCAGGTTCGAAGGGCCAAAGATCGGGAGTACGAAGTACGCGCCGCCGGGCACGCCATAGAAGCCCAGGGTCTGGCCGAAGTCTTCGCTCTGGCGCGGCAGGCCCATGGCGGTGGCCGGATCCCACAGGCCAGCGATGCCGACGGTGGTGTTGAGCAGCAGGCGTGCGGTGGTTTCCATCGAACGCTTGCCCTTGAATTGCAGCAGGCTGTTCATCAGGTTCGGCACGTCTCCCAGGTTATTGAAGAAGTTGCTCACCCCGGTGCGCAGGAAACCAGGCGTGATGTAGCGGTAGCCATCGACGACTGGCAGGAACACCCACTGATCGAATCGATAGTTGAAGTGATAGACGCGGCGGTTCCAGGACTCCAGCGGGTCATAGACGTTCAGGGCGTTGAGGGTCGAACGCTCGAACTCGCGCTGGTCCAGCCCGGGGTTGAACTTGAGCTTGCTCAACGGCTCCTTGAAACCGTCGGAGTCCACCACCACAGGCGCGTTGGCCTTGCTGTTATCGGCGTGGACCATGCCGGCACTCATTAACGCAGCGATAAGCAGGAGATATTTAGCCACGGAAGAACTCCAGCATGGCGTCGCTGTTGACGCGGTAGTTTAGGTTGCCGCAGTGGCCGCCCAATGGGTAAACCGTCAGCCGGTCGCCAAAGGTCTTGCGCAAGAAGCCCAGATCGCCCGGGCCGAGGATGACGTCGTCGGCGTTGTGCATGACGGCAATCTTCGGACTGTCGTGCAGGTAATCCTTGAGCGCATACAGGCTGACCTGATCGATCAGTTGCAACAGGCTGCCGCCGTCGGTGCGCGCGCGCCACATCGGAATCACTTGCTCGGTGAGGTAGCAGTCGAAGTCGCATTGCAGCGCGCGCTTGAGGAACGGCGTCAGGCTGGTGCTTTCGGTAATCGGGAATTTGGGCGGGATGATCAGGCCGCGACGGTTGATCAGGTCCGAGGTGAATGCAATGTCGGCCGCCGAGAAGCGGAACGAGGTGCCGATCAGCATCGCCATCTGCTCATTGCTCAGGTGTTGTTTGGACTGCTGGAAGTCATAGAGCAGGGCATCGTTGAGATCGATGTAGCCTTTCTGCTGGAAGTAGCGGGTCAGCTTGTTGAGCACCAATTCATAAAAAGTGGTGGTGTTGTTGATGCCCTTGACCTCGGTCTGGACCAGTTTGTCCAGGTTGGTGATCGAGGTGTAGAGGTTGACTGGCGGGTTGAGCAACAGCACTTTCTTGAAGTTGAAGCTGCGTCGGGTTTCGTCCAGATGGGCGACGAAGGCCGCGTCCAGGGCGCCGAGGCTGTAGCCGGTGAGGTAATACTCGGTCACCGGCAACTTGGGGTTCTGCGCCCGCACGGCCTGCATCACCCGGTACATGTCTTCGGCGTCTTCCTTGGTGATGCCGGGTGTGGCGAAGCGTGAAGCGGCGCTCATGAAGTCAAAGCTGGTGGGCGACGACAGCTGCACCACGTGGTAACCGGCCTTGTAATAGAGGCGCTTGAGGTATTCGTTGAGGCTGCTGTCGTATCGCGCGCCGGTGCCGGCGATCAGGAAGATCAGCGGCGCGGGCTTGTCCTGGGTCGCCATGCGGTAGGTGAGGCTTTTCACCGGCCAGAAATTGTCCGGCAGGATGAACTCGCGTTCCGGGCGCAGGGTCAGGCTATGGTCAGCCTGGTTGATGTCCTCGATCGGGGGCAGCTCCGGGCGCAGGTCCGGTGGCGTAGTGGCGATGGTCGCCTCGAACGGGTTGGTCAAGGGGTAGCCATAGCTGGCGGCATCGATATCCACCGCCAGCGCGGACGCACTCAGAATAAGGCCGCCGACGAGGGCAGCGAAGCGCAAGGAATGGAGCATGACTGGATCCCTTAGAGGAAGATGCCGAATGAGGTTCGCAGGCTATGACCGCCGAAGTGAAGCCAAGTGCCATGACGCACACAAAAGAGGCACAAACGGGGCGCGATAGTAGCGGGACGATACACGTTTGCGTGGGGTAGCGGCTAGTTATCTGGCGGCTTGCCGGATTCTGACAGGGCACGCAGGACAGCTTTTTTGTGGGGCCGAATGGCTGAGGCAGATAGCTGGCGTTCTGATGTCGTTTCTCGTTGCTTCAACGTCGCAGGCAGAGCAGGTTCCAGATCGGCGCAGGTTGATGATCAACGAGTCAGTACTCCACTGACGTTCGAACCGGTTTTGCAGGCGAGCGTGATGGGGGCGCTGTGCACCATAACAATACGTTGACGCCGCTCGGCATCCGTCGGGCGCAGCACTTTCGGGGAAGTAACGATGAGAATGCGACGACTCTTGGGCGCAGGTGCCGCACTGGTACTGGCGATCAGCTCCACACTGGCCAGCGCCGAAACCAAAACCCTGAGCATCGGTTATGTCGACGGTTGGTCCGACAGCGTCGCGACCACCCATGTGGCGGCCGAAGTCATCAAGCAGAAACTGGGCTATGACGTGAAGCTGCAAGCGGTTGCGACCGGGATCATGTGGCAAGGCGTAGCCACTGGCAAACTCGACGCGATGCTCTCGGCCTGGTTGCCGGTGACCCATGGCGACTACTGGACCAAGAACAAGGACCAGGTGGTCGACTACGGTCCGAACTTCAAGGATGCAAAAATCGGCCTGATCGTGCCGGAGTACGTCAAGGCCCAGTCCGTGGCCGACCTCAAGACCGATGACAGCTTCAAGAACCGCATTGTCGGTATCGACGCCGGTTCAGGTGTCATGATCAAGACCGAGCAGGCCATCAAGGATTACGACCTGACCGGGTACCAACTCAAGGCCAGTTCCGGCGCCGGCATGATTGCCGAGCTGACCCGTGCCGAGAAGAAAAAAGAATCCATCGCCGTCACCGGTTGGGTGCCGCACTGGATGTTCGCCAAGTGGAAACTGCGCTTCCTGGAAGACCCGAAAGGCGTTTACGGCGCGGCTGAAACCGTGAACAGCATCGGCAGCAAGGAGTTGGACGCCAAGGCGCCGGAAGTGGTCGCGTTTCTGAAGAAGTTCCAGTGGAACTCGAAAGACGAAATCGGCGAGGTCATGCTGGCGATCCAAGAAGGTGCCAAGCCGGACGCTGCTGCCAAGGATTGGGTTGCCAAGCACCCGGACCGCGTGAAGGAGTGGACCGGCAAGTAATCCGCCCGGTTTAACATCCTCGAAACCGCATGACTTGGCGTCATGCGGTTTTTTTGTGCCTGCCGTTTTTCAGCCTGGCCCAAGTCCCGGTGGGAGCGGGCTTGCTCGCGAAAGCGATCTGTCTGTTGGCAATTCATAGAATGACACACCGCATTCGCGAGCAAGCCCGCTCCCACAAGGGAAATATGAAGGTTTGCGGGGGCAATCGATAAACGTCATGTCGTTCTAATACTAAGGTCGTCTGGAACCTGGCCTTCAGCCGCATAGAGTAGAGCTGTTCCAATTTAATCTGTGCTGCGAGGATAAAAACAATGAACGACAGCATTTACCTCTCGATTCAAAACAGCCCGCGCTTCAAGGAGCTGGTGAGAAAACGAGAAAAGTTCGCCTGGATTCTCTCGGCGATCATGCTTGGGCTGTATTCCGGCTTCATTCTTCTGATTGCCTACGGGCCGCATGTTCTCGGGGCCAAGATTTCGCCCGAGTCCACCATTACCTGGGGTATCCCCATCGGTGTCGGCCTGATTCTTTCGGCCTTCGTCCTGACCGGTATCTACGTGCGACGCGCCAACGGCGAGTTCGACGACCTGAACAATGCGATTCTCAAGGAGGCTCAGCAATGATCCGGCGTCTAATGGCTCTGTTGAGCGTCGCAGCTTTCGCACCGGGGGCCTGGGCGGCTGAAGCCCTGACCGGTGCCGTGCAGAAACAACCGCTTAACGTCGCGGCTATCCTGATGTTCGTGGCCTTCGTTGGCGCGACCCTGTACATCACGTACTGGGCGTCCAAGAAAAACAATTCGGCGGCCGACTACTATGCGGCCGGCGGCAAGATCACCGGCTTCCAGAACGGCCTGGCAATCGCGGGCGACTACATGTCGGCGGCGTCCTTCCTGGGCATTTCCGCGCTGGTGTTCACGTCCGGTTATGACGGTCTGATCTACTCCATCGGTTTCCTGGTGGGCTGGCCGATCATTCTGTTCCTGATCGCCGAGCGCCTGCGTAACCTGGGTAAATACACCTTTGCCGACGTGGCCTCCTATCGTCTGGGGCAAACCCAGATCCGCACCTTGTCCGCCAGCGGCTCGCTGGTCGTGGTGGCGTTCTACTTGATCGCGCAGATGGTCGGTGCCGGCAAGCTGATCCAGCTGCTGTTCGGCCTGGATTATCACGTTGCGGTGATTCTGGTCGGTATCCTGATGTGCCTCTATGTGCTGTTCGGCGGCATGCTGGCGACGACCTGGGTGCAGATCATCAAGGCGGTGCTGTTGCTGTCGGGCGCTTCGTTCATGGCGCTGATGGTCATGAAGCACGTCAACTTCGACTTCAACATGCTGTTCTCCGAGGCGGTCAAGGTTCACGCCAAGGGTGAAGCAATCATGAGTCCTGGTGGCCTGGTCAAGGATCCGGTCTCGGCGTTCTCCCTGGGTCTGGCGCTGATGTTCGGTACTGCTGGCCTGCCGCACATTCTGATGCGCTTCTTCACCGTGAGTGATGCCAAGGAAGCTCGCAAGAGCGTGCTGTATGCCACTGGCTTCATCGGTTACTTCTACATCCTGACCTTCATCATCGGCTTCGGCGCGATCCTGCTGGTCAGCACCAACCCGGCCTTCAAGGACGCGGCAGGTGCCTTGCTCGGTGGCAACAATATGGCGGCGGTGCACCTGGCTAACGCGGTGGGTGGCAGCATCTTCCTGGGCTTCATCTCGGCCGTGGCCTTTGCCACCATCCTGGCGGTGGTCGCGGGCTTGACCCTGGCCGGTGCCTCGGCGGTGTCCCATGACCTGTATGCCAGTGTGATCAAGAAAGGCAAGGCCAACGAAAAGGACGAGATTCGCGTCTCGAAGATCACCACCATCGCCCTGGCAGTGCTGGCGATCGGCCTGGGTATCCTGTTCGAGAAGCAGAACATCGCGTTCATGGTGGGCCTGGCGTTCTCCATCGCGGCAAGCTGCAACTTCCCGGTACTGCTGCTCTCGATGTACTGGAAGAAGCTGACCACCCGTGGCGCCATGGTCGGCGGCTGGCTGGGCCTGGTCAGTGCCGTGGGCCTGATGGTGCTTGGTCCGACCATCTGGGTGCAGATCCTGGGTCACGAGAAGGCGATCTTCCCGTATGAATACCCAGCGCTGTTCTCAATGGCCATTGCCTTCGTCGGCATCTGGTTCTTCTCCATCACCGACAAGTCGGCTGAAGGCGCAAACGAGCGGGCGCTGTTCTTCCCGCAGTTCGTGCGTTCGCAGACTGGCCTGGGGGCGAGTGGGGCGGTGAGTCACTAAAGCAGCGGCGAGCTGCAAGTTGAAAGCTTCAAGTTAACGCAGTGCGTTTGAAGAGATACCCCGGTCGAGAGGCTGGGGTATTTTTTTGTGTTGGGTTTGAGGGGCGGCAGGCTTGCCGCCAATCGCGAGCAGGCTCGCTCCCACAGGGGAATGCATTTCAATGTGGGAGCGAGCCTGCTCGCGATTGCGTCGGGTCGGGCGAAGAAGACGAGGTAGGGTACAAACAAAACGGCCCCCGCTCTTATATAAGAAGCGGAGGCCGTTTCGGTGCAGCTTGAGACCTAGCGCAAGGCAGGTCTTACTTGCGGTCTTCCAGTCGGGTGATGTCACGCGACTCGTAGCCGGTGTACAACTGGCGCGGGCGGCCGATCTTGTACGGGCTGGAGAGCATTTCCTTCCAGTGGGAGATCCAGCCCACGGTCCGCGCCAGGGCGAAGATCACGGTGAACATGCTGGTTGGAATGCCGATCGCCTTGAGGATGATCCCCGAGTAGAAGTCGACGTTCGGGTACAGCGAGCGCTCGATGAAGTACGGGTCGGTCAGGGCGATCTCTTCCAGGCGCATGGCCAGTTCGAGTTGCGGATCGTTCTTGATCCCCAGTTCCTTGAGCACTTCGTCGCAGGTCTGCTTCATGACGGTGGCGCGCGGGTCGCGGTTCTTGTAGACCCGGTGACCGAAGCCCATCAGCTTGAACGGATCGTTCTTGTCCTTGGCCTTGGCGATGAACTTGTCGATGTTCGAAACATCGCCGATTTCATCGAGCATGGTCAGTACCGCTTCGTTGGCACCGCCGTGGGCGGGGCCCCAGAGTGCGGCGATACCGGCGGCGATACAGGCGAACGGGTTAGCACCCGAGGAGCCTGCCAAACGCACGGTGGACGTGGAGGCGTTCTGCTCGTGGTCGGCGTGGAGGATGAAGATCCGGTCCATGGCCTTGGCGAGCACCGGGCTGATCGGTTTGATCTCGCACGGGGTGTTGAACATCATATGCAGGAAGTTCTCTGCATAAGTCAGGTCGTTGCGCGGGTACATCATGGGCTGGCCCATGGAGTACTTGTAAACCATGGCTGCCAGGGTTGGCATCTTCGCCACCAGGCGGATCGCGGAGATTTCGCGATGCTGGGGGTTATTGATGTCCAGGGAGTCGTGGTAGAAGGCCGAGAGGGCGCCGACAACACCGCACATGACGGCCATCGGGTGGGCATCGCGACGGAAGCCGTTGAAGAAGGTCTTCAACTGTTCGTGAACCATGGTGTGGTTCTTCACGGTGCTGACGAACTGGGCCTTTTGCTCTGCGGTTGGCAGCTCGCCGTTGAGCAGCAGGTAGCAGGTTTCCAGGTAGTCCGACTTTTCGGCCAGTTGTTCGATCGGGTAGCCGCGGTGCAGCAGGATGCCGTTGTCGCCGTCGATATAGGTGATCTTCGACTCGCACGAAGCGGTCGACATGAAACCTGGGTCAAAGGTGAAACGGCCCGTGGCCGTCAGGCCCCGTACGTCGATTACATCGGGACCAACGGTGCCGGTTAAAATGGGCAGCTCGACGGGGGCTGCGCCCTCGATGATCAACTGCGCTTTTTTGTCAGCCATGTGGCCTCCTATTAATGCTTGGAATCATCAGACAGACCCCCCACGCAGGGCCCGCACCACTATAGTGAGATAAATTCGAATGTCAATTTGCCTAAAGTCTTGCTCCAGAAGGCTTTAACCGGACTTTTTCCGCGAAATTGACTGCCGTTTACGCCTTTTGCTTCATATGTGCAATGCGCTATTAGGGGAAGGTGAACGCGTTGTCATTAGTAGCCTAACTGTCTATACTCGGCCACCGACCGCCAGGGGCTTTTGGGCCTGCTTTCTTGGGGGTCGTCACTCCCTGGGTGGTGAGTACCTGACCAGTGCGCGCCCCAACAACTTTGCCCTGATTGTTAGGGGCTCTTCAGTGTGAAAAAAAGCCGTGAAAAGCCAACGACCTGTAAACCTAGACCTAAGGACCATCAAACTCCCAGTCACTGCTTACACGTCCATTCTTCACCGTATTTCCGGTGTCATCCTCTTCGTCAGCCTGGCCATCATGCTTTATGCATTGGACAAGTCGCTCGATTCGGAAGAAGGCTTCGGTCAGGTGAAAGCGTGTCTGACCAGTCCGCTAGCCAAGCTAGTGATTTGGGGCATCCTGTCCGCCTTGCTGTATCACTTGGTTGCCGGTGTGCGCCACTTGATCATGGACATGGGCATCGGTGAGACGCTGGAAGGCGGCAAGCTGGGCTCGAAAATCGTTATCGCCGTTTCCGTGGTGGTAATCGTTCTGGCAGGAGTCTGGATATGGTAACCAACGTCACGAACCTTTCCCGTTCGGGCCTCTATGACTGGATGGCGCAGCGTGTGTCTGCGGTCGTTCTCGCGGCTTACTTCATTTTCCTGATCGGATATGTCGTAGCAAACCCTGGCCTTGGCTATGCCCAATGGCACGAACTGTTCGCAAACAACTGGATGCGTATCTTCAGTCTGCTGTCGCTTGTCGCACTGGGCGCTCACGCCTGGGTCGGCATGTGGACCATCGCGACCGACTACCTGACGCCGATGGCGTTCGGCAAGTCGGCGACTGCCGTACGTTTCCTCTTCCAGGCTGTATGCGGCGTCGCGATGTTTGCGTACTTCGTCTGGGGTGTGCAGATTCTTTGGGGTATCTGATTCATGGCTAACATTCCTACGATTTCTTTCGACGCCATCATTATTGGTGGCGGCGGTGCCGGCATGCGCGCTGCGCTGCAACTGGCACAGGGCGGTCACAAGACTGCCGTGATCACCAAGGTTTTCCCGACCCGTTCGCACACGGTTTCCGCCCAGGGCGGCATCACCTGTGCCATCGCTTCGGCTGACCCGAACGATGACTGGCGCTGGCACATGTACGATACCGTCAAGGGTTCCGACTACATCGGTGACCAGGACGCTATCGAATACATGTGTCAGGAAGGTCCGGCCGCAGTGTTCGAACTGGACCACATGGGCCTGCCGTTCTCGCGGACCGAAACCGGCCGTATCTACCAGCGTCCGTTCGGCGGTCAGTCCAAGGATTACGGCAAGGGCGGCCAGGCTGCGCGTACTTGCGCGGCGTCCGACCGTACCGGTCACGCACTGCTGCACACCCTTTATCAGGGCAACCTGAAGGCCGGTACCACGTTCCTGAACGAGTACTACGCCGTTGACCTGGTGAAAAACCAGGATGGCGCTTTCGTCGGTGTGATCGCGATCTGCATCGAAACCGGCGAAACCACCTACATCCGCGCCAAGGCTACCGTGTTGGCCACCGGCGGTGCCGGCCGTATCTACGCTTCCACCACCAACGCCCTGATCAACACCGGTGACGGTGTCGGCATGGCGCTGCGTGCTGGCGTGCCGGTACAAGACATCGAAATGTGGCAGTTCCACCCGACCGGCATCGCCGGCGCCGGTGTACTGGTCACCGAAGGTTGCCGCGGTGAAGGCGGTTACCTGATCAACAAGCACGGCGAGCGTTTCATGGAGCGTTATGCTCCGAACGCCAAAGACCTTGCCGGTCGTGACGTGGTTGCCCGTTCGATGGTGAAAGAAATCATCGCCGGCAACGGTTGCGGTCCCAATGGCGACCACGTGATGCTCAAGCTCGACCACCTGGGCGAGGAAGTGCTGCACAGCCGTCTGCCAGGCATTTGCGAGCTGTCCAAGACCTTTGCTCACGTCGACCCTGTCGTCGCGCCAGTTCCGGTAGTTCCAACCTGCCACTATATGATGGGCGGCGTTGCCACCAACATTCACGGCCAGGCGATCACCCAGAACGCCGAAGGCGTGGACGAAATCATCCCTGGCCTGTTCGCAGTGGGTGAAGTGGCGTGCGTATCGGTTCACGGTGCCAACCGTCTGGGCGGCAACTCGCTGCTCGACCTGGTGGTATTCGGCCGCGCTGCCGGCCTGCACCTGGAAAAAGCGCTGACCGACGGTATCGAGTATGACGATGCCACCGACGCCAACATCGAAGCCGCACTCGCGCGTCTGTCCGCTCTGAATGCGCGTACCGAAGGCGAAGACGTGGCGACCCTGCGTCGCGAGCTGCAAAACTGCATGCAGAACTACTTCGGTGTGTTCCGTACCGGCGAATACATGCAGAAGGGTATCGCTCAGCTGGCTCAGTTGCGTGAACGAATCGCCAACGTGAAGATCAACGATAAGTCGCAGGCGTTTAACACTGCACGTATCGAAGCGCTGGAACTGCAGAACCTGCTGGAAGTGGCCGAAGCCACCGCCATCGCGGCAGAAGTGCGCAAAGAGTCCCGTGGTGCCCACGCCCGCGAAGACTACGAAGACCGTGACGACGAAAACTGGCTGTGCCACACCCTGTATTTCCCGGGTGACAAGCGCGTCGCCAAGCGTGCGGTGAACTTCTCGCCGAAGACTGTTCCGACTTTTGAACCTAAGATTCGGACTTATTAAGGGTGGCCGCCATGTTGCAAGTCAGTGTTTATCGCTACAACCCTGATCAGGACGCTGCGCCGTTCATGCAGGATTTCCAGGTTGAAACCGACGGCAAAGACCTGATGGTGCTGGACGTGCTGGCCCTGATCAAAGAGCAGGACGAAGGTTTCTCCTACCGTCGCTCTTGCCGCGAGGGCGTTTGCGGCTCCGACGGCATGAACATCAACGGCAAGAACGGCCTGGCCTGCATCACGCCGCTGTCCGCCGTGGTCAAGGGCAACAAGCTGATCGTTCGTCCGCTGCCAGGTTTGCCGGTTATTCGTGACCTGGTCGTCGATATGAGCATCTTCTACAAGCAATACGAGAAGGTGAAGCCATTCCTGCAGAACGATTCGCCGGCTCCGGCCATCGAACGTCTGCAGTCCCCGGAAGAGCGTGAAAAGCTCGACGGTCTGTACGAGTGCATCCTGTGCGCCTGCTGCTCGACCTCGTGCCCATCCTTCTGGTGGAACCCGGACAAATTCCTGGGCCCGGCCGCTCTGCTGCAAGCGTATCGCTTCCTGGCAGACAGCCGCGACACCAAGACGTCCGAGCGTCTGGCTGCACTGGATGACCCGTTCAGCGTATTCCGCTGCCGCGGGATCATGAACTGCGTCAACGTCTGCCCGAAAGGCCTGAACCCGACTAAGGCCATCGGTCACGTACGTAACATGCTGCTGCAAAGCGGCGTGTGATTCAGCTGCTGTACCCGTAGAACCGCTGTACCCGCAGAGGCTATGGCGCGGGCTTCAACCCGCGTCCTGGCTATAACCAGAACCGCCGCTCACAAAGCGGCAGTTCTTATTTTGAAGAAATGAGACAAGCAGGGGCATCCGGGCTGGTACCCGGACTATCAGCGTGATCCTAAGTGGCTTGTTTTAGTCGCTGCACTCGGACTTCTGCAAGTTTGCTCGGTGTTTTCGCCGATGGTGTTCCCCAAATCGAGGGTGACCAAGCATGCAAGAAAGCGTGATGCAGCGCATGTGGAACAGTGCCCACCTCTCCGGTGGTAACGCTGCCTATGTGGAAGAGCTCTACGAGCTCTACCTGCACGACCCTAACGCTGTGCCAGAAGAGTGGCGCACCTACTTTCAGAAGTTGCCGGCTGACGGTAACTCTGCCACTGATGTTTCGCACTCGACAATTCGCGATCATTTCGTGCTGCTGGCAAAGAACCAGCGCCGCGCTCAACCGGTGTCTGCCGGCAGCGTGAGCAGTGAGCACGAGAAGAAGCAAGTTGAAGTGCTGCGACTGATCCAGGCCTACCGGATGCGCGGCCACCAGGCAGCCCAGCTGGACCCGCTGGGGCTGTGGCAGCGTCCTGCACCTGCAGACCTGTCGATCACTCACTACGGCTTGACCAATGCCGATCTTGATACGACCTTCCGTGCCGGCGACCTGTTCATCGGCAAAGAGGAAGCGAGCCTACGCGAAATTCACGAAGCGTTGCAGCAGACATATTGCCGCACCATCGGCGCTGAATTTACGCACATCACCGATTCCGAGCAGCGCCAGTGGTTCCAGCAGCGTCTGGAAAGCGTTCGTGGCCGTCCGACGTACTCCGCCGACATCAAGAGCCACTTGCTCGAGCGCGTCACCGCCGGTGAAGGCCTGGAGAAATACCTGGGCACCAAGTACCCGGGTACCAAGCGTTTTGGCCTGGAAGGCGGCGAAAGCCTGATTCCGATGCTCGACGAGCTGATCCAGCGTTCGGGTTCCTACGGCACCAAGGAAGTCGTCATCGGCATGGCCCACCGTGGTCGTCTGAACGTACTGGTCAACACCTTCGGTAAAAACCCGCGGGAGCTGTTCGACGAGTTCGAAGGCAAGAAGAAGGTCGAGCTGGGCTCCGGTGACGTGAAATACCACCAGGGTTTCTCCTCCAACGTGATGACCACTGGTGGCGAAGTCCACCTGGCGATGGCTTTCAACCCGTCCCACCTGGAAATCGTTTCCCCGGTGGTCGAGGGTTCGGTCCGTGCCCGTCAGGATCGCCGCAACGACCCGACCGGCGAGAAGGTGCTGCCGATCTCCATCCACGGTGACGCGGCATTCGCCGGTCAAGGCGTGGTCATGGAAACCTTCCAGATGTCGCAGACCCGCGGTTTCAAGACCGGCGGCACCGTGCACATCGTGATCAACAACCAGGTCGGTTTCACCATCAGCAACCCGGAAGACTCGCGCTCCACCGAGTACGCCACCGACGTCGCGAAAATGATCCAGGCGCCGATTCTCCATGTGAATGGCGATGATCCGGAAGCCGTGTTGTTCGTGACCCAGTTGGCCATCGACTACCGCATGCAGTACAAGCGTGATGTGGTAATCGACCTGGTCTGCTACCGTCGTCGCGGCCACAACGAGGCCGACGAGCCAAGCGGCACCCAGCCTCTGATGTACCAGCAGATCGCCAAGCAGCGCACCACCCGTGAGCAGTATGCCGAGCGCCTGACCCAGAGCGGTGTACTGGATGCAGAGCGCGTCCAGGAAAAAGTCGATGAATATCGCAATGCCCTGGACAACGGCCTGCACGTTGTAAAAAGCCTGGTCAAAGAGCCGAACAAAGAGTTGTTCGTGGACTGGCGCCCGTACCTGGGTCATGCCTGGACCGCTCGTCACGACACCCGCTTCGACCTCAAGACCTTGCAGGAACTGTCCGCCAAGCTGCTGGAAATTCCGGAAGGCTTCGTGGTTCAGCGCCAGGTCGCGAAAATCTACGAAGACCGGCAGAAGATGCAAGCCGGCGGCCTGCCGATCAACTGGGGTTACGCCGAAACCATGGCGTACGCGACCCTGGCGTTCGAAGGTCACCCGATCCGCATCACCGGCCAGGACGTAGGCCGCGGCACTTTCTCGCACCGCCACGCGGCGCTGCACAACCAGAAAGACGCCAGCACCTACATCCCGCTGCAACACCTGTACAAAGGCCAGCCACGTTTCGACCTGTACGACTCGCTGCTGTCCGAGGAAGCCGTCCTGGCGTTCGAATATGGCTACTCCACCACCGAGCCAAATGCGCTGGTGATCTGGGAAGCCCAGTTCGGCGACTTCGCCAACGGTGCACAGGTGGTTGTCGACCAGTTCATCACCAGCGGCGAGCACAAGTGGGGCCGTCTCTGCGGTCTGACCATGCTGTTGCCACACGGTTATGAAGGGCAGGGGCCGGAGCACTCCTCGGCACGTCTGGAGCGTTACCTGCAACTGTGTGCCGAGCACAACGTCCAGGTTTGCGTACCGACGACTCCGGCGCAGATCTACCACCTGCTGCGTCGTCAGGTCATCCGTCCGCTGCGCAAGCCGCTGATCGTGCTGACACCCAAGTCGCTGCTGCGTCACAAACTGGCGATCTCCACGCTCGAAGACCTGGCCGAAGGCTCCTTCCAGACCGTTATTTCGGAAATCGATACGCTGGAAGCGGCCAAGGTGACTCGCCTGGTCCTGTGCAGTGGCAAGGTTTACTACGACCTGCTGGAAAAACGTCGTGCCGAAGGCCGCGAAGACATCGCCATCGTGCGTATCGAGCAGTTGTACCCGTTCCCGGAAGAAGACCTGATGGAGGCCATCGCGCCTTACACCAACCTCACCCACGTGGTGTGGTGTCAGGAAGAACCGATGAACCAGGGCGCGTGGTACAGCAGCCAGCATCACCTGCGTCGCAGCATCGGCAACCATAACAAGGCCCTGGGCCTGGAATATGCCGGCCGTGATGCTTCCGCTGCACCGGCGTGTGGTTATGCGTCGATGCACGCCGAGCAGCAGGAAAAACTGCTGCAAGATGCTTTCACTGTTTAAGCCTTCGTGCTGACTGAAACCGAATTTTAAGGACCCACAGATAATGGCTATCGAAATCAAAGCCCCGTCATTCCCGGAATCGGTTGCCGATGGCACCGTTGCCACCTGGCACAAGAAACCAGGCGACGCTGTAAAGCGTGACGACCTGATCGTCGACATCGAGACCGACAAAGTCGTTCTGGAAGTGTTGGCCGAAGCTGACGGCGTGCTCGGCGCAATTAAGGCCGAAGAGGGCTCTACCGTTCTGTCCAACCAGGTACTGGGCTCGATCGAAGAGGGCGGCGCTGTTGCTTCTGCTCCGGCCGCCGCTGCTGCGCCTGCCGCTGCCCAGGCCGCCGCTCCAGCCGCCGATGGCGAGGACGATCCAGTCGCTGCCCCGGCCGCGCGCAAGATCGCCGAAGAGAACGGTATCAACATCGCTTCCGTTGCCGGCACCGGCAAGGGTGGTCGTGTGACCAAGGAAGACGTGGTTGCAGCCGTTGCCGCCAAGAAAGCCGCTCCGGCCGCTGCGCCAGCCAAGGCTGCCGCGCCTGCCGCTGCCGCTCCGGTGTTCGCTGCCGGTGATCGCGTTGAAAAACGCGTTCCGATGACCCGCCTGCGCGCCAAGGTTGCCGAACGTCTGGTTGAAGCCCAGTCGAACATGGCCATGCTGACCACTTTCAACGAAGTCGACATGACCGAAGTCATGGCCCTGCGTTCGAAGTACAAGGACCTGTTCGAGAAGAGCCACAACGGCGTACGCCTGGGCTTCATGTCGTTCTTCGTCAAGGCTGCCACTGAAGCACTCAAGCGCTTCCCGGCCGTCAACGCGTCGATCGATGGCTCCGACATCGTTTACCACGGTTACGCCGACATCGGTGTTGCGGTCTCCAGCGACCGTGGCCTGGTGGTTCCGGTACTGCGTAACGCCGAACTGATGAGCCTGGCTGAAATCGAAGGCGGCATCGCCACCTTCGGCAAGAAGGCCCGTGACGGCAAGCTGTCCATCGAAGAGATGACCGGCGGTACGTTCACCATCACCAACGGTGGTACATTCGGTTCGATGATGTCGACCCCGATCGTCAACCCGCCACAAGCGGCGATCCTGGGCATGCACAACATCCTGCAACGCCCGATGGCGATCAATGGTCAGGTCGTGATTCGTCCGATGATGTACCTGGCACTGTCCTACGATCACCGTTTGATCGACGGTAAAGAAGCCGTGACTTTCCTGGTAACCATCAAGAACCTGCTTGAAGATCCGGCTCGTCTGCTGCTGGATATCTGATTCGCCGCGAGGGCCGGTCGGTTGACCGGCCTCTTGCTGAAATAACCGGTTTCGTCCCACGACGGTCTCCACAAGTGACCGTCCGGTTTGATTCGAGAAGGAATGACTCATGACTCAGAAATTCGACGTGGTAGTGATTGGTGCGGGCCCTGGCGGCTACGTAGCGGCCATCAAGGCTGCGCAACTGGGCCTCACCACTGCCTGCATCGAGAAATACACCGACAAGGAGGGCAAACTGGCCCTCGGCGGTACTTGCCTGAACGTCGGTTGCATTCCATCCAAGGCGCTGCTGGACAGCTCCTGGAAGTTCCACGAAGCGCAAGATGGCTTGGCCATCCACGGCATTGGCGGTGTCAACCGCGAAAGCGTCACCATTGACGTGCCTGCCATGGTTGGCCGCAAGGCCAACATCGTCAAAGGCTTGACCTCTGGCGTTGCCACCCTGTTCAAGGCCAACGGCGTGACCTCGATCCAGGGTCACGGCAAGCTGCTGATGGGCAAGAAGGTCGAAGTGACCAAGCCAGACGGTTCGGTTGAAGTGATCGAAGCCGAGAACGTCATCCTGGCACCGGGCTCGCGTCCGATCGACATTCCGCCGGCTCCGGTCGACCAGAACGTGATCGTCGATTCCACCGGCGCCCTGGAATTCCAATCCGTACCAAAACGTCTGGGTGTGATCGGCGCTGGCGTGATCGGCCTGGAGCTGGGTTCGGTCTGGTCGCGCCTGGGCGCGCAAGTAACCGTCCTCGAAGCACTGGACACCTTCCTGATGGCCGCCGACACCGCGGTTTCCAAGGAAGCGCTGAAAACCCTGACCAAGCAAGGCCTGGACATCAAGCTGGGCGCTCGCGTGACCGGTTCCAAGGTCAATGGCGAAGAAGTCGTGGTGAACTACACCGACGCCAACGGCGAACAGACCATCACCTTCGACAAACTGATCGTTGCGGTTGGCCGTCGCCCAGTGACCACTGACCTGCTGTCCGCCGATTGCGGTGTGACTCTCGATGAGCGCGGCTTCATCGCGGTCGATGATCAGTGCGCAACCGACGTACCGGGCGTCTTCGCCATCGGTGACGTGGTACGCGGCATGATGCTGGCGCATAAAGCGTCCGAAGAAGGCATCATGGTGGTCGAGCGCATCAAGGGCCACAAAGCCCAGATCAACTACGACCTGATCCCATCGGTTATCTACACCCACCCGGAAATCGCATGGGTCGGCAAGACCGAGCAAACCTTGAAAAACGAAGGTGTTGAAGTTAACGTCGGCACCTTCCCGTTCGCAGCCTCCGGCCGTGCCATGGCAGCCAACGATACCGGTGGTTTCGTGAAAGTTATCGCCGATGCCAAGACGGATCGCGTATTGGGCGTTCACGTGATTGGCCCAAGCGCCGCCGAGCTGGTACAGCAAGGCGCGATCGGTATGGAATTCGGCACCAGCGCTGAAGATCTGGGCATGATGGTCTTCTCCCATCCGACCCTGTCCGAAGCCTTGCACGAAGCGGCTCTGGCCGTAAATGGCGGCGCCATCCACGTGGCCAACCGCAAAAAGCGTTAATAGACAATAAGAAACCACGGCGGTATGGCCCGTCGTGAGCCTTGCGAGCAAGACTCACCGCGGAATATCCGCTGGACGCAGCCTTGCGTAGCGGCACCGGTTATCTGGAACGCTACGCAAGCAGCAGTCACAGGTGGTGCGGCACTATAACGGTGCAGCACCGAATGCGCAGTACCTAACGAAGACGGTAATAAGCATGAATCTTCACGAGTATCAGGGTAAGCAGCTGTTCGCTGAGTACGGCCTGCCAGTATCCACCGGCTACGCGGTAGACACCCCGGAAGCGGCAGCAGAAGCTTGCGACAAAATCGGCGGCAGCGAATGGGTCGTCAAAGCCCAGGTTCACGCCGGTGGTCGCGGTAAAGCGGGCGGCGTCAAGCTGGTTCGCAGCAAAGAAGACGCCAAAGCCTTCGCACAGCAGTGGCTGGGCAAGCGTCTGGTGACCTACCAGACTGACGCCAATGGTCAGCCAGTCACCAAGATCCTGGTTGAATCGTGCACTGATATCGCTAAAGAGCTGTACCTGGGCGCTGTCGTTGACCGTTCGAGCCGCCGTATCGTGTTCATGGCTTCCACCGAAGGTGGCGTGGACATCGAGAAAATCGCTCACGATACCCCTGAGAAAATCCTCAAGGCCACTATCGATCCACTGGTTGGCGCCCAGCCATTCCAGGGTCGCGAGCTGGCATTCCAGCTGGGCCTGGAAGGCAAGCAGGTCACTCAGTTCGCCAAGATCTTCGTAGGTCTGGCCAAGCTGTTCCAGGACCACGACCTGGCGCTGCTGGAAGTGAACCCGCTGGTGATCAAGGCCGACGGCGATCTGCACTGCCTCGATGCCAAGATCAACATCGACGCCAACGCCATGTACCGTCAGCCTAAGCTGAAGACTTTCCACGATCCGTCGCAAGACGATCCGCGCGAAGCGCACGCTGCCAAGTTCGAACTGAACTACGTGGCCCTGGAAGGCAACATCGGCTGCATGGTCAACGGTGCTGGCCTGGCCATGGGTACCATGGACATCGTCAACCTGCATGGCGGCAAGCCAGCCAACTTCCTCGACGTGGGCGGTGGTGCTACCAAGGAACGCGTAACCGAAGCGTTCAAGATCATCCTGTCCGACACTAACGTCGCTGCAGTACTGGTCAACATCTTCGGCGGCATCGTTCGTTGCGACATGATTGCCGAAGGCATCATCGGCGCCGTGAAAGAAGTCGGCGTGAAAATCCCGGTTGTTGTTCGCCTCGAAGGCAACAACGCTGAGCTGGGCGCTAAAGTACTGGCAGAAAGCGGTTTGAACATCATCGCTGCTACCAGCCTGACCGACGCTGCTCAACAAGTCGTTAAAGCTGCGGAGGGCAAATAATGAGCGTCCTGATCAATAAAGACACCAAGGTTATCTGCCAGGGTATTACCGGTTCGCAAGGTAGTTTCCACACCCAGCAAGCTCTGGAATACGGCACCAAGATGGTTGGCGGCGTAACTCCGGGCAAAGGCGGCACCGAGCACCTGGGCCTGCCTGTCTTCAACACTGTCAAAGACGCTGTTGCTGCCACTGGCGCCACCGCCAGCGTGATCTACGTTCCAGCTCCTTTCTGCAAGGATTCCATCCTTGAAGCAGCGTTCGGCGGCATCAAGCTGATCGTCTGCATCACCGAAGGCATCCCGACCATCGACATGCTGGAAGCCAAGGTCAAGTGCGACGAGCTGGGTATCACCCTGATCGGCCCTAACTGCCCAGGCGTGATCACTCCAGGCGAATGCAAGATCGGCATCATGCCAGGTCACATTCACTTGCCAGGCAAGGTCGGTATCGTTTCCCGTTCCGGCACCCTGACTTACGAAGCCGTCAAGCAGACCACTGACGCCGGTTTCGGTCAGTCGACTTGCGTCGGCATCGGCGGTGACCCGATCCCAGGCTCCAACTTCATCGACATCCTGAAGCTGTTCCAGGAAGACCCGAAGACCGAAGCGATCGTCATGATCGGTGAGATCGGCGGTTCGGCTGAAGAAGAAGCGGCTGCCTACATCAAGGCTAACGTGACCAAGCCGGTTGTTTCCTACATCGCAGGTGTGACTGCTCCTCCGGGCAAGCGCATGGGCCATGCTGGCGCAATCATCTCTGGTGGTAAAGGCACTGCGGACGAGAAATTCGCCGCTCTGCAAGACGCAGGCGTGAAAACCGTGCGTTCGCTGGCAGACATCGGCAAGGCCCTGGCCGAGCTGACTGGCTGGGAAATGAAGAAGTAAGCTTCGGCTGACTTTTTGCTCCAGCAACAAAGGCCACCTTCGGGTGGCCTTTGTCGTTTCTGAAAATCAAAAGATCGCAGCCTTCGGCAGCTCCTACGGTTGGAATGCAATCCCATGTAGGAGCTGCCGAAGGCTGCGATCTTTTGATCTGCAAGGTAAAAAAGATACGTAAACGCGACACGAAGATGTCGTGCATCGGATAGTTCGCCCCGCAACAGTGCGTTACTCACACTAATTCGTTAGGCTACCCGCCATTTTTGCGACCGCTGCCCACAAGGAAGCGGAGCGCCTAACGGGTTGGTCTTATACGGATCGGCAGCATTTCCCTCCATCCTCAAGGGAAGTCCCTCTCTAAATTCCGATTCAGCAGTGTGGTTTCCTTAAAATGAAAGTGTTGAAAGGTCAGGACATCCTGGCGCTTGGTTTCATGACATTTGCCCTGTTCGTCGGGGCAGGCAACATCATCTTCCCGCCCATCGTCGGTTTGCAGTCCGGGCCCCATGTCTGGATGGCGGCGCTGGGCTTTCTGGTCACGGCGGTTGGGCTACCGGTCATCACGGTCGTTGCGCTGGCCAAGGTCGGCGGGGCGATGGATGCCTTGAGCAGTCCTATCGGCAAGGTTGCCGGTGGGTTGCTGGCGGCTGTGTGCTACCTGGCCGTGGGGCCGCTGTTCGCCACGCCGCGCACCGCCACCGTCTCCTTCGAAGTCGGGCTGGCACCGTTGACCGGTGAAAGCCCGCTGGCGTTGTTTCTCTACAGCGCGGTGTATTTCCTGCTGGTGTTCTTCATCTCGCTCTATCCGGGCCGCTTGCTGGACACTGTCGGGCGATTCCTCGCACCGTTGAAAATCATCGCTCTGGCCGTACTGGGCATTGCCGCGTTTGCCTTGCCCGCCGGTGATATTGGCGTGGCGACCCCTGAATATGTCGCGGCACCGTTCTCCCAAGGCTTTATCAACGGTTACCTGACCATGGATACCCTGGGCGCATTGGTGTTTGGCATCGTTATCGTCAATGCGATCCGTTCCCGGGGCGTTGAATCGCCCGCCTTGATCACCCGCTACGCCATCATCGCCGGGCTGATCGCTGGGGTCGGGCTGGCGCTGGTCTATGTCAGTCTGTTCCGCCTGGGTTCTGGCAGCCATGAAGTGGCCGCGGGCGCGAGCAACGGCGCGGCGGTGCTGCATGCCTATGTGCAACACACGTTCGGTAGCCTGGGCAGCGGTTTCCTGGCGGTGCTGATTTCCCTGGCATGCCTGGTCACTGCCGTGGGCCTGACGTGCGCCTGTGCCGAGTACTTCAGCCGTGTCTTGCCGCTGTCGTACAAAACGTTGGTGGTCATCCTGGCGGCGTTTTCGCTGTTGGTGTCGAACCTCGGACTGACCAAGCTGATCGCTTTCTCGATTCCGGTCCTGACCGCGATTTACCCACCGTGCATTGTCCTGGTGGCCTTGAGCTTCTGCAAAGACTTCTGGCATGAGCAGGGGCGCATTGTCGGCCCGGTCATGCTGGTGTCGTTCCTGTTCGGCCTGATCGATGCGCTTAAAGGCGCCGGACTGGCGGATTGGATGCCGACGCAAATGGCCCACCTGCCATTGAGCGCGCAGGGCCTGGCCTGGCTCGTGCCGTCGGTGATGACCCTGGCGGTTGCGCTGGTGTGCGATCGTCTGCTGGGCAAGCGCAGCGAAGCCTTGGCCTGAGTGACCGCGGCCAGCCACAAGCGAGGCCGCCGGTAAAAAACAAATGCCCCGTATCGATCGATACGGGGCATTTTTTTATGGCGCCGGTGCAGTGTCTTTTTCCTTGGACTAACGTCGAAGCATTGTCTTGCAGGACCTGTGGGAGCGGGCTTGCTCGCGAATGTGGTGTTTCAGCTAATAACTATGTCGCCTGACACACCGCATTCGCGAGCAAGCCCGCTCCCACAGGGGCACTGCGAGTATTGCTTGAGCTTATGTTTGTCGTCATACAGGAAATCGAATGTCATTCATCCAAGCCAATCTGATCCATCTTCTGGCCGCTGTCTGGTTTATCGTCTGCTGGGGCGGCTACACCCGTTATGCCTCGTTGAAAGCCCGTGATACGGCCTGTCTGGCCAGCGTCATGCACTTGTATCGCGAAGACTGGATGCGCCGCATGTTGCTGCGCGAAAACCGTATCGCCGATGCCAGCGTGATCGGCAATCTGGAGCGCAACGCGTCATTCTTCGCCTCCAGCACGCTGATCATCCTGGCAGGCATCCTGACGGTGCTCGGGGCCTCCGATCGTGCGGTGTCGTTGCTGGCGGACTTGCCGATGGTGCAGCAGGCATCCCAGGGCATGTCGGAGGCCAAGTTGCTGTGCCTGGCGCTGGTGTTTGTGTATGCCTTCTTCACCTTCAGTTGGTGCATGCGCCAATACAACTTTGCGGCGGTTTTGGTGGGATCGGCACCGATGATCGGCGAGCGACATGTATCGGCGCAGGAGCGCAAGGCCTTCGCGCTCAGGGCGGCGCGGGTGATCTCCATGGCGGCCAACCAGTTCAATTTTGGCCTGCGCGCTTATTACTTCGGCATGACCATGTTGGCGTGGTTCGTCAGCCCTTGGTTATTCATGTTGATGAGTGCTGGAGTGGTGTTGGTGCTGTACCGCCGGGAGTTTCATTCCGATGTGCTGCAGGTCATGGTTTACACCCCCACCGAGGCGCCATTGCCTGATGCAGGCAAGGACCCGGCCTGACAGGACGGTCACTGTCAAATGGCAGACAAAAGAAAACCCGCACCAGGCGGGTTTCTTTTAAGCTCAAACCGTATTAGTTGGTGGCCGGTGCGGTGGCGGGCGCTGTTGCAGGTGCTTCCTGAGTAGCCGCTTCGTTCGATTCGGCCTGATCTTTGGCGGCTTCGGCGTTTTCTTCCGCTGCGTCGTTCACTTTATCCTGTGCTTCGCTCATTTTTTCCTGAGCCTGCTCAGCGTGTTCGTTGGCATCTTGAGCTTTGTCCTCGGATTTTTTATCGCAGGCAGCGAGACCGAGGGAGGCGGCCAACATCAAGGCAATAGCTAAAGTCTTACGCATGGGGTGTTTCTCCTTATGGAAATAACTACTGGCCTTTTGAACGCCCCCTCTTGGATTAAGTTCCTCTTTTGCTACAGATATATAACTTTGCATGGGAACGGAACTTTACAGGGCGTGCCGGTTATCGCGTCTGTTCACTGATAAAGGCGTTGACTCAATGGCTGAAGACTCCGTTTTTGAGCGTGCGACACGTTTTTTGTCCGCGCTGCGACATTGCCAGATATTGGGCTTGAAGTTGCACAGCGCCAGTCGCGAGGGGCTGACCGTGATCCTGCCCTACAGCCCCCAGATCGTCGGCAACCCCCTCACGGGTATCATCCATGGTGGCGCGTTGACCTCGCTGATGGACACGGCGTGTGGCATGTCGACGTTGTGCGTGTTGCCGCAGTTCGAGGTCTGTCCGACCCTGGATCTGCGCATCGACTACATGCACGCCGCTGAGCCGAACAAGGATGTCTATGGCTTCGCCCAATGCTACCGGGTCACTCAGGACGTGATCTTCAGCCGTGGATTTGCCTATCAGGACGACCCTGAACAACCCATTGCCCATGTGGTGGGCACCTTCATGCGCCTGGGACAGCACGCCAGGGGAATCAAAAGGGGTGGCCCTTTGGCTGCCGTAGACACGCCATGACCGAGATCACTCAGGAACAACTGCGCCACGCCTGCGAGCGGGGCGACTACGCGCTGCTACTGGCATCGATTCCCTATGCACGGCTGATCGGTGTCGAATGCTCGCGTCAGGGCGAGGAACTGCTGTTTCGCCTGCCGGCCAACAAGGACAACATTGGTAACCCTTTATTGCCGGCCATCCACGGCGGCGTCATTGCCGGTTTCATGGAGTTGTCGGCCGCGGTGTATCTGCTGATTGCCACCCATGCGACGGGCGTGCCGAAAATCATCGACTTCTCTCTGGATTACCTGCGTGCCGGGCAGTTTCGCGACACTTATGCCCGATGCCAGGTCTGGCGCCAGGGGCGCCGGGTAGCCAATGTGGCGATCACCGCCTGGCAGGACGCCGAGGCCCAGCCCATTGCTACCGCCCGGGCGCATTTCAAGATTCAGGAGTCTTCAAAAACGCATTGCCCTTGAAATCATCACCGTTGCCCCCACCTTGAGGACATCCCGCCGCCAATCTCAGCGAGGCGGACACCACCATCCACTTGGAGTTTGATGACCATGAGCGTGGAAACTCAAAAGGAAACCCTGGGCTTCCAGACCGAGGTGAAGCAACTGCTGCACCTGATGATTCACTCGCTGTATTCGAATAAGGAAATTTTCCTTCGCGAGCTGATTTCGAACGCCTCTGACGCTGTCGACAAATTACGTTTCGAAGCCCTGTCCAAGCCAGAGTTGCTGGAAGGCGGCGCCGAGCTGAAAATCCGCGTGAGCTTCGACAAGGACGCCAAGACCGTCACCCTCGAAGATAACGGCATCGGCATGAGCCGCGAAGAGGTGATCACTCACCTGGGCACCATCGCCAAGTCCGGCACCGCCGATTTCATGAAGAACCTTTCCGGCGACCAGAAAAAAGACTCCCACCTCATCGGCCAGTTCGGTGTCGGTTTCTATTCCGCGTTCATCGTCGCTGAGCAGGTTGAAGTGTTCAGCCGCCGTGCCGGCCTCGCTGCCAGCGAAGGCGTGCATTGGTCGTCCAAGGGCGAGGGCGAGTTTGAAGTCGCCACCGTCGACAAGGCTGATCGCGGTACTCGCATCGTGCTGCACCTCAAGTCTGGTGAAGATGAATTCGCCGATGGCTGGCGTCTGCGCAACATCATCAAGAAGTACTCCGACCATATCGCTTTGCCGATCGAGCTGCCGAAGGAAGTGACCGCGGCCGAAGGCGAAGAAAAGCCGGAAGTGGAGTGGGAAACCGTCAACCGCGCCAGCGCCCTGTGGACCCGTCCACGCACTGAGGTGAAAGACGAGGAATACCAGGAGTTCTACAAGCACATCGCCCACGATTACGAGAACCCGCTGAGCTGGAGCCACAACAAGGTCGAAGGCAAGCTGGAGTACAACTCGCTGTTGTACGTGCCGGCCCGTGCGCCATTTGACTTGTACCAGCGCGAAGCTCCACGCGGCCTGAAGCTGTACGTGCAGCGTGTGTTTGTGATGGACCAGGCCGAATCGTTCCTGCCGCTCTACCTGCGCTTCATCAAGGGCGTGGTCGATTCCAATGACCTGTCCCTGAACGTTTCGCGGGAAATCCTGCAGAAAGACCCGATCATCGACTCCATGAAATCGGCGCTGACCAAGCGTGTCCTGGACATGCTGGAAAAACTGGCGAAAAACGAGCCCGAGCAGTACAAGGGCTTCTGGAAGAACTTCGGCCAGGTGATGAAGGAAGGCCCTGCCGAGGACTTCGCCAACAAAGAAAAAATCGCTGGCCTGCTGCGCTTTGCTTCCACTCAGGGTGACGATGGCGAACAGATCGTTGGCCTGGCCGACTACCTGGCCCGCGCCAAGGAAGGCCAGGACAAGATCTACTACCTGACCGGTGAAACGTATGCACAGGTCAAGAACAGTCCGCACCTGGAAGTCTTCCGCAAGAAAGGCATCGAAGTGCTGCTGCTGACCGACCGCATCGACGAATGGCTGATGAGCTACCTCAGCGAGTTCGACGGCAAGAGCTTTGTCGACGTGGCCCGTGGTGATCTGGACCTGGGCAACCTGGATTCGGAAGAAGACAAGAAAGCTGCCGAAGAAGTCGCCAAGAGCAAGGAAGGCCTGGTTGAGCGGATCAAGACGGCCCTGGGCGATGCCGTCAGCGAAGTGCGGGTTTCTCACCGCCTGACGGACTCCCCGGCGATCCTGGCCATCGGTGAACAGGACCTTGGCCTGCAGATGCGCCAGATCCTTGAAGCCAGCGGCCAGAAAGTCCCTGACTCCAAGCCGATCTTCGAATTCAACCCGGCCCACCCGCTGGTGGATAAGCTCGACAATGAGCAGAGCGAAGAGCGTTTCGGCGACCTGTCGCACATCCTGTTCGATCAAGCCGCCCTGGCGGCGGGTGACAGCCTGAAGGACCCGGCGGCCTACGTACGCCGTCTGAACAAGCTGTTGGTTGAACTGTCAGCTTAATCAAGTGCAGGAAAAACCCGCTTCGGCGGGTTTTTTCATTTCTGGTGTTCCGTTTTCAAGGGGAGTCAGTCATGAGTCAGGTTACGGTTCGTTCGCTGGTGTATCAGATCGATGGTCAAACCTATGAAGGCCGCCTGGCCTTCGACGTTAGCCAGCAGGGCTCGCGCCCGGGTTTGCTGATGGCGCCCAATTGGATGGGCGTAGGGGCGGGGGCCGAGGAAATCGCCAAGTCGGTGGCGGCCAACGGCTATGTTGTGTTGATCGCCGATCTTTACGGCCAGGACGTGCGCCCGACCAATGCCGATGAAGCCGGGGCTGCGATGATGCCGCTCAAGAATGATCGTGCCTTGTTGCGCAAGCGCATGCAGGCGGCGTTCGAGCAGTTGCAAAGTCAGGGTGAGGCGCAGGTCGATGCGTCGAGATTGGCCACCTTCGGTTTCTGCTTCGGCGGTTGCTGCTCCCTGGAGCTAGCACGCACAGGCGCACCGTTGAAGGCTGCTATTTCGTTCCATGGCACCTTGGACACACCCAATCCGGCGGATGCGCAGAACATCAAGGGGGCGGTGCTGGTCATGCATGGCGCCTCGGACCCGTTGGTGCCCAAGGAGCAACTGCCGGCCTTCGAAGACGAAATGAATACCGCCGGGGTGGATTGGCAACTGCTGAGCTACGGTGGCGCGGTGCATTCGTTTACCGATCCCCAGGCCAATGTTCCGGGCAAGATGATGTACGACGCCAAGGTTGCCGCCCGGGCGTTCAGGTCGATGCATAATTTGCTGGATGAAGTGCTCAGGGGTTGAGTGCTTCAAGCAGAACCCCGTGGCGAGAGAGCCTGCTCCCGCTGGCCTGTGTAGCAGCTATGTAGGAGCTATGTAGGAGCTATGTAGGAGCTGACGAGTGCAACGAGGCTGCGATCTTTTCAAGGGCACTTGAGTCTTAAGCGAAAGATCAAAAGATCAAAAGATCAAAAGATCAAAAGATCAAAAGATCAAAAGATCAAAAGATCAAAAGATCAAAAGATCAAAAGGTCAAAAGATCAAAAGATCGCAGGCTTCGCCAGCTCCTACAGAGCCGAGCGGGAGCAGGCTCCCTCGCCCCGGTCGATGTGAATCTAGGGCAACTCGATCCGCTCACTTTCCCCCGGCACGCTCGGCCAGTCCCCGGCCGCCCAGCGCTGGCGGGCTTCATCTATTCGCGCCGGATCGCTGGAGACGAAATTCCAGTTCATCCGACGTGGCCCATCAAGCGGCGCGCCGCCGAACAGCACCGCATGGCAGTCGCTGTCGGCGAACAGTGTCATTTGCGCCCCGGTCGGGAGCACCACCAACGAGTGGGGTTCCAGTGGTTCACCGTCCAACTGCGCTTCACCGCTGAGCACATACAGTGCCCGCTCTTCATGCTCGGTGGGAATCAGCAGGGTAGTTGCGGTTTGCAGGTGCAGCTCGGCGTACAGGGTCGGAGAGAGTGTCGGGACTGGCGATTCCAGGCAAAACCCCGACCCGGCGATCATCCGGATCTTTACCCCCAGGTTATCGCTGACCGGCAGGGTGTGCGCCGGATGATGGCTGTAGTGCCCAGGCCCCTGTTCGTGGGATTGGGGCGAGGCCAGCCAGACTTGCAAGCCGTGCATGACGAAATCGCTGCCCAGCAGTGATTCGGGCGTGCGCTCGACATGGGCGATGGCGCTGCCCGCGGTCATCCAGCTGACATCCCCTGCGTCCACCACTTGATCGGAGCCAAGGCTGTCTTTGTGCTGGAGCTTCCCTTCGAACAGATAGGTGAGGGTGGACAACCCGATGTGGGGATGCTGACGAATGTTCATGCCTTGACCGGCCTTGTAGGAGGTTTGCAGCATGTGGTCGAAAAAAACGAACGGTCCGACGCTGCGACACTTGGCGGACGGCAGCGGGCGAAGAATCGGCTGGCCTTCCACATCTTCTGCGCGTGGGCGAATGGTCAGAGGCATGGTCATGATGTCTTCCAGGTTGAGCAATGGATGGGTAAAGCATAACCCGCCGTGACAACTGACGGCACATGCGCCGTGAACCCGGACGCGACGGTCGGGGTCTATCCTGTTCATAATCTTCTGGAGTCTACCCGTGCCCTTGACCCGTCTGATCTTCGCCTGGCTGCTGGCCGTTTCGAGCAGCGGCGTCATGGCCCGCGAATACACCTACAGCGATGCGCACCTGCATTACGTCGATTTCTTTCAGGAAACCGCCGGCATGCCCGAGTTATTGAAGGCCATGGCCGACAATCGCATCGAGCATGTGATGATTTCAGGCATACCGGTGGCCAAGAAATGGCATGAGGATGAGCCCAAGCGCCCGCGTTACTACGCCGGTGACGATGCGGACGCCTATTGGTACAGCGCCACCGATGTGATTGTGGCGGCGGCGGTGAGTAAGTTGACCGCTGAACAACGCCAGCACTTTCATCCTTTTTTGTCCGGTTTCAACCCCAACGACAAGAACTCCGCCATGCATATCCAGCGCATGCTCGATCTGTACCCGGGCTTGTGGCAAGGCATTGGTGAGGTGTTCACCCGCCATGACGACCTGACGGCACTGACGTCGGGGGACACCCCGCGGGCCAACAACGAGGCCATGACGCGGATCTATCACCTGGCGGCGGAGAACGATCTGCCGGTGCTGCTGCATTCCAACATCACCTCCAAGCGTGAGAAAAACGCGCTGTATTTGCCGGAAATTGAAGAGCCACTGCGCAACCATCCCCACACGCGGTTTATTTGGGCCCATGCCGGCACCAGCATGGAGATTCATCGTCACCAGACGCGGTTGGATTTTCTGTTGCCGACACTGACCCGGATGCTGGAGACCTATCCGAACCTGTACATAGACCTGTCTTGGAGCGTGCTCACGCCTTACTTGCTGGACGAGGCGGGCAAGCCTCGCGAGGCGTGGATCAGGCTGATGGAACGCTTCCCGGAGCGCTTTATGTTGGGGTCGGATGTAGTGGGGCGTTTCGACAAGGTCGGTAAGGAATTGCGCAGCTTCGATCCGTTCCTGGATGCGTTGCCGGAAGAGGTGGCCAGGAAGGTGGCGCGGGATAATTTCCTAACGGTATTGCCTCGTTCAGTCGCCCGCTAAGTCCGCCTTTGTGGCTGTAGGAGTTGTCGAGTGCAACGAGGCTGCGATCTTTCCCCAGCCAATTGAGTCTCAAGGGAAAGATCAAAAGATCGTCCGAACGCGGCCCGAGCCTTCGCCAGCTCCTACAGAATCGAGCGCGAGCGTATCGGTGTGCAGGGTTTGTCATCAGCCTGTCACCGCCGCGTCATACCCTCGCGCTCATCACAATCAAGGAGCGCACTATGCACCTCACCCGTTCAAGCGCACTGGTCGCGCTGTTGTCGGTCTGCGGCCTGGCCCAGGCAGAAGTCCGTGTCGAAGGCCCGGTGGAGTTCGGTATCTTCGAAGGGCCTCAAGCCGAACTGCAATCGGGGGAGCGGGTTCTGCGCCGCAGCAACGAGCAGATCCGCCAGACTGAAAGTGTACCGGCCAAGCTGGGCACCAAGTTCGGTCTGCGCTACCGCTTGGCGGACAAGGTGGCTGACGACCAGCCATTGACCCTGTTGTATTTCACTCCCGGCATTCGCACCCCCGATGGTGTGCGCCACGATAAATTCGAAGTCACCCAGAAACTGGTGCCCGGTGCACCTCAGGATGTGATGGCCTACGAATTCACCGAGAGCCACGAAGTGGTGCCGGGGGAGTGGCGGTTCATGGTGTTCCAGGGCGATCGATTGCTGGCGCAGCAGCGGTTTGTCGTGCGCTGAACTCCATCCACTGAAGGCCTCATGTGGGAGCGGGCTTGCTCGCGAATGCGGTGTGGCAGGCGGCATATTTGTCAGCTGACACATTGCATTCGCGAGCAAGCCCGCTCTCACATTGAACTAAGGTATTTGCCAGGCAAAAAAACGCCCCGAACCAGTCGGGGCGTTTTTTATTGATGCTAGGCGCTGGCCAAGCCTGCGATCTTTCGCTTAAAAGATCGCAGCCTGCGGCAGCTCCTACGCACCCTGCCAGCGCTTCAATACCAGCGTGGCGTTGGTGCCGCCGAAGCCAAAGCTGTTGCTCATGACGGTATCGATTTTGGCGTCTTCGCGAGTCTTGGTCAGGATCGGCAGGTCGGCCACTTCCGGGTCCAGTTCGTCGATATTGGCCGAACCGGCGATGAAGTTGCCTTCCATCATCAGCATGCAGTAGATCGCTTCGTGAACGCCCGCGGCGCCCAGGGAGTGACCCGACAGGCTCTTGGTGGAGCTGATGGCCGGGGCGTTGGCACCGAACACTTCGCGCACGCCTTTCATTTCCGCGACGTCACCGACCGGGGTCGAAGTGCCGTGGGTGTTCAGGTAGTCGATAGGCGTGTCAACGGTGGACATAGCCATCTGCATGCAGCGGATGGCGCCTTCGCCGCTTGGGGCGACCATGTCGTAGCCATCGGAAGTGGCGCCGTAGCCGACGATTTCCGCGTAGATTTTCGCGCCACGGGCCAGAGCGTGTTCCAGCTCCTCGACCACCACCATGCCGCCACCGCCAGCAATGACGAAGCCGTCACGGTCGGCATCGTAGGCGCGGGAAGCTTTTTCCGGGGTGTCGTTGCGCTTGCTGGACAGGGCGCCCATGGCGTCGAACAGGAACGACTGGCTCCAGTGTTCTTCTTCGCCGCCGCCGGCGAATACGATGTCCTGCTTGCCCATCTGGATCTGCTCCATGGCAGTACCGATGCAGTGTGCACTGGTGGCGCAGGCAGAGGCGATGGAGTAGTTCAGGCCCTTGATCTTGAATGGCGTGGCCAGGCAGGCGGAAACGGTGCTGCTCATGGTCCGCGTGACGCGGTACGGGCCGACGCGCTTGACGCCTTTTTCGCGCAGGATGTCCAGCGCTTCCATCTGGTTCAAGGTCGAGGCACCACCGGAACCGGCGATCAGGCCGGTGCGCGGGTTGGACACCTGCTCTTCGGTCAGGCCGGAGTCAGCGATGGCGTCCTTCATGGCCAGGTAGGCGTAAGCCGCCGCATGGCCGACGAAACGGTAGATCTTGCGATCGATCAGCTCTTCGAGGGGAAGGTCAATGGAGCCGGAAACCTGGCTACGCAGACCCATTTCGGCATATTCCGGATTGAACCGGATGCCAGGGCGACTTGCACGCAGGTTAGCGGAGACGGTCTCTTTGTCATTGCCCAGGCACGAAACGATGCCCAGACCAGTGATAACGACGCGGCGCATGCGGATAACCCTTAGAAGTTGTCAGTGGAGGTGAAAACGCCGACCCGAAGGCCTTCGGCGGTGTAGATCTCGCGACCATCCACAGCCACTGAACCATCGGCAATGGCCATGTTCAGCTTGCCCTTGAGGACGCGTTTGATATGAATGTTATAGGTAATCTTCTTCGCGCTCGGCAGAACCTGACCGAAGAACTTCACTTCGCCCGAACCCAGGGCGCGACCGCGACCCGGCAGGCCTTGCCAGCCGAGGAAGAAACCGACCAATTGCCACATGGCATCCAGGCCCAGGCAGCCCGGCATCACCGGATCACCTTCGAAGTGGCAGGCGAAAAACCACAGGTCAGGAGTGATGTCCAGCTCGGCGACCAATTCACCTTTGCCGTACTTGCCACCCTCTTCGCTGATATGGGTGATGCGATCCACCATCAGCATGTTCGGGGCGGGCAGTTGCGCGTTACCTGGGCCGAACAGCTCACCGCGACTGCAGCGCAGCAGGTCTTCCCGAGTAAAGGCGTTTTGTTTGGTCATGCGAGCTCCTCAATAGTCCCATGCGGCAGGGTGGGGCAAATCTTCCCGGCCGATCGAAGCGTTCATGCCTCGAATCGACAGCCTACTCATAGACTATTGCGTTGTAGTGAAAGTCACAGCACACGGGAAATGAATGTACACCTGTGCACTGAAATTTTTATTCAAGCCCCAATCGGGACTTGTTCGGGTGCTTAAGACTGCCGCACTTTCGCCTTTCACGCCAGTCGCAGATGGTCTAAACGCCTGCACTAACGCACCCAGCGCTGCAGAATTTGCTGCAGATCAGCTCTTTTGAACGGTTTGGCCAGGTAATCGTTCATGCCCGCCGCGAGACAGGCTTCGCGATCGCCCTGTAGCGCATTGGCCGTCAGGGCAATGATGGGCACCTCGGCGCAGCCGGGTAACTGGCGGATCTGTCGCGTGGCTTCGTAGCCATCGATGATGGGCAACCGGCAATCCATCAGAATCGCCTCGAAAATCAGACTTTCGGCACTGCGGATGGCCTGGGCGCCGTCGGCGGCGATGCTGACGGTGAAGCCCAGGCTGCGCAGCATGGCTTCAATCACGGTCTGGTTCACCGGATTGTCTTCCACCAGCAGCACGTTGCGGCCCTCGCCATGACCGCTGCCGATGCCGTCGGGGAGCTTTGGCGCCAGGGCTATCGGTGCCTTTTGCGACAGGGCCAGAGGGATCTCCAGGGTAAACACCGAACCCTGGCCTTCTTCGCTCTGGGCGCGCAATGTGCCCCCCATGCGCTCAGCCAGGGTGCGGGCAATCGGCAGCCCCAGGCCGGTGCCACCGTAGCGCCGGGAAATCGAACTGTCGGCTTGCTGGAAGGCATCGAACATGCGCTCCAGGCTTTCGGTCGCAATCCCGATGCCACTGTCGCGCACCGTGCAGGTAAACCACAGGAGTTCGTGATCCAGTGCCTGCCACTGGCATTGCACGGTGACGCGGCCTTGTTCGGTGAATTTCAGGGCATTGCCGATCAGGTTGACCAGGATCTGCCGGATCCGCGTCGGGTCGCCTTGCACCTGCAAAGCCTGCATGTCATCAGGGATCAGCAGGTCCAGGCCCAGCTTGCGTTGCGCGGCGCTGTGCTGGAACGACTGGGCGCAACTGGCAACCAGCTCCGCCAGATTGAACGGGATGTGTTCCAGCTCCAGGGCCGAGCGTTCGATGCGCGAGAAGTCGAGGATGTCGTTGATGACCTTCAGCAGGTGCTCGGTGGACTCGCTGGCCAGCGCCGTGTACTCGAATTGTTCCTCCGTCATTTCGGTGGTTTCCAGCAGTTGCAGCATGCCCAGTACACCGTTCATGGGGGTGCGCAGTTCATGGCTCATCATCGCCAGGAACTCGGACTTGGCGCTGTTGGCCTTCTCCGCCTCTTCCCGGGTTTTGATCAACTGCGCCATGGCCTGGTGCTGTTCACGACTGGCTTGCTCGAGACCGTCGGCCAGATTGTTGATATGCCGTGACAAGGCCCCCAGTTCGGCATCGTCGACGATGGGCAGCGGCGTGCCGTAGTCGCCTTGCTGGATCGCCATGACTGCGTTGCCGATGTCGCGGATCGGCCGGGACAGGTTGGACGCCAGGCGACGCGCCACCAGGAAGGTGAACAGCAGGGCGAACAGCGCCAGGATCGCGGCCTTGAGAAGAATTTCCTGCTGTCGCTGGCTGAAGGCGTCACTGGACATGCCGACGATCACCCGGCCTAGGTAATCCTCACTGGGGGCCTCGATGGTCGTGCTGTTGCCTTGCAGGAAATCATTGTTCAAGGCAATGCGCTGCAGGCGAACCGGCGCCTGGAAAACCTCGATTTGCTGGGAGTGATTGCGGCTTTGCGCGGGCTGTTCGACATACACCACTACCCGGTCCGAGCTGTCCTGCACCTCCAGGAAACGCACATGAGGTGTGGCCAGGGTGGCGGTGAGCAGGCTTTCCAGCACCTCGTTATTGCCCGAGATCACCCCATATTCCGTGGCTGGGGCCAGTTGGTTGGCGATCAACTGCCCGGTGTGGTTGAGTTCCTGGCGCAGGTCCTGGATTCGCACGAAGGTAAAGAAGCTGATCAACAGCACCGTCAGCAGCAAGGCCGGGCCGAGGGCGATAAGCTGGGTGCGGGTATTGATGTCCCAGCGGCGACGCAAGGTCATGGGCGTGGTTCTCCTTCGGCCAGCTGTGCAGCGACGGATTCGGCGTCAATCGGCTCGATCCCCAGTGAACGGGCGACCTGCTGGTTGCTCAGGACTTTGAAGCGGGCCGGATACAGGGTGCGGGGCCAGGTGGTGGCGGGGCGGTCAAGCAAATCGTCGAGAATTGCCAGCCAATCCTCCTGGTCGCTGTAGGTGCTGGCCAGGCTGCCGGCCTTGACGAAGGCGGCGTTGGGCCCGATCAGCGCACGTTGCCGGGCGTAGCTGCTGAGCAACAGATTCTTTACCGTCTTGGGGTTGTACAGATCGGGGTCGTCGAGCCCCAACAACACATCGCTGTGGCTCAGCAGTTTTTGCAGAGGGCGGCTGTCACTGGTGTCGTCCCAGCGTTCACTCACGATTTCCAGTCCCAACGGGGTCGCTGCCTGGCGGATTTCCTTGAGCAGGAACTCGCTGTGCCCGTCGAACAGCACGCCGACCCTGCGTATTTGCGGAAGGATCGCGCGAATCAGGCGCAATTGCCGCGCCAGCGGCGGATCGCTCCACAACAGGCTCAGGTGATCGGGGGTTGTCTCGCCCAGGCGGTCCCGAGCTTGTTGGCGGCTGATTCGCAATACCAGGGTGGCCGGCCCCTGGGTTTCCTGCAGGCGCCAGTCGAGGCTGGGCAGGTCAAGCAAGACCAGGCGAACATTACGCGGTAGTTTGCCGGGCGCGGGCAGGCTGGCCAGCGGAGTAAACCTGACCTCGTCCTCGGGACGCAGGGCCTTGAGGGCCTGAGTGAAAGACTGCACCCCTGGGCTGTTATGGACGCCGGTCAGTACAATCTCGGCCGCCCGGACCTGGATCGTTGCCAGCCAACCGGCAAACACCAGGCACAGCGCCAGCGGCAGGCGGCCACGAAAGGGCGTCTTGCGCGATCGACCCCGCAACATCTAGAACGACAACTCCGCAGTGAAATACAGCACGTGACGGGAGTCATAGCGGTTGTCGACAAACGTGGTGGGCTGATTGTCGAGGCGTTGTTGCAGGATGCCCGCCAGTTCCAGGTTGGCCTTGCCCAAAGGAATGCGCTTGGCCAGGCGGGTGTCGATTCGTTCAAAGCGATAGCCGTTAAGGTCGTCGGCGCCATAATAGAACACCGCACTGTTCCAGCCTCGGCCCCAGTCCCGCAACCAGCCGGCCGAACCGCTATTGCGGGCGGTCGGCTGTTCGTCGAGGGCGTTGCTGGCCAGGGCATCGACGTAGGCATAGGTCAGGCGCAGGCGGTCGGCGCTGGTGATACGCCAGTCGAACTGGGTTTCGGCCCCGGAAAACTGTGACTCATTGGCATTGCTGGCAATGTACTGATTGTTGCGCAGGGGTTCGCTGATCATGCCGGTGATTTCGTCATGGAACAGCTTCACATCGACGGTCAGCCCCAGGTTCATGAAATAGCCGTTGTAGCCCAGTTCCCGGGAGCGCATGTGCTCCTGGTCCAGGTTCCCCGGCCCTCTGGTCTGGACAAAATAACGGGCACTGCTCTGACCGAAGGCGGTGGGCTTGAGGTTGGTGACCTGATAACTCCAATTGACATTGTTCTCGAACATGTCCGGCGAGCGCACTGCCTCGGAGTACACCGCCCGCAGGCCATGGCGTGGTGTGATCAGGTAGTTGACCGCCACCCGCGGCGTCAGCGAGCTGCCGGTCAGGTGGGTGTCTTCGAACATCGCACCGCCCTGTACCAACCAATGTTCGCTGGCCCGCCACTCCAGTTGGCCGAACAAGCGCCAGGTGGTGTCGTCCAGCGTGCCGTTGAAGTACGTCTCGGAGTCGGCCCGGTCGTAGCGATAGTTTGCCCCGGTGACCAGTCGCAGGCTGTCGGACAGGCTCAGGGTGTCCTGGATCTCCAGGTCGTAGCGCGACTCACGGGCGCTCTGGTCGATATCGCCGCACAAGGTTTGCGAGGCGCCGTTGCGCCATTGATCGAGCACCTGATTGGCCAGTGCCTGTTCCTGCGGGGTGCCGGGCGGCGCACCGGTGCCGGTAAAGCTGGGAATATTGCGCGCCAGCTTCTCGGCGTAGTTAGGGTTGAGCAGCCACAGGTCCGTCAACTGTGGGCTGAAGGACACTTCGGCATCGCAGGCGCGCCAGGTCTGCTGGCGATCCCAGTGCTGGACCGAGCCTTGTACATAAAGGCTGTGCTTGGGGTTCAGGTCCAGGTTCCAGCGCAGCGAACCGGCGTAGTCCTTGGCGACGACGTCGGAGTTATCCCCGGCGGCCGTAATCCCGGCGAACACTGGGCGGTAGGTATAAGGTCGCTGATTGGTCCCGTCCTTGGCGTTCAGTTGCCAGTCGATGCTCTGTTGTTCGTTCAGGGTCTGGCTGACGGACAGGTTGAAACGGTTCAAGCGTCGACTGTCGCGGTAATCGGCGCCGTTGCGGTTGCTGTCAAAGCCGTCGTCTTCCTGGCCGGACAGTGACAGCCGCAGGTCACCGCCCTCCCAACCGCTGCCCTGGCTGGCGTACCAGTCGCTGATGCCACGCTGGCCCCGGGTGATTTTCAGGCGGGTGCCGTGGCTGTCGGCCGGCGCGCGGGTGATGATATTGACCACCGCCATCAGTGCATTGGCGCCGTAGCTGACGGTGTTGGGGCCGCGGAAAACTTCGATCCGCTCGATGTCCTCCATGGCCACTGGAATATCGCTCCAGTCCACCGTGGCCAGGCCGGCGCGATACACCGAACGGCCATCGATCAGCACCTGCATGCGCCGGGCTTCGGTGGCGTTGGTGCCGTGGTAGTTCACGGCGGCCTGGTTACCGCTGATATTGCCGACCATCATGCCCGGCACCAGGCGCAGCAGTTCGCTGATGTCCCGGGCGCCACTGGCCTTGATCAATTCGCTGTCCAACACGGTCATGCTGCCGGGGACCGCCGCCGGCGATTGCTTCAGGCGCGTAGCGGTCAACACTTGGGGCAGGGGCTGGCTGTCGACAAACAGGTCGTGGGCCAGCACTGGCGGGCTGATGAACAGCGCCAATAGTAGCGACGAGCCTGAACGGGAGGGGCCAACGGACACGACACAGCCTTTGATTAGGGAAAGGATGGCGGGCATGTTAACCGAGGTGAGTGACTTTTCCATTCACGTTGACAGCATTTTCCTAGGAATTGATGGTCAGCTTCCTACAACTGCCGGTAATTGTAGTCGGGGCTGGTCGCGGTGTGGTCGCTCCGTATAATGCCCGGCATTGCCACTTGGTATGGATGAACGGATTGCATATGACTGAACAGCGCCCGATTGCGGTCCTGGGGGGCGGGAGTTTCGGTACCGCCGTGGCCAATCTGCTGGCCGAGAACGGCCACCCGGTGCGCCAATGGATGCGTGACCCGGAGCAGGCCGAGGCCATCCGGGTCAATCGCGAGAACCCGCGTTACCTCAAGGGCATCAAGATCCGCCCTGAAGTTGAACCAGTGACTGACTTGCAGGCCACCTTGCAGGACTGCGACCTGTTTTTCGTTGCCTTGCCGTCCAGTGCCCTGCGGGCGGTCCTGGCGCCCCATGCCGAACGCTTGAGCGGCAAATTGCTGGTGAGCCTGACCAAGGGGATCGAAGCCCAGACCTTCAAGCTGATGAGCGAGATTCTCGAAGAAATCGCCCCAAAGGCTCGAATCGGCGTGATTTCCGGGCCGAACCTGGCGCGCGAGATCGCCGAGCATGCGCTGACCGCCACCGTGGTCGCCAGTGAAGACGAAGAACTGTGCCAGCGGGTCCAGGCCGCGCTGCATGGCCGCACCTTTCGGGTCTACGCCAGTGCCGACCGTTTCGGAGTGGAACTGGGCGGGGCGCTGAAAAACGTCTATGCAATCATCGCCGGCATGGCAGTGGCGCTGGGCATGGGGGAGAACACCAAGAGCATGCTGATCACCCGGGCGCTGGCGGAAATGACTCGTTTTGCCGTCAGCCAGGGCGCCAATCCGATGACTTTCCTGGGGTTGGCCGGGGTCGGCGATTTGATCGTCACCTGTTCCTCGCCCAAAAGCCGCAACTATCAGGTCGGCTTCGCCCTCGGTCAGGGGTTGAGCCTGGACGAGGCTGTGTCGCGCCTGGGTGAAGTGGCCGAAGGCGTCAATACGCTCAAGGTGCTCAAGGCCAAGTCTCAGGAGTCCGGGGTCTACATGCCACTGGTCGCGGGGCTGCATGCGATTCTGTTCGAAGGGCGCACGCTGGAACAGGTGATCGAACTGTTGATGCGCGGCGAACCCAAGACCGACGTCGATTTCATTTCCACCAGTGGCTTCAACTGAACCTTTATTGATCAGAAGCGGGAGCAAACCATGAACGATCCAAAAGAGCAGGCACGATACGAATCCATCCTGCTGCGTGTGTTGTGGATGGTGATTTACCTGCTGGTGTGGCAGGTGGCGCAATTCATCCTGGGCGCCGTGGTGCTGGTGCAACTGATCTACCGGCTGATCTATGGCGCGCCCAGTGCCAGCCTGATGAACTTTGGTGACAGCCTGAGCCAGTTCCTGGCGCAGATCGGCCGTTTCGGCACTTTTCATAGCGACCAGAAACCCTGGCCATTCGCGGACTGGCCAACCCCGCGCACGCCGGAAGGTGAAACGCCTCACGCCGTGGCTCCGGCCCCGCATCCGGTTCGGGATGAGGAGCCGAAACTATGAAACTTTGGGTATTGCGTCATGGTGAGGCCGAGCCCCATGGCGCCCGGCCTGATCCCGAGCGAACCCTGACCCTCCATGGCCGTGAAGAGGTGCTGCGCAGCGCCGGCCGGTTGATGGGTGAGCCTTTACGGGCCATCTACGCCAGCCCGTATGTGCGAGCACAGCAGACCGCGCACCTGGTGCGTGAAGCGCTGGGTTTCGAGCCGGCGCTGATCACGGTTGACTGGCTTACGCCAGAAACCCGGCCGCAAACCGTCCTGGAACACCTCAAGGATCAGGATGATGTGCTGCTGGTCAGCCATAACCCGCTGGTGGGCAGTCTCTTGGGTTTTCTGCAGCATGGGCACTTGCAACAACCGGAACAGGTACAAACGGCCGGGCTGGCGGAGCTGGAGGGCGAGCTGCCCTTGGCTGGGTCTATGACGCTCAAGGGCATCAAGCGCCCATAAGATTGAGCACCCTGAAAATCTCAAAGGAAAGGCAACGATGAGTCTGTGGCGCACCACCCCCAACATCGAGCAACTGAACGCCGCCGGTAAAAACACCATCAGCGAAGTGCTGGACATTCGTTTCGAATCTTTCGACGACGAGTCCCTGACCGCCAGCATGGTGGTCGATCACCGCACCCACCAGCCATTCGGCCTGTTGCATGGCGGTGCATCGGTGGTGCTGGCTGAAACGGTCGGGTCCATGGCGGCCTATCTGTGTGTGGACACCAGCAAGTTCTATTGCGTGGGCCTGGAAATCAATGCCAACCACCTGCGCGGTGTGCGCAGCGGTCGGGTCACGGCCACGGCCCGGATGGTCCACCTGGGCCGCACCACCCAGGTCTGGGACATTCGCCTGACCAACGACGAGGGCAAGGTCAACTGTGTGTCGCGCCTGACCATGGCCGTGGTGCCGCTGGGCGAACAGCCGCCGGCGCGCTGAAGCCTGGTTGGACCAGGCGGCGCTGTCCCTGTAGGAGCTGCCGCAGGCTGCGATCTTTTGATCCTGATCCATGAGCGTTCACTCTCGCCTCAGTTGCCTGGGAAAAGATCGCAGCCTCGCTGCACTCGGCAGCTCCTACAGGGGGCAGCGTCTTCTTGCATGGGGCCGGGTTCATAACCCAGCCGTGCCTGTCACCATTGCTGTCAGTTACGGTCATTGCCGCGCCGCCGGGATGTGCGGACAATCGGTCCCAGTTTCCCCATGGATCCACCGTCATGTCGCAACAGGTGTTTTTCGCCCACGCCAATGGTTTTCCCTCGGCCACTTACGGCAAGCTGTTCGCCGCGCTGGCGCCGCAGTACGAGGTCGCGCATCTCGAATTGCACGGTCATGACCCGCGGTTTCCGGCGGACGATAACTGGCACAACCTGGTGGACGAGCTCATCCATCACCTGGAACAACAACCTGAACCGGTGTGGGGCGTCGGCCATTCCCTGGGTGGCGTTCTGCATCTGCATGCCGCATTGCGCTGCCCCCAGTTATATCGTGGCGTGGTCATGCTCGATTCGCCGGTGCTGACCCGCGCCGATCAGTGGGTGATCCTGGCCGCCAAGCGCCTGGGGTTCATCGATCGTCTGACTCCGGCGGGACGGACGTTGGGGCGGCGTGAAGAGTTCGCTGACCTGGAGTCGGCCCGGCAGTATTTTTCCGCCAAGACGCTGTTCCGCGGGTTTGACCCGGAATGCTTCGACGCCTACCTGCAACATGGCTTGCAGCAAGTCGGCGACCGCTTGCGGCTGCGCTTCGATCCGGCCACGGAAATCAGTATTTACCGCGGCGTGCCGCACACCAGTCCCGGCCGGGCCCGTATGCTCAAAGTGCCGCTGGCGGTGGTGCGCGGCCGGCAGAGTCGCGTGGTGATGCGCCATCACACCCGCTCGGTGGGCCGTATGCCCCATGGCGAATCCCTGAGCATGCCCGGCGGCCACATGTTTCCCCTGGAACGTCCGCAGGACACGGCCAGACTGCTCAAGGACCTCTTTGAGCGCTGGGAAGGGCGCAGCTTATGAGTGGGGTTGAAGAAGTCCGTCTGAGCCTGCCGCACATTGAACTGGCGGCCCACCTGTTCGGGCCGGAGGATGGCCGGCCAGTGATCGCCTTGCACGGCTGGCTGGACAACGCCAACAGCTTCGCCCGACTGGCCCCCCGGCTTGAGGGCCTGCGGGTCATTGCCTTGGACATGGCCGGTCATGGTCACTCCGGGCATCGTCCGCCCGGTGCCGGCTATGCCCTGTGGGATTATGCCCATGATGTACTGCAAGTCGCCGAACAACTGGGCCTGGCGCGTTTCGCCCTGCTGGGGCATTCCATGGGCGCGATCGTCTCGCTGGTGCTCGCCGGTGCCTTGCCCGAACGGGTCACGCACCTGGGGCTGATCGACGGGGTGATCCCGCCCACGGACAAAGGCGAAAACGCCGCCGAACGCATGGGCATGGCTCTGCAGGCGCAGCTGGATTTGCAACAGAAACGAAAGCCGGTCTACAAAACCCTCGACCGGGCCATTGAGGCCCGCATGAAAGGGCTGGTGGCGGTCAGTCGCGAAGCCGCCGAGTTACTGGCCCAGCGCGGCCTGATGCCGGTACCGGGAGGCTACACTTGGCGCACCGACAATCGCCTGACCTTGCCATCGCTGCTACGCCTGACCGATGAGCAGGCCATGGCCTTCGTGGCGCGGATCGCTTGCCCCGCGCACCTGGTGGTGGCTGCCGACGGCATGCTTGCCCGGCACCCCGAGTTGCTGGAGCGTCTACCCTTCAGTCATGAACGGTTGCCCGGCGGTCATCATTTGCACCTGAACGACGAGGTCGGCGCGGCGCTTGTAGCAGACTGTTTCAATCGGTTCTTCACCGTTTCTTGACTTGCGCCTGGCAACTGTCGAGGCTGGGCGGGTTGAAAAAGGGAGACAACCATGACAGATCTCTGTTTAGCGGCCTCGCAGCGCATAGATGGCACCGGCCTCACCCCAGAGACCCAGGCCATGCCGATCCGATGAAAATATCCATTCATTCACTCGCCTTGCTTACGCTGGCCTGCTTCAGTCCGGCATCATTTGCCGCCGATGTTCCCGGCAGTCGGGATCTGGAGCGGGTGCCTCGCATGCCTGACGCGCAAATAGTCGATTACCGACAAACCACTGACCTGGAGCGGATTTATCCCCTGGGTTCGATCCGCAAGATCAGCGGCCAGTTGCGCTTCGATGGGCAGGTTGATGCCCGTGGCAACACCACGTCGGTGACCTATGAACTGCCGCCGGAACACTCCGCCACCCAGGCCTTTACCGCCGCCCGCGAAGCCTTGCAGAAGCAGGACGCGCAACTGTTGTTCTGGTGCCAGGCCCGCGATTGCGGTGAAAGCAGCCTGTGGGCCAACGAAGTGTTCGGCAATGCCAAGCTCTACGGCGCCGACAACGGCCAGGCTTACCTGCTGCTGCGCCTGGCGCCGCCGGCGGACAACACGCTGATTGCGCTGTATGGCATTACTCGCGGCAATCGCAAGGCCTACCTGCACGTCGAACAGTTCGAGGCAAACGCCTCGCTGGGGAACCTGCTGCCCACATCGGCCACGCTGTTGCGCCAGCTCAAGGATACCGGCGTGCTGGACTTGCCGCGTCTGGTCGGCGAACCGGACGACACTTGGTTGCGCCTGCTGTCCCGGGCGCTGAACCTGGACACGGGCCTTCGCGTCACTGTCGCCGGACCCCAGGCCGAGGCCTGGCGGCAAGCACTGATTGACCAGGGTGTCCGGGCGGCGCGAATGGAGGCCGCCAGGGGCGATGCGGCGGGCCTGCATCTTGAGCTGCTGCGTTAAGCTGTTTCGGGTGACGCGCTTCACGCCGTCATCCCGGCCCTGTTTTTATTTCGAGACCTGACATGCTCAATAACGATCGGCTGTTGGTGCAGATCCTGCTCCTGGTGTTGTTCGGTGCAAGCTTCTGGGTAATGGCGCCGTTCTGGTCGGCGCTGTTCTGGGGCGCGGTGCTGGCGTTTGCCAGTTGGCCACTGATGCGCCTGCTGACCCGCTGGGTCAATGGTCGCGAATCGCTGGCGGCGGCCTTGCTGACCGTGGGCTGGATGGTGCTGGTGGCGGTGCCGCTGGTGTGGCTGGGCTTCAACCTGGCCGACCATGTGCGCGATGCCACGGCATTTATCAAGAATGTGCAGGTCGATGGACTGCCCGATGCCCCGGTATGGTTGGCGGGTGTACCGCTGGTGGGCGGGCGGTTGGTGGGCATCTGGAACAGCATCGATCAGCAGGGTGCGGCCATGATGGTGTCCGTCAGGCCATACCTGGGTCAGGTCGGCAACTGGCTGCTGGCTCGCAGTGCCCAAATCGGCGGTGGGATTCTCGAACTGACCCTGAGCATTGTGTTCGTGTTCTTTTTCTACCGTGACGGCCCGCGCTTGGCGGTGTTCGTGCACAAGTTGCTGGAACGCCTGATTGGCGACCGTGCCGGTTACTACATCGAATTGGTGGCCGGTACGGTGCAGCGTGTGGTCAACGGCGTGATCGGCACCGCAGCGGCCCAGGCGGTGCTGGCGCTGATCGGTTTCCTGATCGCCGGCGTACCGGGGGCGTTGGTACTGGGCATCGTCACCTTCCTGCTCAGCCTGATTCCCATGGGGCCGCCCCTGGTCTGGATCCCGGCCACGGCGTGGCTGGCCTGGAAGGGCGAATACGGGATGGCGGTGTTCCTGGGGATCTGGGGCACCTTCATCATCAGCGGTGTGGACAACGTGCTTAAACCCTACCTGATCAGCCGTGGCGGAAACCTGCCGTTGGTGATCGTGTTGCTGGGGGTGTTCGGTGGCTTGATTGCCTTTGGTTTCATCGGGCTGTTCATCGGCCCGACCCTGCTGGCGGTGGCCTACAGCTTGCTGACGGACTGGAGCAAGAGTCAGGCGCGATAATCCCACGCCTGAGTCCAGCACAAACGGGCTTTGATCCAGGCAGGCAAGCCCGGCTCCGAAAGGCCAGGCTTGCGGGTCAATCAAGTGGCCACGTTCAGGTATTTCCCCACGGGGACGACATCATCCAGTGAGTATTGTCGGCTGAGGTTGGCGATCATCCTGTTCAACGCTTCACTGACATGGGGCTGCTCGGTGGAGCTGTCGCTGTTGCGGTTGGCCTGCAACGCGCTGGTCTGTTCGCGGGTGTCGAGGCTGTTCTGAGCATCGGCGTCGAGCAGGCTGAGCAATGCCTCACCGGAGGCCTGTTGTGGCGGTGGTGCCATCGCGGCCAACTCATCACTGCTCAGGTCCCCGCTGCTGTCGCTGTCCAGGTCGCTGAAATTATCGCTCAGGCTGACCAGGATGCCGTCGTCACTCTTTTGCGACAGGGCAGTGCTCAATTCATCCTGATCGATCGAGCCGTCGGCGTTGCTGTCGAGCTTGCTGAGCAACTCCTTTTGAAACTGCTGGCTACGGGCACTGCTGGTCGTGGTGCTGCTGGTACTGGTATAGGGCGAGTAACTGCTGACGCTACCGATCATGGGCGCTCTCCTTGGGCTGGAATGCCGGTGGGTGCACCGGCTTATGCAGCGTCGGCGGGGCAGTTGTCGTGGGTGTGTGGAGTTTGTACCGGCGGGTGTACAAACTCAGCCCCCGGCGCGGCTCCCACATGGGATTGAGGTTGTTTCAGGCGCGCGGCAAGCGGATCACTGCCGTCAATCCACCCCCCGGCGTTTCTTCCAGGCTCAACTGCCCGCCCAAGCGTTCGGCGGCTTCCCGGGCGATGGTCATGCCCAGGCCGACACCGCCGGAGTTGCGGTTGCGTGAGCCTTCCAGGCGATAGAAGGGCTCGAACACCGCTTCGCGCTTATCCGCCGCAATCCCGGGGCCGTGATCGATCACCCGAATCACTACCTGGTCGCGTTGGTCTTGCAGCGCAATCAATGCATGGCCGGCGTAGCGCAAGGCATTGTCCATGAGGTTGTTGATACACGAGCGCAACGCCATCGGCTGCACCCGCAACGGCGCGCAGCCACCGCTGGTTTGCACGTCGGCACCCTGGTCCTGGGCGTTTTCGCTCAGCGACTCCACCAACGCTTGCACGTCCATCCATTGCAGCGCTTCGCTGGTGCGTTGCTCGTGCAAGTAGGTGAGGGTGGCGTCGAGCATGCCAATCATATCGTTCAGGTCCTGGCGCATCTGGCCCTGAAGCTTGATGTCATCGATCTGTTCCAGGCGCAGCTTGAGCCGTGAAAGCGGAGTGCGCAGATCATGAGACACCGCGCCGAGCATGCGCGAACGCTGCTGCACCTGCTCGCGAATTCGCTGTTGCATGAGATTGAACGTATGGGCAGCCTGGCGGGCCTCCCGGGGGCCGGTTTCCTCCAACGGTGGGCTGTCGAGGTTTTCACTCAGGCGTTCGGCGGCATCGCTCAGGCGCTGGATGGGCCGGGTCAGCAGTTTGGCGCCGTACCAGGCGGCGACGATCAGGCACACAAACTGAAACGTCAGCGGGACCACCGGCCCACCGAACCAAGGGCGCGGAGGGCGGTTGGGCGGGGTCCCCATGGGCGGAGTTTGCTGGCCTTGCCGGGAAAATTCGGGGGGTGGCCCCAAAGGCGGTTTGTCGTATTGAGAAAACCAGGCAAAGGCCAACAGGTGCGCCAGGACGATCGCCAATAACAGCACGCCAAACAGGCGGCCGAACAAGGTGTCGAGGCGCAAGCGCATCAGCCGATGTCCCGGGCGTCGAACAGGTAGCCTTCACCGCGCACGGTCTTGATCAGTTGCGGTGCCTTGGGGTCGTCACCCAGTTTCTGGCGCAGGCGCGAGACCAGCAGATCGATGCTGCGGTCGAACGCCTCGATGGAGCGCCCACGCGCGGCATCCAGCAACTGTTCGCGGCTCAGTACCCGGCGCGGTCGTTCGATGAACACCCAAAGCAGCCGGAACTCGGCATTGGACAGCGGCACCACCAGCCCGTCGGCGGAGATCAGTTGGCGCAGTACGCTGTTGAGTCGCCAGTTATTGAAGCGAATATTGGCCCGTTGCTCGGTGCGGTCGTCGCGTACCCTGCGCAGGATCGTCTGGATCCGCGCCACCAGTTCCCTGGGTTCGAAGGGCTTGGCCATATAGTCGTCGGCGCCCAGTTCCAGACCGATGATACGGTCGGTGGGTTCGCACCGGGCGGTGAGCATCAGGATCGGGATGTCCGATTCGGCGCGCAGCCAGCGACACAATTGCAAGCCGTCTTCACCCGGCAGCATCAGGTCGAGCACAACCACGTCGAAGCGCTCGGCCTGCATCGCCCGGCGCATGGCCGCGCCATCGGTCACGCCGCTGGCGCGTATGTTGAAACGGGCCAGGTAGTCGATCAGCAGCTCGCGGATCGGCACATCGTCATCGACGATCAACGCCCGGGTACTCCAGCGCTTGTCATCGTCGGACGCTTTTTGATCGTCAGAATTTGCAACAGGGGTGTTCTGCATGGGTGCATCATCTGCCAGATAAGCTGCCAAACACAAAGAAGGCGGCGAGGTAGTGGCTCCAGCATAGGCTTCGGGCCGCGAGGCGCAAAGCGCTGAAAGGACGGGGTGCGGCGCAGGGTAGCGTGCAGGCGTGTTGCACACATGTCATGAATGTATCGACTTCGACACAACGGCCGGCATCGTCCGTGCTGCTCGGGCTCGCTGATGATTTACCGATCACCGGGTCCCGCACGGGCGCCTCTTGCGCTACACTGCGCGCCGATTTCGACTTGCCTGAGAGCCCGCTCATGTCCGCCTGCCAGACGCCCATCATCGTTGCCTTGGATTTCCCTACCCGTGACGCCGCCCTGAAGCTGGCCGATCAGTTGGACCCCAAGCTGTGCCGGGTCAAAGTCGGCAAGGAGCTGTTCACCAGTTGCGCTTCGGAAATTGTCGGGACCCTGCGTGACAAGGGTTTTGAAGTATTCCTGGATTTGAAATTCCACGATATTCCCAATACCACTGCCATGGCCGTCAAGGCGGCTGCTGAAATGGGCGTGTGGATGGTCAACGTGCATTGCTCCGGCGGCCTGCGCATGATGGCGGCCTGCCGCGAAGTGCTGGATCAGCGCAGCGGCCCGAAACCGCTGCTGATCGGCGTGACCGTGCTGACCAGCATGGAGCGCGAGGACCTGGCAGGTATCGGCCTGGATATCGAGCCTCAGGAACAGGTGCTGCGCCTGGCGGCGCTGGCGCAGAAGGCTGGCCTGGACGGTCTGGTCTGCTCGGCCCTGGAGGCCAGCGCCCTGAAAGCGGCGCACCCGTCGCTGCAACTGGTGACCCCGGGGATTCGTCCGGCGGGCAGTGCCCAGGACGATCAACGCCGCATCCTGACCCCGCGTCAGGCACTGGATGCCGGTTCCGACTACCTGGTGATCGGCCGACCGATCAGCCAGGCGGCTGATCCGGCCAAGGCACTGGCGGCCGTAGTCGCCGAACTGGCCTGAAGATCCCTTGTGGGAGCGGGCTTGCTCGCGAAAGCGACGTGTCAGTTGGCATAAATGGCGCCTGACACTCCGCTTTCGCGAGCAAGCCCGCTCCCACAGGTGTTTTTGTGACTAGACCTTAAGTACCAACTTCCCGAAATTCTCCCCACTGAACAACTTGGTCAGTGTCTCGGGGAATGTCTCCAGTCCTTCAACGATGTCTTCCTTGCTCTTGAGCTGCCCCTTGGCCATCCAACCGGCCATTTCCTGCCCGGCGGCGGCGAACTGAGAGGCGTAGTCCATGACCACGAAGCCTTCCATGCGCGCCCGGTTGACCAGCAGCGATAGGTAGTTGGCCGGGCCTTTCACCGCTTCTTTGTTGTTGTATTGGCTGATGGCACCGCAGATCACTACGCGGGCCTTGAGGTTCAAGTGGCTGAGCACCGCATCGAGGATGTCGCCGCCGACGTTATCGAAGTACACATCCACGCCTTTGGGGCATTCGCGCTTGAGACCGGCATGGACGTCTTCATGCTTGTAGTCGATGGCGCCATCGAAGCCCAGTTCATCGATCAGGAATTTGCATTTGTCGGCCCCGCCGGCGATGCCCACCACGCGGCAACCTTTGATCTTGGCGATCTGCCCGGCGATGCTGCCCACCGCACCGGCGGCCCCTGAGAGCACTACCGTCTCGCCGGCCTTGGGCGCGCCAACGTCCAGCAGGGCGAAATAGGCGGTCATGCCGGTCATGCCCAATGCGGACAAGTAGCGCGGTAATGGCGCCAGTTTCGGATCGACCTTGTAGAAACCTCGCGGCTCGCCGAGGAAATAATCCTGCACGCCCAGTGCACCGTTGACGTAGTCACCGACCGCGAAGGCCGGGTTGTTCGAGGCGACCACCTGGCCTACGCCCAAGGCGCGCATCACTTCCCCAATGCCTACCGGCGGGATGTAAGACTTGCCTTCGTTCATCCAGCCGCGCATGGCCGGATCCAGGGACAAATATTCGTTCTTCACCAGAATCTGGCCGGCTGCCGGCTCGCCGACCGGTACTTGCTGATAGGTGAAAGTCTCGCGGGTCGCAGCGCCCACCGGGCGTTTGGCGAGCAGGAACTGGCGATTGGTCTGGGCAGTCATGGCTGGCACTCAAGATGAATGAAGCCTTGTTGATAGACCTTCGAAGCACTTGTCGCAAGGTTTGCTGATGCAGCGAATGCAGTTCGATCGAGCCCAGTGATAATGGCGCCGGGGCCGTTATCACTGGCGCCCATGAATGCCCAAACGGCAACTGGATAGTGCTGCCGCATCGTCCGGACCTGTGACTAGACTGGCGCCATCTCCCGCACTCTTCGAGGATTTGACAATGAGCATGACGTTTTCCGGACAGGTCGCCGTGGTCACGGGCGCAGCCGCGGGCATTGGCCGTGCGACGGCCCAGGCATTCGCGGCGCAGGGCCTGAAAGTGGTGGTGGCCGACCTGGACGTGGCGGGCGGCGAGGGCACGGTGCAGTCGATTCGTGAGGCGGGCGGTGAAGCGCTGTTCGTGCGCTGCGACGTAACGCTGGAAAGCGACGTGCAGAACCTGATGAGCGAAGTGATCAATGCCTATGGCCGGCTTGATTACGCCTTCAATAACGCCGGGATCGAAATCGAAAAGGGCAAGCTGGCTGACGGCACCCTCGATGAGTTCGACGCCATCATGGGCGTCAATGTGAAGGGCGTCTGGCTCTGCATGAAGTATCAATTGCCGCTGCTGCTGGCCCAGGGGGGAGGTGCCATCGTCAATACTGCCTCGGTGGCGGGTCTGGGGGCGGCGCCGAAGATGAGCATTTATGCAGCGTCCAAGCACGCGGTGATCGGCCTGACCAAATCGGCGGCGATTGAATACGCCAAGAAGAAAATCCGCGTGAACGCGGTTTGCCCGGCGGTGATCGACACCGACATGTTCCGTCGTGCCTATGAAGCGGATCCGAAAAAAGGTGAGTTCGCCAACGCCATGCATCCGGTAGGACGCATCGGCAAGGTCGAGGAAATCGCCAGCGCGGTGCTGTATTTGTGCAGCGATGGCGCTGCATTCACCACCGGTCATTCGTTGGCGGTGGACGGCGGCGTCACGGCTTTCTGAAGAGCGTAGTGTTTAGCTTGTAGGACTAGGCCCGCACTTGTTGTGGGCTTTTTCTTTGGGGGTTAAAAATGACCCGTGTCAGCCCCTGAATGTGTTTCAAAGGGTGAGAATCGACCGTTTTGGTGACGTTGTCGTACATCGTCCGGAGACGGCCTGTGCTTAACTGTTTCCAGAGATAAAACAGTTGCTTAGGAGCTTGGTTACTCATGGAGTTGAGAATCGACCGGCAGGCCCTGGTGCCTGTCGTGCAGCAAATTGTCGACGCGCTGGCCGGCTGGATTCGACAGGATGGGGTGCAACCGGGAACCCGGCTGCCCTCCATTCGCCAATTGGCCCGGGAGAATTTGCTCAGTCAGTCCAGTGTCAATGAGGCGTGTGAACGCCTGGTGGCCCAAGGAGTGTTGGCGGCGTGCCATGGCTCGGGTTTTTTCGTCGCTCCGCCCCCGTCGTCCAGCTACGAGCCCTCCGACAACGACTGGCTGGAAGACGTGCAGCTCACTCAGGACAGCGTGCCCCGGAACTCGCAGTGGGAACTGAAACTGGGCTGTGGCGGGCTGCCCGAGAGCTGGCGCGAAAGCGATGATTTGGGCTACGCGATCCGTCAGGTCACCCGCACCGACATGGCGGGGTTGTTCAATTACAGTACGCCGATGGGGCTGCCCGCTCTGCGCGAGCAACTGTCCAGGCGCCTGAAACAATTCAATATCCAGGCCGATGCAAATCTGATCCTGACCACCACGGGGGCGACCCACGGTCTGGACCTGATTGTACGCACACTGCTCGAGCCTGGATGCTGCGTCGTGGTGGAGAGTCCGGGGTACTCGAAGCTGTTCGACCTGCTCAGGTTGCATGGCATCGACATGATCGAACTGCCCAGGACTCCGCGCGGCCCGGATGTCGATGCATTTCAATGCCTCTTGGCGACCCGCCGGCCCAGCGCCCTGTTCGTCAACAGCGCCTGTCATAACCCGACCGGCAGCAGTCTGGCCCCGGCCGTGGCTCAGCAACTGCTGCAACTGGCGAAAAAACACGCCATTTTGGTGGTCGAAGACGATGTCTATGCCGACTTCCAGAGTTCAACCCGCACCCGCCTGGCAGCGCTGGATAGCGACGTGGTGTACGTGGGCAGCTTCTCGAAAACCCTGAGCAGTTCCTTGCGAGTCGGTTTCATAGTGGCCGGCTCGTCTGTCATCACACGCCTGAGGGACGTCAAGGATATTACCAGCATGGGCAGCTCTCGGTTCTGTGAGTCAGTGCTGGCCAATCTTCTGGCCAGCGGTGCCTATCGCAAATTGGTCCAGCGTCAGCGGCAACGTTTGAGTGTCGACATGGCAGCGGTGTTGCAGGTGTTGGAGGATGCGGATTGGGAAGTCTTTGGCCGACCCGCCGGCGGTCTGTTCATTTGGGCGCGGGCACCCTTGTGCGACTACGCTGCATTGCAGCGTCTGGCCAAGCGGTTCGGTGTGTTGCTTTCTTCCCGTACAGCGTTCAGCCCGTCGGGGGCTGTCAGCGACTGGCTACGGATCAACGTGGCCCATGCCTGTGATTCGAGGGCACTGGCATTCTTCCGCGCGGCGGCTCTGGATCGACCTCAATTGTCCTGAAAACGACGGCGCTGTAGCTTTTTGCCATTATTCCGACGCCAGCATCTTGTGTTACAGGGTGTCTCGTTGCGAATCTGCGATCAACACACACTGGCAGAGGACTGGGCGCAATGATTTCGGCCGTGCAAAGACGTTTTGCCAACCTGGGTATGGCAAAGAAACTGGGCCTGGGGTTTGTCCTGGTGCTGCTGCTTACCGCCGTGGTGGCGGCCATCGGTGTCTGGTCCCTGCAAACCATCAGCCATCGTTTCGATGGCCTGAAGCAGATGTCATCCCTCAATAGCGGCTTGCTCAAGGTCCGTCTGCTTGAGCAGGAATACGCCTTGCGCTCCGACCCCAAAACGGTCGATGCCTTGCGGCTGGGCGTGGACGGACTGATTGCCCAGGCCAGCGAACTCAAGGCGCAATCGGCGGCCAACGTGCCGGTGATGAACGACGTGGAGCAAGCCCTGGCGGCTTATCGCAAGGCGTTCGACGAATTCGTCGAGTTGAGTCAGAGCAAGGATCTGGCTCTGGAGATGGCCAGTTGGTCAGTGTCCAGCGTTGCCAATAACCTGGATGTACTGCAAGCGGGGCTGGCGGATGATGGCGCTTATACCCTGAAAGAATCCGAAGGCAAGGAGGGCGGCGAGTTCATTGAGCAGGCCAATCAGGTCAGCGAAGTGTCACGGCTGATGTTGCAGGCCATGAACGAAGCGCGGGTGCGCCTGGATCAAAGCCGCAAAGGCTCTGAAGAGGGCGGACAGGGCACGATCGAACAGGCCGAGCAAGCCATGAAGCAGGCCGAGGTGCTCAAGACCACCGTCAAGGACCCGGGATACCAGACTGTGCTTAACGAAGTGGCCGGGCACATCGCCGGTTTCAACGAAAAACTTGCTGAATACACCGGTCTGCTGGCCCAGGAGAAAATCGTCTATCAGCAACTGCACGAGCGTGCCTCCCAGGTCGTGGAGCGGGTTGACCAGGCTTATACCGCCGAAGACGCGGCCATGCAGGCGGAACTGAAGAAAAATTCGCTGCTGATCATCGGCTCGTCGGCCCTGGCGCTGCTGGTGGGACTGATTGCAGCCTGGGTCATTACCCGGTTGATCGTCGGGCCGTTGCGTAGCGTCATCCGCGTTGCACAGCAGATTGCCTCGGGCGACTTGAGCGCAACGGTGCAAGTGACACGCCAGGATGAGATCGGACAACTGATGCTCGCCATGCAACAGATGGGGGCGGGCCTGAGCAGTATCGTCAGCGGTTTGCAGGCCGGTATCGAACAGTTGGCCAACTCTGCCCAATCGCTGTCGGCCGTGACCGAGCAGACCAACCTGGAAGTCAGCAGCCAGAAGGAGGAGACCGAGCAGGTCGCCACGGCCATGAACCAGATGACCGCCACCGTGCACGACGTGGCGCGCAATGCCGAAGAGGCGGCCCAAGCGGCCCAGACCGCTGACGATAAGGTTGAAAGCGGTCAGCAGGTGGTGCGTCAGAGCATGGTGCGCATTGAACAATTGGCTGACTCGGCCACTTCAGCCAGTAGCAGTATCGAAAGCCTCAGCGCTGAGATCCAGAACATTGGTACGGTGTTGAGCGTGATCAAGAGTGTGGCTGAGCAGACCAACTTGCTGGCGCTCAATGCGGCCATCGAAGCCGCCAGGGCCGGTGAGCAGGGCCGGGGCTTTGCGGTGGTGGCCGATGAAGTGCGGGCCCTGGCCAAGCGCACGCAACAGTCCACCGAGGAAATCGAACGACTGGTGAGTGCCTTGCGCTCAGCAGCCCAGACCTCCGTGCAGCAGATCCAGAGCAGTGGCGAGCTGGTGAAGATGGCGGTCAGTGATGCACTGCAAACCGAAAGCGCCTTGGGGAGCATTGCGGCGGCGGTGTCACTGATCCAGCAGATGAACCAGCAGATCGCGGCGGCGGCCGAGCAACAGAGCTCGGTGGCTGAAGAGATCAACCGCAGTGTCACCAGCATCCGCGCCAGTGCCGATCAATCTTCGCTGGCGATGCAGGGCAATGCCGCGTCGAGCATTGAGCTGGCGCAGTTGGGGGTTGAACTCAAGGGAATGGTGGGGCATTTCAGGCTGTGAGCTGTCGGCGAAGCACTTGTGGCGAGGGGATTTATCCCCGCTGGGTCGCGCAGCGGCCCCGACTGTTCAAGGTTTAATATCAGTCAGCAATGACTTGGGCCGCTACGCAGCCCAGCGGGGATAAATCCCCTCGCCACACAGGAGTCAGGCTTGAGAGCCCAACCCGTATATCAGTCGTAAACCTTCTTCTTCTTCCACTCGTCGTTTACTTCGGCGTCCTTCAGCCCTTCGGTCAACTGGTTGACTTCGCCTTCGACTGGCTGGGTGCTGGCCAGAACCATGGCATTGGCGCGGGCCAGGAGTTTTTCCAGGTAGTCCAGCTGTTCGGCATAGACCTGCGGTTCCTGTTGCTTGCGCAGGTACTGCACGCCCCGTTCGAACGCCAGGCGGGCCTGCCCCGGTTGTTCTTGCTGCAAGGCGTGTTGGCCGAGATTATTGAAGAACTCGATGTGCAGCAGCACCAGAATGTGCCGCACTTCGCGGATCCAGCGCTTGGCTTCGTTGGGCGGCAGGAAGCCGTCCTGGGCGGCACGGGTAATCTGACCGTGAAGGGCTTCGAGCAGAAACCGCACATCCTTGGCCTTGGCTTCGGTCTGGATCGGTGCCGGTGGGTTGTTCACCGGAATCGATTCACCCTGGGCGGCGAGCGCATTCAGTTCGTCCAGGCGCGCCTTGACCGCTGTATTGGTTTTCTCCAGGTTCAGCAGGCGCTGGCAGACGTTGATCTCAAGACGCGTGATCAACAGCTTCAGGGCCGGGGTCATCAATTGTCCGGGAAAGGTTTCAGTGAGCTCGCCACAACGACGTAAGCGGTCGTTGAGTTCAACCTTGGTACGGGCCTTTTCCAGCTTGTTGTTTTCCACCACATGGTTCATGTAGCCAATGGCGATCAACAGTGCGATCCCGGCTACGACGAGCAGGGTGATCATGAGTGGTGTCACCGGTAAGACCTCTTTATTGGGGTTCGCATATCAAGAGTGTAGTGGCTTGGCTTTTAAGCGCATAGGCCTGCGCGATGCGATTAGACAGGCGTGGCGCTGCGTATGGAAGTGCGGCGAAGATAGATGCACATTGCCACCATTTGTCAGGCACGACTATAACGTCTTGGCGGATGACAGAATATAGGCGCCAGAGACCGGACGGGCAAAATGTGCGAACAGCCCCCAAACCGGGCGAAGTCATTGATTTAAATAAATTTATATCTGGGGGTTGACGACCCAGCAATCCATCCATAGAATGCGCGCCACTTACAGCGTAAAGCACTTAGCCAAACGCGATAAGCAGTGAATGTTGTACGTGTGTCCCCTTCGTCTAGTGGCCTAGGACACCGCCCTTTCACGGCGGTAACAGGGGTTCGAGTCCCCTAGGGGACGCCAATGCGGGAATAGCTCAGTTGGTAGAGCACGACCTTGCCAAGGTCGGGGTCGCGAGTTCGAGTCTCGTTTCCCGCTCCAATTTTAAACAGCGTTGCCTTCGGGCAGGGCTGAGTGAAACCAGAACCGATATCTTCGGGTACGGATCTGGGCACTGGAACACACACCATGTGTTCCGGGCAGCGTGTCCCCTTCGTCTAGTGGCCTAGGACACCGCCCTTTCACGGCGGTAACAGGGGTTCGAGTCCCCTAGGGGACGCCATTTGCGGGAATAGCTCAGTTGGTAGAGCACGACCTTGCCAAGGTCGGGGTCGCGAGTTCGAGTCTCGTTTCCCGCTCCAAATTCAAAAAAACGCCGCTCATTGAGCGGCGTTTTTTTTCGTCTGTGAAAAAGCACGCTTCAATCTTCGAGGCTCTCCACCAGGCTCTCAAGTGCGTCTGCACGCTCGTTTTCCGGCAGATCGGGAGCGGGAATCATTGTTCGCATCTGCCGCGCCAGGCGGTATTCACTGGGTGTGCAGTTGGCATACTGCTTGAAGGCGCGGGCGAAGTAGGAGGGATCCTTGAACCCGGCCTCATAGCCGATGCTGGTGATAGGCATCTGGCTATTGTCGAGCAGTTCCTTGGCAAAGCTCATGCGTTTGTTCAGCACGTAATCGGTGAAGCCAAGCCCGTTGGCTTCCTTGAACACACGGCTGAAGCGAAACGTGGTCATGCCGCATCGCTTGGCCAGGTCCCGCTGATCGATGCTGTCGCGAAAATGCTGGTCGATGTACAGCATGATATGGCTCAGGGCCTGGTGTTTCTGGTGCCCGGAGGTCAGGCGGATGCTGTCCGGCAGGGTTGGCGCGTGGTCGATCAGCGAAGTCTTGCGCGGGCCACAGCTGTGGCGGCGTAACTCGCATAATTGCACCAGGGCAGTCAGGTAGCGCTTCCTCTCCGTGGCTGACAGGGGCAGTACCATGTATTCCCATACACTTGAGCGCATGGCCCAGACCGCCAGTTCTTCGGAGTGCTGCACGGTGAACATGGTGATGGGCGTGGCAGGGACGGTGCGCTTGATCTCCAGCAGCCGCCGCAGGCCCGGCGTATCCGGGCGATCGAAATGGATGCAGATCATGTCTGCCTGTTCCCCGCCGGGCAGCAGGGCATCTTTTGCCTGGGTGCAGTCGCAAGTGTCCTCGAACTGGCTGACAAGTTCCTGGGTGGACCGATCGTGAGTCAGATCGAACCACAACAGCTTTGGCTTTCTGGTCAGACTCGAGATCATGTGCCTACCACTCAGCGTGATGACTGCCCTTAAGCTTGCAGTATTGCCAATGTGCCATCACTTCGCCGAATAATTTTTTTATAAAAGCCGTTTTTTTAAGCGCCACAGGCTCAGAACGGCAGAGCGCGAATCGTTGCGAGTTGCAATCGCAAGGCGTGCCTGGCTCCCCCCGCAAAATAATCCTAGCGATGTGCAAAATCCTCCTAACGGCTATCCCCACCCGCTGACTAGGGTTGCATCAGGCAGTTGCAAATGTACTGCCCCTGAAAACAACCCTGATGAGGTGCGCAAAATGACTCTTCAAACAATCAAGGCTTCGGTGCTGAAGTTCGCCAAAGATGAAGACGGCCTGACCATTGTGGAATACGCCGTGGCCGGTGGGTTGATCACGGTGTTGGTGGCCGCCGCCTTTGTGCTTCTGGGCGGTGCCGTGAATACCAAGATCCGCGCGCTGTGCCAGGCCGTCAACGGCAACGTCGCCTGCTCATAGCGATAACTGCGCGGGGACACGGCCGCTTTCAAGGAAGCCTCGCTTGCGACTCTTTTGCTGTGAGTACAACGAATCACTCAAATGGACTTGGCGTTGTCCCCGACAACTTAGTTCATGGCGGTACAGCCTTTATTCAAAGGCGAGGTGAAGAAAATGACTCTGCACACAATAAGAACTTCGATCAGCCGGTTCGCCAAAGATGAAGATGGCTTGACCATTGTTGAATACGCCGTCGCGGGAGGTTTGATCACGGTGTTGGTGGCGGCAGCCTTCGTTCTTCTGGGCGGCGCGGTGGACACCAAGATCCGTGCGCTGTGCCAGGCCGTCAACGGCAACGTGGCCTGCTAACGATAACTGCAACAGGGAGACGCGCCATGTCCATGGAATTGCTGGTGTCGACGGTACTGCTGCTGGGACTGCTGGGCGTGGCGGTGGTGAGCGACTTGCTCCGCCACCGCATCCCCAACACGCTGGTCCTGTTGGGCCTGGCCTTGGGCTTGGCCGGTCAGACTTATACAGGCGGGATCAGCGGAACGGGCGATAGCCTGCTGGGCATGCTGGTCTGTTTTGCGCTGTTTTTGCCCATGTATGCGGTGGGTGGCATGGCCGCCGGTGACGTCAAGTTGATGGCCATGGTGGGCAGTTTCCTGCCGGTTCATTACGCATTGTGGGCTGCGCTGTTCAGTCTGATCGCCGGTGGTGTGTGCGGTTTTCTGATCGTGCTGGCCCGCGGTCAGTTGCTCCAGACCCTGCAGCGTTACTGGCTGATCGTGCGGGCCCAGGCTTACCTGGCACCTACCGCGGATGAAGTGGCGGGCAAACCTTTTCCTTATTCGATCGCGATCCTGATCGGCACCTTGAACAGCGTCTACTGGCAGCTGATTGCCGATGGCTGGGGAGTCTAGTCATGCACGTCATCAACGATAGTGATGCCTACCCTAGTGAACGGGAAGCGGTGCAACGCCTGGCCCCTCAGCCATGCACGATTCAAGACACCGGCCTGACTGACAGTTTTCTCGGCGAGCTGGTCTGCAAGCATCTGCACGACGCTGGTGTACTGGACATGACGCGGTTGGTGGAGCGCCTGGCGCTGACCGGCGCGGTGCTGGAAGAAGTCCTGGCGTTCCTGCGCAAGGACGGTCGTGTCGAAGTGCTCGGCCAGCTCGGGCAAACGAGTGTACAGGCCTTGCGTTACGGCCTGACCGAACGCGGCCGTAGTGCCGCTCGCGACGCCCTGTCTCGCAGTGGCTATATCGGTGCGGCACCTTTCCCGGTGAGTACCTATCGGTCCCTGATCAAGATCCAGACCATTCACCATGGTCGAATCACCGCCACCGACATGCAACGAGCCCTGGCCGGCATGGTGCTGTCGCAAGGCATGCTCGATCAGTTGGGGGTGGCGCTGAATTCAGGGCGGGCGATCATGATTTACGGCCCCGCGGGCACCGGTAAGACCTATGTCAGCAGCCGTCTTATCCGTCTGTTCGCCGAGGCCATCTGGGTGCCCCATGCCATCGTCATCAACGAGTCGGTGATCGAGATCTACGACCCGCAGGTGCATCAGCGCCTGGATGATAAGGGCCAATCGAACAATCTGATGCTCAATGAAGGCATTGACCGTCGGCTGCTGTGCTGCAAACGCCCGATTGTCATCACGGGCGGCGAGTTGAACATGGAGCAACTGGATGTTCGCTACGACCCCTTTACCCGCCAGTACCAGGCCGCGTTGCAGCTCAAGGCCAGCAACGGCCTGTTCATCATCGATGACATGGGACGCCAACGCATGGCCCCGGCCGAATTGCTCAATCGCTGGATCGTGCCGATGGAAGAGAAGCGCGACTTCATCAACCTGGGCGGTGGTCGCCATTGCGAGTTGCCGTTCGATCTGGTCCTGGTGTTTTCCACCAACCTCAACCCCCTGGAACTGGCCGACGAAGCCTTTCTGCGCCGCATTGGCTACAAGGTGCAGTTCGGTTACCTCAAGCCCGAAGAATACGAGCGCATCTGGCGCCAGGAGTGCGAACGCCTGGGCATCCCCCACGACCCGCTGCTGGTGCGCTATGTGCTGCAGCAGCTTTATGCGGGCGAGGGCATGCCGCTGGTGCCTTGCCATCCCCGCGACCTGTTGAACATGGCGCTCGACCGCCAGCGTTACCTGGGCGGTTCCGGGCCCCTGTTGCCGCAAGAGCTGGAATGGGCCTGGCACAACTACTTCGTTCAGCTCGACTTCCTTTGAATCGGAGATACCAACATGAGCTCTCGTACGTTTTCGCTGATTGGCGTTTCCCTGGTCATGGGCTTGGGTGCCGCATGGATGGCTGACTCCTGGCTGAGCGCACGACTTAACGCCAAACCCGATGACCATTTGCGCAGCGTGGTGGTTGCCACCGTGCCAATTGCCTTCGGGCAGATGGTCGAGGCCCAGCAGGTCACCACCGTGCGCATGCCCATGGATACGATCCCGGACGATGCCTTTGACTCCAGCGAACAGGCCGTAGGCAAGATCGCGACGTTCGACATTCTGCGCGGTGACATCGTGCGGGGCGCGCGTCTGAGTGAGCATTTGGGTGGCAGCACCCTGGCGTCGCTGATCGATCCTGACAAACGCGCCATATCGGTACGGGTCGATGATGTGGTCGGTGTGGGGGGGTTCCTGTTGCCGGGGAACCGGGTCGACGTGCTGGCTACCAAGACCACCAGCGCCGGCAGTAACAACGCTGTGTCCCGGACCATCCTTGAAAACCTGCGGGTGCTGGCGGTGGATCAGACAGCGGGCACCGACAAGACCCAGCCGGTGGTGGTGCGGGCCGTAACGCTGGAAATGTCGGCCACGGAAGCAGAGGCCCTGGTGACTGCGCAGACCGAAGGCAAGTTGCAGCTGGCCTTGCGTAATCCGCTGAACCTGGAGAAAAAAGCCGTGGTCGTGGCGCCCCCTCCGGCTCCGGTGATGGCGGCAGCGACCGCTGTGGTGCCAAGGCCCGTGGTGCAGCGCAGCGCCAAAGCGCAGAGCAGCGGGATCACGGTAATCCGTGGAGTTGAAAGCAGCGTCGTCAACGTTCACTGAAACGCGTAGAAAAAATGCCTGGTCCTTCGGCCATGGCAGTGCCGATCCTCACGCGTCGGCAAACGAGGGCTCGATCATGAATCCCAGTATCCGGCAGCCTGTCACTGCGACGCCTCGGCGCCAGGAAGGAGCAGTGAGTGTATTGATGGTGATCGCGTTAATGGCGATTTCCATGATGGCGGCATTGGCCCTGGATGGCGGACACATGTTGCTCAACAAGACCCGTCTGCAAAATGCCGTGGATGCCGCCGCCTTGAGCGGCGCCAAGACCCTGAGCCAGGTGGCGGGGGGGCTCAACATGGCCAGTACGACTCGGGCCGCCGCCCTGGACACGCTGACACGAAATGCTGACGCTGCGGGCAACGCTGAACTGGCAACCGCCGTCGCCGGCAATCCGGGTGCGTTCGCCGCAGTGGAGCTGGCCAGCAGTGTTTATGGCCCGTTTTCCTATCCCGGGCCGTCGGATGCCAAGTACGTACGCGTGTCAGTGTCCAGCTATCAGTTGAGCGGTTTTTTCTGGAGTTTCGTTCAAACGATGGGCAGTGTCGGCCTGGGCAATAAGGCCGTGGCGGCGATCGCCACGGCAGGCCCCAGCCCGACGGCTCCGTGTGATCTGGCGCCCTTGATGGTCTGCGGCGATACCAGTCAATACGACCCGGCTGCCGGAAATTTCTGGAGTTATCGCTTTGGCGACCTGACGGTGCTGAAGACGGCCGCGGGCAACACTTCGCCCATCGGGCCGGGCAACTTCCAACTGCTCGATTTCGGCTCCGGCGGCAGCGCGGTGCGCGAAGACCTGGCGGGCGGCGGTTCGATCTGCCGCAGTGTCGGGGACAACGTCCAGACCGCGCCGGGCAACAAAGCCGGGCCGACGTCCCAAGGCTTGAACACGCGATTCGGTATCTATAACGGTCCGGTCAGCGCTTCGGACTATCCACCGGACCTGGTCACTACATCGAGCAACCCGGCGATGACCTATGACGATTCGCTCTCCCAGGCGCAATACAAAGGACAACCCATCACCTCGAGCAATGGCGATCTCAGCGGCGCTGGTGAGGCAATACTGGACTACAACGACTGGAAAACGGCAGTCGCCGCTTGCGTGGCCGGGGCCGGTAGCGGCTGTGAAAGCAACGGGGTTTTCGAGCGGCGGATGCTCAAGATCGTGATCGGTGACTGCACCGGCAAACTGAGCGGCTCAACCTCGATTCCCGTCCTGGGGTTTGGCTGCTATTTCGTCGTGCAACCGGTTAATGGTGGAGGTTCGGACTCCATCATCTTTGGCCAGTTCGTCCAGGAATGCGAAGGCGATAACGTGCCTGGCCCCACGCCGGTCAGCGATACCGGGCCGCAGGTCATTCAGCTCTACAAAACCTATCTCAACGGCAGCGGCACTCCGAGCACCGACTCGTAGGAGGCGTCATGCGACTTGCCCATTTCAAAGCAGCGCAGGCCCAGCAAGGCGTGGCGCTGGTGGAATTCACCCTGGTACTGCCGTTGTTGCTGCTGCTGTTGCTGGCCTTTGGCGAGTTCGGCCGCATGCTCTTTCAATACAACGTGCTGCTACAGGCCAGCCGTGATGCCAATCGATTCGTCGCCAGCCAGGCCTGGAATACCACCCTGGGCACCATCGCCCTGAACAACACGCTGCAGACCCAGACGAAAAACGTCGCGGTGTATGGCACTCCGAGTCAGGCCGGCGCCGCGGTGGTGGCCGGTTTGACCACGGCGAACGTGGAGGTCGCCGCGGTGGGTGTTGATCATGTGCGTGTCACCATCACCTACACCTTTTGCCCGGTGATTGGCGCAGGCAATTGCGGTGGAACAATTCCCGGTTTCTTCGGCAATGCCATTGCCCTGGGCATTCCACTGGTGGCGACCACCGTCATGAGGGCGTTGTGATGAACAACAAGCACATGCAAGGCACCTACATCGTGGAATTCGCCTTCGTTGGCCTGCTGGTGTTCATCCTCCTGTTCGGCGTGGTGGAAATGGGCCGGCTGTATTTCACCGCCAATGCCTTGGATGAAGCCGCGCGACGCGGCGCGCGGCTGGCGGCGGTGTGCAATATCAACGATCCGGTGGTGTTGCGCCGCGCCATCTTCAATGCCGCGACAGATTCAGGTACCAGCCAACTGATCAGCAGCCTCGCCACTTCGAACCTGGCGCTGACCTATCTGGATGTGAACGGCGCCGTGGTGGCGAACCCCGCCGACACGGTCAGCGCCAATGGCTTTCGCGCGATCCGTTACGTGCAGTTGAGCGTGCAGAACTTCGTTTTCAATCTGTTCATTCCCGGGTTTGGCGTGCCCATTACCTTGCCCACATTCAGGGCGACCTTGCCACGCGAAAGCCTTGGGCGTCATTCCGATTCCGGGGAGATCACACCATGCTGAATACCAGGGAAACTCCACTGTCGACCGTCACCGGCAAAGCCGGGCTGCGGCTACTGATCAGCAGTCGTGACGCTTCGTCCCTGCGCGACCTGCAATGCGTCTGCCAGCGCATGCCTTGCCTGGAAGTGAGCACGCGCCTGGTGAGCAACGGCCATGTCGATCCGCTTTATGGCCTGGAGCGAATGCCCGACCTGCTGTTGTTGCGGGTCAGTCACTTGTGGCGCGAAGAGCTGGCGGCGTTGCTGCAGCGTCCGGCCCATGAGCGTCCACCGATGCTGGTATGCGGTCTGATGGGCGAGCAGGAAGGCATGCGGCTGGCAATGCAGGCCGGTGCCCGGGACGTGCTGCCAGAGCCCTTCGCCGAGACGGAGCTGGTGGCCGCCCTGAATCGTCTGGTGGCGGAGGTCCGCGTCGGCCATGGTGCCGAAGGCAAGCTGGTCGCCGTGATCAGCGCCAAGGGTGGTTCCGGTGCAACCCTGGTGGCCTGCAACCTGGCCCAGCAACTCAGCGCCCAGGCCGGTACCACCCTGTTGCTGGATATGGACCTGCAATTTGGCAGCGTCACCCATTATCTGGATGTGGCCCAGTCCCATAGCCATCTGCAAGTGCTGCAACAGGTCGAAGACCTGGACAGTATCGCCTTGCGGGGTTTTTGCAGCCATTTCAGTCCGACCCTGCACGTGCTGGGTGGCCGCAGCGGCGAGTTGTGCCTACCACAGGACGCTCAGCCCGAACAACTCGACGCCCTGTTGCAATTGGCCCGTGCCAGCTATGACTGGGTGGTAGTGGACCTGCCGCGGCAGATCGACCACCTCACCGGCTCCGTGCTGGAGCAGGTCGACCGGGTCTACGTGGTGGTTCAACAAAGTGTCAGCCATCTGCGCGATGCCAGCGCCCTGGTGCGGATCCTTCGCGAGGACCTGGGCATACGCGCAGACCAGTTGCAGGTGGTGGTCAATCGCTATGACAAGGCGGCCGCGGTCAGCCTCAAGGATGTCGCCGAAGCCCTGCGGTGCACCAACCTGTCGAAATTACCCAATGACTTCAACCTGGTCAGCCAGAGTCAGAACACTGGCGTGCCGTTGGGGCTGCATGCGCCGAGGGCGGCCATCACCGTTGCCCTGCGCGATTTGACCGAAGACCTGGTCGGTCACCAGATGGCCGCAGACAAAGGCCTGCTCAAACGTGCCTTCAACCGTTTTTTCGGGGGATGACCCATGATCAGCGACTTCCGCAACCGCTTGCGTAAACAGTCCGGTAAACCTGCCATTGAGCTGACTGGCGACAGCCTGCCGGATCCGACAGAGCAATTGATGGCCTGGGAGCATGCCATTCCCGACGTGCTCTACGAAACCCGTAGCCAGGTCACCCCGGTGGAAGCCCAATGGCGGGAAAAAATCTACCAGCAACTGCTCAAGGTCATGGACCTGTCCTTGCTCGATTCCCTCGAGCAGGCCGAAGCCACGAGACAGATACGCGATATTTGCCAACGTCTGCTCGATGAGCATTCGGCGCCGGTAAGCTCGGCCAGCCGTCAGTTGATCATCAAGCAGATCACCGACGAAGTGCTCGGGCTGGGGCCTTTGGAGCCGTTGCTGGCCGACCATAGCGTGTCCGATATCCTGGTCAACGGTTTCGCCTCGGTCTATGTCGAACGCTTCGGTAAGCTGCAAAGAACCGACGTGCGCTTTCGCGACGACCAGCATCTGCTGAACATCATTGACCGTATCGTCTCCAGCCTGGGGCGACGCATCGATGAGTCGTCACCCCTGGTGGATGCCCGGCTCAAGGACGGCTCGCGGGTCAACGCAATCATCCCGCCGCTGGCCATCGACGGTCCGAGCATGTCGATCCGGCGCTTCGCGGTGGACCTGCTCAACACCGACAGCCTGATCCAGGTGGGCACCATGACCCCAGCCATTGCCTTGTTGCTCAAGGCGATTGTCCGTGGGCGCTTGAACGTGCTGATTTCCGGTGGCACCGGCAGTGGCAAGACCACCATGCTCAACGTGCTGTCCAGTTTCATCCCCCACAACGAACGTATCGTCACCATCGAGGATTCGGCCGAACTGCAACTGCAACAACCTCACGTGGTACGCCTGGAAACCCGGCCTTCGAACATCGAGGGGCGCGGCGAGGTGAGTCAGCGGGAACTGGTGCGTAACAGCCTGCGGATGCGTCCGGACCGCATTGTCATCGGCGAAGTGCGTGGCGCCGAAGCGCTGGACATGCTCACTGCCATGAACACCGGCCACGACGGCTCCCTGACCACGATCCACGCGAATACCGCGCGCGATGCCTTGGGGCGAATCGAGAACATGGTGTCGATGACCGGCGCGACTTTTCCGATCAAGGCCATGCGTCAACAAATTGCCTCTGCCATCGATGTGGTGATCCAGTTGGAGCGTCAAGAAGACGGCAAACGACGTGTGGTGAGCATGCAAGAGATCAACGGCATGGAAGGGGAGATCATCACCATGACCGAAATTTTCTCTTTCACGCGCCAAGGCATCGGGGAAAACGGCGAGGTGCTGGGTGATTATCGGCCCAGCGGGATGATCCCGGCCTTTCGCGACGTGTTGGCCAGGCGCGGCATCGAGTTGCCGCTGACTCTGTTCCGTCCTGAGTGGATGGAGGCTCGGTCGTCATGAACAACATCCCCAGCGAGTTCATCCTGATTTTTCTTGCCATGGTGTTCATCGCCGTCTTCCTCCTGTCCCAGGGGGTGGTGGTGCCGGTGTTCGGCGAGGCCGGCAAAATGCGCAAGCGCATCCGTGGGCGCCTGCATGTGCTGGAGAAAGCCAACCATCTGCCCAACATGCAGACCGTGTTGCGGCAGAAGTACCTGACGCGCTTGTCGCCCCTGGAAGCCCGGCTTGAACAGTTGCCGTTCATGGCCAACCTGACCCAGTTGATCGAGCAGGCCGGCCACGAATACCGGGCCTATCGGGTGATGATGCTCGGCCTGGCCCTGGGCGTGGCGGCCGGTGCCGTGGTGCTGATGTTCTGGCCGGTATGGTGGGTGGCGCTGCTGGTGGCCTCTGTGGTGACCTGGTTGCCGGTGCTGAAAATCATGCACGACCGCAGCAAGCGTTTCGCCGCCTTCGAGGAAGGTTTGCCGGACGCGCTGGACGCCATGTGCCGGGCCTTGCGCGCCGGGCACCCGTTCAACGAAACCCTGCGTCTGGTCGCCGAGGAGCACAAGGGGCCGGTCGCCCAGGAGTTCGGTATGACCTTCGCCGACATCAACTATGGCAACGATGTGCGCCGGGCCATGCTCGGCCTGTTGGAACGCATGCCGAGCATGACGGTGATGATGCTGGTGACCTCCATACTTATCCACCGCGAAACCGGCGGCAATCTGACCGAAGTGCTGGAGCGCCTGAGCCGCTTGATCCGCGGGCGCTTTCGCTTCCAGCGCAAGATCCGGACCTTGTCGGCGGAAGGGCGCATGTCGGCCTGGGTGCTGGTGGCGATCCCCTTCGTGCTGGCGATCGCCATCGTGCTCACAAGCCCCAGCTACATGCCGGTGCTGATCAATGACCCTATAGGCCACAAGCTGATCATGTTCGCGTTCGGCGCCATGTTGTTGGGGATTCTCTGGATACGAAAAATCATCCGGATCCAGGTTTAAGCGCCCTCGCGGCGAGAGGTATCAGTCATGGATTTTCTGCTCGGGTTGTTCAGTCGGTTTACCGGAAGCGAAGAAATGGCACGGCTGTTGTTCATCGCCGTGATCGGCCTCAGTACGGTACTGGCGGTCGTCGCCATGATCCTGCTGATGCTCGGCCTGCAGGATCCGGTGCAACGGCGCCTGGCGCTGATCAAACGGGGGTATTCCGGCAGTGCGCAAGGGCAGGAGGCGCCAGGTAACCTGCAACTCTTGCTGGAGCGGGTCGGCCAGCGCTTTGCCGCGACTGACCCGAGCCAGGCCAGCGCCACCCTGACCCTGCTCACCCACGCCGGCTACCGTTCCGCGTCGGCGGTGCAGATGTATTGGGCCGTGCGCCTGATGCTGCCGTTGTTGCTGCTGGGCGTTACGTTACTGCTGCTGCCGCTGATCAAGGTGTCCCTGATGGTCGGTTTGCTGGTGGCGACCTTGATGGCGGGTATCGGATGGCTGCTGCCGGCGTTGTACGTCGGCAAGCGCAAGCAGGCACGACAAGCGCGGCTGCGGGCGGCATTTCCCGATGCGCTGGACCTGATGGTGGTGTGCGTTGAGTCAGGCCTGGCCCTGCCCGTTACGATAGAACGGGTGGCTGAAGAGATGTCGGTCAGTCAGGTTGAGCTGGCCGAAGAGCTGGCCTTGGTGAACGCGCAGATCCGCGCGGGTATCACCAGCACCGACGCGCTCAAGCAACTGGCCCTGCGCACCGGCCTGGAGGATATCCAGGGCCTGGTCAGCCTGCTGGCTCAGAGCATCCGCTTCGGCACCAGCGTGGCCGACACCCTGCGCATCTACGCCGATGAGTTTCGTGACCGGCGCACCCAGGCGGCCGAGGAGATGGGAGCCAAAATCGGTACCAAGCTGATCTTTCCGCTGATCTTCTGCCTCTGGCCAAGCTTCTTCCTGGTCGCCATCGGCCCGGCCATGATCGGCGTGTTCAGGGCCTTTGGAAATATGTAGAAGGACATACGGTCCCGGTTGTACAAGCCTGTGGCGAGGGAGCTTGCTCCCGCTCGAGCAGCGCAGCGGCCCCGGTTTGCGGCTGCTGCGCACCCGAGCGGGAGCAAGCTCCCTCGCCACGATAGTGACAGCCTGAAAGCCAACACTCAGACAGGCACGCAAGGGTTATCACCTGACAGTCAACACCCCGCCGGGCACACAAAGATCCTCACCTGAACGTCCATACCCAACCGAATACCAACCCGTGGCGAGGGGATTGATCCCTGTTGGGACGCGTGGCGGTCCTGAAAACCGGAATACGGAGTACCCCTCATTGGCCGGACCCGCGCATGACTCAGTTGAGTGGGGATTTGCTGGAGGGCTGAGCAACCCCGCGGGGATAGATCCCTTCGCCACAACCAGGCGCGTTCAGCTTGATGCAAGGCAGAACAAAAGATCGCAGCCTTCGAAAAGCCCTACACCGGATCGGATGTAGGCATTGTCGAAGGCTGCGATCTTTTGTTTTTCCACTGTGTTTCAGTTGCTGCTGGTGATTTCCCCACCCGAGTCCTGTTCGAAGAATTCCGGGATCGGGTAATTGAAACTATTGAGCCAGCGCTGCATGGCCAATTCCCGTTCGGTGGCCGAGGCGGTTTGCAGGTGGGTTGAGGCCACCACCCCGCGAATCTGCAGCTGCATCCAGCTTTCCGTGCCCTGTTGCGCAGCCGAAGAGGGGCCTGGTTCAATGGCCCAGGCGGTGGTGGACAGGCAAGTCATGCACACGATCAACAGTTGTCTGGTTTTCATCTCTTGGACTCCTCGTAAGGCTCTACTTGACCGCATCGGATGAGGCGTCGGCTACATCGCTCAAACGGTTCACGGGAGATGTCGCCCCGATAGGGGCCGAACCTCTGATTTTTTCCGCCCGGGCTTGAGCATCCGCCACTTGTTTGGGGCTCAGGTTGGCCATGTTTGCCAGTTCGGCTGCCTGCTTCCAGTTGTCCTGGTAAATCAGCAGCGTCACCATGTTGAAGGCGGCCAGTGAGTCTGACTGTCTGAGCTCCATGGCGGTCATGAACTCGAAGCGGGCTTCGGGGATCCGTCGCTGATTGAGATAGACAACCCCCAGGTCATTGCGGATTTTCCCTTCGGTGGGGGACATTTTCACAGCGCGCTCAAGGTGTTCAGTGGCGCCAGCATGATCCTGTCTGGCGGCAGCCAACTGGCCGAGGCCATGCTCGCCATCGGCGGCCAGGCAAGTGCCGAGCAGGCTCTGGTACAACGGCTCTGCCTCGTTCCGTCCCATCAGGCGCAGCACGCGCGCCTTGCGCAGACGGACCTGGACCAGATCTTGCGGCAGCCCTTCGAGGTTCGCCAAGCTTGCATACAAACGTCCGTCATTGGCCATGTCATCAGCCAGGTTCAGCGCCAGTTCCTGATCGGAGCCGGGCTTGGCGCAACTGGTCGGGCGTGAAGCCACGCCGTTGCTGGCGCAGCCGACCAGCAGCACCGTTGCAGCTATCGCGATCACCGCTTTCATTGAATGCCCCCTCGTATCAGGTTGAACACGTGGACGACTGCACTTCAGGCGCCGGCTCATTGGGACAGCCCGTTACGGTTGTCGAACTCGCCGTTTTCAAGGAAGTACATGCGGTAGAAGTTCGGGTCGTAATTGCGCAGCTGTTCGCCCGGCAACGTCGGCAGTTGTGCGTCGGCGGCCAACGGTTGGACCAGATGCGGCGTGACGATCATCAGCAGCTCGCGTTCTTCGCGATTGATGGAATTATCGCGAAAGAACGCACCGAGAATCGGAACATCACCCAGCCCCGGTAATTTGTTCACCTGAGAGGCATTGCGCGTGCTGATCAGGCCGCTGATGACAAAGCTTTCGCCATCGGCCAGGGCAATACTGGTATCGGTACGGCGGACGGTGAGCGCCGGAACCAGTGTGCCGGCGATGTTCACCGCGTTGGTGAAATCCAGCTCACTGACTTCCGGTGCGACCTTGAGCATGATGCGGTTGGTTCCGACGACGGTGGGCGTCAAGGTCAGACGGATACCGAATTCCTTGTACTCGATGGACACGTTGTCGCTGCCGGCACTGGGCACCGGGATCGGCACTTCGCCGCCGGCCAGGAAGCTCGCGCTCTGCCCGCTCAGGGCCACCAGGCTCGGCCGCGCCAGGGTGTAGGCAAAGCCACTGCCTTCCAGCGCATTGATCATCAGCAGGGTTTGTCCGGTGGCAAAGGACAGGTTGAACATGTCGTTGTTGAGCGGCAATGAAGGCCGCACCACGCCACCGATGGTGGGCAGGGTTCTCGGCGCGCCGAACAGGAAGTTGCCACGGCTGCCGAAAATAGAGGTCGAAGCTTCCTTGAGCTTGGTCCGACTGACTTCGACGAAACGGATGTCGGTCTGCACCTGGGCGAGCAGCATAGGGTCTTCGGAGGGCACGCTCGCTGCGCTGGTCAGTGCCGCAGTGGCTCTGCCTTTGACGAAAATCATGCTCTGGCGCGGGTTTTTTGAGCAGGCGGTCCAGACCATCAGGCTGGTAGCGCCGGGCGCCAGGCCTGTAAGAATAAAGGCGTCGCTACCGCTGGGTTGCACGTCGGCAATTTTCGGGTCACCCACCGCCAGTTTCGTCACGGGGGCCAGGATACGCAGTTCATTCTGAAGCCCTTGGCCAACCTCGAAGGTCGCTGGCAAATTGTCCAACTGAGAACAGTTTGCCGTTGCGGCCTGGGCCGCTTCCAGGCCAAGGCCGATCCAGAACAGGCCATGCATCAATTGCTTTAACGCGGGCGGGGTACGATAGCTCATGAAGTGATCCTCGACAGAGAGGCCGTCCCTAGGCTTAACAAATGCCTCGGATCACTTAAGGGGCCCGGGCTGCCCCTTGTATTGCACCAGACCATTGAGCGGCGGCGGTGACCGCCTCGTCGCTACAAGCGAGCGAGCGCATCCCACCGGCCTGACTGAATGGCAGGCAGCTTTCGAAAAAACTTTTTGAGCCCCGCGATAGCGGGGTGACGAGCAGGGTGACCGGTGTTGATCGGGTCGCCCTAGGGGGTGATTTATTCACCGCCGTGCCCGCTTCTTTTTGAAGGTAGTTCATGCATGGCAAAGCGCCACGCCATAAACGAAAAAAACGACTAAAAAGTGACGGGAGGGAAATTCTTGGTAAAGTCGCCGTCAATAATTTGTCTTTTGTGCGATTTTGAGGGCGTGTTTACAGGGACAGGATCAACCGTCCGGCAAAAAGAATCAGGATGACGCCCATGCTCCGTTCGAACCAATGTCCCATGCGCATAAACACTTCCCGCACTCGGGCGCTGGAAAAAAACAACGCGACGAGGACAAACCACAGTGCATTCACCAGGCACATCCAGAGCCCGTACAACGCCTGGATCTGCAGCGGTGTGGTGGTGCTGATCAGCGTGGTGAAGATGGCCAGGAAAAACAGCGTGGCTTTCGGGTTGGTGGCGTTGGTCAGAAACCCGGTGACAAACGCTTTGAATGGCGTTTGCCCAGTAGTGTCTTGATCGTTGCTGTGTACGCCTTCAAGCGTGGATTTGGGTTGGCTGCGCAGCAGGCTGACCCCCAGGTAAAGAATGTAGGCACCCCCCACCACCTTGGCGACCATCAGCAACCAGGGGAAGGTGTGCATCAGCGCACCTACGCCGAGCAAGGTGTAGATTACATGCACCGAGATGCCGGCGCCGATGCCCAGCGCTGTGCAGATCCCGATCCAGCGGCCAAAACGGACGCTTTGGCGGATCGTCACGGCGAAATCAGGGCCGGGTGCGACCACCGCAAGAAAGTGGACGGTGGCCAGGGCCAGGAATTCGCCAAGGTAGCTCGATAGCATTTCAACTCCGAACGGTCAGGGCGCGGCATCGCGGCGATGACCGATAAAAAAAGAGAAAAGGCTCAGGCGCGGATATTCCATACCCGCATCGGAATGTGTGCGGGATTATAAGTTGTGTGGGAATGGGTGATAATCCGTTGAAATTTCATAGAGCTTTTGCGCCATGAGCACAAATCAATCACTGGCCTTGCTCGCCGAAATGGCCATTTTCGTCAAGGTCGTGGAGACCGGCAGTTTCTCCGAAGCGGCCAGGCAGTCAGGCTTGTCCCCGTCGGCTGTCAGCCGAAGCATCTCGCGTCTGGAAAAAGCCTTGGCCACCCGCTTGCTGCAACGCACCACGCGCAAGCTGCGCTTGAGCGATGGCGGGGAGGAAGTGTTCAAGCGTTGTCGGGAGATGGTCGCCGCCGCCCGCTCGGTGATGGAAATCAGCGGCCAGTTCACCCATGAAGCCGAGGGGCGGATACGGGTCAGCGTGCCCAAGGCGGTGGGGCGCTTTGTCATTCATCCCCACATACCCGAATTCTTGCGTCGTTACCCCAAGGTCGATGTGGAGTTACTGCTGGAGGATCGGCAGGTCGATCTGATCGACGATCATGTTGACCTGGCTCTGCGGATCACCGACCAGCCGCCGGTCGGGCTGGTGGGACGTCAGTTGTTGACCATTGACCACCTGCTCTGCGCCACGCCGCGCTACCTGGCCGAACACGGCATCCCCGAGCATCCCCACGACCTGTTGGAGCACAGCTGCATCTACCTGGGAGAAACCCCACACGACGCTCGCTGGAAATTCAGGAAAGGCACCCGGTCCGTCCACGTGGGCGTACGTGGCCGCTATGCTGCCAATCATACGGGCGTGCGGCTGGAGGCTGTCTTGCAGCACATTGGCATCGGCAGCTTGCCGTACTTCACGGCCCGTCATGCGCTGGAGCAAGGGTTGATCGTACAGGTGCTGGCGGATTGGACGTTTCTGGCCTCCTACCAGGGTGGGTTGTGGCTGCTGCATTCGCCCACCCGCTACCTGCCGCCGAAGTTGCGGGTGTTCATTGATTATCTGGTGGAGTGTCTGGAGAAAGAGCCCACCTTGAATAAGGCGGGCCACAAAAAAGGCCCGCCGGATTAACCGTGCGGGCCTTGGCATGACTGATCGCAATCAGTGCTTGCTGTCCTGATCCGACATCGCCAGCAATTGCTTTTCCTGGTTCCAGTCGAAGGGTTCGTCGTTTTGCTCGGCTTCGAAACGACGTTCCTCCAGGGCCTGATACAAGGCGATTTCTTCGTCGGGCATGTAATGCAGGCAGTCACCGGCGAAGTACCACAGCAGGTCACGAGGCACCAGGTGGGCGATCTGTGGATAACGCACGATCACCTGGCACATCAGGTCCTGGCCCAGGTACTGGCTTTCGATCGGATCAACGGGCAGTTGCGCGCGCAATTCGTCGAAGCGCTCCAGAAACAGGGCATGGCTTTCTTCGGGAACCTGGTCTGCCTCACCCACGGCGACCAGGATGCTGCGCAAGTGGTCAAGCAAGACAAGGTGATCGGCAACGACGTTGGACACGAGATAAGTCCTCAAGAGCAAAACGGGCGCAGGAGTATAAAGCGCTTGCGCCCGTTTTTACATGGCAGAAGCACAGGGTCGCCAGGATCAGCGGACCTTGTCCTCGGCGAGCGTGAGTTCCTCCTTGTCGAAATCATCCACGTCGATCACTTTACGTCGGGCCGCTTCGGCCTCGCGCAGGGTCTGGGCCTCGCCGGCCTGTAGCACGCCAGCTTCGAGGGCCGCGTCGATGAGCTGTTCGCCAGGGGCGGGGGTGAGCTGACCCTGTTTGAGCGCACCGTGCAGTTTCTTGTGCAGCGGATGAGCCGCGACCAGCAGGTCGCAAGCGTGCTGCAGCGCACCCACCGGATCGTCGACCGATTGCGGGCGATAACAACCCTGCAGCAGCTCCTCGAGGGTCGGATCGCCCTTGCCCCGACCGATCACCGCGGCCACTTCTGCGTCCAGCCTGTCGCTCGGACCTTTGTGGCGGCGGCCGAAGGGGAATACCACCCCGCGCAACAGACCACCCAGCACCCGGTTCGGGAAGTTGTCCAGCAGTTCGTCCAGGGCCCGCTCAGCCTGGCCCAGGCTTTCTTCCATGGCCCAGGTGAACAGCGGTTCCATGTGGTCCGGCGAGTCCAGGTCGTGGTAGCGCTTGAGCGCGGCCGAGGCGAGGTAGAGGTTGCTCAATACATCCCCAAGGCGCGCCGACAAGCGTTCGCGACGTTTGAGTTCGCCGCCCAGCAGCATCATGCTCAGGTCCGCCAGCAGGGCGAATGCCGCCGCTTGCCGGTTGAGGGCGCGGAAATAACCCTGGCTCAAGGCGTTGCCGGGGGCTCTTTCGAAACGCCCCAGGCCCAGGTTCAGCACCAGGGTGCTGGCGGCGTTGCTGATGGCAAAACCGATGTGTTTGAGCAACAACCCGTCGAATTCGATCAGCGCCTGGTCTTTGTCTTCTCGCGTGGCCAAGGCCATTTCCTTGAGCACGAAAGGGTGGCAGCGAATCGCACCCTGGCCGAAGATCATCAGGTTACGTGACAGGATATTCGCGCCTTCGACCGTGATGAAGATCGGTGCACCTTGCCAACTACGCCCCAGGTAGTTATTGGGCCCCATGATGATGCCCTTGCCGCCATGTACATCCATGGCGTGGCTGATGCATTCGCGACCGCGCTCGGTCAGGTGGTATTTGAGGATCGCCGACAGCACCGAAGGTTTTTCTCCCAGGTCCACCGCGTTGGCGGTCAGCATACGGGCGGCATCCATCATCCAGGCGTTGCCACCGATACGGGCCATGGCCTCCTGAATGCCTTCGAAGGCCGACAATGGCACGTTGAACTGCTCGCGTACCTGGGTGTACTGGCCGGTCACCAGGCTGGTGAACTTCGCCGCCCCGGTGCCCACAGCCGGGAGCGAAATCGACCGGCCGACCGACAGGCAGTTCATCAGCATCATCCAGCCCTTGCCGAGCATGGGCTGGCCGCCGATGAGAAAGTCCAGCGGGATGAACACGTCCTTGCCCCAGTTCGGTCCGTTCATGAAAGCGGCGCCAAGGGGCAGGTGACGACGGCCGATATTGACGCCAGGGGTGTCGGTGGGGATCAGGGCGAGGCTGATGCCCAGGTCCTCTTCATCCCCCAGCAGGTGATCGGGGTCATAGGCCTTGAAGGCCAGGCCGAGGAGGGTGGCTACCGGTCCGAGGGTGATGTAGCGCTTTTCCCAGTTCAGGCGCAGGCCCACGGTTTCCTGACCTTGCCATTGGCCCTTGCAGATGATGCCGGTGTCGGGCATCGCCCCGGCGTCGGAGCCAGCCAGCGGCCCGGTCAGGGCGAAGCAGGGAATATCGTCGCCACGGGCCAGCCGTGGCAGGTAGTGGTTGCGTTGCTCGTCGGTGCCGTAGTGCAGCAGCAGTTCGGCCGGGCCGAGGGAGTTGGGGACCATCACGGTGGAAGCCAGATCGCCGCTACGGGTGGCCAGTTTCATCGCCACCTGGGAGTGGGCATAGGCGGAGAAGCCCTTGCCTCCATATTCCTTGGGGATGATGAGCGCGAAGAACCCGTGCTCCTTGATGTGTGCCCAGGCGGCGGGTGGCAGGTCCATGGCCTGGCCGATCTGCCAGTCGCTGACCATGGCGCAGAGCTCTTCGGTGGGGCCGTCGAGGAAAGCCTGTTCCTCCTCGGTCAGTTGCACCTTGGGGTAGGCCAGCAGCGTGTCCCAGTCCGGCCGGCCACTGAACAGTTCACCGTCCCACCACACCGTACCGGCGTCGATGGCGTCGCGCTCGGTTTCTGACATGGGAGGCAGGGTCTTCTGGAACCAGTTGAACATCGGCGCGCTGAAATACTTGCGGCGCAGGTCCGGCAGCAGCAGTGGGGCCGCGACGGCGGCGAGCACGACCCAGAGGATCAGCATCAGCCAACCGGGGGCGGGACTGAAGAGGTTCATGGCCAGCAGGTAGACTGCAATGATTCCCAGCGCGGGCAGCGGGGCGGTGCGCCGATGCGCCAGCCAGGCTTTCCCGACGACCAGAACCAGTATCCACAACAACAGCATAAGTAATCCTCCGTGAACCAGGGCAAAACCGACCCTCAGAGCTTAGACGGCATCTGCAAAACCGGCGGTCGGCGCGATGTGATTGATTTCGTGGGAAACCTTGGATGCATTGCGCCAGTCTGGTTGGCAACAGCCGTGGGAAATCGTTCGTTAACAAAGTGAGAAAGCGCCATTGTTTGGCCGGAATGCCGTTATCGCCGGGCGAGGGCTGTGGATAAACTCGTGGCAAGCTCTCCTGTAGGAGCTGCCGAAGGCTGCGATTTCGATCTTTCGTTCAGGATTCAATTGTCTGGGGAAAGATCGCAGCCTCGTTGCACTCGACAGCTCCTACAGACGGTGATGTTTCTCCAGAGGCCTTCCATTTATGCAGCAATACCTGAACCCCGGCCGCTTCGTCGACAGCGATCACCCTGCGGTCATCGAGTTCGCCGAAACCCACCGTGGCACCGATGGCGACCCGCTGGCCCAGGCGGTCAGCCTGTATTACGCCGTGCGCGAGGCGGTACGGTACAACCCCTACACCTTCAGTCGCGATCCTGCCACCTTGCGGGGCAGTTATGCATTGCTCAGCGGCGAAAGCTATTGCGTGCCCAAGGCGACCTTACTGGCCGCCTGCGCTCGCCATTGCGGTATCCCGGCGCGCATCGGTCTGGCGGATGTGCGCAATCACTTGTCCACACCGCGCCTGCTGGAATTGCTCAAGAGTGATGTGTTCGCCATGCACGGTTATACCGAGCTCTACCTGAACGAGCGCTGGGTCAAGGCCACGCCGGCCTTCAATCAAGGTTTGTGTGAGTTGTTCGATGTGGCACCCCTGGAATTCGATGGCCTCCAAGACAGCGTTTTCCACCCGTTCAATCGCCAGGGCGCCAAGCTGATGGAGTACGTCACCGACCACGGCCAATTCGCCGATGTGCCCGAAGCGTTCTTCTTCCAGCACCTGGAAAAATGCTACCCGCACCTGTTCGGCGAGCAACTGCCGCCCCTGCTTGGCGACATGCAGGGCGATTTGAGTCGCGGCTGATCCGGCGTATGCTGCTGCGGCATTTATCCATCGGAGCAAGCCGTGATGCTGAAGATCTGGGGTCGGAAAAACTCATCGAATGTGCGCAAGGCGCTGTGGTGCGCCGAGGAACTGGGGCTGGCCTACGAGGCCATCGACGCCGGGGGGGCGTTCGGCGTGGTGGACACGCCCGAGTATCGCGCCAAGAACCCCAACGGCCGTGTTCCGATGATCGAAGATGACGGTTTCGTGCTTTGGGAGTCCAACACCATCGTGCGTTATCTGGCGTCTTGCCATGCTCCGGGTTCGGCCTGGTATCCGGCCGATCCCCAGGCTCGGGCCCGGGCTGAGAAATGGATGGACTGGACCACTTCCTCGTTTGCCGATCCGTTTCGCACCGTATTCTGGGGCGTCTTGCGCACTCCCGCCGAGCAGCAGGACTGGGCGGCCATCCATGCGGCGATCAAGGTCTGCGATGGTCTGTTGGCGATGGCGGACCAGACGTTGAGCGAGCAACCCTACCTCTCGGGGGATGAAATCGGCATGGGCGACATCCCTCTGGGCAGTTTCATTTATGCCTGGTTCGAGATGCCCATCGAGCGGGCTGCGCTGCCTCATCTGCAGGCCTGGTACGCCCGGCTGCAGCAGCGTCCGGCGTATCGCAAGGCGGTCATGACCGCGTTGACTTAATACTTACTATCGACACGCTTGACTGTACTTGTGCGGCGACGCCACGCACCATTGCCTTCGTGCGCCGTGGTTGTATTGCTCGCCGTGCGCCCTTATCTAATTGTTTCTTCCCCTTCTTGGTGCGTAATCCGATATGAGTTCCGCTCTGTCCATCCGGCAGCTAACCAAAACCTACGGCAACGGTTTCCAGGCCTTGAGTGGTATCGATCTGGACGTCGCCGAAGGTGATTTTTTCGCTTTGCTCGGTCCCAACGGTGCCGGCAAGTCCACCACCATCGGCATTCTTTCCACCCTGGTGAACAAAACCAGCGGCACGGTGAATATCTTCGGTCATGACCTGGACCGTGAGCCCGCTGCGCTCAAGCGCTGCATCGGCGTGGTGCCCCAGGAATTCAATTTCAACCAGTTCGAAAAGACCTTCGACATCGTCGTGACCCAGGCGGGTTACTACGGTATCCCGCCGAAGATCGCCAATGAGCGCGCCGAGAAGTATCTGACGCAATTGGGGTTGTGGGACAAGCGCGATGTGCCGTCCCGTTCCTTGTCCGGCGGCATGAAACGGCGCCTGATGATTGCCCGTGCCCTGGTCCATGAGCCGCGCCTGCTGATTCTCGACGAGCCGACCGCGGGCGTCGACATCGAACTGCGTCGGTCAATGTGGACCTTTCTGACCGAGCTGAACCAGAAAGGCATCACTATCATTCTCACCACCCATTATCTGGAAGAGGCCGAGCAGCTGTGCCGCAACATCGGCATCATCGACCACGGCACCATCGTCGAGAACACCAGCATGCGACAGTTGCTCAGCCAACTGCATGTGGAGACGTTCCTGCTGGACCTGAAGAACGATCTGAAGACCGCGCCGCAACTGATTGGCTATCCGGCCCGGCTGGTGGACCATCACACACTGGAAGTCCAGGTGGATAAAGCCGTCGGTATTACCGGCTTGTTCTCCCAACTGGCGCTGCAAAACATTGAAGTGCAGAGCCTGCGCAACAAAACCAATCGCCTCGAGGAGTTGTTCGTGTCTCTGGTGGAGAAAAATCTGGCGAAGGTGGCGGTATGAGTTCCGAACTGCGACCCAACCTCATCGCCCTCAACACCATCGTTTATCGTGAAGTCCGCCGCTTCATGCGGATCTGGCCGCAGACCCTGCTGCCGCCGGCCATCACCATGGTTTTGTACTTCGTGATTTTCGGCAATCTGATCGGTCGGCAGATCGGCGACATGGGTGGCTTCACGTACATGGACTACATCGTACCGGGACTGATCATGATGTCGGTGATCACCAACTCCTACGGTAACGTGGTCTCGAGTTTCTTCGGCAGCAAGTTCCAGCGCTCGATCGAGGAACTGATGGTCTCGCCGGTTTCGCCCCATACGATCCTGATCGGCTACACCTTGGGCGGCGTATTGCGCGGGTTGGCGGTGGGCTTGATCGTGACCTTGTTGTCACTGTTCTTCACCGATCTGCAAGTGCACCATTTGGGCGTGACGATATTGGTGGTGGTGCTCACCGCCACGATCTTTTCGCTGCTGGGGTTCATCAATGCCGTGTTTGCGCGCAACTTCGATGACATTTCCATCATCCCGACGTTTGTGCTCACGCCACTGACTTACCTGGGCGGAGTGTTCTACTCGATCTCCCTGCTGCCACCGTTCTGGCAGACCGTGTCCCTGGCCAACCCGGTGCTGCACATGGTCAATGCGTTTCGCTACGGCATTCTCGGGGTGTCGGACATCAGGATCAGCATCGCCATCACCTTCATGCTGGTGGCAACCCTGGTGCTTTATGTGGGGTGCGCGCGGTTACTGGTCAGTGGGCGGGGGATGCGGACCTGATCCAGCAGGTGTGTTGATTGATATGCCGCTATCGCGAGCAGGCTCGCTCCCACATTGAAGCGCAAAAAAAGGCCTCCATTCAGTGGAGGCCTTTTGGTATCTCACATCCGGCTTTTCTTGCGCCGTTTCCATTGCCGCGCCACCCACCAGCGCCAATAGATCATGGTCATGAAATAGGCCAGGGCGCCGAGCACCAGGCCCGTCACCACCGACCCCAGCAGAAACGGCCGCCACAAGGTAGACAATTGGTTGGTGATCCATTCCCAGGTCAGCTCTTCCGGCAACGTGCGGGCAGGCACATCCATCAACCAGGCCCCGGTCTGGTAGGTGCAGAAAAACACGGCGGGCATGGTGATGGGGTTGGTCAGCCAGACCAGGCTCACCGCAATCGGTATGTTGCCGCGCACCGTGATGGCCAGCGCCGCGGCCAGCAGCATCTGCAAAGGAATCGGCAAAAAGGCCGCGAACAGACCAACGGCCATGGCGCGTGCCACTGAATGTCGGTTGAGGTGCCAAAGGTTGGGGTCGTGCAGCAAGGAACCGAGAAAACGTAAGGACTTATGTTCCCGAATACTCGCTGGGTCAGGCATGTAACGTTTGAAAAGGCGCCGGGGCATAAGGCTTCTCGGTCGGTTCAAAGCGGTGAGGCCGCAAGTATGTCCGCATTCTACGGCGGACTGATTCAGACTTTGTGACAATTGTTAACGCGCACCGTGCCGTAGACCGACTATGCCTGAAGAGAAGACTCTCAAGGACAGGCTTATGCGCACAGGGATGGTCGCGCTTGCACTCGGGCTGCTGACCCCGGTTTTTTGCCCGGCGCTGCCGCCGCTGTGGCTGATTGCGGTTATGCCTGTGCTGGCGCTGATGGTGTTGCCGTTTCGAACTCATCCGCTGGGTTTTTTCCTGATCGGGCTGGCTTGGGCCTGTCTGTCGGCGCAACTGGCGCTGGACGATCGGTTGCCTGCCGCGCTGGATGGAGAAACCCGCTGGGTCGAAGGGCGCGTCGTCGGTTTGCCGCAATATAACGAAGGTGTGGTGCGCTTTGAACTGGCCGATGCCCATTCCCGCCGCGCACGGTTGCCGTCGTCGATGCGCCTGGCCTGGTTCGGTGGACCGCCTGTGAGCAGCGGCGAACGTTGGCGACTGGCGGTGAAGCTCAAACGCCCCACCGGGCTACTGAACCCCCATGGCTTTGATTACCAGGCCTGGCTGTTGAGCCGGGGCATCGGCGCGACTGGCACAGTCAAGGACGGTCATCTCCGGCAACCTGCCCAAGGTGCCTGGCGCGACGGCGTGCGTCAGGCGCTGGCGCAAGTCGACGCCCAGGGCCGTTCCGGGGCGCTGGCGGCATTGGTCCTGGGGGATGGCGCCGGGCTGAGTCGTGATGACTGGCAAGTACTGCAGGACACCGGTACGGTCCATCTGCTGGTGATCTCCGGACAGCACATCGGTCTGCTTGCCGCACTGGTGTATCTGCTGGTGGCAGGTGCGGCGCGCTATGGCATGTGGCCGGCGCGTCTGCCGTGGTTGCCCTGGGCCTGCGCGTTGGCCTTTGTCGCGGCCCTGGGCTACGGTTTGCTCGCTGGCTTCGAAGTACCGGTGCGGCGCGCCTGCACGATGATCGGCCTGGTGCTCCTGTGGCGTTTGCGTTACCGGCATCCGGACCCCTGGTGGGCGTGGCTGCTGGCTTTTAATGGGGTGCTGGTGTTCGATCCATTGGCCAGCCTGCGGCCGGGGTTCTGGCTGTCGTTCGCCGCGGTGGCGATCCTGATGTTTACTTTTGGCGCACGCTTGGGCCCCTGGCGCTGGTGGCAAACCTGGACCCGTGCTCAATGGCTGGTGGCAGTCGGACTGTGCCCGATACTGTTGATATTGGGTTTGCCGATCAGCCTCAGCGGCCCTTTGGTGAACCTGGTGGCGGTGCCCTGGGTCAGCTTGTTGGTGTTGCCGCCGGCGCTGCTCGGTACGGCATTGCTGCCGGTGCCGTTCGTGGGTGAAGGGCTGCTTTGGATCGCCGGCGGTTTGCTCGATCTGCTATTCAAGGGGTTGGCGCTGGTGGCCGGGCGAATACCGGTATGGGTGCCTGCGGCTATCCCCATATGGGCATGGTGCATGGCCGCTCTTGGGGCTTTGCTGCTGTTGCTGCCCAAAGGCGTGCCGCTGCGGGTACTGGGCTGGCCCATGTTGCTGCTGGTGGTTTTTCCTCCGCGCGAGGAAGTGCCCCCGGGACACGCCGAAATCTGGCAACTGGACGTGGGCCAAGGGTTGGCGGTATTGGTACGCACCCGTCGCCATGCCTTGCTTTACGACGCGGGGCCGCGCTTTGGCGAGGCCGACGCGGGTGAGCGCGTCGTGTTGCCCACCTTGCGCAAGCTGGGCGTAACCGGGTTGGACCTGATGCTGCTCAGCCATGCCGACGCCGATCATGCCGGAGGCGCCCAAGCGGTGCGCAACGGGTTGCCAACGGTCCGGGTGGTCAGTGGAGACCCGGCCGCGTTGCCTGCCACTTTGCAGGCAGAGGCGTGCGACAGTGGTGCGCGCTGGGAGTGGGACGGGGTCAGGTTCGAGCTGTGGCAATGGTCATCCGCCCTTGAAAGCAACCAGCGATCCTGCGTTCTGCTGGTCGAAGCGGGCGGTGAGCGGTTGTTGCTCACCGGAGACATCGATAGCCATGCCGAGCGCGCGTTGCTCGACGGGCCTCTGGCGGTGCCGGTCCAGTGGCTGGCGGCGCCCCATCACGGTAGCCGCAGTTCATCGTCGATGTTGCTGCTGTCACGGCTCAAACCCCATTCGGTGTTGATCTCCCGGGGCCAGGGCAATGCGTTCGGTCATCCTCATCCGCGGGTCATGGCTCGCTATCGCCGCTTGGGCATGGCGATCTACGACAGTGCCGAACAGGGTGCCATTCGTCTGCAACTGGGGGCCTTCGAAGCACCGCACCGGCAGGCCGGCCAACGGCGCTACTGGCGCGACCCGCCGTCTGCGGGACCATGGGCGCCACCTTGACCCGGGTCATCTTCCATGACGGTGTAATCGGCGGGGCGGGTCTGCAAGGTGCGTCTGTATGATAAAGTGGCGCACTTTTTCGAGGGGGCTGTCACTGTGTGGGAATTGGTCAAATCCGGCGGCTGGATGATGTTGCCGATCATTCTGAGTTCCATCGTGGCCCTGGCAATTGTTGCCGAACGCCTGTGGACCCTGCGGGCCAGCCGGGTGACCCCGGAGCATTTGCTCGGTCAGGTCTGGGTCTGGATCAAGGACAAGAAACTGAACAAGGACCGGCTCAAGGAGCTGCGGGCCAGTTCACCGTTGGGTGAAATCCTCGCCGCGGGCTTGGCAAACTCCAAGCATGGTCGCGAGATCATGAAGGAATGCATCGAAGAAGCCGCCGCCCGGGTCATCCATGAGCTGGAACGCTACATCAATGCCCTGGGCACCATTGCCGCCATGGCCCCGTTGCTGGGCCTGCTGGGCACGGTGCTGGGCATGATCGACATTTTCAGTTCGTTCACCGGCGCAGGCATGACCGCCAATGCCTCGGTGCTGGCAGGGGGGATTTCCAAGGCCTTGATCACCACGGCCGCCGGGTTGATGGTGGGGATTCCTTCGGTGTTTTTCCATCGCTTCCTGCAACGGCGCATCGATGAGTTGGTGGTGGGCATGGAGCAGGAAGCCATCAAGCTGGTCGAGGTGGTGCAAGGCGACCGTGACGTGGACCTGGCCGAGGGCAAGAAGTGAAATTCCGCCGCAAACCACGGGAAACCGTCGAGATCAACCTCGCGTCGCTGATTGACGTGGTGTTCATCCTGCTGCTGTTTTTCGTCGTGACCACTACCTTCACCCGGGAAACCCAGCTCAAGGTGGAGCTGCCGGAAGCGGTCAGCGGCTCGCCTGCCGAAGACCAGCAACTCAAGAACCTGGAAGTCACGATCAGTGCCGAAGGGACGTTTTCGGTGAACAATCAGTTGCTGCCCAAGAGCGACCTGGCGAGCCTGATCGATGCGCTGCAGAAGGAGTCCGGCGGCGACACCAGCCTGCCGCTGTCCATCAGCGCCGACGGCAAGACCCCTCATCAATCCGTCATCACCGCCATGGACGCGGCCGGCAAGCTCGGCTTCAGCCATCTGCGCATGACCACCGTCGAGGCGGCGCCGGCACCCTGATGGCCATGTCTGATCGATTGCTTGCCGCCTGGTACGAAGGTCACCCGGCCCTGACGCTGTTGCGGCCACTGGAGTGGTTGTACCGGCGGGTGGTGATGGGTAAACGCGAGCGTTTTCTGGCGGGCGAGGGTGAGATTTACCAACCGCCTGTGCCGCTGGTGGTCGTGGGGAACATCACGGTGGGTGGCACCGGCAAGACCCCATTGATCCTGTGGATGATCCAGCATTGCCAGCGCCGTGGCCTGCGGGTCGGCGTGGTGAGCCGGGGTTATGGCGCCAAACCACCCCATTTGCCCTGGCGAGTCGAAGCCGGGCAGGGCGCCGACGTCGCCGGTGATGAGCCACTGCTGATTGTCCAGCGCAGCGGCGTGCCATTGATGATCGATCCGGATCGTAGTCGAGCGGTGCGGGCGCTGCTGGAGACTCAACCGCTGGACCTGATCCTGTCCGACGACGGCATGCAACATTACCGCCTGGCGCGGGATCTTGAGCTGGTGCTGATCGACAACGCCCGGGGCTTGGGCAACCGGCGTTGTCTGCCTGCCGGTCCGCTGCGGGAGCCCGTGGAGCGTCTGCAAACGGTCGATGCCGTGCTGTACAACGGCGCCAGCGCCGACCGCGAAGACGGCTATGCCTTCGAGTTGCGTCCCACAGCCCTGGTGAACCTGGCCAGCGGTGAACGACGGCCACTCGACCATTTTCCGCCCGGCCAGGCCCTGCATGCCGTGGCCGGCATCGGCAATCCCCGGCGTTTCTTCAAGACCCTCGAAACGCTACACTGGCGACCTATACCGCACGGGTTTGCCGATCACGCCCAATACAGCGCCCAGGCATTGAGTTTCACGCCATCGCTGCCGGTGGTCATGACGGAAAAGGACGCGGTCAAATGCCGTGCCTTTGCCGCCCCCGACTGGTGGTACCTGGCGGTGGACGCCGCGCCGTCGCCAGCTTTCGCGGACTGGTTCGACACCCAGTTGATGCGCCTTTTGCCGGACCGGCTTTTGCCCTAAAACATTTATCCAGGGAAATATCATGGACACCAAACTGCTCGACATTCTGGCCTGCCCGGTCTGCAAAGGCCCGCTCAAACTCAGCGCCGACAAAACCGAGCTGATCAGTAAAGGCGCCGGCCTGGCCTATCCGATTCGCGATGGCATCCCGGTGATGCTCGAAAGCGAGGCCCGTACCCTGACCACCGACGAGCGCTTGGATAAATGACCGCAGCCTTTACCGTTGTCATTCCGTCGCGCTTTGCCTCGACGCGCCTGCCCGGCAAGCCGTTGCTGTTGATCGCCGGCAAGCCGATGATCCAGCACGTATGGGAACAGGCTTGCAAAAGCAGCGCCCAGCGCGTGGTAGTGGCGACCGACGACGCGCGCATCGTGCAAGCGTGCAAGGGTTTTGGCGCCGAAGTGGTGCTGACGCGCGAGGATCACAACTCCGGGACTGACCGTCTGGCCGAAGTCGCCGCCAAGTTGGGCCTGGAGCCCGACGCCATCGTGGTCAATGTGCAGGGCGATGAACCGTTGATCCCGCCCAGTGTGATCGATCAGGTTGCAAACAATCTGGCACTCCATCCCGAAGCGCGCATGGCCACCCTGGCCGAGCCGATCGAGGATGTGCAAACCCTGTTCAACCCCAACGTGGTCAAGGTCGTCAGCGATCTCAATGGCCTGGCGCTGACCTTCAGCCGCGCCACCTTGCCCTGGGCGCGTGATGCATTCGCGCAAAGTCGCGACGCGATGCCGGACGGCGTGCCGTACCGCCGCCACATCGGCATCTACGCTTACCGCGCCGGTTTCCTCCAGGATTTCGTCGCCTGGGGCCCGTGCTGGCTGGAAAACACCGAATCCCTGGAGCAACTGCGTGCCCTGTGGCACGGCGTGCGAATCCATGTCGCCGATGCGCTGATTGCCCCGCCGACCGGCGTCGACACCGTGGAAGACCTCGAGCGCGTTCGTCGCCTGCTGGAGGCCTGATGCGGGTTCTGTTTGTCTGCCTCGGCAACATCTGCCGATCACCCACCGCCGAAGGCATCCTGCGGCACAAGCTGCGCGAGGCCGGGCTGGCCGAGCAGGTGGAAGTCGCCTCCGCCGGCACCGGTGACTGGCACGTCGGCAAGGCCCCGGACAAGCGCAGCCAGGCTGCGGCCCTGCGACGCGGCTATGACCTGTCGGCCCAGCGTGCCCGCCAAGTCAGCCGGGCCGATTTCGCCACTTACGACCTGATCCTGGCGATGGACGGCAGCAACCTGCGCAATCTAAAAGCCCTGCAACCGAGCAATGGCAGGGCCGAACTGGATCTGTTCCTGCGCCGCTACGAGGCTGAACTCGATGACGTGCCGGACCCGTACTACGACGGTGAACAGGGTTTCGAGCAAGTGCTGGACCTGATCGAGCGAGCCACGGACCGCCTGGTGATCGAATTGAAGGGGCGGCTATGACCTTCCAGGTGCGGGCCGGCGTCAGCCTCAAGCCGTTCAACAGCTTTGGCGTGGACGTCAGCGCCCGGTTATTCGCCGAAGCTCACAACGATGCAGATGTTCGCGAGGCGCTGGCCTATGCCAGCGCTAATGAAGTGCCGTTGCTGGTGATCGGTGGCGGCAGCAACCTGCTGCTGACCGGTGATATCGACGCGCTGGTGTTGCGCATGGCCAGCCAAGGGATTCGTCTGCTCAGCGATGAGGGCGAGCGGGTGCTGATCGAAGCCGAAGCAGGCGAGCCGTGGCACCCCTTCGTCCAGTACACGCTGGCCCAAGGCTGGTCGGGGCTGGAAAACCTCAGCCTGATCCCGGGTACGGTGGGGGCTGCACCGATGCAAAACATCGGTGCCTACGGCGTGGAGATCAAGGATGTCTTCGCCGGCCTCACCGCCCTGGATCGGCAAACCGGTGAGCAGCGCGATTTCACCCTCGAAGAATGCCGCTTCGCCTACCGCGACAGCCTGTTCAAGCAGCAAGCGGGTCGCTGGCTGATCCTGCGGGTGCGCTTTGCCCTCAGTCGCGCCGCGCATCTGCACCTGGAGTACGGTCCGGTCCGCCAGCGGTTGACCGAACTGGGTATCGAACAGGCGACTCCCTCGGATGTCAGCCGGGCCATCTGCAGCATTCGCAGTGAAAAGCTCCCGGACCCGGCCGTGCTGGGCAATGCCGGCAGTTTCTTCAAGAACCCGCTGGTGCCGGCTTCGCATGTCGCGCAACTCAAGCTGCAATACCCGGATCTGGTGGCTTATCCACAACCCGAAGGGCAGATGAAAATCGCCGCCGGTTGGCTGATCGAGCGCGCCGGTTGGAAAGGCTTTCGCGAAGGCGACGCCGGGGTGCATAAGTTGCAGGCGTTGGTGCTGGTCAATTACGGCTGCGCCACCGGTCCGCAATTGCTGGATCTGGCCCTGCGTATCCAGAAAGACATTGCCGAACGTTTTCAGGTCGATCTGGAAATGGAGCCCAATCGGTACTGAACCTGGCTTTCATCGAGCGCCCTGCACAACCTCGCACAAGGATCATTTGTGCAGGATTGTGCAGGGCGTTTTGCTTAATCCTGGGTTAATTTAGTGGGCTAACGATGCGACCATCGCATTATTGAAGGCCCGGTGCAGACGCTTGCGTGTTTGCACAAGAGAGCCCGATTAGCCTGAGTCAGTCTGCGCCAACCGAACCGTTGCCCAAACGGCAGATTGCTCGACCCCATCACTCGATCACTGTGCGGGCGTGCCCATGATTACCCTGAAACTCAATGGAAAAGATCACCAACTGGATGTGACCGAGGACATGCCGCTGCTGTGGGCGATCCGGGATGTGGCCGGTTACAACGGCACCAAATTCGGCTGCGGCATGGGTCTGTGCGGCGCCTGTACCATTCACATCGACGGCGCCCCGGCGCGCAGTTGCATCACCCCGATCGGCTCGGTGAAAGGCCAGAATGTCACCACCATCGATGCCCTGCACGTCGACCCGGTCGGGCAAATTGTCCAGAAGGCCTGGCTCGATACCGCCGTAGCCCAGTGCGGCTACTGCCAGGGCGGGCAGATCATGTCCGCGACCGCCTTGCTTAAGACCCATCCCAACCCGAGCGATGAGCAGATCGAAGAGGCTATGGTCGGCAACATCTGCCGCTGCGGCACTTATAACCGGATCAAGACGGCGATCCGCCAGGCTTCCACCCATCTGAAGGAGGCCAAGGCATGAGCCGCTTGCCCAATGATTTTGTGCTGAGCAACCTCAGCCGGCGTAGTTTTCTCAAAGGCGCGAGCGCCACTGGTGTGTTGGTGCTGGCCGCCAGTTGGGGCCTGCCGGACGCCTTTGCCGAGGACAAGAAGTTCGGCGGCGAGGGCATGCCCAATGGTGTGATCGACGACCCGAAGGTGTACGTGAGCATCGCCGCCGATGGCAGCGTGACAGTGATCTGCAACCGTTCGGAAATGGGCCAGGGTGTGCGCACCAGCCTGACCATGGTGGTGGCCGATGAACTGGACGCTGACTGGGCGCAGGTGAAGGTGCAGCAGGCACCGGCTGATGAGGTGCGCTTCGGCAACCAGGACACCGACGGTTCGCGCAGCATGCGCCACTGGTACGAGCCAATGCGTCGTTGCGGGGCCGCCGCCCGGACCATGCTGGAACTGGCCGCCGCTGCCCAGTGGAATGTCCCGGCGAGTGAGTGTCGTGCCCAACTGCACAAAGTCGTGCACCAGCCTTCCGGTCGGGAGCTGGGCTACGGCGCGTTGGCCGCCGCGGCCAGTGCCTTGCCAGTTCCCGCCCGTGACAGCCTGCGCCTCAAGCAGCCTTCGGAGTTTCGCTACATCGGCAAGGAATCGAGCCGGGCCATCGATGGCGAAGACGTCGTCAACGGTCGTGCCGTGTTTGGGGCTGATGTACATTTCGATGGCATGCTCTATGCCGTCGTGGCTCGCCCGCCCGTCTATGGTGGCAAGGTCAAGAGTGTGGACAGCAGCGCGGCGCTGAAAGTACCGGGCGTGGTCAAGGTGCTGCAGATCGAAGGACGTCCGCTGCCCTCTGAGTTCCAGCCGCTGGGCGGCGTGGCGGTCGTGGCGAAAAACACCTGGGCGGCGATCAAGGGCCGCGAAGCGCTGAAAATCGAGTGGGATGACGGCCCGAATGCTGGTTATGACTCCGTCGCCTATCGCAAGGAACTGGAAGCCGCTGCTCTCAAGCCCGGGAAAGTCCTGCGCAGCACGGGTGACCTCGACGACGCGTTGGCCAAGGCCGACGCGACCCTGGAAGCGTCCTATTACCTGCCGCACCTGTCTCAGTCGCCGATGGAGCCGATGGTCGCCGTCGCGCGGTTCAAGGATGGCCAGTGCGAAGCCTGGGCACCGAGCCAGGCGCCGCAGGTCACCCGTGAACGTGTCGCCGAACGATTGGGGATCCCTTTCGACAAGGTCACGATACACATCACCCTGCTGGGTGGCGGTTTCGGGCGCAAGTCCAAACCCGATTTTGTCCTCGAGGCGGCCGTGTTGGCCAAGGAGTTTCCAGGCCAGGCGGTGCGGGTGCAGTGGACCCGCGAAGATGACATCCATCATTCGTATTTCCACACCGTATCGGCCGAATACCTCAAGGCTGGCCTGAACCAGGACGGGATGCCGTCCGGCTGGCTGCATCGCACCGTAGCCCCGACCATTACCGCACTGTTTGCACCGGGCATGACCCACGAAGCGCCGTTCGAAGTGGGCATGGGCGTGACCAACATGGCCTACGCAATTCCCAACATGCGCCTGGAGAACCCTGAAGCGGTGGCCCATACGAGGGTTGGCTGGTACCGCTCGGTATCGAACATTCCCCACGGTTTTGCGATTCAGAGTTTCATCGACGAATTGGCCCACAAGGCCGGCCAGGATCCACTGGCGTATCACGTCAAATTGCTTGGCCCGGACCGTAAGATCGATCCGCGCACCTTGAATGAAGAGTGGAACTACGGCGAATCCCCCGAGCGTTATCCCATCGATACGGCGCGAATCCGCACCGTGCTGGAAACCGCCGCCAAGGCCGCCGGTTGGGGCCGCAAACTGCCCAAGGGCCGCGGCCTGGGGCTGGCGGTGCATTACAGCTTCGTCACCTACGTGGCGGTAGCGCTTGAGGTGGAGGTCAAGGACGATGGTACGTTGATCGTGCACAAGGCCGATATTGCCGTGGACTGCGGCCCGCAGATCAACCCCGAGCGTATCCGTTCCCAGTTCGAAGGTGCTTGCGTCATGGGCCTGGGCAATGCGGTGGTGGGGGAGATCAGCTTCAAGGACGGCAAGGTCCAGCAAGACAACTTCCACATGTACGAAGTGGCGCGCATGTCGCTGGCTCCCAAGGAGGTCGCGGTGCACTTGGTCACGCCGCCGGGCGAGGTGCCGCTGGGCGGTGTGGGTGAACCGGGTGTGCCGCCGATTGCGCCGGCGCTGTGCAACGCGATTTTCGCCGCCACCGGCAAACGCATCCGCGAGCTGCCCGTGCGTTATCAGTTGCAGGGCTGGCAGCAGGCGAAAGCCTGATGGACAGCGTTGATCTGAATGTCCTGCGCAGCGTGCTTCAATGGCGCCGCGCCGGGCAGCGGGTGGTGTTGTTCACCGTGGTCCAGACCTGGGGCACGGCGCCAAGGCCTCCGGGGGCGATGCTGGCTCTGCGCGAGGACGGTGTGGTGATTGGCTCGGTATCGGGCGGTTGTGTCGAGGATGACCTGATCGCCCGGCTGCATGACGGGCGTATTCCGGCGGACGGTCCACCCGTGCAGCTCATCACCTATGGCGTGACTCGTGAGGAGGCGGCACGCTTCGGCCTGCCGTGCGGCGGTACCTTGCGCCTGACCGAAGAGCGAGTCGGCGATCCGCAATGGGTGGCGCAACTGCTGGAACGCTGCGAAGGCCATGAAATTGTTGCCCGTGAGCTGACCGTCGCCACAGGCGAAGTGCTGCTGATGTCGGCCAGCAAAACCGACGCATTGGTATTCGACGGTCAAGTCCTGCGGGCCATCTACGGCCCGCGTTGGCGGCTGCTGTTGATCGGCGCGGGGCAACTGTCGCGTTATGTGGCAGAAATGGCTCGGTTGCTGGATTTCGAGGTGTTGATCTGCGATCCGCGCAAGGAATTTGTCTACGGTTGGGAAGAGCAGCATGGCCGCTTCGTTTCCGGCATGCCCGACGAAGCGGTGTTGAGCATCCAGACCGACGAGCGCACCGCCATTGTCGCCCTGACCCATGATCCACGGTTGGACGACATGGCGTTGCTCACGGCCCTGGACTCCAAGGCGTTTTATGTCGGGGCCCTGGGCTCTCGGGTGAACAGCCAGAAGCGCCGGGATAACCTGGCTCAGCTAGGCTTGTCTGCACAGGCGATCGAACGGCTGCATGGCCCGATCGGTTTGCACATCGGCAGCCATACGCCGGCGGAAATTGCCTTGTCGTTGCTGGCTGAAATCGTGGCGATCAAGAATGGCGTCGAGTTGCGTCAGAAAAAGCCGCTGTAATCGGCGGGCGAGGAGGCGGGGATGTCTGAGTCGATTGGCGTGATCATTCTCGCGGCAGGATCGGGCAGCCGTTTCCGTAAGGTTGCCGGCCAGGACAAAGATAAGCTGCTGGCCGATTGCACGGGGCGTGATGGCGCTGTCCGGTCAGTGATCGAGCAGGTGCTGGTGAATTTACCTGCCGCCCTGGAAAAACGCCTGCTGGTGACGAGCAAGGATCGTCCGCAGGCTATTCGCATGGCCCAGGCCTATGGCTGCGATTTCGTGGAGCTGGACTCGCCCGGTTTGGGGGACAGCATTGCCGCTGGCGTCCAGGCTTGCCCGGGCCTTGATGGTTGGCTGATCGTGCTGGGTGATATGCCGTTCATCCTGCCGTCGAGCATCGAGCAGGTGGTGGCGCAGATCAGCGAGGATGGCATCAGTGTGCCCGTATTGGCAGGTGAGTATGGACATCCGGTTGGATTCGGGCGCTCGTTCGGGCCGAAGTTGATGGCGTTGACCGGAGATCGCGGCGCCAGGACGCTGTTTGCCGGGACGCATGTGGCCGAGGTAACCGTGGATGATCCTGGTGTGCTTTGGGATGTGGACGTACCAGAAGCACTGATCTTCAAATAACAGCCGACGCGGATCCCTGTGGGAGCGGGCTTGCTCGCGAAAAGCATTGGATCAGCTTGCATCGATGTTGACTGTGCTACCGCATTCGCGAGCAAGCCCGCTCTCACAGAATCCCAACACTTATGTGGATAAGTCTGAAGACATAAAAAAGCCCCGCCTGGTATCACAACCAGGCGGGGCTTTTTACTGGGCGATGGAATCAAGCGTGAGGTTTTGGCTCGTGCTCTTTTTCCAGTGCTTCAGTGTGGCGAGGTTCGATTTCTTCAGCGGAGTGCTGAGGTTCGTCGATCACCGGAGCCGCTTCAACGATAGCGGGTTCATCTGTGGTTTCTGCAACCGGGGCAGGGGCTGCCTCGATTGCTTGCTCCACGGGTGCCGGCTCGGCCACAGGCGCTTGAGCAGCGGCAGCGGCCGCTTGTTCGGCTTCCTTCTGCAGGCGCTCGGCTTCACGCTTGCGACGACGCACTTCACGCGGATCGTTCGGCGCACGACCGTTGGGGGTCAGGGCGCTGGCAGGTGCTGGCTCTTCCACCGGGGCTGGTGCTTCGACAGCAACGGGCGCTTGGACCACTGGAGCCGGTTCGATCACTTGCGCTTCGACCGCTTTCACGGGTTCTGGTGCCGGTTCTGGCTCGACAACAGGTGCCGGTGCGGCTGGCTCTGCGGTCCAGTTGAACGCAGTCTGCTCTTCACGGGCAGGCTCTGGTGCTTTTTCCTCGGCCGCTGCTTCGAATACAGGCTCAGCGGCCAGCACTGGCTGCTCGACGACCGGTGCAGGCTCGGCTTCGGCTTCGGGCTGGGTTTCACGTGCCGGGGCGAGTTCCACTTCTGGCGAAGCGGTGGTTTCTACCGGGGTAGTGGCTTCGACCACAGGCGCTTCAACCGGCGCGTTTTCCACCACGGCGGTAGCGCGTTCGGCCTGTTCGTGCGCCTCGGCTTCAGCGGGGGCGCTGATCGAGCTGCTGGCAACCGCAGCGGTGACGGCCAGGCCGGCGGCGAGGTCGGCCGCACTTGGCGCTTCGGTGTTCTCGGTGGATTCGGATGCTTCCGAACCTTCGATCACATTGCCGTTGGCATCGCGTTGACGCTCACGACGGTTGCTACGGCGACGCTGACCACGGGAGCGGCGGCGTGGACGATCGCCTTCGGCGTTGTCCTGACCGTCTTCCTGCAGTTGCTCTTCGCTGTTCAGTACTTCCTCTTCGCTGGCAGCGGCAGCCTGCTCGGCGCGTGGTTGACGCTCTTCACGTGGCGGACGCGGTGCGCGTTCTTCGCGAGGCTGACGGGCCGGACGCTCTTCAGCGGTGACGGCAGCGGCAGCGGGAGCGGCATCCAGTGGTTCGCGCAGCTCGCGAACACGTTCTTCACGCTCGCCACGTGGCTTGCGATCTTCACGAGGTGCGCGCGGTTGGCGCTCTTCGCGCGGCGGACGCGGCGCGCGTTCTTCGCGGGCTACGGCTGGCGCTTCCTCACGGGCTTCGCGAGGCTGGCGTTCTTCACGTGGCTCACGTGGCGCGCGCTCTTCACGCGGTGCACGTTCTTCACGGGGTTTGCGTTCCTCGTCACGACGACCGTTGCGGTTGCGGGTCTGCTGACGACCATTGCGACGTTCTTCGTTGCGGGCTGGACGCTCGGTAGTCGCTGGCTTGGTGACAACGGTCGGCGCAACCGGCTCTTCCTTGGTGGCGAACAGGCTGACCAGGGATTTCACCAGGCCTTTGAACAGGCTGGGTTCAGGTGCGGCGGCAGGTGCCGGTGCCGGCGCGGCTGCTTCGGTCGGAACCGGTGCATTGGCGCGGGCTGGAGCCGTCTTGACCGCGGCTTCCTGGCGAACCAGGGTGCGAGTGGCGGCAGCCGGCTGGACTTCTTCCACTTCGGCAGCGGCAGCAGCGATTTCGTAGCTGGACTGATTGGTGTGGGCTTCCGGGCTGTCATCACGCAGGCGCTGCACTTCGAAGTGCGGCGTCTCGAGGTGATCGTTCGGCAGGATGACGATACGGGCGCGGGTGCGCAGTTCGATCTTGGTGATCGAGTTGCGTTTTTCGTTGAGCAGGAACGCCGCCACTGGGATCGGCACCTGGGCGCGAACTTCGGCGGTGCGGTCTTTCAGGGCTTCTTCTTCGATCAGGCGCAGGATCGCCAGGGACAGCGACTCGACGTCACGGATGATGCCGGTGCCGTTGCAACGCGGGCAGACGATGCCGCTGCTCTCGCCCAGGGAAGGACGCAGGCGCTGACGGGACATTTCCAGCAGGCCGAAGCGCGAGATACGACCGACCTGCACGCGGGCGCGGTCGGCTTCCAGGCACTCACGGACCTTTTCTTCCACGGCGCGCTGGTTCTTGGCCGGGGTCATGTCGATGAAGTCGATGACGATCAGGCCGCCGATGTCGCGCAGGCGCAACTGACGGGCGATTTCTTCGGCGGCTTCAAGGTTGGTCTGCAGGGCGGTTTCTTCGATGTCGCTGCCTTTGGTGGCGCGTGCCGAGTTGATGTCGATGGACACCAGGGCTTCGGTCGGATCGATGACGATGGAGCCGCCGGACGGCAGTTCGACGACGCGCTGGAACGCGGTCTCGATCTGGCTTTCGATCTGGAAACGGTTGAACAGCGGAACGCTGTCTTCGTAAAGCTTGATCTTGCTGGCGTACTGCGGCATGACCTGGCGGATGAAGGTCAGGGCTTCGTCCTGGGCTTCAACGCTGTCGATCAGCACTTCACCGATGTCCTGGCGCAGGTAGTCGCGGATCGCGCGGATGATGACGTTGCTTTCCTGGTAGATCAGGAACGGCGCGGAGCGATCCAGCGAGGCTTCCTTGATGGCGGTCCACAGTTGCAGCAGGTAATCGAGGTCCCACTGCATTTCTTCGCTGCTGCGGCCAAGGCCGGCGGTGCGAACGATCAGACCCATGTCGGCCGGGGCAACCAGGCCGTTGAGGGCTTCGCGCAGTTCATTGCGCTCTTCGCCTTCGATGCGGCGGGAGATGCCACCGGCGCGAGGGTTGTTCGGCATCAGGACCAGGTAACGGCCCGCCAGGCTGATGAAGGTGGTCAGGGCTGCGCCCTTGTTGCCACGCTCTTCTTTTTCGACCTGGACGATGACTTCCTGGCCTTCGCTCAGGACGTCCTTGATGTTGACGCGGCCTTCAGGAGCCTTCTTGAAGTATTCGCGGGAGATTTCTTTGAGGGGCAGGAAGCCGTGGCGCTCGGAGCCGAAATCGACAAAGGCAGCCTCAAGGCTTGGTTCGATGCGAGTAATCCGGCCTTTATAGATGTTGGCCTTCTTCTGCTCGCGTGCACCGGATTCGATATCCAGGTCGTAGAGGCGCTGGCCGTCTACCAGTGCAACACGCAACTCTTCGGGTTGAGTTGCGTTAATCAGCATTCTTTTCATGTAGTACCGTCGGTTTCCGGGCTGCCGGAAACGGCGTTCGGCACACACGACTTCTCACGGTCGGTGTCAGGTGCGTCATGGAAGTGGCCGGGCCATTCCAGTGTCCAGCGAGTTCGACCCAATGATGGCGAAGTCGCGACGGACGCGTCCTGCTTGCTGGCTGTTCAAGCACTCAGTCAGGAGGAGGAATCAACCGGCGCCTGTGGACGAGATGAAGCGTCTAAATATAAGCCTAGTGCTACACAGTCCGACGGTTGTACATCTCCACCCTACACGTATCCCTGATAATCGGGTGCTGCCGCGCGCAGAATCCGCAGCGGGTTGGCATTTACCGTGAGCTCCGAAAGGGGAGGTCACGCATCATGGCTAATTTAGGCGTTGTTTCCGAAGCTCTCGCTCGGGGTCGTCTACCGGTGACTGCACTTTGTGAACTGGCCGTGAATGTGGCGCGCAAGGCGAGTCAAAACTCTGCTTTGCCGCGTATTTCAGGCCTCATGTCACCTGCGCTCGTTACACCTGCAAACTCTGCCGTTATCTAGCAAAAGCCCCGTAGGACGGCCTCTCGTCCTCGTGAATTGCGTTGGTCAGGGCCGGTTTTTGACCGTTAGTCCGCTGTCCAGCCGCTTTTGGCGGCGTTCGCGACTATAGCAGCAATGATTAAGTGCTTCAATTCCATAAAAAATTGTTATCATCGCCGCCATGACGACTACTGCCCCTTCGACCCCTGGCGTTCAACTGCTCGAGGTCTCGCCGGAATATGCCGGCCAACGAATCGATAACTTCCTTCTAGCCCGACTCAAAGGCGTGCCCAAGACCTTGATCTATCGCATTTTGCGCAAGGGCGAAGTGCGGGTGAACAAAGGTCGGATCAAGCCCGAGTACAAGCTTCAGGCGGGCGATATCGTGCGCGTGCCGCCGGTTCGCGTGCCCGAGCGCGATGAGCCCGTGCCCCTGGCCCAGGGTCTGTTGCAGCGCCTGGAAGCCTCGATCGTCTTCGAAGACAAGGCGCTGATTGTGCTCAACAAGCCTGCGGGCATTGCGGTTCACGGCGGCAGCGGCCTGAATTTCGGCGTGATCGAGGCCTTTCGTCAGTTGCGCCCCGACGCCAAGGAGCTGGAGTTGGTCCATCGCTTGGATCGCGACACCTCCGGCCTGCTGATGATCGCCAAGAAACGCAGCATGTTGCGGCATTTGCATGAGCAATTGCGCGGCGATGGCGTCGACAAGCGCTATATGGCGCTGGTGCGGGGGCGTTGGGATACGTCCATCAAGCAAGTCCGTGCGCCGTTGCTCAAGAGCAACCTGCGTTCCGGCGAGCGCATGGTGGAAGTCAACGAAGAAGGCAAGGAGGCCCTGACGGTGTTCAAGGTGCTGCGCCGCTTTGGTGATTTCGCCACCATGGTCGAGGCCAAGCCGGTGACCGGCCGCACCCACCAGATTCGCGTCCACACGCTGCATGCCGGGCATTGCATCGCTGGGGACAGCAAGTACGGCGATGACGACTTCACCCGCGAAATCCGTGATCTGGGTGGCAAGCGCCTGTTTCTCCATGCCTACATGTTGACCGTGCCGTTGCCCGATGGTGGTGAGCTGAAATTGCAGGCTCCAGTGGATGAAATGTGGGCCAAGACCGTGGAGCGGTTGAGTGCATCCTGAATACAAGCTGCTGATCTTCGATTGGGACGGCACTCTGGCGAACTCCATCGGTCGGATTGTGGAGGCAATGCATGCCGCCTCTGACCGTGCGGGTTTTGTCAGGTGTGATGATTTTGCCGTGAAGGGCATCATCGGCCTCGGCTTGCCGGAAGCGATCCGCAGTCTGTACCCGGAGATCAGTGACCCTGAGTTGCTGGTTTTTCGCCAGTATTACGCTGATCACTACATTGCGCTGGAGGCTGAGCCTTCGCCGTTGTTTGACGGAGTGGTAGACACGCTTGAAGCCTTGAGGGGCGAGGGGTATCGCCTGGCTGTCGCCACCGGCAAGGCGCGTCGCGGGCTGGATCGGGTGCTGAAATCCCATGGTTGGGACGATTATTTCGATATCACCCGGGCTGCGGACGAAACGGCCAGTAAGCCGCATCCGCTGATGCTCGAGCAAATCCTGGCTCACTGCGGCATGCAGCCGGAGCAGGCGTTGATGGTGGGGGATTCCTCGTTCGACCTGCAGATGGCGCGTAACGCCGGCATGGGGTCGGTCGCGGTGAGCTACGGCGCGCAGACGATCGCGGCGCTGCAGGCCTTCGAGCCGCGGCTGGCGATCGACCATTTTCCTGAATTGCACGCCTGGCTGAGCCAGCGGGCCAATTAAGTTTTTGCTGGGGATACTTGCATGACCGACGAATGGAAGGCACCGGCCAAGGCGAGCGCCGAGAGCGGTGACGACAAAAGCTGGAAGCTGTTGGAGAAGACCTTGCTGGCCGGTGTGCAGGAGCAACGTCGTTCCCGTCGCTGGGGCATTTTCTTCAAGCTGCTGACGTTTGTTTATCTCTTTGTCGCGCTATTGCTGTTCACGCCCCTGTTTGACATGGAAAAAAGTGCCGTGCGGGGCTCCGGGTACACGGCGTTGATCGACATCGAAGGCATGATTGCCCATAAGGAGCCAGCCAGTGCGGACAATATCGTCGGTAGCCTGCGGGCTGCCTTCGAGGATCCCAAGGTCAAGGGTGTGATATTGCGCATCAACAGTCCGGGTGGCAGCCCGGTGCAGTCGGGTTATGTCTATGACGAGATCGTCCGGTTGCGCGGGCTGCACCCGAACACCAAGGTCTACGCGGTCATTTCCGATCTGGGGGCTTCCGGTGCGTACTACATTGCCAGCGCGGCCGATCAGATCTATGCCGACAAGGCGAGCCTGGTGGGCTCCATTGGTGTGACGGCGGCCGGCTACGGTTTTGTCGGGACGATGGAAAAGCTTGGCGTGGAGCGTCGGGTGTACACCTCTGGGGAGCACAAGTCGTTCCTTGATCCGTTCCAGCCACAAAAGCCTGAAGAAACAGTGTTTTGGCAGGGCGTGCTCGACACGACCCACAAGCAGTTCATTGCCAGCGTCAAGAAGGGGCGGGGTGAGCGGCTCAAAGACAAGGAGCATCCCGAGCTGTTCTCCGGCTTGGTCTGGTCTGGGGAGCAGGCCTTGCCGCTGGGCTTGATCGATGGCTTGGGTAGCGCCAGTTCGGTGGCGCGGGACGTGATTGGTGAGAAGGAGTTGGTGGACTTCACCATCGAAGAATCGCCGTTTGATCGCTTCTCGAAGAAGCTGGGGGCGAGCATTGCCGAGCATTTGGCGATGTGGATGGGGTTCCAGGGGCCGACGTTGCGCTGATTGCCCTGAAAGATCGCACCGATCCCCTGTGGCGAGAGGGCAAGCTCCCTCGCCACAGGTGTGTGCAGGTCCGGGCTTCAGGGGATTTGCACGCCCTCGGCCAGCAACATATCCACAAGGCGAATCAGTGGCAGGCCAACCAGGCTGGTGGCGTCCGGTCCTTCCGTGCTCTGGAACAGGCTCACGCCAAGTCCTTCGGCCTTGAAGCTGCCCGCGCAGTCATAAGGTTGTTCGGCCAGTAGGTAGCGTTCGACGCGCGCCGGGTCCAGCGTGCGCATGTGAACGGTAAACGGAACACAATCGACCTGGCAGGCGCCGGTCTGGCTGTTAAGTACCGCCAGGCCGGTCAGAAAGCTGACCCGGGTGCCGCTGGCAGCCAGCAGTTGTTCGCGAGCGTTCTCGAACGTATGGGGCTTGCCCAGGATTTGCTCGCCGAGCACAGCCACCTGGTCCGAGCCGATGATCAGGTGTCCCGGATGGCTGTCTGCCAGGGCCAAGGCTTTTTCTCGGGCCAGGCGTTTTACCAGGTCGAGTGCCGGCTCGTCAGGCCGACGGCTTTCGTCGATGTCCGGTGAGCTGCAGACGAACGGTAGCCCCAGACGGGCAAGCAATTGCCGGCGATACACTGAGCTTGAGGCGAGTAATAAAGGCAGCATGGGCATCTCCAAAAGGCAGGGGCGAATTCTAGCGAGGCGCGCAAGTGACGGACAGGGCTGAATTTCCTTTGACATGGCCGGGTGCATCCCTATAATGCTGCGCCTATGTTGAATGACCCGATTCCACCTCACGTTGACCCGCGCAAATTGGCTGACCGTGGCACCACCCTTCAAGGTGAGCTGCTGCTGGCCGATTTGAAGAGACTCTGCGACCCGCTTTCCGACGATGTCGGTACGGTCCAGGCCAAATTCGTTTTTGAACGAGATGAACGTAAATCTGTGGTAATCCACAGCTTTATCGACACTGAAGTCAAAATGGTTTGCCAGCGTTGTCTTGAGCTGGTCACCCTGCCGATCCACAGCGAATGCAGTTACGCCGTGGTGAAGGAGGGTGCGAATACCCAGTCGTTACCGAAAGGTTATGACGTGCTGGAACTGGGCGAAGATCCATTGGATCTGCAGTCACTGATCGAGGAGGAGCTTCTGCTCGCCTTGCCCATTGTGCCTGCTCATCATCCGGAAGAATGCCAGCAGCCGGCGGGAGCAGATGAGCCCGAACCGAGCGAGGACGAGGTAACGCGGTCCAACCCGTTCAGTGTATTGGCGCAGTTAAAGCGTGACCCAAACGTTTAGGAGTTAATCAATTATGGCTGTTCAGCAGAACAAAAAATCCCGCTCTGCCCGTGACATGCGCCGTTCGCACGACGCTCTCGAGGCTAGCACCCTGTCTGTAGAAAAAACCACCGGTGAAGTTCACCTGCGTCACCACGTATCGCCAGAAGGCGTATACCGTGGTCGTAAAGTGATCGACAAGGGCGCTGACGAGTAATCCTTGTCCGCTCAAGTCATCGCGATTGACGCAATGGGCGGGGACTTCGGTCCCCGCAGCATTGTTCAGGCCAGCCTTGCTTGTCTGAATGCGACGCCCTCGCTGCACCTGACCCTCGTCGGTCAACCCTCCCTTCTAGAAGAAATGCTCAACGGCCAATCGGCTGTGGATCGTTCGCGCCTGACGATCGCACCTGCGTCCGAAATCATCACCATGGACGAAAAACCCGCCCAGGTCCTGCGTGGCAAGCCTGACGCCTCGATGCGTGTAGCTCTTGAGCTGCTGCGCGATGGCAAGGTCCAGGCGTGTGTCAGTGCAGGCAATACCGGTGCACTGATGGCGCTGTCGCGTTACGTGCTCAAGACCTTGCCGGGCATCGACCGGCCGGCGATGGTCGCGGCCATCCCCACCCAGCGTGGTTTTTGCCAGCTCCTTGATCTGGGCGCCAACGTCGATTGCAGTGCCGAGCATCTACTGCAATTTGCAGTAATGGGCTCGGTAGCGGCTGAAACCCTGGGTGTCGTGCGTCCTCGTGTCGCGCTGCTGAACATCGGTACCGAAGACATCAAGGGTAACCAGCAAGTCAAGCTGGCAGCCACGTTGTTGCAGGCTGCGCGGGGCATCAATTACATCGGATTCGTTGAGGGCGATGGGTTGTACCGGGGTGAGGCGGACGTGGTGGTGTGTGACGGTTTTGTCGGCAATATTTTGCTCAAGTCCAGCGAAGGCCTGGCGACCATGATCGGCACGCGTATCGAGAAGCTGTTCAGGCAGAACCTGGCCTCGCGGATGGTCGGCGCCCTGGCGTTGCCGTTGATGCGTCGGCTGCAGGCGGATCTGGCGCCGGCGCGGCATAACGGTGCAAGTTTTCTCGGGCTGCAGGGCATTGTGATCAAGAGTCATGGTTCGGCGGGCGTGCAGGGGTTTCAAAGTGCGATCAATCGCGCGCTGATCGAAATCCAGGAAAACCTGCCGGAGCGTCTTCATGGGCGCCTCGAAGATTTGTTAACTTAGGCGTTTTCGTCTGACAATGCTTAAATGTGACCGGTCGGTTCAAGCCGCCATCCAACTGTCAGTTTCCTAGCGCCCCCTGGGGCGTCAATTTTTGACGACAAGATCATTAGGGGCTTTGTTTTCATGTCTGCTTCTCTCGCATTCGTCTTTCCTGGGCAGGGTTCGCAGTCCCTCGGCATGCTTTCCGAGCTGGGCGCGCAATACCCGTTGATCCTCGAAACATTCAAAGAAGCTTCCGATGCTCTGGGCTATGACCTGTGGGCACTGACCCAGCAAGGGCCGGAAGAGCAACTCAATCAAACCGACAAAACCCAGCCGGCCATTCTGACCGCCTCGATCGCACTCTGGCGCCTCTGGCTGGCTGAGGGCGGTGCGCGTCCGGCATTCGTTGCCGGACACAGTCTGGGCGAATACAGTGCTCTGGTGGCTGCTGGCAGTCTGAGCCTGGGTGATGCGGTGAAGCTCGTCGAGCGTCGTGGCCAGTTGATGCAGGAGGCCGTTCCGGCCGGGCAGGGCGGCATGGCCGCGATTCTCGGCCTGGAAGATGCCGACGTGCTGGCAGCCTGCGCCGAAGCCGCGCAAGGCGAAGTGGTCAGCGCTGTGAACTTCAATTCACCGGGCCAGGTGGTGATTGCCGGTGCCAAGGCTGCTGTGGAACGCGCCATCGAAGGGTGCAAGAGCCGTGGTGCCAAGCGTGCCATGCCGTTGCCCGTCAGCGTGCCGTCGCACTGCGAACTGATGCGTCCGGCCGCTGAGCGTTTTGCCGAATCCATCGCTGCCATTGACTGGCAAGCGCCACAGATTCCAGTGGTACAGAACGTCAGCGCCGATGTGGCTGCGGATCTTGAGACCCTCAAGCGCGATCTGCTGGAGCAACTCTACAAGCCGGTTCGCTGGGTCGAATCGGTGCAGACCCTGGCCGCCAGGGGCGCGACTGAGCTGGTTGAATGCGGTCCTGGCAAGGTGCTGGCCGGTCTGAACAAACGCTGCGCCGAAGGCGTATCGACTTCCAATCTCAATACCCCAGATGCTTTCGCTGCCGCCCGCGCAGCGCAAGCCTGAACAGGAGAAGCTTGCATGAGTCTGCAAGGTAAAGTTGCACTGGTGACCGGTGCAAGCCGTGGCATCGGCCAGGCCATTGCACTGGAACTGGGTCGTCAAGGCGCCATCGTTGTTGGCACCGCGACTTCCGCTTCGGGCGCCGAGCGCATCGCTGCGACCCTGAAGGAAAACGATATTCAAGGTACCGGTCTTGAACTGAACGTCACCAGCGATGAGTCCGTTGCGGCGGTGCTGGCGAGCATTCAGGAACAGTTCGGTGCGCCGGCGATCCTGGTCAATAATGCCGGTATCACCCGCGATAACCTGATGATGCGCATGAAAGATGACGAGTGGTTCGACGTGATCGATACCAACCTGAACAGTCTGTACCGGCTGTCCAAGGGCGTTCTGCGTGGCATGACCAAGGCTCGTTGGGGTCGAATTATCAGTATCGGTTCGGTTGTGGGTGCCATGGGCAACGCAGGCCAAGTAAACTATGCTGCGGCCAAAGCCGGTCTGGAAGGTTTCAGCCGTGCCCTGGCGCGGGAAGTGGGTTCGCGTTCGATTACGGTAAACTCGGTAGCCCCGGGTTTCATCGATACCGACATGACCCGTGAGCTGCCGCAAGCGCAGCGTGAAGCCTTGTTGACACAAATTCCGCTGGGTCGTCTGGGGCAAGCTCAAGAAATCGCGTCCGTGGTCGCTTTTCTTGCGTCGGATGGTGCGGCATACGTGACTGGGGCTACAATCCCGGTAAACGGCGGGATGTACATGAGTTAAATGTGACGGATTGCTTCAAAAAAATGTCATACGAGCTGTCTAAAATCCGTTATAAAGCTGCAATCTATTTATAGGCGGCGGGCTGCTGGGTTTGAGGAGTGAAGCTTTCGGTTGAAAAACCGAAAAGTCTTTCTATACACTTACCCACCGGCCAGCTGCCTGAATTTGTCCATTAGGAGTGAAAACAAGGTATGAGCACCATCGAAGAGCGCGTCAAGAAAATCGTTGCCGAGCAACTGGGCGTCAAAGAAGACGAAGTGAAGAACGAAGCTGCCTTCGTTGAAGACCTGGGTGCCGACTCCCTTGACACCGTTGAGCTGGTGATGGCTCTGGAAGAGGAATTCGAGACCGAAATCCCTGACGAAGAAGCTGAAAAAATCACTACTGTTCAGCTGGCTATCGACTACATCAATAAGCATCAGGCTTAATTATTTTTAGTCGTCGCTAGCTGTCATGGAAAAACCGCACTGCCATCACGGCGTGCGGTTTTTTCTTTAGGCCTGATGCAAAGTCGTCATTAGAATAAAGGAGAGTGCTGTGTCGCGTAGACGCGTCGTAGTCACCGGTATGGGTATGTTGTCGCCACTGGGCACGGATGTGCCGAGCAGTTGGCAGGGCATTCTGGCTGGCCGTAGTGGCATTGGTCTGATCGAACACACCGACCTTTCTGCCTATTCCACCCGTTTTGGCGGCTCGGTAAAGGGTTTCAATGTCGAGGAGTACCTGTCGGTCAAGGAGGCCCGCAAGCTCGACCTGTTCATTCAATACGGCTTGGCGGCCGGATTCCAGGCTGTACGTAATGCCGGTCTTGAAGTCACCGATGCCAACCGTGAACGTATCGGCGTGGCCATGGGGTCGGGTATTGGCGGCTTGACCAATATCGAAGAAACCAGCCGAACGCTGCACGAGTCGGGGCCGCGACGGATTTCTCCGTTCTTTGTGCCGGGCTCGATCATCAATATGATTTCCGGTTTCCTGTCCATCCACCTGGGTGTGCAGGGGCCTAATTACGCTATTGCTACGGCGTGTACCACGGGCACCCACTGCATTGGCATGGCCGCGCGCAACATCATGTACGACGAGGCCGACGTGATGATTGCCGGCGGCGCCGAGATGGCGGCCTGCGGGCTGGGCATGGGTGGCTTCGGCGCATCCCGTGCGCTGTCGACCCGCAACGACGAACCGAGCCGCGCCAGTCGGCCGTGGGATAAGGGCCGAGACGGCTTCGTATTGTCCGACGGTTCCGGTGCGCTGGTACTCGAAGAGCTGGAACATGCCAAGGCGCGCGGCGCGACCATTTATGCCGAGCTGATTGGCTTTGGCACCAGTGGCGATGCCTACCACATGACTTCGCCACCCGCCGATGGTGCCGGTGCTGCCCGCTGCATCACCAACGCATTGCGTGACGCGAAGGTCAACGCCGAGCAGGTGCAGTACATCAATGCCCATGGCACTTCGACCCCGGCGGGCGATCTTGCCGAGGCCCAGGCCATCAAGACCGTGTTCGGCGAGCACGCCTACAAACTGGCGGTCAGCTCGACCAAGTCCATGACCGGCCACCTGCTGGGTGCCGCGGGCGCGGTGGAAGCGATCTTCAGCGTACTGGCGATCAACAGCCAGGTCGCGCCACCGACCATCAACCTTGACGAGCCGGACGAAGGCTGCGATCTGGACTTCGTGCCCCATACGGCGCGTGGCATGGACATCGATGTGGTGCTGTCCAACTCCTTCGGCTTTGGCGGTACCAACGGCTCTCTGGTGTTCCGCCGGTTCGCTGGTTGATGGAAAGCTGGGTCGACGGTCAGCCTGCCGACGTTCTGTCGCTCAAGGACCGCGGCCTGGCTTACGGCGACGGGCTGTTCGAAACCATCGCTGTGCGCTCAGGCAAACCGGTGTTGCCTCAGCGTCATCTGCAGCGTCTGGCGCTAGGTTGTCAGCGGTTGATGCTCCAGGTTGACATGGGGGTGTTGGAGGCTGAGTTGCGCGCCTACGCGCAATGCCTGGGTGACGGCGTACTTAAGTTGATCGTGACCCGCGGTGATGCTCTTCGTGGTTATGGCGCTGATCCCTCGGCGCCGTCCCGGCGCATCCTGCAGGGCAGTCCGCCGGCCGCCTATCCTCCAATGCATGCCGAGCAGGGCGTGCGCCTGTTTCCTTGTGCCACCCGTTTGTCCGAGCAACCCTTGCTGGCCGGTCTCAAGCACCTCAATCGTCTTGAGCAAGTGATGGCCCGCGCCGAATGGCGCGATGCCGAGCACGCCGAAGGCTTGATGCTGGACACGTCCGGGCGAGTGATCGAAGGCGTCTTCAGCAACCTCTTTCTGGTACGCGAGGGTGAATTGGTCACGGCGGACTTGAGCCGTTGTGGCGTGGCCGGCGTGATGCGGGCCGAATTATTGTATCAAGCCGAGTCTCAAGGCATCGTCACGCACATCACCGACATCCGCCTCGAACAGCTGCACCTGGCCGACGAAGTCTTCGTCTGTAACAGCGTTTATGGCGTATGGCCGGTCCGTGCATGCGGTTCGGCGCGCTGGTCGACCGGGCCGCTCACCCGTAAACTGCAGACCCTTGCCCGCACGCTATTGGATGTTTGATTCGTGAGACGTAAATTCTTGCTTCTGCTGGAAACCGGACTGGTTCTGGCGGTGCTGCTGTTGGGCACTTGCGCCTGGAAAATTCATTCGGCGTTGCAACAACCGCTGAACATCACCCAGGAAGAACTGCTGGACGTCCCCAACGGGACCACCCCCACCGGAACCCTCAAGCGCCTCGAAGCGGACGGCCTGATCAAGGACGCGTTCTGGTTGCGTGTCTATTGGCGCTTCAATCTTGCCGGTCAACCGTTGCATTCCGGTGAATACCGGATGGTGCCGGGCATGACGATGGAAAGCCTGATCGAGGTCTGGAAGCGCGGGGAGGTGGTGCAGTACAGCGTCACACTGGTGGAGGGGTGGAATTTTCGTCAGGTTCGCGCGGCGTTGGCCAAGGATGAAAAACTCCAGCAGACCCTCGCCGGTTTGAGCGACAGCGAGGTGATGGACCGCCTGGGGCATTCCGGGATATTCCCCGAGGGACGGTTCTTCCCGGACACCTATCGCTTCGTGCGTGGCACATCGGACGCTGACCTGCTGAAAATTGCCTACGACCGGCTCGAAGACGTGCTAGCTAAAGAGTGGGCGCAACGCGCCGCCGATTTACCTTACTCCCAGCCCTATCAGGCGCTGATCATGGCGTCCCTGGTGGAAAAGGAAACCGGGGTGCCTGAGGAGCGTGGGCAGATCGCCGGTGTGTTCGTGCGCCGTATGCGCCTGGGCATGTTGTTGCAAACCGACCCGACCGTGATCTACGGGCTGGGCGAGCGCTACAACGGCAAACTCACCCGTGCTCACTTGAGGGAAGAAAACCCCTACAACACCTATCTGATTCCTGGCCTGCCGCCGACACCGATTGCGATGGTGGGGCGCGAGGCGATTCACGCCGCGTTGAACCCAGTTGCCGGTAATAGCCTTTACTTCGTCGCCCGTGGTGATGGTAGCCACGTGTTCTCCGATGACCTGGATGCACACAATAACGCCGTGCGCGAATATCAGCTCAAGCGCCGAGCCGATTATCGCTCCAGTCCGGCCCCTACTGTGCCGGACGAGGAGCCTGTCGACGAACCGAACACCAGCGAGCCGCCGCGCTCGCAATGACTTTGTTTAAGGATCGCCCGTGACTGGCTTGTTTATAACGCTGGAAGGCCCTGAAGGCGCCGGCAAGAGCACCAACCGCGAATACCTGGCCGAACGCCTGCGAGCCGCTGGCATCGAGGTGGTGTTGACCCGCGAGCCCGGAGGTACGCCGCTGGCCGAGCGGATTCGCGAGGTGCTGCTGGCACCGATCGAAGAAGTCATGAACCCTGACACCGAGCTCTTGCTGGTGTTCGCCGCTCGGGCGCAGCACTTGGCCGAAGTGATTCGCCCGGCGCTGGCCCGTGGCGCTGTGGTGCTCTGCGATCGTTTTACCGATTCGACCTATGCCTATCAGGGGGGTGGAAGGGGCTTGTCCCTGGAGCGCATCGCCGTGCTGGAAAGCTTCGTTCAGGGTGACCTGCGGCCGGACCTGACCCTGGTGTTCGATCTACCAGTGGAAATCGGCCTGGCCCGCGCCAGCGCCCGGGGCCGGCTGGATCGTTTCGAACTGGAAGGCCAGGCGTTCTTCAACGCGGTGCGCAATGCCTTTTTGAGTCGAGCCAAGGCCGATCCGGCGCGTTATCTGTTGATTGATGCCGCTCAGCCGTTGGCGCAAGTCCAGCAGGCGCTGGACGGTTTGTTGCCGCGTTTGTTGGAGCGTGCCCGTGGCTGAAGCCTATCCCTGGCAGGACGGACTCTGGCAGCAACTGGCCGGAAGGGCGCAGCATGCCCATGCCTATCTGCTGCACGGCCCCGTCGGTATCGGTAAGCGGGCGTTGGCCGAGCGTCTGATGGCCAGCCTGCTTTGCCAGCGTCCGGGTGTCTCGAACGCGTGCGGTGAGTGCAAGTCCTGTCTGTTGCTCAAGGCTGGCAGTCATCCGGACAACTATGTGTTGGAGCCGGAGGAGGCGGACAAGGCGATAAAGGTCGACCAGGTCCGGGATCTGGTCAGCTTCGTGGTCCAGACCTCGCAGATGGGCGGGCGCAAGGTGGTGCTGATCGAGCCGGTGGAGTCGATGAACATCAATGCCGCCAACGCCTTGCTCAAGAGCCTTGAAGAACCTTCCGGCGATACCGTGCTATTGCTGGTCAGTCACCAGCCGAGCCGCCTGCTGGCAACCATCAAAAGCCGTTGCGTACAGCAGGCCTGTCCGTTGCCCAGTGAAGCGATGAGCTTGAAGTGGTTGGCCGAGGCCTTGCCTGACAGCAGCGACGAAGAACGCGTCGAGTTGTTGACCCTTGCCGCCGGCTCGCCGTTGGCGGCCGTCAGCCTCCAGACCCAGGGTGTGCGTGAACAACGGGCGCTGGTGGTGGATGGCGTGAAAAAGCTGCTCAAGCAGCAACAGTCTCCCACGCAACTGGCTGAAGGCTGGAACGCCATCCCGCTGCTTTTGCTGTTCGACTGGTTCTGTGACTGGTCGAGCCTGATCCTGCGCTATCAGCTCACCGAGGACGAAACCGGCCTGGGACTGGCGGACATGCGCAAGGTGATTCAGTACCTGGCGCAAAAAAGCAGCCAGGATAAAATCTTGAACATTCAGGACTGGATTCTTGCCCAACGTCAGAAGGTGCTGAGCAAGGCGAACCTCAATCGGGTGCTGTTGCTCGAGGCGCTGTTGGTGCAATGGGCGAGTTTGCCTGGTCGAAACTGACAGACACTGCCTAAACTCAGCTCAATCGCAGCGGAGATCAGCATGAACGAACCTGTCAGTCCCGGTCCACGCAATGGCATCCTGTCCTTGACCATCAAGGATAAGTCGGTGCTCTACGCCGCCTACATGCCTTTCATCAAGAACGGCGGCCTGTTCATTCCCACCAACAAGAATTATCGCTTGGGCGATGAGGTGTTCATGCTCTTGAGCCTGATGGACGAAGCGGAGAAGATCCCGGTCGCCGGCAAGGTGATCTGGATGACGCCCAAAGGCGCCCAGGGTAACCGGGCTGCCGGTGTCGGTGTGCAGTTCAACGACGGCGACCACTCAGCCCGTAATCAGATCGAAACCCACCTGGCCGGAACCCTGAAGTCCGACCGTCCCACCCATACGATGTAGCCCGACCCTTTATGCTTGTAGATTCCCATTGTCACCTTGATCGGCTCGACCTCGCGGCCCACGACGGCTCGCTGGATGCTGCACTGGATGCCGCCCGCCAGCGCGGCGTCGGTCACTTCCTGTGCATCGGCGTCAGCGCCGACAATGCCGCCGACGTCAAAGCCCTGGCCGAACGCTATGCAGATGTCGATTGTTCAGTCGGCATCCATCCTCTGGATGTCCAGCCCGATGCTACGCCTGCCCTGGATTGGCTGTTGCGCGAGCTCGACCATCCGCGGGTGGTCGCCATTGGCGAAACCGGCCTGGACTATCACTACGAACCGCAAGCCGCCGAGGTTCAGCAGGCTTCGTTCCGGCTGCATCTGGAGGCTGCGCAACAGACCGGCAAACCGGTGATCATCCACACCCGCGGCGCCCGGGCCGACACCCTGGCCTTGTTGCGTGAGGCCGCGCTGCCCCAGGCGGGTGTGCTGCATTGCTTCACCGAAGACTGGGACATGGCCAAAGCCGCGCTGGACATGGGCTATTACATTTCCTTGTCCGGCATTGTCACGTTTCGCAATGCCGACGCTCTGCGGGACGTGGCCAGCAAAGTGCCGGTCGATCGTCTGTTGGTGGAAACCGACTCCCCGTACCTTGCCCCGATTCCGTATCGGGGTAAGCCGAACCTTCCGCAATATGTGAGGGAAGTGGCGGAATTCCTGGCGATGTTGCGGGGCGAGTCCTACGAGCGGCTTGCCGAACAGACTACGGAGAACTTCAAGCGGCTGTTTCCGCTGGCCCATGTCCGCTCGGCGCAAGCCTGAATTTCAGGCAAAAAAAACCCGGGTTCTGGGGGGTGAATCCGGGTTAAGACCATTAGGAGTAAAACAAAGGCACACGGTCCGTTGGTACCTTTACCGGCGCGTCACTTGGGGGAGATGTCGCGCCGACAGTTCAAGTATTGATCAGTATGCTGACGCGTCCAGTTTGGCCGGGCTGGTTTTTAAACAAATTTGGAATACGCTCGCTTCGGATAAGTTCTCACTGCCGTCAAAGCCAGTCGTTACGGTGCGGCGAAGCGAACGACAGGAAGCTGCAGCTGCACGGTTTTGTGAAGAACTGTGGTTGGGAACGGATGATCCGTGCATTTTTGCGTAAGTTAGGCATAATACTCGGCTTCGAATTTTGACCCTTCAGACCTTTTTCTTATGCACAAAGAACCCCGTAAGGTCCGTGAGTTTCGTCGCCGCGAGCAGGAAATTCTCGACACCGCGCTCAAGTTGTTCCTCGACCAGGGTGAAGACAGCGTCACCGTCGAGATGATTGCGGATGCCGTGGGTATCGGCAAAGGCACGATTTATAAACATTTCAAATCCAAGGCGGAGATCTACCTGCGCCTGATGCTTGATTACGAGCGCGATTTGAATGAGCTGCTGCATTCGGCCGATGTGGACAAGGACAAGGAGGCCCTGTCCCGGGCCTACTTCGAATTCCGCATGCGCGATCCGCAGCGTTATCGCTTGTTCGACCGCCTGGAAGAGAAGGTGGTCAAGGGCAACCAGGTGCCGGAGATGGTCGAGGAACTGCACAAGATCCGCGCCTCGAACTTCGAACGCCTGACCCTGCTGATCAAAGGCCGGATCAGTGAAGGCAAGCTCGAAGACGTGCCGCCCTATTTCCACTACTGCGCCGCCTGGGCGTTAGTGCACGGCGCGGTGGCGCTGTATCACTCGCCGTTCTGGAGCAACGTGCTGGAAGACCAGGAAGGTTTCTTCCAGTTCCTGATGGACATAGGCGTTCGCATGGGCAACAAGCGCAAGCGTGACACCGACGTTCCGAGCAGCTAAGTCATTCAGCTGCCTGATTGCGCCATGTCCGCTTACATGGCGCAGTGTCCCAGGAATATACTCAGGCTTGGGCCTTGCGAAAACTTGAGTTCTGGGTCAAGTTTCGTAAGTCCGATTCTTCTTTCGCCGGAGTGATCCATGATCGTTGACCGTCAAGGCAGGCGTTTTCGCAATTTGCGAATCAGCCTGACTTCAGCCTGCAATTACGCCTGTACCTACTGCGTGCCCAACGGCAAGCGGCTAGTGGCTGCGCAGGATGAACTGTCGGCCGAGGCCATGGCGCGCGGTGTGGCCTACCTGATCGAAGCGGCCGGTATCGAGCGGCTGCGCATCACCGGCGGCGAGCCGCTGGTCAGCCCCAAGCTTGAGAGCTTCATGATGGCGGTGGGGCAGATGGGCCTGGAGGACATCAGCCTGACCACCAATGGTCAGTTACTGGCCAAAAAGCTGCCTTTGCTGGTAGATGCCGGCATCCGCCGCATCAACGTTTCCCTCGATACCCTGGACCCTGTGGCGTTTCGCAGCATCGCCCGCGGTGGCGATCTGGCAAGCGTACTCGACGGGATGGAACAGGCCCGTACGGCGGGAATGAAGATCAAGGTCAACATGGTGCCGTTGCGCGGGCAGAACCTGGATCAGGTGATGCCATTGCTCGAGTACTGCCTGGAGCGCGGCTATGAGCTGCGCTTCATTGAGCTGATGCGCATGGGGCACCTGGCCAGCGACTCCAACGCGTTCCTGCAGCAATTCGTCAGCCTTCAGCAGTTGCTGAGCCTGATCGGCGACCAGTACGAGTACCTGCAAGCCGACGCTCCGGTGGATGCCACCGCCGTGCGCTATGAAATTCCCGGGCAGGGGCACTTCGGCGTGATTGCCAACGAAAGCGTGCCGTTCTGCCGCACCTGTTCGCGTTTGAGGCTGTCCTCCACCGGCTGGTTGCATGGCTGTCTCTCGTCGAGCAACCGGCATTTTGTCGGCGATCTTCTGGACAAGCCCCGTCATCAGGCCTTGCCGGCTCTGCAGCGCTTGCTGGTCAAGGCGTTGGGGGACAAGCAGGAAGTGGCCTTCTCCGGCGGCGCGACCATCATGAAAATCATCGGCGGTTGACGAATGCTAGCTCGGGCAAGCCTTGCTCCCACAAGGTGAACACCGTACCTGTGGGAGCAAGGCTTGCCCGCGATAGCAATTTCCCATTCACTTGGATGTGTCTGACACCCCCATTTCGATGAGCTGGCGCAAAAGCTGCATCCAATGGCCATTCGCCGGTTTTCCGTCACCGGTTTTTGGAGGGTAGGATGCGTAGCCTGGTTTTGCTGCTGGCCGTTTTGGCGCTTGGTGGCTGCATGAATGTCAGCGACATGGGGGAGGGCGTCCGCTATCACATGAGCGACGCCGGTTTGCTGGACCACAGCGACAGCCGTCGTGTGAATAACCTGCGCATCCAGCCGGATTCGTTCATCTACATTGCCCAGGGCGCGTTTGCGCCTCCCGGCAGTGCCTACCCGCGGCCCAATGTTGTCGCCGAAGAGGCCTTCAACGGTTTCATCGAGTATTTCCCCATGGTGCGTCGCGCCCGCGTTCCGGAGGGCCTGGACCAGGCCATGGGCGAAGCCCGTGCCGCCGGTGCTCATTACTTGCTGTATACGCGGTTCGCCAAGGCCGACAACCGCATCGGCAACACCGATGAATGGCTGGATGAAGAGGCTGTGGACCGCTTGGGTGTCGACACCAGCGTCATTCAAATCATGTTGATCGAGACCAGCACCCAGTATTTGATTGATACTGCACGCATCAAGAGTCGTGGCGGTTTACTGACGTTGCACGACAAACAGCCAGAAGACCTGATCGCTGCCCCTTTGCGCCAGTATGCCCGCAGCCTGTTGGGAGTGAGCGACCAGTAACATTCAAGGAGTCACCATGAGCGGACCGCAAAAAGCCAATGACTTGCTGGGGCAGATCCCCAAGACCAAAGGTTTGCCGCCAGTCCACCTGTGGAATCCTGACTTCTGCGGCGATATCGACATGCGCATCGCCCGGGATGGCACCTGGTACTACCTGGGCACGCCAATCGGGCGCAAACCAATGGTCAAGCTGTTCTCCACCATCATCCGTCGCGACGGCGATGATTACTTCCTGATCACTCCTGTGGAAAAAGTTGGCATCAAAGTCGACGATGCACCGTTTGTGGCGGTGACCCTGGAGGTTGAAGGGCAGGGTGAGCAGCAGCGACTGCGCTTCACCACCAACGTCGAGGAAACCACTGAGGCCGGCGGCGAACATCCGATGCGGGTGGTGATCGATCCGCAGACGCAGGAGCCCGCGCCCTACGTGCACGTACGCAGTAACCTCGAAGCGCTGATCCATCGCAATGTGTTCTACCAACTGGTGGAGCTGGCGGTCAGTCGCGAGATCGACGGTCAGCGCTGGCTGGGGGTGTGGAGTGGCGGGGTATTTTTCCCGATCGGCCTGGAACCCTGATCCCTGTGGGAGCGAGCCTGCTCGCGATGACGGCAGCATGACCAACTTGTCTTAACTGATCCACCGCTATCGCGAGCAGGCTCGCTCCCACCCGGGTGAAGCCGTAAAATTCAAATTGACACCCAATCATATGATGATTAGTTTGGGCCTCTATAGAACGTGGTCCATGGGGTGTTCATGTCCAGCAGTTTTCACGCATCGACCGTCGATTGGCTGGGAGGCTGGATAGCTGCCGGTCAGGTCAAGCCTGGGCAGACCATCAAGGTTGAAGCGGACCTCGGCGAGCAACTGGGCGTCAGTCGCACGGTGATCCGCGAAGCGATCAAGACCCTGGTGGCCAAAGGCATGCTGGAAGTCGGACCGAAAGTCGGTACGCGGGTGTTGCCGGTGCGCCGCTGGAACCTGTTTGACCCGCAGGTGGTTGGTTGGCTGTCGCGCAGCGGGCTGCCGGAAAATTTTGTCGACGACCTGCTGGATCTGCGGCGCACCATTGAACCGATGGCGGTGCGCTGGGCCTGTGAGCGAGCAACCGCCGACCAGGTGCAGGCGATCCGTCTGGCCTACCATGCCCTGGAGCGTGCGGTGGACAGCGGCGCCGATTACAACCGCGCCGACCAGTTCTTCCATGAATGCATCCTCGCCGCCAGCCATAACCAATTCATCGAACAAATGGTCCCGGCCTTGGGCGCGCTGCTGGCGGTGTCGTTCGAGGTGTCCGCCGCCGACCCGGATGAACTGCGCCGCACCTTGCCGATTCACAAGGATATTGCCGAAGCCATCGCTGCCCGTGATGCGGCGCGGGGCGTCTGGGCCTGCATGACCTTGATCGATAACGCTGACCTGGCGATCAAGCGCTTTTACCCTAACGTCATGGCCGGGCGGACAGAGATCGCCGGTCAAGCAGCAGACAGGAGTTTTCAATAATGTGGACGGCTGTGACGGAACACCGGGCGACATTGGGCGAGGGCCCCTTCTGGGATGAGCCGACCCAGGCCTTGTATTGGGTCGACATCGCCGGTAAGCAGGCGCTGCGACTGATCGGCGCCAATGTGCAAATCTGGCAGATGCCCGAACATGTATCCGCTTTCATTCCGACACACAGCGGCGACGCCTTGGTGACCCTGAGCAGCGGTGTCTATCGGCTGGACCTGGAGTCGTCGGGTCTGGAACCGCGCCTGAAGTTGCTGTGCATGGCCGATCCCCAGCCTGGCAATCGTGCCAACGAGGCCCGTTGCGATGCCCTGGGTCAACTCTGGCTCGGCACCATGCAGAACAACATCGGCGAAAACGGCGAAGACCTGCCCATTGAACGGCGATCCGGCGGCCTGTTTCGTATTGGTGCCGATGGCCGGGTAAAGCCTCTGCTGCGTGAACGGGGCATTCCCAATACGTTGTTGTGGAGCCCCGATGGCACGACGGTGTACTTCGGAGAAAGTCTCGACGGCACGCTTTACCGTCACTTCATTTATCCCGACGGCAGTCTGGCCCCCGCCGAGGTCTGGTTTGGCCCTCACCCGCGCGGCGGACCCGATGGCTCGGCAATGGATGCCAGCGGTTTCGTCTGGAATGCTCGCTGGGACGGCAGTTGCCTGCTGCGGCTGGACCCGGACGGGCATGTCGATCGGGTAATCGAGCTGCCGGTCAGTCGTCCCACCAGCTGCGTGTTCGGCGGTGAAGACCTTAAGACTTTGTACATCACCAGTGCGGCGAGCCCGCTTAACCATCCACTCGACGGCGCGGTGTTGTCGATGCGGGTCGATGTACCGGGTGTGGCTTGTACGCGGTTTGCAGGATGAATCCCAAAATGTGGGATGTAAATATATATATTGAGATTATTTGGCGAGCGGGTTTATAGTCGGTCCCATCAGCGATACGCACTCACACTAAAAAAACAAGACAGGTGAAGTGATGCCACGATCTTCCTCCGTACCGCCCGACGGCGTACGCGATTCCAAAAGCCTTTCGCCCGGCCCTCTCTGGATGTCCGGTTTTCGTCGTGCTGACTGGCAGGAGTCTTGAATCATGGCCCAGACCCTGTCCTTGTCACCGATGCCTGAACCTGCGAAAGGCGAACGCCTGAAAAACAAAGTGGTGCTGCTGACCGGTGCCGCCCAAGGCATTGGCGAGGCGATCGTCGCCGCGTTCGCCTCGCAGCAGGCTCGTTTGGTCATCAGTGATATCCAGGCCGACAAGGTTGAGAACGTCGCTGCCCTCTGGCGTGAACGCGGGGCGGATGTGCAGGCACTCAAAGCCGATGTGTCGAACCAGCAGGACCTGCATGCCATGGCCCGTCGCGCCGTCGAGCTGCACGGTCGCATCGACGTCCTGGTGAACTGCGCGGGCGTGAACGTATTCCGTGACCCGCTGGAAATGACCGAAGAGGACTGGCGCCGCTGCTTCGCTATCGACCTGGATGGCGCCTGGTACGGCTGCAAGGCTGTGTTGCCGCAGATGCTTGAGCAGGGCGGGGGCAGCATCATCAATATCGCCTCGACCCATTCATCCCACATCATTCCCGGTTGTTTCCCTTACCCGGTGGCCAAGCACGGACTGCTCGGCCTGACCCGCGCATTGGGTATCGAATACGCGCCCAAAGGCGTGCGCGTGAATGCCATTGCGCCGGGTTACATCGAAACCCAACTGAATATCGACTACTGGAACGGCTTCGCCGATCCACATGCCGAACGCCAGCGTGCGCTGGATCTGCACCCGCCACGCCGCATCGGCCAACCGATCGAAGTGGCAATGACGGCGGTGTTCCTGGCCAGCGATGAAGCACCTTTCATCAACGCCTCGTGCATCACCATCGATGGTGGACGTTCGGTCATGTACCACGACTGAATATGCCGGGATTTCAGTCGGAAACTTCGCCTGTAATCCAATCATCATACGATATGACTATTTGGACCTATGCTGTGCAGCAACATGTTTGACCGCCCAGCCTGCGCATTTCCACTGATGTTGGAGCAGGGCCCTGGACGTTTTGGCTTTCAATAAAAAAAACAAGGAGACAGCTATGAATCATCGTCGTGGGATCCGTTCCCTGTGCCGTGCCGCCCTGGCGGTTACTGCCGTCAGCCTCAGCAGCACCTTGCTGGCAGCGGAAGAAGTGAAGATCGGTTTTCTGGTCAAGCAGGCCGAGGAACCCTGGTTCCAGACCGAATGGGCGTTTGCCGAAAAAGCCGGTAAGGACAGGGGCTTCACGGTGATCAAGATCGCCGTGCCGGACGGCGAGAAGACCCTCTCGGCCATCGATAGCCTCGCCGCCAACGGCGCCAAGGGCTTTGTGATTTGCCCACCGGACGTGGCCCTTGGCCCGGCCATTATGGCCAAGGCCAAACTCAACGACATGAAAGTGATTGCTGTCGATGACCGCTTCGTCGGTTCCGATGGCAAGTTCATGGAAGACGTGCCGTACCTGGGCATGGCCGCATTCGAAGTGGGCCAGAAGCAGGGAGCCGCGATGGCCGCTGAGGCGAAAAAGCGCGGTTGGGACTGGAAAGACACCTATGCCGTGATCAACACCTACAACGAACTGGATACGGGCAAGAAGCGCACCGACGGTTCGGTCGACGCCCTGAAGAAGGCCGGCTTTCCAGACGATCACATCCTTTATACCGCGCTGAAAACCCTCGACGTGCCGGGCAGCATGGACGCCACTAACTCGGCCCTGGTGAAACTGCCCAGCGGGGCGAAAAACCTGATCATTGGCGGCATGAACGACAACACGGTGCTGGGCGGCGTGCGCGCCACCGAAAGCGCCGGGTTCAAGGCGGCCAATGTGATCGGGATCGGTATCAACGGCACCGACGCCATTGGCGAGTTGAAGAAAGCCGACAGTGGTTTCTTCGGTTCGATGCTGCCAAGCCCACACATCGAAGGCTACAAGACTGCCGAGATGATGTACGAGTGGATCACCACCGGCAAAGAGCCACCGAAGTACACCGCCATGGACGAGGTGACGCTGATCACTCGGGAGAACTTCAAGCAAGAGCTGGAGAAGATCGGCCTGTGGAACTGATGGTCGGTTGATTCAAAAGTGGCCCTGGCTTGACGAGTGTCGGGGTCGCTTGATCTCTGTGAGTTCGAGGTGGTTATGCAAGCGCAAACAGCGACACAGCAACACAACATGGGCGGTAGCTTGCGGTTCAACGGGATTGGTAAATCCTTTCCCGGTGTGCAGGCGCTGGCCAATATCAGTTTCGTTGCTCATCCGGGACAGGTCCATGCCTTGATGGGCGAGAACGGCGCGGGCAAGTCCACGTTGCTGAAGATCCTCGGCGGTGCCTACATCCCCAGCAGCGGCGACCTGCAGATCGGCGAGCAGACGATGGCCTTCAAAGGCACCGCCGACAGCATTGCCAGCGGCGTGGCGGTGATTCATCAGGAGCTGCACCTGGTGCCGGAAATGACCGTTGCCGAAAACCTGTTCTTGGGGCATTTGCCGGCCCGTTTCGGCCTGGTCAATCGCGGGCAACTGCGCCAGCAGGCGTTGGCGTTGCTCAAAGGCCTGGCCGACGAAATCGACCCTCAGGAAAAGGTCGGTCGCCTGTCCCTCGGCCAGCGTCAACTGGTGGAAATCGCCAAGGCCTTGTCCCGTGGCGCCCATGTCATTGCCTTCGATGAACCCACCAGCAGCCTCTCGGCACGGGAAATTGACCGCCTGATGGCGATCATCACCCGCCTGCGGGACGAAGGCAAAGTGGTGCTGTATGTCAGCCACCGCATGGAAGAGGTGTTCCGCATCTGTAACGCGGTCACGGTGTTCAAGGACGGCCGTTACGTGCGTACCTTCGAGAACATGAGCGAGTTGACCCACGATCAGTTGGTCACCTGCATGGTCGGTCGCGACATCCAGGACATCTACGATTACCGCCCTCGCGAGCGCGGCGATGTGGCGTTGAAGGTTGAGGGGCTGCTCGGCCCGGGCCTGCGCGAACCGGTGAGTTTCCAGGTGCATAAAGGCGAAATCCTCGGCCTGTTCGGGCTGGTTGGCGCCGGTCGTACCGAGTTGCTGCGGTTGCTCAGTGGGCTGGAACGCCAGACTGATGGGCGCCTGGTTCTGCATGACCAGTCGTTGAAACTGCGTTCGCCTCGGGATGCCATTGCCGCGGGCGTATTGCTCTGCCCGGAGGACCGCAAGAAGGAAGGCATCATGCCGCTGGCCAGCGTCGGCGAGAACATCAACATCAGTGCCCGTGCGAGCCATTCCACCCTGAGGTGCTTGTTGCGCGGTGAATGGGAGCGGGGTAACGCCGACAAGCAGATCAAGGCGCTGAAAGTGAAGACCCCGTCTGCGGGTCAGAAAATCATGTACCTGTCCGGCGGCAATCAGCAGAAAGCGATTCTCGGCCGCTGGCTGTCGATGCCGATGAAAGTCCTGTTGCTGGACGAGCCCACGCGCGGTATCGACATCGGCGCCAAGGCCGAGATTTATCAGATCATCCACAACCTGGCGGCCGATGGCATTGCGGTGATTGTGGTGTCCAGCGATCTGATGGAAGTGATGGGCATTTCCGACCGAATCCTGGTGCTCTGCGAAGGGGCCATGCGCGGCGAGCTGCCGCGTGACCAGGCCAATGAATCCAACCTGCTGCAACTGGCGCTGCCACGCCAACGCGTTGCCGACGCGGCGAACTGAGAGGTAAACATGACCATACAAAACAATGCACTGCCAACGGCACGCAAACCCCTGGATCTGCGGCGCTTCCTGGACGACTGGGTCATGCTGCTGGCGGCTGTCGCAATCTTCGTGCTCTGCACCCTGATGATCGACAACTTCCTGTCACCCCTGAACATGCGAGGCCTGGGTCTGGCGATTTCCACCACGGGTATCGCGGCCTGCACCATGTTGTATTGCCTGGCTTCCGGGCACTTCGACTTGTCGGTGGGTTCGGTGATTGCCTGTGCCGGTGTGGTCGCGGCGGTGGTGATGCGTGACACCAATAGCGTGTTCCTCGGCGTCAGCGCAGCGCTGGTGATGGGGCTGATCGTCGGGCTGATCAATGGCATCGTCATTGCCAAGCTGCGGGTCAATGCGTTGATCACCACGCTGGCGACCATGCAGATCGTCCGGGGCCTGGCCTACATCTTTGCCAATGGCAAGGCGGTGGGCGTGTCCCAGGAATCGTTCTTCGTGTTTGGTAACGGCCAAATGTTCGGCGTGCCGGTACCGATCCTGATCACCATTGTCTGCTTTCTGTTTTTCGGCTGGTTGTTGAACTACACCACCTACGGGCGCAACACCATGGCCATTGGTGGCAACCAAGAGGCGGCGTTGTTGGCGGGGGTGAACGTTGATCGGACCAAGATCATCATCTTCGCCGTGCATGGTGTGATCGGTGCCTTGGCGGGTGTGATCCTGGCCTCACGCATGACCTCGGGCCAACCGATGATCGGCCAGGGCTTTGAACTGACCGTGATCTCGGCTTGCGTGTTGGGTGGGGTGTCGTTGAGCGGCGGTATCGGCATGATTCGCCATGTCATCGCCGGGGTGCTGATTCTGGCGATTATCGAAAACGCGATGAACCTGAAGAACATCGACACCTTCTACCAATACGTCATCCGGGGCTCGATCCTGTTGCTGGCGGTGGTGATCGACCGAATGAAACAACGCTGAAATCTGCCCCGACCGGGCCAGCCACAATCGCGAGCAGGCTCGCTCCCACAGGATTTGTGCCAGTCAGAACTACTTGGCTCATTACAGATCCAGTGTGGGAGCGGGCTTGCTCGCGAAGACGGCGGCCCATTCAGTATTGATGCAAGCTGACCCACTGCCTTCGCGAGCAAGCCCGCTCCCACAGGATTGGCGCCACGCACAACACTTGGGCCACCGCAGATCCACGGCAGGTGTGCCAGTCAGAACTACCTGGCTCATCGCAGATCCAGTGTGGGAGCGAGCCTGCTCGCGATGGCGTCCGGGTGAACGCCGGCGATCAACCCGCCTTGCGCAACGCCTGGATTAGTTCCTGCTTACGCATCTTCGAACGTCCGGGAATGTTCTTCGCCCGGGCCTCTTTCATCAGGTTATCCACAGTCTGGGTCGCGCGGGAGGCCTGGCTGGTGCGCGGCTGACCTTCGCGGGTCTTGGCGGCGCGACGGGCCGACTCCTTGCGGTCGGTTTGCTTTTGCGCGGCCGGTTTGGCCTTCCCCGACCCGCCAGCACGTTCACCGCCGCCAGACTGCTTGTTCACCGTGGCCCAGGCTCGCGCCTCGGCCTTGTCCTCGGACAAACCCTTTTTCTCATAACTGGCTTCAATGTGTTCGGCTTTGCGCTTTTGCTCGGCTGTGTATTTGTCTTTGCTTCCACGAGGCATGGGAATCTCTCCTCAAGTGCGTGAGCAGAGCCACCCGCCAGGAGCGGATCGCTCGCTCCCCGGGGTTACTGGCTGGCGCCACCCTCGGAACCCGAACCGCCGGTGGTGGTTTTCGAGCCCGTGCCGGTCTCGGCATTATCAGGGGCATTGGAGTCCGGCGTATTCATGCCGCCCTGACGACCCGCATCATTGCCCTGCACCCGCGGATCGGTGCCGTTGGCGGGAGGCTGACCATTGTTCAGACCGCCGCCGGTACCGTCGGTATTCAACGTGGGCAGGCCTTGCGTAGCGGGGGAATTGGGCGCTTGCACCGGATCGGTCGGCCCGGTGCCTGAAGTGCTCGCCGCGAAAGCGGCCGAAGACAGCAGCGTGGCAAGTGTGAATGCAGTCAGCCTTGATGAAATCATGGTGTCGCCTCCATTTTTCAGAATGCTTGCCTGATTTTGGGCTGCCCTGAATCGGAGTTGGTGCCTCGCGGACGACGAACGGTCCTCTGGAAGCATCACGTAAATTTTTCTTGAGATGTGACGAGTGCAGCGCGACGGCTTAGTATGGCGTTTTCCATTGGCTACAAGGCTCGTTCATGTCGATCCAGATTCGCCCTGCGCAACCCAGTGATGCGCCTCAAATCCTTGCCTTCATCACTGAACTTGCCGATTACGAAAAGGCCCGCCACGAAGTCATTGCCAGCGTGACGGACATTCAGCGCAGCCTGTTCAGCGAGGGCTCCACTGCCCATGGACTGATCTGTCTGCGTGATGGCGTGCCCATCGGTTATGCGGTGTTTTTTTTCAGTTATTCCACGTGGCTGGGCAGCAACTGCCTGTACCTCGAAGACCTGTACATCACGCCTGACCAGCGCGGCGGCGGGGCAGGGAAGACGCTGCTGCGTCACCTGGCGAAAATTGCCTGCGACAACGATTGCGGTCGCTTCGAGTGGAGCGTGCTGGACTGGAACACGCCGGCGATCGAGTTTTACAAGTCCCTCGGCGCGCAACCTCAGGAAGAGTGGGTGCGCTACCGGATGGACGGCAAGGTGCTACGGGATTTCGCCCAAGGCAACTGAGCGGTTCATGAGTACGCGGCGCCCGCGTACTCGGCAAACCCCGGCCGTTGTTCGAGTCGTTTGCAATAAGCGGCCACGGCCGGGTAGTCGGGACGTTCCATGGGCGTCTGGCGCCAGCGATGCACCGACAGCCCGATGAGCACATCCGCGAGGGAAAAATCCGCACCGGCCACGTAGGCGCCAGTACGGTTCAACTGATCCTCCAGTAACCCCATCTTTTCGTTCCAGCCTTTAATCCCTGCGGCTATACGTTGGGGATCCTGACAATCCGGATCCTTGCGCACCAACGCGTAAAACGGATAACCCCAAGACGGGTTGAGTTCGGTCGCCTGCCAATCCATCCACTGCTCAACGCGCGCCCGGGCGGCCGGTTCGACGGGCAGCAGATCGCTACGTCCATGCTTGCCAACCAGGTAGCGGCAAACGGTGTTGGACTCCCACAGCACACCGTTCTCGTCAATGATCACCGGTACCTGGGCGTTGGGGTTGAGAGCCAGGAATTCGGGATCATGGGTCGAAGCAAAACCGATGCCCCAGTCCTCGCGTTCATAGGCTATTTCCAGTTCCTGGCAGGTCCACAGCACTTTTCTGACATTGATGGAGGAGGTGCGACCGAGGATTTTCAGTAGTTGTCCCATAAACATTTCCCTGAGTTCTAAGGCGTCCGGCAGAAAACGTAGCAGGGTTCGTGGGTGAATGACGATAACTTTGCGTGAAATACGATCATCCCAATATATGGGAGTGATATTTATATATTGAGATTTTGTTGCGCCGAGGTTTATAGTCCGTGCACTCACTGCCAAAAAACAAAACAGGTGAAGCGGATGCAGGCGCAATTGATCGCGCTCGATTGGGGGACCACCTCATTACGGGCTTACAAACTCGCCGCCGATGGCGAGGTGCTCGAACAGCGCTCGCTGTCGACGGGGATCATGCAGTTGCCCTCCGGGCCGCGAACCCTGGCCGGCCGGGTGTGCATCGATGGCTTCGAATTGGCGTTCGATGAGGCTTGCGGCGATTGGCTCGACGCTCAGCCAGGTTTGCCGGTCATCGCCTGCGGCATGGTCGGTAGCGCCCAGGGCTGGCGTGAAGTGCCTTATTGCGACACACCTGCCAATGTCGCCAATCTCGGACATTCCCTACAAACCATTCGCAGTCTTCGCGGCGTCGATGTGCACATCGTGCCGGGGGTGATCCAGCGTTCGCGGTTGCCCAATGTCATGCGCGGCGAAGAAACCCAGGTGCTCGGCGCGTTGCACCGTTTGCCGAACGAAGCGGTGCTGATCGGCCTGCCTGGCAGTCATTCGAAATGGGTGGAAGTCGCCGATGGCTGCATCGTGCATTTCGACACTTTCATGACCGGCGAGATCTTCGCTGTGCTCAGCGACCACAGCATTCTCGGCCGCACCCAGCAACGTGGCACGGCGTTCGATAGCCTGGCTTTTGATCGCGGCGTGCAGGTGGCGTTGTCCGTGGACGGCCAGATCGGCCCGTTGTCCACCGTGTTCAGTGCCCGCAGTCTGGGCTTGACTGGCGAGCTCAGTGCCAGCGCCCAGGCGGATTACCTTTCCGGCCTCCTGATCGGTCATGAACTGATGGCCCTGGCCACCGTGCAACGCCGACGGCGCGACACCATCCATCTGCCGACGGTGGTGCTGATCGGCAACTCGCAACTCTGTGCCCGTTATCAACGGGCCCTCGACGCCTGCGGTTTTGCCCGGGTGACCCTGGCCGAACAGGCCACCGAGCGGGGTTTGTGGCAACTGGCCGTGGCGGCCGGGCTGCTCGATTCCACCGCATCGCGTTAAACGACTGGAGGTCTGACATGCTCACACAAGCACTGGCGCACAACGGGCTGATCGCAATTTTGCGCGGTCTGCGTCCGGAAGAGGCCGCCGCTATCGGCGAAGTCCTTTATGGCGCCGGATTTCGCGTCATCGAAGTACCGCTCAATTCCCCCGAACCGTACGAAAGTATCCGCATCCTGCGCAGTACCTTGCCCGCCGATTGCCTGATCGGTGCCGGCACGGTGCTGACGCCGGAGCAGGTCGAGCAGGTCAAAGCCGCCGGTGGTCAGGTGATCGTCATGCCCCATAGCGATCCAAAGGTGTTGCGGGCGGCGAAAGCGGCAGGGCTCTACTTGTCGCCCGGTGTTGCCACGCCCACCGAAGCCTTTGCCGCGCTGGCCGAAGGCGCCCATGTGTTGAAGATGTTTCCGGCCGAGCAAATGGGCCCGGCGGTGGTCAAGGCCTGGCTCGCGGTGCTGCCGGCCGGAACCGTGCTGGTGCCGGTGGGCGGGATTACCCCGGACAACATGGCGGTATTCGTCGAGGCCGGCGTCAAGGGCTTTGGCCTCGGCTCCGGGTTGTTCAAGCCGGGCCTGACGGCTGACGAAGTGGCGGTGCGCGCCAAGGCCTACGTGGCCGCGTGGAATGCCTTGAACTGAAGACTTTTCCAGCGCCCCGCGCGCTGCATCTGATAAGAGAGACAACACGATGAAAATCACCAAACTGACCACGTTTATCGTTCCGCCGCGCTGGTGCTTCCTCAAAGTCGAAACCGATGAAGGTGTCACCGGCTGGGGCGAGCCCGTGGTCGAAGGCCGCGCCCACACGGTGGCTGCGGCTGTTGAAGAATTGTCCGACTACCTGATTGGCAAAGACCCACGCAACATCGAAGATATCTGGACGGTGTTGTATCGCGGCGGCTTCTACCGTGGCGGCGCGATCCACATGAGCGCCCTGGCCGGTATCGACCAGGCGCTGTGGGACATCAAGGGCAAGGCCCTGGGCGTGTCAGTCAGCGATTTGCTCGGCGGTCAGGTGCGCGACAAGATCCGCGTGTATTCGTGGATCGGCGGCGACCGTCCGGCGGACACCGCCCGAGCGGCGAAAGAAGCCGTGGCGCGGGGCTTCACGGCGGTGAAGATGAACGGCACCGAAGAGCTGCAGTTTCTCGACACCTTTGAAAAAGTCGATCTGGCCCTGGCCAACGTCGCGGCGGTGCGGGACGCAGTCGGGCCGAACGTCGGCATCGGCGTGGACTTCCACGGCCGGGTGCACAAGCCGATGGCCAAAGTGCTGATGAAGGAACTTGATCCGTACAAATTGATGTTCATCGAAGAGCCGGTGCTCAGTGAAAACTACGAAGCCCTCAAGGAGCTGGCACCTTTGACCAGCACGCCAATTGCCTTGGGTGAGCGGCTGTTCTCGCGTTGGGATTTCAAAAGGGTGCTCAGCGAAGGCTACGTGGACATCATCCAGCCGGATGCGTCCCACGCCGGTGGCATCACCGAAACCCGCAAGATCGCCAACATGGCCGAGGCCTACGACGTGGCGCTGGCACTGCACTGCCCACTGGGGCCCATTGCCCTGGCGGCGTGCCTGCAACTGGATGCGGTTTGCTACAACGCGTTCATCCAAGAGCAGAGCCTGGGCATCCATTACAACGAGAGCAACGACCTGCTGGATTACATCAAGGATCCGCAGGTGTTCGACTACGACAAGGGCTTCGTGAAAATCCCTAACGGCCCGGGCCTGGGCATCGAGATCAACGAGGAGTACGTCATCGAACGCGCGGCCATCGGCCACCGCTGGCGCAACCCGATCTGGCGTCATGCCGATGGCAGTTTTGCTGAGTGGTGATTTGAGTCCTGACTCTCTCGGTTTAAATGTGGGAGCGGGCTTGCTCGCGAAGGCGGTGTGTCAGTCATACATCAGCCAACGGATACGCCGTCTTCGCGAGCAAGCCCGCTCCCACACTGGATCTTCTTCTGCAGGGAGATCTCCAGCAATGCCCCCGTTTCCTCAATAAACATAAAAAGAGGCACTCACATGCAAGCGCACACCCTGAGCGCGCAAGCGTCGTTGGTGACGCCCAGCCGCAAGCGTTTTTTCATCATGGTCCTGCTGTTCATCACCGTGGTGATCAACTACCTGGACCGCAGCAACCTCTCAATCGCCGCCCCCGCGCTGACCAGTGAGCTGGGCATCGACCCGATCCACGTCGGGCTGATTTTCTCGGCGTTCGGCTGGACCTACGCCGCCATGCAGATCCCGGGTGGCTGGCTGGTGGACCGGGTGCCCCCGCGTATTTTGTATAGCGTTGCACTATTGTTGTGGTCGGTGGCCACGGTGATGCTCGGTTTTGCCGCCAGCTTCATCGCGTTGTTCGTCCTGCGCATGGCGGTGGGGGCCTTGGAAGCACCGGCGTACCCGATCAACAGCCGCGTGGTCACCACCTGGTTTCCTGAGCGTGAGCGGGCTACGGCCATTGGTTTCTACACGTCCGGGCAGTTCGTCGGGCTGGCCTTCCTGACGCCGGTATTGGCGTGGCTGCAACATGCTTTCGGTTGGCACATGGTGTTTGTCGCCACGGGTGCGGTGGGCATTCTCTGGGCGGTGATCTGGTACGCGGTGTATCGCGAACCGCGGGATTTCAAAGGGGTCAACGCCGCCGAGATCGAACTGATCCGCGAAGGCGGCGGGTTGGTGGATATACAAGCCGATACAGCCAAGGCCAAGGCCAAGTTCAGTTGGGCGGACCTGGGGATCGTCCTGACCCAGCGCAAGTTGTGGGGCATCTACCTGGGCCAGTTCTGCTTGAATTCCACATTGTGGTTTTTTCTGACGTGGTTCCCGACCTACCTGGTGAAATATCGCGGCATGGACTTCATCAAGTCAGGCCTGCTGGCGTCGTTGCCGTTCCTCGCCGCGTTTGTCGGTGTGTTGTGTTCCGGGTTCTTCTCCGACTGGTTGATCCGTCGCGGTTCCACGGTGGGGTTTGCCCGCAAGCTGCCGATCATCGGCGGGTTGCTGATCTCTACGGCGATCATCGGCGCCAACTTTGTTGAGTCGACACCGCTGGTGATCGCTTTCCTGGCCCTGGCATTTTTCGGCAATGGCCTGGCGTCGATCACCTGGTCGCTGGTGTCGACCTTGGCGCCCGCGCGGTTGCTCGGGTTGACGGGCGGGGTGTTCAATTTCATCGGTAACCTGGCGGCCATCGCCACGCCCATCGTCATCGGTTTTCTCGCCAGCGGCGATTCGTTTGCCCCGGCCATCACCTATATCGCCGTGCTGGCGTTGATTGGTGCGCTGTCCTACATCCTGCTGGTGGGGAAGGTCGAGCGCATCGAGTTGTAGTCCGACGGGGCGGGCGACCATAATGCCGCCCGTTCCCCGTTCCCCGCTCACTGTTGAAGGCCGGATATGCAGCAAGACGATCCAAAAATCACCAAGGACGCGGCGCCCACAGGCACCCAGACACTGCTGCGTGGTCTGGGTGTGGTCCAGGCGGTCGCCAGCGGTGCCCGTGACTTGAAGGAAATCGCCCGGTTGATCGGCACCACCCGCAGCACCACCCATCGCCTGGCCAGTTGCCTGGTGGATGAGCGCTACCTGCGCGTGGTGCCGCAAGTGGGTTATCTGTTGGGGCCGAAGCTGATCGAGCTGGGTTTTCAGGCCCGGGAAGAGTTGCCGCTGGTGAGCCTGGCGGGGCCTTACCTGGACGAGTTGTCCGCGCTCACCGGTGACACGGTTCACCTGGCGATACGCGAGGGTGACGAGGTGTTGTACCTGCTGAAAAATCCGGGGCGCAATGGCCCGGAAATGCGTTCGCGCGTGGGCCATCGCATGCCGCTGGCGCGTACCGGGATCGGTAAGGCGTTGATGCTCGATGATTCTCAGGAACAATGGAAAAGGCTGTATGAAATCAGCTTGCCGGCGGGTGGGAAGAATCAGTTCTGGCCTCAGCATCAGGAGCAATCCTGGGAGCAGTTCCAGCAGCGGATGGTGGAGTATGTAGCGGGTGGTTATGCCTTCGATCTGGAAGACAATGAGCCGTCGATTCGTTGTGTGGCAGCGCCGATCCGAGATGCCGGCAAGCATATCGTCGCCGGTATCAGCATCGCCAGCACCGTACCGTATATGCCGCTGGAAAAAATGGCCGAGCTGATTCCCCTGGTCAAAGGGGTCACAGCCCGGCTGTCGGCCGAACTTGGCGCGAAGGTCTGACGAGCGTCAGGCTTTGAGCGTTGCCATGTCGATGACGAAGCGATACTTCACGTCGCCTGCGATCATGCGGCTGTAGGCCTCGTTGATCTGGCGGATGTCGAGCATTTCAATGTCGCAGCTGATGTTGTGTTCGGCGCAGAAATCCAGCACTTCCTGGGTTTCGGCAACACCACCGATCAACGAACCGGCCAGGACCCGACGGCCCATGATCAAGTTGGCCGCATGGACTGGCGGATCGATCGGCTCGACCAGGCCCACCAAGATGTGTACACCGTCGAACCGCAGGGTACTGAGGTAGGGGTTGAGGTCGTGCTGCACCGGAATGGTGTCCAGCAGGAAGTTGAAATGACCGGCGGCAGCGGCCATCTGCTCGGCGTCGGTGGACACGATCACATGGTCGGCGCCCTGGCGACGGGCCTCGTCAGCCTTGCTCGCCGAGCGGGTGAACAGCGTCACTTCTGCGCCCATGGCCTTGGCGAACTTGATGCCCATGTGGCCGAGGCCGCCCATGCCCAGCACGCCGACCTTGTCGCCGGCCTTCACGCCATAGTGCTTGAGGGGCGAGTAGGTGGTGATGCCAGCGCAGAGAATCGGCGCGGCGCCGGCCGGATCGAGGGTTTCCGGGATGCGCAGCACGAAGTGCTCGCTGACCACGATGCTGTTGGAATAACCGCCCATGGTGTGGCCGCCGCTGATGCGATCCGGGCTGGCGTAGGTCTGCGTCATGCCCTGGTAGCAGTATTGCTCCAGGTCGGCGCGACAGGCTTCGCATTCGCGGCAGGAGTCGACCATGCAGCCAACGCCTACCAGGTCGCCGATCTTATAGCGTGTGACATTCGCACCGACGGCGGTGACTTTTCCGACGATCTCATGGCCGGGCATCAACGGATAAACGGCAATACCCCATTCATTGCGGGCCTGATGGATGTCGGAATGGCAGACACCGCAGTAGAGAATGTCGATCGCCACATCGTCGGCTCGCGGGCTGCGGCGTTCGAACTTCATCGGGGCGAGGGGAGTGGTGGCCGATTGGGCGGCATATCCGATGGCAGTGTACATAATGGACCTCGCTTGGCTGTGAACGGTGAGAGGGTTCATTCTGCGAGTCCTGTCGGTTCGGGGCGATGGCAATTTCTACGGATGTCATGCCTATTCCTCCGACGTTGGCTATGGTTTGATACTGCCAGGCGTCAGACCTGCGATGATGTTTTCATCCCTTTTTTCGCGAAGTTTTTCTCATGAAGTTGACCCGCCATCTCGATGCCAACGCGGCGCTGGTTTCGCTGATCGAACCCCTGGCGACCCGTGACGGTTTTGTTCCTACGCCGCTGCCTGGCGTACAAGTCCTGCGGTGCAGCCAGGACATCGCCCGAGGTCCGCAGCTCTACGAGCCAAGCCTGGTGATCATTGCCCAAGGCAGCAAACTGGCTTACCTGGGACCTCGCACACTGGAGTACGGCGCTGGGCATTACCTGATCCAGGCGTTGCCGGTGCCGTTCGAATGCGAAACCTATGCCCTGCCCGATGCTCCGTTGCTCGGGATTTCCGTGGCGATTGATCGGGCGATGTTGGGGGAGCTGGTGCTGGCGATGGGGTTGACGCCGGGGCGAAGCCTGGCGGCGCAGACGCCGGAATCCATGACCATCGCCACGCTCGATGGTGCTATGCGAGGGTGTGTCGAACGGCTGTTGCACTGCTTGCACGATCCGTTGGAGTGTCAGGTCATGGGCCAGGCGCGACTGCGGGAATTGCTGTTCGTCGTCTTGCGCGGGCCCCAGGCCGACGTACTGCGCGCGCTGGTGGAGCAGCAAGGCCAGTTTGCCCGGATTGCCGCTGCACTGAGCCATCTGCACGCGCATTTCACCGAGCCGTTGAACGTCGAGACGCTGGCCAGTTGCGCGAACATGAGTGCTTCGACCTTCCATGAACATTTCAAACGCAGCACGCTGTTGTCACCGGTGCAGTACCTCAAGCGCCTGCGTCTGCTCAAGGCTCAGCGGTTGCTGCTGATCGAGGGTATGGGCGTGGCCCAGGTTGCGCACCAGGTGGGGTATCAGAGTTCGTCGCAGTTCAGCCGGGAGTACAAGCGTTACTTTGAGCGCAGTCCCGGGGAAGAGCGCGCCGCTTGATCCAGCGCAAATCCCCCTGTGGGAGCGGGCTTGCTCGCGAAAGCGGTTTATCTATCAGTATTTTTGGTGACTGACACGACGCCTTCGCGAGCAAGCCTGCTCCCACATTTGGACCGTGGTGGTTCTTGGAATCGCAGGCAACAAAAAGGCCCCCATGTCGGGAGCCTTGATGTTCAGCGAATCGGCTTACATGTTCGGGTAAGTCGGCCCGCCGGCGCCTTCCGGCGAAACCCAGGTGATGTTCTGTGCAGGGTCCTTGATGTCGCAGGTCTTGCAGTGAACGCAGTTCTGGGCGTTGATCTGGAAGCGTTTCTCGCCGTCTTCCTTGGTCACCACTTCGTACACCCCGGCCGGGCAATAGCGTTGGGCCGGTTCGTCATACAGCGGCAGGTTCTTGCTGATCGGGATGCTCGGATCGGTCAGTTTCAGGTGGCAGGGCTGTTCTTCTTCATGGTTGGTACCGGAGATGAATACCGAGCTGAGTTTGTCGAAGCTGAGCTTGCCGTCCGGTTTCGGGTAGTCGATCTTCTTGCAGTCAGCCGCCAGTTTCAGGCAGGCGTAGTCCGGTTTGGTGTCATGCAAGGTGAACGGCAGCTTGCCGGCGAAGATGTTCTGGTCGAGCCAGTTGAAGCCGCCGCCGATGATGGCGCCGTACTTGTGGATCGCTGGGCCGAAGTTACGACTGGCGAACAGCTCTTCATACAGCCAGCTGTTCTTGAAGCTGTCGACGTAAGCAGTCAGTTCATCACCGCCTTCGGATTCGGCGAACAGGCGATCGGCCACCGCCTCGGCGGCGAGCATGCCGGATTTCATGGCGGTGTGGCTGCCTTTGATCTTGGCGAAGTTCAGGGTGCCGAGGTCGCAACCGATCAGCGCGCCGCCCTTGAAGACCATTTTCGGCAGCGAGTTCAGGCCGCCCTTGCAGATAGCACGAGCACCGTAGCTGACGCGTTTGCCGCCTTCCAGGTACTGCTTGAGCACCGGGTGATGCTTGAGGCGCTGGAACTCGTCGAACGGCGACAGGAAAGTGTTGCTGTAGGACAGGTCGACGATCAGGCCGACCACCACCTGGTTGTTTTCCAGGTGATAAAGGAAAGAGCCCCCGGTATTTTCGGTGCCCATGATGTCCAGCGGCCAACCGGCGGTGTGCACCACCAGGCCCGGTTGATGCTTGGCCGGGTCGATTTCCCAGATTTCCTTCAGGCCGATGCCGTAGTGCTGGGCGTCGGCGTCGCTGTCCAGGTTGAAGCGCTTGATCAGTTGCTTGCCGATATGACCACGGCAGCCTTCGGCGAACAGCGTGTATTTGCCACGCAGCTCCATGCCAGGGGTGTAGAGGCCTTCCTTCGGCTTGCCTTCACGGTCCACACCGAGGTCGCCGGTAATGATCCCGCGTACGACGCCATTTTCGTCGAACAGCGCTTCCTGGGCGGCGAAGCCCGGGTAGATTTCCACGCCCAGGTTCTCGGCCTGCTGGGCCAGCCAGCGGCACAGGTTGCCCAGGGAAATAATATAGTTGCCTTCGTTGTGCATGGTCTTGGGCACAAAGAAATCAGGGATTTTGCTCGCGGTCTCGGCGTTTCTCAGGACATAAATGTCATCGCGCACGACGGGCGTGTTCAACGGTGCCCCGAGTTCTTTCCAGTCCGGGAACAGTTCGTTCAGGGCGCGGGGTTCGAATACCGCACCGGAGAGAATGTGCGCACCGACTTCGGAGCCTTTTTCGACCACGCAGACGCTGATTTCCTTACCGGCTTCGGCGGCCTTCTGTTTCAGTCGGCAAGCGGCAGACAGGCCAGCGGGGCCGGCACCGACGATGACCACGTCGAATTCCATGTATTCGCGTTCCACAGGCTATCTCCTACTCAAGGCTCAACAGTTTTTTCTAATTGGAGGTTTGGCGTTGCATCCACGATCTGCTTCGCGAAATCGACGAAAGCGGCAATGAATGACCCGCGCTTCTCTCTTAAGCGGCGCATTATATCTACACCACTCTCAGGGTCCAATACAAACGTTTGTTTGAAATAGCCGCAGGCCAGATAAATCACTGACGTACGGCTTATGACTGACCATTTTGCCGTATTGACCGGAATGGGCGTTCCGGTCAAGATACGGGCGGTTTTGCGCTCGCCGTAGGCTGACTGTTGGTTCCAAGAGCACCTCTAAAGACAGGGCGAAGGCAGCACAAAGTGACGTATTGCGTGGTTCGGACGCGCAGTTTACACGCCGCGATAATGAATGACTTGTCGGTCATCACTGACGAACGGTCTTCACTCCCGTGAGCAAGGTCATGTGTGGTTCATGCCGGCGTTTTTAGAGGTGCCCTTGCGCCCATGAGCATCAACCGCCAGGTTCGCCTAGGCGACTTTCTTTTCACCGGAGAGTAACGAGGAATCCATGAAGGTTCTTGTAGCTGTCAAACGAGTGGTCGACTATAACGTCAAGGTTCGCGTCAAGGCGGACAACTCCGGCGTCGACCTCGCCAACGTCAAGATGTCGATGAACCCTTTCTGCGAAATCGCCGTAGAAGAAGCCGTACGCCTGAAAGAAAAAGGCGTGGCGACTGAGATCGTCGTCGTCTCCATCGGCCCGACCACTGCCCAGGAGCAACTGCGTACCGCGCTGGCGCTGGGTGCTGATCGTGCCATCCTCGTCGAATCCGCCGAAGACCTGACTTCCCTGGCCGTGGCCAAGCTGCTCAAGGCTGTGGTCGACAAGGAACAGCCATCGCTTGTGATCCTCGGCAAGCAGGCCATCGACAGCGACAACAACCAGACCGGCCAGATGCTCGCGGCATTGAGCGGCTACGGTCAGGGTACGTTCGCGTCCAAGGTTGAAGTGTCCGGCGACAGCGTTGCCGTGACGCGCGAAATCGACGGCGGCGCGCAGACAGTTTCCCTGAAACTGCCGGCCATCGTCACCACCGACCTGCGTTTGAACGAGCCGCGTTATGCGTCCCTGCCAAACATCATGAAAGCCAAGAAGAAGCCGCTTGAAGTGCTGACTCCGGACGCTTTGGGCGTTTCCACCGCCTCCACCAACAAGACCCTCAAAGTCGAAGCGCCGGCTGCACGCAGCGCGGGCATCAAGGTCAAGTCGGTGGCTGAACTGGTCGAGAAACTGAAAAACGAAGCGAAGGTAATCTAATTATGACTATCTTGGTAATCGCTGAACACGACAACAAAGTGCTGGCTCCGGCCACGCTGAACACTGTTGCTGCCGCTGTCAAAATCGGTGGCGATGTCCACGTCCTGGTAGCTGGGCAGGGCGCTGGCGCCGTGGCTGAAGCGGCTGCGAAAATCGCGGGCGTGAGCAAAGTCCTGAACGCTGACAATGCCGCTTACGCGCACCAGTTGCCGGAAAACGTTGCTCCTCTCGTCGCTGAGCTGGGCAAGGGTTACAGCCACATCCTGGCTGCCGCCACGTCCAACGGCAAAAACATCCTGCCGCGCGTTGCCGCTGCGCTGGACGTCGACCAGATCTCCGAGATCATCTCGGTGGAAAGTGCCGACACCTTCAAGCGTCCGATCTATGCCGGTAACGCCATTGCTACCGTGCAGTCCAATGCTGCGGTCAAGGTCATCACCGTACGTGCTACCGGTTTCGACCCGGTTGCCGCAGAAGGTGGTTCGGCTGCCGTTGAAGCCGTAGGCGCTGCCCACGACGCCGGTATCTCCAGCTTCGTCAACGAAGAACTGGCCAAGTCCGATCGTCCGGAACTGACCGCTGCCAAGATCGTCGTTTCGGGCGGGCGTGGCATGCAGAACGGTGACAACTTCAAGCACCTGTACGCCCTGGCCGACAAGCTGGGCGCAGCCGTCGGTGCTTCCCGCGCCGCGGTCGACGCAGGTTTTGTACCCAACGACATGCAGGTCGGCCAGACCGGCAAGATCGTTGCGCCACAGCTGTACATCGCCGTCGGTATCTCCGGCGCGATCCAGCACCTGGCCGGCATGAAAGACTCCAAGGTGATCGTCGCGATCAACAAGGACGAAGAAGCGCCGATCTTCCAGGTGGCCGACTATGGCCTGGTAGCGGACTTGTTCGAAGCCATCCCTGAGCTGGAGAAGCTGGTCTAATCCGGCGTCTTCACTTATAAAGAGCCCGGCCCTTTGGCCGGGTTTTTTATTATCTGCACGTTGTTGTCACTGCAAGGGGAGCATATCGCCATGGATCTTCGCCGTTTGGCTGGCGTGTCGTTGCTGTGGGCGCTGGCCGTCGTGCCAGGTCTGTCTGTAGCCGCCGGCAAATGTGAACGCCTGATCGCCACCGGTAGCCCGGATGCGCCGCCCTACCTATGGCAAGACCCCCAGGACCCCAAGCACCTGATCGGCGCCAGCGCCGACCTGCTGGCGCAAGTGGCGACGGAGCTGGGGATCAAGATCGAATTGCTCTATGCCGGCAAGCGTGCCCAGGCACTGGACGAAGTGCGCAGCGGACGCATGGACCTGCTCGTCGACGCCGCGCTGACAACCAGCGGGCTTGAAACCCTGGACTACGTTCATCCGCCTCTGCTGGAGAACGATTACCTGGTGTGGACTCGCAAGGATTCGACACTGGTCATCACTCAGCCCGAGGACCTTCAGGGGCATCCCGGGGCATTGTCGCAAAAGGCGCGAATGACCCAGGCCTTTGGCGTGTTTGCCGAGCAGCAATTGTCCCTGACCCGTACCCCCAACCTGACTGAAGCCTTTCAGAAACTGCTGCTGGGGGAGGTGGAGTATGTCCTGGCAGGGCGTTACTCGGGCCTGGCGATGGCCCAGACATTGGGCATGGCCAATGACCTGCAGGCCGCGCCGCAACCGGTGGATGCCCCGGGGCTGTTCCTCGCGGTTTCCCATAACTCCGCCTGCAATGACCCATGGTTGCGCGGACAGCTGGCGCAAAAGATGACAGAATTGGCCGCGTCCGGCCTGACGGAGGCTGTGTTGCAGCGCAATATCGAGCGTTGGAAAACACAGTTGCAGCCACCTGTTGGTGCCCCAAAACAGTAGGGAACATTAGTGACTATTCGACCTCTTTTCGCTGCCCTGGCCGTACTGGCTCTGGCGGGTTGCGCAGCCGATCCGGCGCCGAATGAACAGATTCGCCTGACCGAACAGGCGCTGGAGCAAGCCCGCGCCGTGGGCGCCACATCCGAAGAAGTGCCCGAGTTGAAACTCGCCGAAGAAAAGTTCGCCCGTGCCAAGTCCAACATGGCCGATGAGTCGTTCAAGAAGGCCCGCATGCGCGCTGAGCAAGCCGAACTGGATGCACGCCTGGCCGAAGCGAAGGTGCTGACCCTCAAAGGCGAGGAGCACCTGAGCGTGCTTAACACCCGCATCGAGCGCTTGCGCAAACAGTTGAGAGATGACGCCCAATGAAGCAGTCCCAAGTATTTGGCGGCCTGATTCTCGCGGGTCTGGCCAGCTTGTATGGTTGTGCGGGTCAGCGCAGCGAAGTGGCGCTGGAAAAGGCGGGTGCCGACTTCCAGAAGGTCAAGGAAGACTCCAACGTATTGCGAGCCGCGCCCAAGGACGTCATCCGCGCCGGCGAATCCCTGGCCCGGGCCGATCGTTTGTCCAGCTACTGGGGCAGCAGCGAGGATGTGCTGCATTACGCCTATCTGAGCCAGCGTTACAGTGAGATTGCCCGTGAGCACAGCAATCAGGTGCTCAATGAGGAGCGCGCGGCGAAGCTCGAACTGGAACGCCAGCGCCTGCAACTGGCCCTGCGCGAGTCCAAGTTGCTGAGTGTCCAGCAACAGGGCAAGTGGCTGGAAGAGCAGATCATGGCGATGGCGACCACCGAGACCGATCGCGGCCTGGTGATGACGCTCGGTGACGTGCTGTTCGACACCGGCCAGGCGCAGTTGAAGAACTCGGCCAACCGGGTTGTGCTCAAGATCGTGCAATTCTTGCAGCTCAACCCCAAGCGTGTGGTGCGCATCGAAGGTTACACCGACAGCACCGGCGGCAAGCAGGAAAACCTCAAGCTGTCCCGTAACCGGGCCCAGGCGGTGGCGGACGTGCTGGTGGACTTGGGGATCGACGAAAAGCGCATTCAGGTCGAAGGCTACGGAGATGAGTTCCCGGTCGACGTCAACGCTTCCGAGCGTGGTCGGGCACAGAACCGTCGGGTTGAAATTGTGTTCTCCGACGAGAAAGGCCAGCTCGGCGCCGCCCGCTAAGGGTTGCGTTGCTGGAAAACCCGGCCCCTTCAGAGGCGCCGGGTTTTTTTTGCCTGCGAATCAGTGATTCATGAGTAACAGTTGGGGCTGTCACTGCCCTGTAGGGTCGAGTAATCTGGCAACTGTCCCAGTACACTTCTAAACTGTTCCGGTATTATCTGTCACAAAAATAAAATGCCCGTGTAATCGAGTGCTGCGTCATGACCAACCTCTTGCTCTATCAACGTATTGCCCAACAACTGGCTGAAGACATCCGGCGCGGTGTGTATCAGCCCGGTGAACGTGTGCCTTCGGTGCGCAAGATGAGCTCGCAGCTCAACGTCAGCCATGCGACGGTGCTGCAGGCCTACGCCAACCTTGAAGATCAGGGGCTGATCCGCGCGCGGCCGCAGTCCGGTTATTACGTGCATCAAACCCCGGCTCTGACGGCGCCGACGCCGGACATCGCGCGGGTAGAGCGTCCGGGGCTGGTCACGCGCAGCAGCATCATCCAGCAGGTGTTGGTTGAGTCGCGCCGCGAAGGGGTATTTCCCCTGGGCGCGGCGGTGCCGAGCGTCGACTACCTGCCTGTACGGGCGCTGCACCAGCAATTGGCCAAGGTCACGCGCTTCCACAGCCCGCGGGCGTTCAGTTACATGTTCAGCCCGGGCTTTGAACCCTTACGGCGTCAGGTGGCGATTCGCATGCGCGATGCCGGGGTCGTGGTGGATCCCTCCGAGGTGGTGATCACTCACGGTTGCGTGGATGCCCTGCAAATGTCCTTGCGAGTGCTGACCCGGCCAGGAGACCTGATCGCCGCCGAATCGCCGACTTACTACGGCTTGCTGCAACTGGCGGATCTGCTGGGCCTCAAGGTCATCGAGATCCCCAGCGACCCGGTCACTGGCATGAGCCTGGAAGCCCTGCAACTGGCGGCCAACCAGTGGTCGATCAAGGCGCTGGTGCTGACCACGCGCTTGAGCAACCCCCTCGGCGGGACGATGCCCGAGGAGCGGCAAAAGCAACTGTTGCGCCTGGCCTCGGATTTCGACATCCAGGTCGTTGAAGACGATATTTATGGCGAGTTGATGTTCGAGCAAGGACGCACCAAGGCGCTCAAGGCCTATGACCGGTTGGACCGGGTCATTTACTGTTCGAGTTTTTCCAAGACGTTGTCACCGGGCGTGCGCATTGGCTGGATGATTGCCGGTAAATTCCAGCAGGAAATCCAACGGCTCCAGACCTTCAGCACGCACTCGGCATGCAGCGTCACGCAGATGGGCATTGCGGCGTACCTGGAAAATGGCGGCTATGATCGGCACTTGCGTTATATCCGCCAGGAGTACCGCAAGAACCTCAGCGCCTTTCAGTTGGCCGTGCAGCAATACTTTCCCGAGGGCACCCAGATGAGCCGTCCCACCGGGGGCTTCATTCTATGGGTCAGCCTGCCGGGGCGGGTCAACACCCAGGAGTTGCATGTACGGGCGCTGCAGCAAGGTATCAGCATTGCGCCAGGGCTGATTTTCAGTAACACCGAACAGTTCAACCATTGCATCCGCCTCAATTGCGGTACGCCTTGGAACCGCGAAGCCGAACGGGCCTTGATGACGCTCGGCTTGCTGGCCACCCAACTGTGCCAGGAGACCGTCAGCGGTTACTGATCGAAACTGGGCGAACCCGACCTGATGTGCTTGTCAGCGACTGATTAACAGGCGAGCATGGGGATCTCTGCCGTAAGCGCCGTAGTGTCTATGAAAGCCATTGCTCCTGCCGCCTGGGTTTTGATCGGCCTGTTGACTGCCTTCCACTCGGAAGGTGTCGTGGCTGCGTCGGTGCAGGAGAAGCCGGCCGCCAGCGCCACTAAAAACGCGTCGAAGAAAAAACCGGCAGTGGTTAAAAAAGCCCCCGCTAAAAAAGCCGCAGCAGCGAAGAAAAAACGTGCCCCGGTCGCCTCCAAGAGCAAGTCTGCCCGCGAGGTCGCCAAGACCCGGTTACCGCCGGCCAAGCTGGATTTGAGCCTGCCTCAAGACATGGTTGAAGATCTGCAGCCTCCGGGTGCGGTGCCGTTACCCAAGCGTGAGCCTTTGTTGCCCTCCATGTTTGGGGAAAAACCGGGACCGTTTCAACTCAATGGCCGCTTGCTGAGCAATGAAATGCAATTGCCTTTGCGCAATCAAGAGCGCAATGAAGTCGAAGGTGCGGCGTTGGATTTCGAATTCAAGCAGTAATCCTCCCATCTCGTCGCTGACTGTATGGTCATCCTGGCGTAAAAGAAAAAACACACGGACGGTAATTTAAAACGAGTGTTTTAGCCGTTACTCTGTGTTCTGTTACCAATCATTACTTGTCGTGAGGATGTTGTCGTCATGAAATGCCGCGAGGGCTGTGGCGCCTGCTGCATCGCCCCTTCCATCAGTTCGCCGATTCCTGGCATGCCCCACGGCAAACCGGCGGGCGAACGTTGCGTGCAGCTGTCAGTCGATAACCTGTGCCGGATCTTTGGCCAGCCGGAGCGGCCGATAGTGTGCTCGGCGTTTGGGGCCGACATAGAGGTTTGCGGCAACAGCACTGAAGACGCCATCCGGCTGATCGGTTGGTGGGAGCAAATCACGGCAGCGTAATGGGCCAGTTCGGAACTTCGATAACAAGGAAAAAAACTATGGGTTCGCTGCATCGTATGGCTGTGTTGTGTGGTTTGACCGTGCTGCTGGCAACGGCTACCGCCCAGGCAGAAGACTGGAAAGTCGCCAAGGAAGAGGACGGCATCAAGGTTTCCCTCAGTGAGGTGGCCGGTTCCAAGTACAAGGCCTACCAAGGCGTGACCGTCATGAAAACCACCATGGCCAAGCTGCAAGCTCTTCAGGAAGATGTTTCGGCTGCCTGTGCCTGGATTCACGAATGCGAGAGCCAGGAGCTGCTCAAGCATGAAGGCGACCAGAGCTGGACCTACACCCAGTTCAACACGCCCTGGCCGGTTACCCCGCGGGACTCGGTGTTGCAAGTGACCACCGTCAAAGGTGCCGATGGCAGCCTGACCCGCAACCTCAAAGGCGTGCCAACCTACCTGCCGGAAAAAAAGGGTTTTGTACGGGTCACTCAGGTCGAAGGCTTCTGGAAATTCACGCCCAAGGACGCCGGCCAGATCGAAGTGATCTATCAGGTCCACACCGAACCAGGTGGCGATGTTCCTTCCTGGCTGGCCAACAAGTTCGTGGTGGATGCGCCGTTCAATACGTTGAAAGCCTTGAAAGAACGTGCCGAGAAATAATCGCTGGCGCTGCATGAAAAAACCGCCCATGAGGCGGTTTTTTCATGGCGGCCGTCCACCGACTGAGCGGAACGATTGCTCAACCCTCAATGTCGAGATAGAGGTAAGCCAGGCCCTGAATTGATCGAGGAGACACCGATGCAAAAGTGGGAAATCACTTTCGTTGATGATCACGGCGAAGCCATCGCCGAGCAGTTCGACTATGACCAGGAGCCCACCATGGAGCAGGCTGCGCAATTGATTCGCCAAAAGCTGCTTCCAGTACCCGCCAAGCTTGATCTCAATGACCTGGAGGGTCGCACCGAAGACCCTACGGTCAAGAGTCTCAAATCCCAGCACAGTATCGAAATCATCAGCATTACACCGATTTCATGAAGTTCACTGCCTGGCCCCGCTTGGCAGCGACCACGACTTACAGCTACTCTGCAATTGAGATCAGCGAAAGGATCGCTTAGGTCCGGTCTTGTCAGCTACATGCTTGTGTCCCGACGGTCATTTGATGCCGTATCGCTGCAGCCCAGGGGGTTGCCCGCACGGGAAGACGGAAAGTCTATCCATCGGTTTGAGGAGGACGTTTCATGAGCACAGCCTATCAAGAAGACATCAGCACCAGTGTGCTTCGCCGCATGAAAGAAGGCGGTTTCGATTTCTCACAATTCCATCCCATCGAGTTCTACGCCATTTTCCCGGATGAGGAGCGGGCGCGCAGGGCGGCAGGTCAATTTCGGGGTGAGTCATTGAATGCACAGATCAGCCCTCGGGACGACGGGGCCTGGTCATTGGAGTTGAGCCGGGTGATGTACGCCACCTACGATGACATTGGAGACTTCGAACAAAACTTCGAGGCCGTGGTGGAGCCTTTGGGTGGCATCATCGAAGGTTGGGGTGTCAAACAGGAAATACGGCGCCTGCACGCCTGATCGTTCATTCACGCAACCCGAGCAACGGCTGACCTATGTGTCGGCCGTTTTCATAGGTGTGCTCCCATAAGATCACCTCACCCACAAAGCTGACTCATGGGGTCAACGGCTGTTTACGCCCCGCCATATGCTTGAGATATCCCACCAGCAGATCGAGCTCCGCATCCGGCAGTACCGTGGCCGAGAACCCCGGCATCTTCCCTTGGGGCCAGCGCCGCAGACTTTGTGGGTCGCGGATATAGCGCTTGAGGAAATCTCCGGAAAAGTACTCGGTAGGATTGAAAGGGATGTTCAGGTCCGGGCCAAACTGCGCGTCGCCTGCGCCGTTGAGTCGATGGCAAGCCAGGCAGTTTTTCTGGAACAGTTCAAAGCCCTTATAGACCGGGTCATCCTGAGTCACCGTGGGCGCTGGCAGCAGGGCAGGGAAGCGCTCGGCTACCGCTGACAGGCGCTTGATGGTTGCCACCGCGTACGGCCATTGTTCGGGGCTGATGTGACCTGCCTGAGGGTGGGTCCAGACCAGATAGAAGGGCCCGGCGCTGCCCTTGCCTTCACCCAGCGCGGGCCAGGGTTGGGCCGGGTCTTCAATCGCCAGCCAGGCCTGAGCACCGGTGCTGTTGAGTAACGGTGCCGCGGGCAATTCGGCGGCAAATCCGTCCAGCGCCACGGCCTGGAGATGGTCGTCGGGGCGTACCCCGGTCAACAACGCGGTCAGCGGCACGGCGCGATAACTCATCGGCTTTTTGTAGGAAACGTCTTCAGCGATCTGAATCGTTCGGGCCTCAGGGTGCTGGAGCAGTTCTTCGGTCTGCCAGGTGCGGGCAGTCGTGCCCAGCTCCAGCACCAGCTGCGCGGCAAACAAGGGCGTGCTGAGCAGCAGCGCCCCGAACACAATGAGAGCTTTCACGAGGATCGTCTTCCATGTCGAAGGAGTGCCGCAAAGGTTGGCACAGCTACTGCGACTCGAACAACGAGCCAGTCACATTTTTTGGCGATACAAGCGATAGCGCTTGCCGATGATACAGGCGCCCGCGCGCAGGATTCAGCCGATCATCTTGGTGATATTCGGCACAATCAACAGCAACGTCGTGGCGAAGAGAATGAGTCCGGCTTGGCGAACTTTCGAATGTTTGAACATGGCTGACCCGCCTTTTTGTTATTTCCTGAGGCCAGCCTGCATATCTCCTGGCGGCTGGCGTTGCACTTCCTGTCCGACAAGCGCCTCGGCAAAACCCGACGACTATCTTGTACAAGGATTACATTAGGGGCCGCAGCCGCCATGGTTTAGATCCAATTCGTATTAGTTTGCTGCTATCCGCTCTTAAAATGATATGAGGCCTAGTGCCACCTTCGTGAAGGCCCTTTTGCTAGACACTTTGCTCACCTGAATCGGTTAACCCGATAGCAGGCTACCGTTCGTCTGAGCGTGGCCGTCAACGCCGTTGAGCACTGCGGTCATTGAATCTCGGGCCGCTGGGCTTATGGTTGGAACCATTGCATTGCCCAGTGGTTTGAGGATGTCATGACCGAAGCTTTGATTTTTGATGCATTACGCACCCCCCGTGGCAAGGGCAAGGCCGATGGCGCTTTGCACAGCGTCAAACCGGTGAACCTGGTGGGCGGCCTGCTCACTGCCCTGCAGCAGCGCATGGGCCTGGACACCAGTCAGGTTGACGATATCGTGCTCGGTTGCGTGACGCCGATCGGTGATCAGGGCGCCGACATCGCCAAGACCGCCGCGCTGATCGCCGACTGGGATGTCAGCGTGGCAGGCGTGCAGCTCAACCGGTTCTGTGCCTCGGGCCTGGAAGCGGTAAACCTGGCGGCCATGAAAGTGCGCTCCGGGTTCGAGGACTTGGTGGTGGCCGGCGGTGTCGAATCCATGTCGCGCGTGCCCATGGGCAGCGACGGCGGCGCTTGGGCGCTCGACCCCCAATCCAACCTGCAGGGCCACTTCACGCCTCAGGGCATCGGTGCCGACCTGATCGCCACCCTGGAGGGCTTCAGCCGCGAGGACGTCGATGCTTTCGCGCTGCACTCCCAGCAAAAGGCCGCCCGGGCCCGGGCCGACGGTTCGTTCAACAAATCCCTGGTGGCGGTGCGGGACCAGAATGGCATCGTGCTGCTGGATCACGACGAATTCATCCGTGCTGACTCGACCCTGGAGGGCCTGGGCAAGCTCAAGCCGAGTTTCGAAGCCATGGGCCAGATGGGTTTCGACGCCACGGCGCTACGGGTCTACAGCCATGTGGAACGGATCAACCATGTCCACACGCCGGGCAACAGTTCCGGCATCGTCGATGGGGCGGCGCTGATGCTGATCGGCTCCGAAGCCAAGGGGCAAGCCCTGGGGCTGCAACCGCGGGCGCGGATTGTCGCCACGGCGGTCACCAGCACCGATCCGACCATCATGCTCACCGGCCCGGCGCCAGCTACCCGCAAGGCTCTGGTCAAGGCGGGGCTGCGGGTGGAGGACATCGACCTGTTCGAAGTCAACGAAGCGTTCGCCTCAGTGGTGCTCAAGTTCATCAAGGACATGGCCATCGACCCCGCCAAGGTCAACGTCAATGGCGGCTCCATCGCCATGGGGCATCCTTTGGGGGCTACAGGCTGCGCAATCCTCGGCACTTTGCTCGATGAGCTGGAGGCGCGTCGCCTGCGCTATGGCCTGGCGACGCTGTGTGTCGGCGGCGGCATGGGCATTGCCACCGTTATTGAACGTCTCTGAGCCCCGACTTCAAGGAATACTTTTGATGAGCGATGCCATCCGCTACGAAACCGGCCCGGACCGGATTGTCGTCCTGACCCTGGACATGCCAGGCCAGAGCGCCAACACCATGAATGCGACGTACCGCGAGGCCATGGCCGCCTGCGTCGTCCGGCTGATTGCCGAAAAAGACTCGATTGCCGGAGTGATCATTACCTCGGCCAAAAAAACCTTCTTCGCTGGCGGCGACCTCAACGAATTGGTCAAGGTTGAGAAACCCCAAGCCAAGGCATTCTATGAAATGGTTCTCGGGCTCAAGGCGCAACTGCGTGCCCTGGAAACCCTGGGAAAACCGGTGGTGGCTGCGATCAATGGCGCGGCCCTGGGCGGCGGCTGGGAAATCTGCCTGGCCTGCCATCACCGTGTGGCGCTGGATCATCCGTCAGTGCAGATTGGCCTGCCGGAAGTCACCCTGGGCCTGTTGCCGGGTGGCGGCGGGGTGGTGCGGATGGTGCGCTTGCTTGGCTTGGAGAAAGCCTTGCCGTATTTGCTCGAGGGCAAGAAGGTACGCCCGCAACAGGCGCTGCAGGCCGGTCTGATCGATGAGCTGGCGGTGGATAGCGAGGACCTGCTGAACAAGTCCCGGGCCTGGATTCTGGCTAACCCGAGCGTGGTTCAGCCTTGGGACGCGAAGGGCTATCAGATTCCGGGGGGCACACCGTCGCATCCGAAAGTCGCGCAGATGCTGGCGATAGCCCCTTCGATCCTGCGCAACAAGACCCAGGGTTGCCTGCCCGCGCCGGAGAAAATTCTCTGCGCGGCGGTGGAAGGCGCCCAGGTGGATTTCGACACCGCCCACGTGATTGAAACCCGCTACTTCACCGAGCTGACCACCGGCCAGGTGGCCAAGAACCTGATTGGCACGTTCTGGTTCCAGCTCAACGAAATCAAGGCCGGCGGTTCGCGCCCCCAGGGCTTTGCACCTTATCTGACGCAAAAAGTCGCGGTGCTCGGCGCCGGCATGATGGGGGGGGGTATCGCCTACGTCAGCGCTATGGCCGGCATTGCGGTGGTGCTCAAGGACGTCAGCCTTGTTGCCGCCGAGAAAGGCAAGGCCCGTACGGCGGCGCTGCTGGATAAGAAGGTCGCCCGCAGGCAGCTCACCGCCGAGCAGCGCGAAGCCACGCTGGCGCGGATTCAAACCACTGACAGCGATGCGGACCTGGCCGGTTGCGATCTGGTCATTGAGGCGGTGTTTGAAGATCGCGCCCTGAAAGCCAGTGTCACAGCCGCTGCCCAGGCGGTAGTTGGGGTGGACGCGGTGATCGCCTCCAACACCTCGACCCTGCCCATCACCGGCCTGGCGACGGCTGTACCGGATCAGACGAAGTTCATCGGCCTGCATTTCTTCAGCCCGGTGGAAAAAATGCCCTTGGTGGAAATCATCAAGGGCGCCCGCACCAGCGACGAAACCCTGGCACGCGCTTTCGATTTCGTTCTGCAAATCAACAAGACGCCGATTGTGGTCAACGACAGTCGAGGCTTCTTCACTTCCCGGGTATTCGGCACCTTTACCAACGAAGGCATCGCCATGCTGGGGGAGGGCGTGAGCGCGCCGATGATCGAGACCGAGGCGCGCAAGGCCGGCATGCCAGTGGGGCCTCTGGCAATCTCTGACGAAGTGTCCCTCAGCCTGATGAGCCATATCCGCGCGCAAACCGCCGAGGACCTGCAAGCGGAAGGGAAAACGCCGACCGAGCACCCGGCGTTCGCCGTGATTGACTTGCTGCTCAACGAATACAAGCGGCCAGGCAAAGCAGCCGGGGCCGGTTTCTATGAATATCCGGCTGACGGGCAGAAACACCTGTGGCCGGAGCTCAAGAATCGTTTCGAGAAAGCTGACGGGCAGATTTCGCCACAGGACATCCGCGATCGCCTGCTGTTCATCCAGGCCCTGGAAACCGCGCGCTGCGTGGAGGAGGGCGTGCTCACCTCCACGGCGGACGCCAACGTCGGTTCGATTTTCGGTATCGGTTTCGCCGCCTGGACTGGCGGAGCCTTGCAGTTCATCAACCAGTACGGCCTGCTGGATTTTGTCGCCCGCGCTCAGTACCTGGCCGAGCAGTATGGCGAGCGTTTTTCACCGCCGGCCTTGTTACTGGAGAAAGCCGCCCGGCAAGAACGGTTCTGACTGGCAGGGGAAGGGGCTTGCCTTGGGACGGTGTTTCAAGGCACGCTCAGGGTGTGCAATATTCCCATCATCGTGTCAGGTATTTTTTATGTCGTTGCGCATCTGCATTTTGGAAACCGATATCCTGCGTCCGGAACTGATCGACCAATATCAGGGTTACGGGCAGATGTTCCAGCGCCTGTTTTCACAACAGCCCGTCGCGGCTCAGTTCATTGTGTATAACGTGATGCAGGGGCAATACCCCAACGACGATGAGGTGTTCGACGCTTACTTGGTGACCGGCAGCAAAGCCGATTCCTTCGGCACCGATCCCTGGATTGAAACCCTCAAGACCTTCCTGCTGGAGCGCTACCAGCGCGGCGACAAGTTGCTGGGCGTGTGCTTCGGTCATCAACTGCTGGCGCTGTTGCTAGGCGGCAAGGCCGAGCGCGCCTCTCAGGGCTGGGGGGTGGGCACCCACCGTTACAAGCTCGCGGCCAAGGCGCCATGGATGAGCCCGGTGATGGAAGAGCTGACCCTGCTGATCAGTCATCAGGATCAGGTCACCGAACTGCCGGAAAACGCCACGGTCATCGCGTCCAGCGATTTTTGCCCGTTCGCGGCCTACCACATCAACGATCAGGTGCTGTGCTTCCAGGGCCACCCGGAATTCATCCACGATTATTCCCGGGCGCTGCTGGAGATTCGCCAGCAACACCTGGGCGAGCAGATCTACAGCCAAGGCATGGCCAGTCTTGAACAGGCGCATCACGGCACGACAGTGGCTGAATGGATGATGCGTTTCGTCGCGCACAAGCCTGAGACCGCAGCGGCCCAAGACTAAAACACCATCGCCTCCCATACTTGATAGGCAGACGATCAGGTGTGGGAGCGAGCCTGCTCGCGATGAATGTCACCCCAGCCTCAACGGCATACAAGCCGTCTACAACCACCCCGATCGCTTGAAGCTCCCCCACAACGCGGTACAGCCCACCGCAATAAACCCCAGCACCAGAAAATACCCGTAGTGCCAGGTCAATTCCGGCATGTTCTCGAAGTTCATCCCATAGATGCCGGCGACCGCCGTGGGGAACGCCAGGATCGCCGCCCATGCGGCGAACTTGCGCTGCACCACGCTCTGGCGCGACGCTTCGAGCAGCACGCCGATTTCAATGGTCTGGCTGGCGATGTCCGCCAACGTCGCCAGGTCTTCCATTTGCCGCGTGACATGAATCTGCACATCGCGGAAATACGGACTCATGTTTTTGTCGATGAAGGGAAAGTCCAGTCTTTGCAGTTCTTCGCTGATTTCCACCATCGGCGCTGCATAACGACGCAGGCGTAATACGTCACGACGCAAGCTGTGCAAGTTCTGAATATCCCGCTCGTTCAGGGCACTGCACAGTACGTTGCGCTCCAGCTCATCGATCTCGGCATGGATGGCTTCACCCACCGGCTGGTAGTTTTCAATGACGAAATCCAGGATGGCATAAAGAACGAAATCTTCCCCGTGCTCCAGCAGAATGGGCCGCGCCTCGCAGCGCTGTCGGACGTGGGCGTAGGACGCCGAGTGCCCATTGCGGGCAGTGATGATGTAGCCGTTGCCGGCGAAGATATGCGTCTCGATGAACTGCAGCTTGCCGTCCCTGCGCACCGGCGAATACGTGACGATAAACAGCGCATCGCCAAAGGTCTCCAGCTTGGGTCGGCTGTGCTTTTCCATCGCGTCTTCAATCGCCAACTCATGCAGGTTGAATTGGCGCTGCAGATTGGTCAGCTCCTGGGTGCTGGGCTCTTCAAGGCCGATCCACACAAAATGACCTGGTTTGGCTGCCCAGGCGCTGCCTTCGTCGAGGGTGATGTTGGTGACTTTCTTACCGGCGCTGTAAACCGCAGCAGCAACGACTCTACCCATGATGGTGGTTCACTTCTTCTTGGAAAATGGCAGTGGCAGGCAATCTGTAGCTTAGTGTGCCTTGCTGCTTGAGAGTCAGCAAAATCCGCCGAGTTCGCCGGTAGAGTCAAATGCCATACAGGTGACAGAATCGATCGGGCTTCTGTGCCCGGCTGGCTATTGTTTTAACTGAGTCGTCAAACAGCCTGCACCTGCCGGTCCATCGCCGCGATGCACTCGCGCATTTGCTCTCGGCATTGGGCGATGAGCCGGGGCATGTCATCCAGACTCAATCCTGCAGTAGGAATCGCTGGCAGCGAGCGTATGAGAATGTCACCACTGCGCCAGCGATTGAGGCGCATGTGCTTGATGTAGCTGCTGACGCACACTGGAATAATCGGCACCCCGGCGGCGATCGCCATCTGGAACGCGCCTTTCTTGAAGGGCAGCAGATCCTCGCCGAGATTGCGCGTGCCCTCCGGGAACACCCAGATCGATGTGTCCTCATGCTGCAACGTATGAGTAGTGGTCAACATCGACTGGCGCGCCTTGATCGCGTTCCCTCGGTCGATCAGCACATTGCCCGCCAGCCAGAACAATTGCCCGAACAACGGCACCCACTTCAGGCTCTTCTTACCGATGCACACGGTGCGGTAGGGCACCACGTTGCCGAACACGAACAGGTCATAGTTGGATTGGTGGTTGGCAATGATCACGCAGCTCTGGGACTTGTTTACCAGCGTATCGACCTCGGCCTTCACCCGCAGACGCAAAATGCACATGGCGGGCCACGCATACAGCCTGGCGCATAAACGGCTGTTGTCTGGATTGAACGGCCGACACAGCCCCAGGATCACCCCGAGCACACCCGCCAGCACAAAATGCACACCCATCAACAACATACGCAATAAAAACAGCATCTACAGGGCCCATCGGGACAAAAGGTGGCGCAGTGTACGGATGTGCACTATTTTCGGCAATTGCCGCTATAGAGGTAGGAGATGGGCGATGTTTGAGCGCATGTTTCCGATTGGCGTGTCAGAAGCAGGCTAGAGCGGTTGTCGTTTTTTAAACGACGCGCGTAAGAAAAAGCCCGACGCTGAAGTCGGGCTTTTCGTTTTGTTCTGCGGAGGGTTAACCCATGTGCTCCTGATCCAGCAGGATTGCACTGTCCAGCGTCTCCAGCAGGGCCTTGCGCACTTTCAGCTTGGTGTTCTTGTGGGCGGTCATGTTGATTTTTTTCAACTGACGCGCCGCCTCCAGCGCCGCACCTTGCAGTTCATCGGTCGACACCACCTTGTCGATGAAGCCGGCATCCACAGCGCTCTGCGGGTTGAACATCTCGCCATTGATCACCGAGCGATGAAACGCGGATTTGCGCAGGCGATCACGGGCCAGCTCGATACCGGCGTGGTGCATGGTCATGCCGATCTGTACCTCGTTCAGGCCAATGCTGAACGGTCCATCGACACCGATGCGGTAATCCGCCGACAGCAGCAGGAACGCACCCTTGGCCACTGCATGCCCAGGGCACGCGACAACAACAGGGAAGGGATGCGACAACAGGCGACGGGCCAGGGTCGAGCCGGCCGTGACCAAACTCACCGCTTCCTTGGGACCGGCGGTCATCACCTTCAAATCGTAACCACCGGACAAAATCCCCGGTTGCCCGGTAATGATCACCACCGCCCGATCCGTCACAGCCTGATCCAGCGCAGTGTTGAACGCGGCGATCACATCCGGCGAGATGGCATTGACCTTGCCGTTGTTCAAGGTCAGGGTCGCGATACCGTCTTCAAGATGGTAGGCAATCAGGTCGCTCATGGCGCTATTCCTTGTAAGAGAAGTGACGCAGACGTTACCCACCGCCGCAGGCCAGGTAAAGCGCCGTGACTGACTCACCGGTCAGCCCCCAGCCCCCATAAACCCTCTGGCCGCCCCATCGCCCGCGCCTTGCTCCATAGAACACTGCGCGCACAAACCCGAAGATTGGCCGGTTTGCCATGCTCCGCCGCGTTTGAAATGCCCGATCACCTTAACCGCATGAAAATTCTGAAAAAAACCTTTGCCATCGGAAAAGCTTTCGACTACATTAGCGCGCCTCGACAGACTGAACAGTTTGCCGAGACACGGTGAAGTGTCCGAGTGGCTTAAGGAGCACGCCTGGAAAGTGTGTATACAGGAAACTGTATCGAGAGTTCGAATCTCTCCTTCACCGCCACATTCAGTAAACGCAAACCCCTGATTTTCCTAGAGAAAGTCGGGGGTTTGTGTTTTTTGGTGTCTGAAAAAGGGCGATATGGGAACGATATGGGACCGGAGGGCGAATACCCGCGTGCTGGCGGCAACCACGCATGAACCAGACGCAGGTCTCCGCGCCGTTCCACCAAGCAGCATCAGGCAACCTCTCAGCAGCATCGAGCAAAAGCTTCCGCGCCCATGCCGTTAAGGTTCCTCTTGAAGAGGTTCCTATCAACGATATTGTTGTGAGAGAAAGATCATGACCCCATGGATGAGTTTGGCTGTGCGCCTTCAGGCTGTCGCGCTGTGTTTGGTGCTTTCAACGAACACGGTTTCAGCGTCGCAAGCCGCTGATCAAAACATCAATACCGACCTGGTGCGCCAAGCGTTTACTAACTGGCAGCAAGGCCAAGGCACGGTTTTCGATCTGCTGGCACCCGACGCAACGTGGACCGTATCTGGATCAAGCCCGGTTTCCGGTGTGTACAACAGCAAGACGGATTTAATCGAGCGAGCCGTACGACCGATCACCGCTCGGCTGGCGACGCCCATTTCCCCGACCGTCCAGAGCATTGTGGCCGAGGACGATGTCGTGGTGGTTCTCTGGAAGGGTGAAGCCATGGCGCTTGACCGCAAGCCCTACAACAACTCTTACATGTGGCACATGACATTCAAGGATGGCCAGATCACAGAGGTGAAAGCCTTTCTGGACACCTATGTGTTGAACGATCTGATGGAGCGGGTGAAGCCTGTGCAGTAATCGGATCCGTCGGCAACCCGTTGCTCATAGCTCTTTGAGTGCTGGCTCATCCTCGCGCATCGACTAAGATTGGCGCAGGACAAAAAACGAAAGTGGAGCAGTCTTTTAGGTAAAAAATTCAACTCGCTCCGAGGTTGAGTAATGAGCCTGATTGAATTCGGGGTGGTGTTGGTGAAAGCGGTGGCCGCCGTGTTAATTGCGCGTTGATGCGCAGAAAAACCGGCATTGGGTTGTCATAAAAAAAACGGCTCGTCGAATAGACGAGCCGTTTTTTTTATGGAAGTCATCAAGGCAGCAAGGTGTCGACGGCTAACGATTTGGGTCGGCTGCTGGACCGTTCTCTCGCAGATAATAAGTGTCGAACTCGCCGCTTTCGACGAGTTGGAAACCGTGGTGGATATAAAAGCGATTCGACGCGCTTTCTTTGAGAGCGTCCACCCGTACAGGCAGCGCAGCGGCATCCGCCTCGTTGAGTATTTCTTATATCATCCTGGGACGATCCGTATAGATAACCTGGCTATTTCGGATTGACAGCTGCATTGACGCTGATCACCCGGAGCAAGCACTCAAGATGGAAGCCCACATTCGTCTCGCAACACCTGAGGATGCCGAAGCGATAAGCAACGTTGTAATCAGCGCCTTGCGTCAATCCAACGCCAACGATTACCCACCCGAGGTCATCGCCCAGGTGGAGCGCAGCTTCTCTGCTCAGGCGGTTCAGCAATTGATGGAGCAGCGTCGGGTTTATGTGGCGTCTGTCGATCAATGTGTCGTCGCCACGGCCAGCCTCGATGGGGGTGTTGTCAGAAGTGTTTTTGTCGAGCCGCGGTGCCAGGGAGAAGGCATCGGCAAGCAACTAATGTCTGTCATTTGTTCAGATGCTCTCGACAGGGACCTGGACGTTTTGCACGTGCCTTCCTCAATTACGGCAGAGGGCTTTTACACAGCGCTGGGATTTCAAAAAGTACGTGACGAACTCCACGGCGCCGAGCGCACGATTATCATGCGCAAAGTGTTGTTGAAGTAGTGCCTGCTCAATCCCTGCCTCGCTGGGGCACACCGCTTTTGGTTCAGGGCAGGCATTGCAGCGGGCCTGTGAACCCTCTATAAAACCCACGCTGACATCGCGACCCTTTCGGTGGTCGTTGACCTCTGGATAGTTGACCCGCATGGAGCATCATCGTGAGCGAATCTTCTCGCCCCCTCAAATCCCTGACTCGCACCGTTTCGAATACCCCATCGTTCAGCCTGCCGAGTATCGGACTGCTGCAACATGCCTGGGGCATCAGCCTCCTGGCCTTGCTCAGCGGATGCGGAGCATTGACGGATGTCCGCTCGTTCTCCACGCCCTACTCGACACCTGACGGTGGTGAGACAGCACGATTGCGGGTGATCAGCGACGGTATGATCCGGGGCGTGCCCAAGTCCGACTGCGTCGACTTTCGTCTGCCGGGCGCCGGTGTGATGGTGGCGTACCGGGATGGCTACGCCAATCGCAACGGTGAAAGCCTGGGCATGCCGGCTGTCAGCGAGCGCTCATCCGCGACTGTCATGACCGAGCTGCTGGTGCCTGCAGGGCAGCCCATCGCTTTTCATTACATTGGTGATCAGTGCTACAACATGTTCAGCTTTGTCCCTAAGGCAGGGGCGGATTACCAACTGGACGCCATGGGGTTCTACCGGTGTGGGGTCACACTCAAGCAAATGGCCGGCGCAACAGTGCGGTATTCCTCGGTCCCGCTGAAGGAAAGCAAATTGTGCAGAGTGACGGATAACTTTTAGAGTGGACATTTCCAGGGTGCGATAACGTTTGAAAAGGACTTCACTATGGAAACCATCCCCACGCTCCAGACCCGCCGTCTCATCCTCACGCCTCTGCAACTGACCGATGCGCCAGCTATTCAACAGCTGTTTCCCCATTGGGAAGTGGTGTGTTATCTCGACAGTCGCGTGCCATGGCCTTACCCGGCTGACGGCGCACTGACTTACGTTCGCGACCACGCACTCCCTGCCATTGCAGCAGGGCGCGAATGGCATTGGATGATTCGTATCGCTGAAGACGCGGCACAGTGCATTGGCAGCATCAGCCTGTACGATCAGCCGGGCAACAACCGAGGCTTTTGGCTGGCACCTCAGTGGCAGGGAAAGGGCTACATGCGCGAAGCCTGTGAAGTTATCAACGCCTATTGGTTTGAAACCCTGGGGCGTCCTGCCATGCAAGTGCCCAAGGCGATGGGCAATCATGCTTCGCGCAAGGTTTCGGAGCATGAAGGGATGCGTATGATTGCAACGCAGCAGGGGGAATTTGTCTGTGGTTCGTTGCTTAAGGAAGTTTGGGAAATGACGCGGGAAGCGTGGCTCGAGAAAAAAGCTGCTTCTAGGACGAATTGAGTAGGGCAAATGAACTAGGCCGTCTTTAACGACCATCAACTACAGTCGCCAGACCTGAGTATGTCTACAGGGTCAAGGAGTGTGAAATGGATATTCCACAGGGTTTCAAACCGTTATTTAGGAGCAGTCCTTTTCTTGATCTACTAGGCCCTTTCTACTATCGGGAAAACTCTGAAGGTTTTACCGTTGGGATTTGGGTCGAGGAGAAACACACCAATGCGCGTGGACTCGCTCACGGCGGGTTATTCATGGCGCTGGCTGATATTGCTTTGGGCTACAGCGCGGCCTTTTCGAAAGATCCTCCTCTCAAGCTCGTAACAACCACAATGACCACTGATTTTGCCGGCTCCGCTAAGGTCGGCGATTGGTTGGAGGCTGCCGTTGATATTCAAAAAACCGGTAGTCGACTGGTTTTCGCTAATACCTATATAAGCGCTGGAGGGGAGCGCGTGGTGCGAGCCAGCGCCTCTTTTCTTGTGGTGGGTTGAAAGCATCTGGAGACGCACTACCAACGTCGAGTCTTACATCCGAGCTCCCACTGCGATGATCCGCGGGGCGCTTGGTTTCTCCGTCAGCAGTGATCAAGGAAGAACCCATGGAACCGCTACTTAATCGAATAATGCTGTATGTACGGGACGTCCAGGCGACCTGCGTTTTTTATGAGCGTCATTTCGGCTTTGTCAGTGAAAAACATGCTGATGATCGCGTCACGCAATTGAGGTCTGTAAACGGGGGCGCGATTCTGATGGTTCATCCGGCAGGGAAGGCCGTTAAAACGGGACAAGTCACGGTCAAGCTTGTTTTTGATACCCGGGATGTTGAGGGCTTCAAGGAGAAGTGCATGGCCCAAGGCTTGAAGTTTGGCGCCATCCACCAGGCCGACGGTTATTCATTCGCCAATGCCAAAGACCCTGATGGCAACGCCATTTCTATCTCCAGTAGAGCGTTTGCATGCCACTGAGCTTTCATAAGATGCACGCCAATGGCGATGACTTCATCCTCGTGGATTCGCGAAACTCAAAAAATCCTCTAACCAGTGCCATGGCCCGGCGGATGGGTGATCGCCATCGAGGCATCGGTTTCAATCAATTGCAGTGATGCTGTTAGCGACTACATCGTAATAGCGGGCGTCGCGAAACTGAGGCTGCGAAGAGTCGCTGCCGAGAGGGATAGCGGCGCCGTGCCTTTTGTCAGCAAATCTCCACCTGATAACGGAAAGTATCGGCAGCACCCCGCGACAGTCGGTATTCCAGTGGTTGCCGGTCGTAGCCCAGCGCCACCCGTTCGACCATCACCACTGGGCTGCCGACGGTGACTCCCAGCGTGGCGGCCAGTGGTTCATCGGCCGAGGCGACGGTCAGGGTTTCTCGCGCAGACGCAACCCGCATGCCGCAGCGTTCTTCATAGAAAGGGTAGAGCAGGGTGCCGAAGTCGCTCAGATCGGTGTCGAGCAGGGCGCCGAAGCGAGCGGTTGGCAGCCAGATTTGCTCGTGGAACAACGGCCTGCCATCCATGAGGCGCAGGCGCTCCAGGCGGATGGTGGAGTCGTGCTCGGTCAGATTCAGCGCCTGGCGCACGTGGGCGTCCGGGATTTCCTGGGTGCGGCTCAGGATGCGGCTTTGCGGCACTTGCGATTGACCGCTGGCATTGACCTGTCGAAAGAACCGAAACAGTGAACCGTCGAAGTTGGGCCGACGCACGAACGTGCCACGGCCCTGGACGCGCAGCAGCAACCCTTCCCCGACCAGCGTTTCCACCGCTTTGCGCACCGTGCCCACGGCAACGCCGTAGTGGCGGGTCAGTTCTGCCTCGGTGGGAATGGCTTCACCGGGCAGCCATTCACCTGCGGCGATTTTCGCCAGCATCTCTTCGCGCAGTCGTTGATAGAGCGGCAGTCGCTCGTCATGTCCAAGGTGTGTAAGGGCCATACCGTCAATCCGAATCCAAGCAATGCGCCACTTTACCTCACTGGGCGCGTTGACAGGGATGGTTGTTTATAGATATGGTCATCCAGTCATCTATATGAATTTCAGGTCTGTAATAGCCTTACATGCCTGGCGGGCTCCCACAAAAATCAACAAAGGCAGCTTCATGATGTCCCTGTCGTTCGAAGGCATAGATACTCACGCCCACATATTCCGGCATGACTTGCCCATGGCGAGTGATCGTCGCTACAGCCCTGATTACGACGCCTTGGTCGAGCACTATCTGGGGCACCTGGATCGCAGCAACCTTGCCCATGGCGTGCTCATCCAGCCGAGCTTTCTGGGCACCGACAACCATTTTATGGTCGAGGCCCTGCAACGTTACCCGCAACGTTTGCGCGGCATCGCGGTGGTCGAACCGGACATCGAGGATGCGCAACTCCAAGCATTGGCCAAGGCTGGCGTGGTAGGCGTTCGCTTGAATCTGATCGGCAAGGCGCCGCAGGACTACACCGATGTGCGCTGGCAGACTTTTTACCAGCGACTGGCCCGGCTTGGCTGGCAGGTTGAAATCCAGTGTGGCTTCGACGCCTTGGTCCTGGTTGTACCTTTCGTTCTGGCGACCGGCGTCACGGTGGTCGTGGACCACTTCGGTCTTCCCTCCCAGGGTATCGACCCGAATAACCCAGCCCATCACGGCTTCCTGGCCTTGCTCGGCGAGGACAGGCTGTGGGTCAAGTTGTCTGCCGCCTATCGCAGTCAGTCAGACCTGCCCCGCGCGGTTGGCGTGTTGGCGCAATTGCGCCAGGCGTGTGGCGGTATCGATCGTTTTGTCTGGGGCAGCGATTGGCCCCATACCCAGTTCGAATCGCGCACCGGCTACGACGCGCAGTTGGCCTTTGTGCACGCCTTGTTTCCCGACCCGGTTAAGCGCCGGCAGGTGTTGGTGGATAACCCCACGATCCTGTTCGGCTTTGCTGCGTCGACGCGTTGAACTTCCCATAACAAAATAATACGGAACACACATCATGATGAGCCTGTACGTCGTCGCCGCGATCGTTCTTGCTGTCGCGCTGGGATACACCACCAAAATCAACATCGGCCTGTTCGCCATCGCTTTTGCCTATTTGCTGGGCTGTTTCGGCATGGGCTTGAGTCCTTCCGAAATCATCGGCATGTGGCCGTTGAAGATTTTCTTCATCATCTTCTCGGTCTGCCTGTTCTACAGCTTCGCCATCGTCAACGGTACGCTGGAGAAGCTCGCCGAACACCTGCTTTATCTTTGTCGTAACGTGCCGCACCTGCTGCCTTATGCGGTGTTCCTGACCGCTTGCCTGATTGCCGGGCTCGGCGCGGGTTACTACACGGTGCTGGCTTTCATGGCGCCGTTGACGCTGCTGCTGTGCCAGCGCACGGGCATGAGCTTGATACTCGGCGGCATGGCGGTGAACTACGGGGCCCTGGGCGGTGCCAACTTTGTTTCCAGCCAGAGCGGCATCATCTTCCGTGGCCTGATGACCGGCCTGGGTGTTCCCGAAAGTGAAGCCTTCATCAATGGCCTGGCCATCTTCGCCAGCACCATGGTCATTCCACTGGTGGTCATCACCGCGTTCGTATTTTTCGCCGGTCACGGCCGTGCGCTGAAGAATGCGGCGGTCGCGATCGAGGCGCCGAGCCCGCTCAACCGTGAGCAGAGAATCACTTTGTGGCTGACCTTATTGATGATGCTGATCGTGTTGGCCGGGCCCATCGCGCACATCCTGTTCCCCGACAACGCGACGGTGACGTTCGTCAATTCCAAAGTGGACATCGGCCTGATCGCCAGCGTGTTCTCGGTGATCGCGCTGATGCTCAAGCTGGGCGACGAGCGCAAAGCCATCGCCTCGCTGCCTTGGGGCACGCTGATTATGATCTGCGGTGTGGGCATGCTGATTTCGGTGGCGATCAAGGCCGGTGCCATCGACGCGTTGGCATCGTGGATCGGCGGCAATATCCCACCCGTGCTGGTAGCCCTGGTGTTCGGTGTCGTCGCTGCGCTGATGTCGATCTTCGCCAGCACCTTGGGCGTGGTCACGCCGGCGTTGTTCCCCATGGTGCCGCCGCTGGCCGCGGCCATGTCAATCGACCCCATGGTGCTGTTCATCAGCATCGTGGTTGGCGCCCAAGCCACCTCTATCTCGCCGTTCTCCTCCGGCGGCAGCCTGATCCTGAGCTCCTGCGCCGATGAGCAAAGCCGAACCCGGCTGTTTCCCCAATTGCTGCTGCGTGCCGCGCCCATCGGCTTCGTTGTGGCGATGCTGTTCAACCTTGCGCTGACTTTTGTCTGAAGAGTTTTCGCTTTGGCAGGTCTGGGAGGTGCCATTTACTCAAGGCCTGCCTTAACCACTGTGGCGAGGGAGCTTGCTCCCGCTGGGCTGCGCAGCAGCCCCCACTTCTACCGCCATTGCTGGTTTGGCTGGCGCTCAAGATTCAGGGGTAATGAGTGCCTCAGGAGCGGGTTCAGCAGCCAGCTTTAACCGGTCAGCCTTGCTGATGTATTTGGATTTCTTTGGCGGGGCCAGTTTGGCACTCGCCTTTTTTGCGTGAGCTTTCAATAACTGATTTATTTTTTTACGGCGATTCATACTTTTTACTCGGTTTGTAAAGTCTTGGATGCTGGCAGAGGGTTTCCGCGCGAAGTCGAGGTCGTGAGATAGGGCTTCACTGCGTCTTCGGCTCTATCCACCCACTCAGGATCCATGTAGTGAAAGTGGTCGGGAATACCCAGAGAATAAATCCGCAGTTGGTGCGGATGGTAAGCGTGAATCGACGCAGTGGATAGACCATTGGATTCCCCGCTACCATGGAAAGAACGGAGGACAAAGGAAAGGAAATGGGAATTCTCGATCGCTTGTTCGGTGGCCGCTTCACTCTGCCACCCCCGCAGGAGACAACTGTTAGCGACGCCGCGATCATGAGGGAATTGCATCCCTATCGTCCCGGGCTCAAAGCGTTTGCTCAGGCAATACTAGCCGGCACGCCAGAAGATGAACGTGCCAGGTTGATCAGGCGGGTGCTGCGCAAGTACGGCTCAGGGGAGGACCCGACCACCGCGCTTGTGGAGGGGGTGCTGGACGTCGACAGGGGCCAGAAGCTTGAGCATCTGGCTTTGCTGGGGGTCGACTGGAAAGGCTTCGATGGCTTCGAGTACCTGGCACCCTGTTTGGTCAGAGCTTGCGGGGTGCAGGAGACTTACGCCTATCAGCATGAAGGCGAGCTATCAATGCCGCAGGTGCTGGCCAGATTCGATCAATGGCTGGCTGCGTTCGGCAAGCGCTACCTGCACCTGAACACCGGCGGCGATGAGTATGTGGGGTTCATCGTCGATTCTGATCGGGTTGAAACTACGATCGAGCTCGCGCAGCAAGCAGGTGTTGAAGTGAGCCTCGATAGTTTCTGATCCATGAGGGGTATCCGTTTTTGGCCGGAGTAGCCGGGAATGGGCTCACCGGGGGAGCAGTCAATCCGCTGCTTTGAAGGGGAGATAGCGCTGGCGCAGACCGATGCCTACCCCCATCCCTCAAGCCGCATGGTCGCACGTACCAGGCGTTGCTCCTCCTGTTCGATCTCCTTGAGGTTGTCGCGGATGCTGTGGATGTGTTCACGCGCAGCGCGCTGAGCCTGTTCCGGCAGGCGCTCGATGACGGCGTGATAGAGCCGGGTGTGCTGGCGGTCGATCTGGCGTTTTTGCATAGGGCGATGGTAGAGGTTGTTGACCGAGGCGAACACCGTACTGAGCATCAAATCGGTCAACGACTGCAGGGTGTGCAGCAACACCGGATTGTGCGAGGCCTCGCAGATCGCCAGGTGGAAGGCGTGGTCAAGGCGGGCATGTTCGCGCGGCTCGGCAGGTACGGGTTGGCTGTGGGCGGCGAGCATTTCTTCGTAGCGTCGGGTGAGCAGGACAAAGTCCGCGTCTGTGCCGCGCAAGGCGGCCAGGCGCGCTGATTCGGCTTCCAGCAGTGCGCGCACTTCCAGAAGATCAAACAAGGTGCGCGGCTGCGAATTGAACAGGTGCATCAGCGGGCTGGCATCGCGGCTCCCGTTCAGGGTCGCCACCCGTGAGTCACGGCCTTGGGCGGTCTCGATAATGCCGCGCCCACGTAGCACTTTCAGCCCTTCACGCAGGGCCGAGCGGGATATTCCCAGTTTTTCGCATAGGCGGCGCTCCGAGGGCAGCGCCTGGCCCACCTTGAGCACGCCATCGACGATCAATCGTTCGATCCGCTCGGCGACCACATCACTGACCTGACGGCGAACGGCGGATGTTTCTTCGAGCATGTCAGGGGCCTCGGCTAACTGGTAGTACCAGTTCTAAATGGTTATTCACGCTGCGCCTAATATAGCCACCAAGCCCTTTATATGTAAGGCCATTGGCAAAGACGGGTTAGAGGTTGGCTTGAAAAAACTGGTCATACCAGTTCATTCACTCATAGACGACCCTCCTGCAAGGCTCTACATATAGCGCATAACAAGCGGCCGGCTCGCTACCGACGCCGCACAAAAGAACAATAAAGCGAGAACGCCTGCCATGAGTATTTTGTACGACGAGCGCGTTGATGGGGCGCTGCCCGAGGTGGATAAGTCTGCGCTGCTGGCGGAACTGCGCCAGCAGCTTCCAGACCTGGAAGTGCTGCACACCCAGGAAGACCTCAAACCCTACGAGTGCGACGGGCTCTCTGCCTACACCACCACCCCGATGCTGGTGGTATTGCCTGAACGCATCGAACACGTCGAACGCCTGCTCAAACTCTGCTATCAACGCCGTGTGCCTGTGGTGGCTCGCGGGGCAGGGACGGGCTTGTCCGGTGGTGCGTTGCCGTTGGTCCAGGGGATTTTGCTGGTGATGGCGCGCTTCAAGCACATCCTCGAAGTCAATCCAGAAGGGCGTTTCGCTCGTGTTCAGCCGGGCGTTCGTAACCTGGCGATCTCCCAGGCTGCCGCCCCTTACGACCTGTATTACGCACCGGACCCCTCTTCGCAGATCGCCTGTTCGATTGGCGGTAACGTCGCCGAGAACGCCGGAGGCGTGCACTGCCTCAAATATGGCCTGACCGTGCACAACCTGCTCAAGGTGGAAATCCTCACGGTTGAAGGCGAGCGCATGACCCTGGGCAGCGATGCCCTGGATTCGCCCGGCTTCGACCTGCTCGCCTTGTTTACTGGCTCCGAAGGCATGCTGGGGATCATCACTGAAGTCACGGTCAAGCTGCTGCCCAAGCCACAGGTGGCCAAGGTGTTGCTGGCCAGCTTTGACTCGGTGGAGAAAGCCGGGCGCGCAGTCGGTGAAATCATCGCGGCCGGGATCATCCCTGGCGGCCTGGAGATGATGGACAACCTGGCCATTCGCGCCGCCGAGGACTTTATTCACGCCGGTTATCCGGTGGACGCCGAGGCTATCCTGCTGTGCGAATTGGACGGCGTGGAGGCCGACGTGCACGACGATTGCGAGCGTGTTCGCGCGGTGCTGGGCGAGGCCGGCGCCACCGAAGTGCGCATGGCTCGCGATGAGGTTGAACGGGTCAAGTTTTGGGCGGGGCGCAAGAACGCCTTCCCGGCCGTCGGGCGCATCTCGCCGGACTATTACTGCATGGATGGGACCATTCCACGGCGTGCACTGCCCGGGGTGCTCAAGGGCATCAGCGAGCTGTCCGAGACGTTCGGCCTGCGTGTGGCCAACGTGTTCCATGCCGGTGACGGCAACATGCACCCCTTGATTCTGTTTGATGCCAACCAACCCGGCGAGCTGGAGCGGGCCGAGTCCCTGGGCGGCAAGATTCTCGAACTCTGCGTCAAGGTGGGCGGCAGCATTACCGGCGAACACGGGGTGGGGCGCGAGAAGATCAATCAAATGTGTGTGCAGTTCAACAGTGATGAATTGACCCTGTTCCACGCGGTGAAAGCCGCCTTCGATCCGCGTGGCCTGCTCAACCCCGGCAAGAACATTCCGACCCTGCACCGCTGTGCCGAATTCGGTGCCATGCACGTGCACCACGGCCAACTGCCTTTTCCTGAACTGGAGCGTTTCTAATGGTGATGCAGCATGACTGCGACGCCAGCGAGGCGTTGCTGGAACAAGTCAATCACGCCCTCAATAGCGCTACGCCGTTGCGCATTCAGGGGGGTAACAGCAAGGCGTTTCTCGGTCGCAAGGTTGAAGGCGAAGTGCTCGATACTCGGGCCCACCGCGGCATCGTCAGCTACGACCCGACCGAGTTGGTGATCACCGCCCGCGCCGGCACGCCGCTGGCTGAGCTGGAGGCGGCGCTGGACGCGGCCGGGCAGATGCTCACCTGCGAGCCTGCACAATTTGCCGGCGCCGCGACCCTCGGCGGAATGGTTGCGGCAGGCCTGTCGGGCCCGCGCCGGCCCTGGTCCGGCGCGGTTCGCGACCTGGTCCTGGGCACCCGCTTGATCACCGGCACGGGCAAGCACCTGCGTTTTGGCGGCGAGGTGATGAAAAACGTGGCTGGCTACGACCTCTCGAGGCTGCTGGCCGGTAGCTTTGGCTGCCTGGGGGTGATGACCGAGGTGTCACTCAAAGTGCTGCCCAAGCCGCGCCAGTGCCTGAGTCTTCGGCTTGAGATGGACGCGGCCCTGGCCTTGCGCAAACTGGCCGAGTGGGGCCAGCAACCCCTTTCCTTGAGCGCCGCCAGCCATGATGGTCAGGCGCTGCACCTGCGCCTGGAAGGCGGCGAAGGCTCGGTCGCGGCGGCCCGAGAGCGCCTCGGTGGTGAGCTGCTTGACAGCTCGTACTGGGCTGACCTGCGCGAGCAGCGCCTGGATTTCTTCGCGGACCCGCGCCCGCTGTGGCGTTTGTCGGTGCCGATTCATACCGGCGTGCTGGCGCTGCCCGGTGAGCAACTGATCGACTGGGGAGGCGCCCAGCGCTGGCTCAAGTCCGATGCCGATGTCGCGCTGATCCGCCAGGCCACCGCCGAAGTTGGTGGCCACGCCACCTGTTTCACCGCCGGCCACTGCGACAGTCCGTTCCATCCGCTGGCCGCCCCGTTGCTGCGCTACCACCGACAGCTCAAAACCCAGCTTGACCCCCAGGGCATCTTCAACCCTGGCCGTATGTATCGCGAGGTGTAGCTGTGCAGACCCATCTGAGTGAGCAGGCCAAGCACCTACCGCGCGCCGAGGAAGCCGAACGCGTCCTGCGCAGTTGTGTGCATTGTGGCTTTTGCAACGCCACCTGCCCGACCTACCAGCTCCTTGGTGACGAGTTGGACGGCCCGCGCGGGCGTATTTACCTGATCAAGCAAGTGCTGGAAGGCAACGAAGTCACTGCCAAGACCCAACTGCACCTGGATCGCTGTCTGAGCTGTCGCAACTGTGAGACCACCTGTCCGTCGGGCGTGCAGTACCACAATCTGCTGGATATCGGCCGCGCGGTAGTCGATGCCGCCGTGCCGCGCCCGCTGGCTCAGCGCGCATTGCGTCAAAGCTTGCGGGCCGTGGTGCCCCATGCGCGGTTGTTCAAAGGGTTGATTGAGGTCGGCCAGGTTTTTCGTCCGCTGTTGCCGGCCAGCCTCAAGGCCAAATTGCCGCGCACTGCCCGAGCCGCCAAGCCCCGCCCCGAGCCACGCCATGCACGCCGTGTGCTGATGCTTGAGGGCTGTGTGCAGCCAGGCTTGGCACCGAACACCAATGCCGCCACGGCGCGGGTGCTCGATCGCCTCGGCATCAGCGTTACGCCGATCAGTGAAGCCGGTTGCTGCGGCGCGGTGGACTACCACCTCGACGCCCAGGCGCAAGGCTTGCAGCGTGCACGGCAGAACATCGACGCCTGGTGGCCCGCCATCGAGCAGGGCGCCGAGGCCATTGTGCAAACCGCCAGCGGTTGCGGCGCCTTCGTCAAGGATTACGGCCATCTGCTGGCGCAGGACCCGGCCTATGCCGAGAAAGCCCGGCGCGTCAGTACGCTGGCCAAAGACTTGGTTGAGGTGCTCAGCGTCGAACCCCTGGAGCAACTGGGTGTGCATGCCGACAAGCGCGTGGCGTTCCATTGCCCTTGCACTCTGCAGCATGCGCAGAAACTGGGTGGCGCCGTGGAGAGCGTGCTTGCTCGCCTGGGTTTCGGTTTGACGGTTGTGCCCGACAGTCACCTGTGTTGCGGCTCGGCCGGAACCTATTCGCTCACCCAGCCACAGCTGTCCAGGCAGTTGCGCGACAACCGACTCAATGCCCTGGAAAGCGGTAAGCCGCAGGTGATCGTTACCGCCAACATCGGCTGCCAGACCCACCTCGACGGCGCCGGTCGCACCCCTGTGCGGCACTGGATCGAACTGGTCGAAGACGCCCTGAATTAACCGGAGAACAGCATGCTTAGCAAAGCCGTATTGAGCCAGACCGAAGTCAGCAAAATTCTCGCCGCCGCCCGCAGCGAAGCCGAGACAAACCACTGGGCCGTGAGCATCAGCGTGGTCGACGACGGCGGTCACCCGTTGGCCCTGGAGCGTCTGGATGGCTGCTCCCCGATCGCCGCCTACATCGCCGCCGAGAAGGCCCGCAGCGCCGCCCTTGGCCGTCGTGAAACCAAGGGTTATGAAGACATGGTCAATGGCGGGCGTAGCGCGTTCCTGTCCGCGCCGCTGCTGACTTCGCTGGAAGGTGGCGTGCCGGTGATTGTCGACGGCCAAGTGATTGGCGCGGTGGGGGTTTCCGGGGTCAAGGCCGATCAGGACGCCCAAGTGGCCAAAGCCGGTATCGCCGCACTGGGCTGATTGCAAGGTAGGCGTTTGCTCAGTGATCCGCACGGGTATCTGACGCCGGCCATCGACTGTTTTTTGGAGAGTGAAAATGACTGAACGCGTGAACTGCCAGCGCCTGCAAGTGGCCGTCGACCTGCAACGGTTTGTCGACGAGCAAGTGCTGCCCGGCACCGGGATTGAACGCGAGGCGTTCTGGGCCGGCTTCGACGCCTTGGTGCATGACCTAGCGCCGCACAATCGCGCGCTGCTGGCCGAGCGTGATGCGCTGCAGGCAAAGCTGGACAGTTGGCACCGCGCGCACCCGGGGCCGATCAGCGACATGCCGGCCTATCGCGATTTTCTAGAGTCCATCGGCTACCTGTTGCCGCAGCCAGACACGGTGCGGGTCAGCACCGCCAACGTCGACAGCGAGATCACCCATCAGGCCGGTCCACAGCTGGTGGTGCCGATGATGAATGCCCGCTACGCGTTGAATGCCGCCAATGCGCGCTGGGGCTCTTTGTACGATGCGTTGTACGGCACCGATGCCATCGCTGAAGACGGTGGTGCTCAAAAGGGCCCGGGCTACAACCCGGTGCGTGGTGACAAAGTCGTCGCGTTCGCCCGCGCGTTTCTCGATCAGGCCGCGCCGCTGGGCATGGGCTCTCATGCCGACTCGGTCAATTATCGGGTCAGTGAGGGGCAACTGCAGGTGACCCTGGCTGACGGCACCCAGACCGGTTTGGCCCAGGCCGACCAGTTCGTCGGTTATCAGGGCCTGGCCAGCGCCCCGACAGCGGTGTTGCTGAAAAACAACGGCCTGCACGTGGAAATCCAGATCGATGCCGGCAGCCCGATTGGCGCCAGCGATGGCGCAGGGGTCAAGGATCTGCTGGTGGAGTCCGCGCTGTCGACCATCCTCGACTGCGAAGACTCCGTCGCGGCGGTCGATGCGGCCGATAAGGTGCTGATCTACCGCAACTGGCTCGGCCTGATGAAGGGCGACCTCAGCGAGGCGCTGGAAAAGGGCGGAAAATCCATCGTGCGCCGTCTCAACCCGGACCGCGAGTACACCGCTGCCGCTGGCGGCGCGTTGACGCTGCACGGCCGCTCGTTGCTGTTTGTGCGTAACGTCGGGCACCTGATGAGCAACCCGGCGATCCTCGACGGCGAAGGCCACGAGATCCCCGAAGGCATCCTCGACGGTGTGATGACCAGCCTGATCGCCCTGCATGACCTAAAGCGCCACGGTAACTCGCGGACCGGCAGCGTCTATATCGTCAAGCCGAAGATGCATGGCCCGGCTGAAGTGGCCTTTGCCGATCAGTTGTTCACGCGCATCGAGGACTTACTGCACTTGCCTCGGCACACCCTGAAGATGGGGATCATGGACGAAGAGCGCCGCACCAGTATCAACCTCAAGGCATGTATCGCCAGCGCGGCGGCGCGGGTCGCCTTCATCAACACCGGCTTCCTCGACCGCACCGGTGATGAGATGCACACCGCCATGGAGGCCGGGCCGATGCTGCGCAAGGGTGACATGAAGAGCAGCGCCTGGATCCAGGCCTACGAGCGCAACAACGTGCTGGTTGGCTTGAGCTGCGGTCTGCGTGGCCGGGCGCAGATTGGTAAGGGAATGTGGGCCATGCCGGACCTGATGGCCGCCATGCTCGAGCAGAAGATCGCCCATCCCCAGGCCGGCGCCAACACGGCCTGGGTACCGTCACCGACCGCCGCCACCTTGCATGCCTTGCACTACCACCAGGTGGATGTGCAGGCGGTGCAGCGCGAGTTGGAAGCCATCGACCTCAACGGTCAGCGCGACGACCTGCTCAATGGCCTGCTCAGCGTGCCGGTGGTGGCCGCGCCTGACTGGAGCGCCAGTCAGATCCAGCAAGAGCTGGACAACAACTGCCAGGGCATCCTCGGTTATGTGGTGCGTTGGGTCGAGCAAGGCGTGGGCTGCTCCAAAGTGCCGGATATCCACAACGTCGGCCTGATGGAAGACCGCGCCACCCTGCGTATTTCCAGCCAACACATCGCTAACTGGCTGCACCACAAAATCGTCAGTGAGACTCAGGTGCGCGAGAGCCTGGAACGCATGGCCAAGGTGGTCGATCAGCAGAACGCGGGTGATCCGCTGTATCGCCCCATGGCCGACGACTATGCCGCCTCGATGGCGTTCCAGGCGGCCTGCGACCTGGTGTTCAAGGGCCGCGAACAACCCAGCGGCTACACTGAACCGCTGCTGCACGCCTGGCGTTTACGGTTCAAGCAACAGGCCTGAGGGAGGCTTGTTCTTTAGTCGCCAGCGGTGGCCGTCGTGAGCCCAGCACCGCAAGCCCTTGTCTTAGCAGGGGCGCAATACAACAGGCCCCGACAGCCCATGGCTGCCGGGGCCCTTGAGCATAAGCGCGGCGACGGGTGACCCCTTGTCGACGCGGTTTCGCGGAGCACACGTGCTCTGGATGCGTGGCGCCGGATACCCCCGGCAAACTGTGTGGTTCACAACAATAAAAAGGAACCAAAACCATGAGTCAAACACTGCTGTCCATCCTGGCCTTCGTGCCGCTGGTACTGGCGGGCGTGTTACTGATTGGCTTTCGCTGGCCAGCCAAATACGCCATGCCGGTGGTCTTCGTACTGACGGCGCTGATCGGCCTTGGGGCCTGGGACATGACGTTGAATCGGGTCCTGGCGTCCTCGCTGCAGGGCCTGGTGCTCACGGCGGCGATCCTGTGGATTGTGTTCGGTGCCATTCTATTGCTCAACACCCTCAAGCATTCCGGCGGCATCAGTTCCATTCGCCGCGGCTTTGCCAATATCAGCCCGGACCGTCGGGTCCAGGCGCTGATCGTGGCCTGGCTGTTCGGCTGTTTCATCGAGGGCGCCTCGGGCTTTGGTACACCGGCGGCGGTCGTCGCGCCGTTGATGGTTGCGTTGGGCTTCCCGGCCATGGCCGCCGTGGTGCTCGGCATGCTGGTGCAGTCCACGCCAGTGTCTTTCGGCGCTGTCGGCACACCCATGGTGGTCGGGGTCACGGCTGGTCTTGACCAGACCGGTCTCGGTACGCAACTGGCTGCTGTGGGCAGCAACTGGGAGGTGTTCTTCCAGCTGATCGTCTCGCGGGTGGCGATCATCCATGCCCTTTGCGGGATTCTCATGCCGCTGATCATGATCAGCATCATGACCCGCTTCTTCGGCAAGAACCAATCCTGGCGCGAAGGTCTGGTCATGGCGCCGTTTGCGATCTTCACCGGCCTGGCCTTCGTCATTCCTTACGCGGCTGCCGGCGTGTTCCTCGGTCCGGAATTTCCCTCGATGATCGGTGCCCTGGTGGGCCTGAGCATTGTGATCCCAGCGGCCAAAGCCCGCTTCCTGTTGCCCAAGACCACCTGGGATTTTGCCCCGGCCAGCGAGTGGCCTGTGGAGTGGATGGGCTCCATCGAGATGAAACTCGACGACATGGCCGGCAAGAAAGCGATTTCCGTCCCCCTGGCCTGGGCACCCTATGTGCTGCTGGCCGTGCTGTTGGTGCTGTCGCGCAACATTCCACCACTGAAGGCCTGGCTGCTGTCCTTGAGCTTCGGCGCGAAGGACATTCTGGGTGAAACGGGCGTGTCCGCCAGCCTGGAGTTGCTCTACCTGCCGGGTGGCTTGCTCTGCGTAGTTGCGCTGATGACATTCTTCCTGCACCGCATGCGCGTCAGTGAACTGGTCGCGGCCGTGAGCGAATCGAGCAAAACCTTGCTGGGCGCCGGTTTCGTGTTGATCTTCACCATCCCGATGGTGCGTATCCTGATCAACTCAGGGGTGAACGGATCGGACCTGGTGTCGATGCCGGTGGCAATGGCGCGGCTGGTCGCAGACAGCGTCGGCAGCGTGTACCCGTTCTTCGCCCCGGCAGTGGGCGCACTGGGCGCATTCATTGCCGGTTCCAACACCGTCTCCAACCTGATGCTGGCGCAGTTCCAGTTCAACACCGCGCAACTGTTGGGCATCTCTGGCGCGCTGATGGTGGCGTTGCAATCGGTGGGCGCAGCGGCCGGTAACATGATCGCCATCCATAACGTGGTGGCGGCATCGGCGACAGTCGGCCTGCTGGGTCGCGAAGGCATCACCCTGCGCAAGACCATGCTGCCCACGCTGTACTACATCGTCCTGGCCGGTATCATCGGCATGATTGGCTTTTATTTGCTGGGGATCAGCGATCCGCTGACGAAGTCCTGAAGCCTGCAGGCTGCCCGTCGATGGGGCGGGCAGCCTTGTTGTGGTTTCCGACGCTTTAAAGCGTGGAACCCGCCGGCGCCGCATCCAGCCGCCTTGCAATCACATCCATCACGTCGCAACCGTCACGCAACGGAATGCAGCAAAGCTGTGCCAAATCCTGAAGGGTCACAGGGTCGACGCTCTGTTCATCACGCATCGCAAAGTTCTCAAGGAATTGAGTAGCGGCACGGATTCGGTAGGCGGCTGCATCGAGCAGGATGTGTAGCGGGGCGCAGGTATCGACGTAAAGGGGTTGGTCGTCGGCGTTGCTGGTAAGGCTCATGTATTGGTTCATATCAATTCCTTGTGCTGTTGTAGGAATTGTGTCAGTCGAGTCGCCAAACTCGTTCGCCATTTGGGCGACGCCCAGACTATAGGCGCCACCGCAAAAACTACGCAAGGGATTGATAGCGCGGAGGTTTCCCAATGACATGTGGGATATTTCCGTAGCTCAATCAGCCAGTTTCGCCATTCCACCCCCATTTACAGCCCTACACATCCCACAATCCAATCGCGCATTCCCACCCGGCGCGGGATAATACGGCCCGGCTTGGGGTCACAACCGCTTCCCCCTGATCGTATTGGCGGCTGAGAAGGATCGATCGCAATGACAGACTGGCTGCAAAGCTATGGAGAGATGGCTGAACGGGTCCGCGGCCATGACTGGGAGGCCAGCCCGCTCGGGCCGCCGAAGCAGTGGCCCGATGTGCTGAAGACCACCGTAGCGCTGAGCCTCGCCTCGCATTTTCCCCAAGCCATCATATGGGGGCCGGACCTGATCACGTTGTACAACGATGCCTTCGTGCCCATCCTCGGCAATAAACCCCAAGCCCTGGGCCGGCGCTTTGATGAGGTGTGGAAGGAAGTCTGGAGCGACATTGGCCCGATTGTGCGGGCGGCCTTCGAGGGGCAGGCGACTTACATCGAGAATTTCCCCCTGATCATTGAGCGTGGCGGCGGCCTGGAACAGGCGTATTTCACGTTCTGCTACAGCCCCATCCGTGATCAGTTTGGCAAGGTGGTGGGCATGCTGGACACGGTCACCGAGACCACTTCCACGGTGTTCATGACCCAGCGCCTGGCGGTGCTGGATGCCATCGGTAATGCCGTGGCCAATGCCACCGAGCCGCAGGCCATCATGGCCACCACCACGCGGATTCTGGCGGCGCACCTGAACCTGTCCAACTGCGCCTATGCGGATATGGATGAAGACGAGGATGGCTTCACCATTCGCGGTGATTGGGCCCGGGCGGGGTCACCCAGTATTGTCGGGCATTACCGGCTGGCGGATTTCGGTCGGCTGGCGGTTGCCAACCTGCGGGCCGGCAAGCCACTGGTGGTTAACGATAACCTCAAGGAGCTGGCGCCCGAGGAAGCGGCGACGTTCCAGGCGATCGGTATCGCCGCGACCATTTGCGTTCCGCTGATCAAGAACGGACGTTTGACCGCATTGATGGCCATCCACGATAAAACGCCGCGGGTCTGGTCCAGCAACGATCTGGCGCTGCTGATGGAAGTGACCGAGCGATCCTGGGCGCACATCGAGCGCACCCGGGCGGACGCCGCGGTGCGTCAGGGCCTGGCGGCCCTGGCGGAGCTGAACGCGACGCTGGAAGAGCGGGTCGAGGAACGCACCGCGCGCCTGAAACAGACCGAAGCGGCGCTGCGTCAGTCGCAGAAACTTGAAGCCATCGGCCAGCTCACTGGCGGCGTGGCCCACGACTTCAACAACCTGCTGACGATCATTCGTTCCTCCGTCGACTTTCTGCGCATGCCCAACCTGTCTGATGAGCGTCGCAAACGCTACATGACGGCGGTTTCCGAGACGGTGGAGCGTGCCGCCAAGCTGACCAGCCAGTTGCTCGCCTTCGCCCGGCGTCAGCCGTTGAAACCGCAAGTCATCGATGTGCGCAAGCAGGTGCAAAGCCTCGGTGACATGCTGCAAACCGTTACGGGGGCGCGGATTCAGGTCAAGGTTGAGCTGAGCGACCGACCTTGTTACATCCGCGCTGACTTGAGTCAGTTTGAAACGGCGCTGATCAATATGGCCCTCAATGCCAGGGATGCCATGGACGGGCAAGGCACGCTGTCGCTGCGGCTCATTGGCGGCGCTGGCATGCCGCCGATCCGTGGTCACGCGGGGGCCGGGCAGTCCTTTGCCGCGATTGCCCTGGCGGACACCGGCACCGGTATTACGGCAGAAGTCCTGGAGCATATTTTCGAGCCGTTCTTTACCACCAAGGACGTGGGCAAGGGCACCGGGCTGGGCTTGTCGCAAGTGTTCGGCTTTGCCAAACAGTCTGGCGGCAATGTTGATGTGTCGACCGTGGTTGGGGAGGGTACGGTGTTTACCTTGTACCTGCCGGAAGTCGAGCCTGAAGAAGTTCATGAGCCCATCCGCGAGGAAACCACGCCCTTGCTGCTGGAAAAGGGCAAGCGTCGGGTGTTGATCGTGGAGGACAACCTGGAGGTCGGGCGGTTTGCCAATCAGATCCTGCAGGATCTGGGCTACGAAACGGCCTGGGCCACCAACGCCGAGGAGGCACTGGACATGGTTGGCCCGGATGCGATGGCGTTCGACGCGATATTCTCCGACGTCGTCATGCCCGGCATCAGCGGTATTGCCCTGGCCAAGGCTCTGCGCCGCCGCCGCCCGGATCTGCCGGTGGTTCTGACCTCGGGTTACAGCGAGGAGCTGGCCCACCGTGGCCATGAGGATTTCGAGTTTCTATCCAAGCCCTATTCGGCCGATCAGCTTGCCCGGATTTTAAGTCGCACGATGGCGGGGGCGGATTGAATGAAGCTGGTCGTGCGCAAATCACGCAGCTCCATTCGTCGGCCAATCGCTTTCCTGAATCATCAGTCCGTTGATGACCGACTAGTCTCAAGGTCGTGAAGGCCGATATTTTTCAGGCAACGGGTTGTTGCCGGTGTGGGCCTCGACGAAAAGGGGAAAGGCGATGGGAGCACCGTACAGCGAGGATAACGGAGCTGCATATCCGATCAATGAAGGTTTGCAGTGTGGTCAATCGGCCTATAGAGCAGACTTTGGCGACGAACCGATCAAATCCATCAGGACCAAGGTGTCCAAAGTGCCGCGAGGGGAAAAGGCCAAGTTTTTGCCCAGGGTCCCGGTCAGAAAGTAACGTTACCACCCGACAATGCAGCCCTGTCATCGTGGCGAGGGAGCTTGCTCCCGCTGGGCTGCGTAGCAGCCCCCCACCCTTGAATAATACCCCTGGCAGTACTAGCGCCTGCTGCTCAGCCGAGCGGGAGCAAGCCCTCTCGCCACGACACCCTTCCAGCCTCTGGCATAAATATTTTCCATCTTTTTTCCAGCAACGGTTTCTTTCACGTTTCTTTCACAAGCGGGCGCGTAATCTTGGCTCATCCGTTAGAAAGCAGTACCGCAATACCTGCCCGTTTCCCCAGCGGGCTTTTTTTTGCCTGTCATAAAACTACCCCTCCGTTTGTTGTCCAACTGACATGGCCCGACGCTATCTGGCGTAGACTGACGCCCGCGCGTACCGGCCATCTTTCCCCGATGCGGCATTCTTGAGGTTTCTATCATGCGTTTGACTTTATCCACCTTGGTGCTTGGGCTTGTGGTTGCTCAAGGCGCGATGGCCGCTGGAGACGGTACGGCTGCGGTTGGCGGTGGTCTGGGCGGTGCGTTGGGTAATGTGGTGGGTCAGCAGATGGGCGGCAGCACAGGCGCGGCGATCGGTGCCGGTGTCGGGGGGGCGGCCGGCAGTGCGGTGGGGGCGCGTAAGGGCAGCCGTACGGAAGCGGCCATTGGTGGTGGCTTGGGTTCGGCCGGCGGTTCGATTGTGGGTAATAGTCTGGGCGGTTCCACCGGTTCCACCATCGGCGCGGGCATTGGCGGCGCGGCCGGTGGCGCGCTGGGTAGCAACTTGTCCAATGATAACGATGGTCACTCTGGCGGCAAGAAGCACAAACACAAGAACAAGCATAAGAACAAGCATCGCTAAGCTGATGTTTGGATGAGAAAGACCCGGCCTTGAGCCGGGTTTTTTGTTCTCCGGGGTTTGCGGCTGGTCTGCTCACAGTTTTTGGGGCGGCTGCGCCACCCAGCGGGAGCAAGCTCCCTCGCCACGAGGTGTCGGGCGTTTTCTTTGCGTGGTTATTTATCCGGAACGTTTCCCCCCGCTGCACCTCGAATTCATACATCCATCAGCAATTGCGAGGTGCGTCATGACGCCGGAAACCGAAGGTACGGAAGAAAAAGGCCCGTCGGGCGTTCCTTTCGTCAATGATCCGGGCAATGAAGATCCAGGCTCGCTGATGGACGACGCCCAGGTGCCCTTGATCGAGGGTGAAGAGGTTGAAGACGCTGAGATCGAGGACGAGTCCTACGATTGAAGTCGCTCAAGCTGACCGCCAGTATTCTCAAAACTGCATGACGTGTTGTCCCGTCATCAGGAGGTTGCCATGACTGCCGATTCGCCTGTCCCTGACGACGATGAAACCCCGGAATACCCGCTGCCCTCGCCAACCGACTCCCTGAGCCGGGATCAGCGGCCGCCTGACGACGAAGCCGGGGTAGAGCAGGTGCCGAGTGAGGATGAGGATATTGAGGCGAGCCCGGACGATCCGGACATTGCCGGTAAAGACGCCTCCGGCGAGCCGAGCTGATTGCCGGTTCCGCCCGTCGATTCATCGGCACCATTGGCAAGGCGCGATTGCCACACATCAGGTAGGTAACCTTAAAAAGGGAGACTCACCATGATGAAATCAAATGTGACCGCGCTGACCCTGGCCGGGATTCTGTCGATCAGTTCCGTGGCAGTTTTTGCACAGTCTACAGACGGCAATCCCCCCGTAGATAAGGGCGGGATGCCACCTTCCACCGAGATGGAGGCCGGCTCCAATACGGGTGATAACGCCAATGCCTTGCCGCCTGGCTCGGTGCAAGGGGGTAATGGCGACGATGCCACCGGCAGCAGCACCAGCCCGGGTACCGGCAGCGGCTCAATGAGCGGTGGCAGTTCCATGGGCGGCGATGCCTCCAGCAGTGGAACCGGATCCGGAACCCTCGACGGCGGTGGGAGCTCCGGTGACGGCGGCTCGAGTGGTTCCAGTGGTTCCAGTGGTTCGAGCCAATAACGCATCGCCCATCAATGTAACCTGATCCTTGTGATGGCGAGGGAGCAAGCTCCCTCGCTGCACCCGTCGTTCACCCAGATTTACCGTTGCCTCTGCCAAGCCTCTCTCGTTATCCTGCTGAATCCTTTAAGGCGAACACATTGCCCTGGCCAAACCTGAGCCATCTCTGGAACCTTGTGATAACGGATCAGATGCCATGAAAGCACCGCTGCAAGAGTTTGGCCCGATCAAGGCTGTGATATTCGACATGGATGGGCTGTTGCTGGACACCGAGGGCATTTACACCGAGGTGACGTCCATCATCGCCGAGCGTTACGGGCGCACGTTTGACTGGAGCGTCAAGCAGAACATCATCGGACGCGGGGCCGGGGATCTGGCCCGTTATGTCGTTCAGGCGCTGGAATTGCCGATCACCCCGGAAGAATTCCTGGTGATCCGCGAGCCCTTGATGCGCGAACGCTTTCCTCACGCCCTGGCGATGCCTGGCGCTGAAGAACTGGTGCGGCATTTGAAAGCCCATGATGTTCCGATTGCGGTGGGCACCAGTTCGTCGAGCCAGTCGTTTGCGCTCAAAACCACGCTGCACCGGGACTGGTTCGCGCTGTTCGATTTCATCGTCACCGCCGATGACCCGGAGGTCGGCGCGGCGAAACCGGCACCGGATATCTTCCTCACCGCAGCCCGTCGCCTGGGCGTTGCACCTCGCGATTGCCTGGTGTTCGAAGACTCACCGTTCGGCGTGACCGCGGCGAAAGCGGCGGGGATGACCGCCATTGCCATTCCGGACTCGGCCATGGCCGACGAAAAATACGCGCATGCCGACGCGATCATCCGCTCCCTGAAGATCTTCCAGCCGAGCCTGTGCGGTTTGCCAGAGCTGGAGTGGGCCTGACGACGCACGTAACACAACAGAACGCCGGTCATGGTTTTACCCATGACCGGCGTTTTTTTATGGCCTGAATCAGGCGCCGAACCCCCCATCGATGGTCAGGCTGGCGCCAGTGATGTAAGCCGCTTGCGGGCCTGCCAGGTAGGCGACGAAACTGGCGATTTCGTCGACGGTGCCATAGCGACCGACCGCCATCAACGCCATCAGGCTCGCGGCGAAATCGCCGTCGGCCGGGTTCATGTCGGTGTCCACCGGGCCGGGCTGCACGTTGTTGACGGTGATGCCGCGCGGGCCGAGGTCGCGAGCCAGGCCTTTGGTCAGGCCCACCAGCGCGGACTTGCTCATGGCATAGGCGGCGCCGCCGGTGAAGGGCATGCGGTCGGCGTTGGTGCTGCCGATATTGATGATTCGTCCACCTTCACCCATGTGCCGAGCCGCTGCCTGGGTGGCGATGAATACGCTGCGCACGTTGATGGCCAGGGTCTGGTCAAAATCCTCGAGCTTGAATTCGTCCAGCGGCGCCATCGCCAGTACACCAGCGTTGTTGACCAGGATGTCCAGCCGGCCAAAGGCGTCGACGGTGGCATTGACGGCGTTGCGGATGGCCTCTGCGTCGGCGCTGTCGGCCTTGATCGCCAGGGCCTTGCCGCCGGCTGCGATAATACTGTTCTGCAGTTCTTCGGACTTGGCCGCGGAGCTGACGTAGGTGAAGGCTACGGCGGCGCCTTCGGCTGCCAGGCGCTTGACGATGGCGGCGCCGATACCGCGGGAACCGCCCTGGATCAAGGCGACTTTACCGCTCAGTGTTTGAGTGCTCATGATGTTCTCCAAACGTGCCGGGGCGGAATGCCCGCGGTTGATGGCGCGAGTATCGGGATTTGGTGTTGGGTTGAGTAGAGGCTTACAGATACAGTCTGTGTAAACCAAAAGTTTAGAGTGGCCCTTATGGAAACCTTCAGCAGTATCGAATGCTTTGTGCGCAGCGCCGAAGTCGGCAGTTTTGCCGAGGCTGCACGGCGCTTGAGCGTGACCCCTGCGGCAGTAGGTAAAAGCGTGGCCAAGCTCGAAGCGCGGTTGGGGGTACGCCTGTTCCAGCGCAGTACCCGCAGCCTGACGCTGACCGAAGCCGGTCAGCTATTCCTCACAGAAGTCGGCACCAGCTTCAATACGATCCAGAACGCGGTCGCCAACCTGGCCAGTGCCGGCGGGCAACCGGCTGGCACCTTGAAAGTGAGCATGGGCAAGGCGTTCGGTCGACTGTATGTGGTGCCGTTGCTGGGGGCGTTCTTGCAGCGCTATCCGGCGATCAATCCGGACTGGCATTTCGATAACCGCCAGGTGGACCTGATCGGCCAAGGTTTCGATGCGGCCATTGGCGGCGGTTTCGAACTGCCCCAGGGGGTGGTGGCGCGCAAACTGGCCGTGGCTCATCGCGTATTGGTTGCCTCGAAGGGCTATGTACAAAGCCATGCGCCGGTGATTGAACCGGAAGATCTGGCGCACCATCAGGGCATCCTGATCCGTTCACCCCAGACCGGACGTATCCGTTCATGGCAACTGACCAGCCGCACACGACAGCACAGCCCGCTCATGCTCAAGGCCCGCATGACCATGAGTGACTCTGAAGCCGACTGCGCCGCCGCCATCCAAGGGCTGGGCATCGGCCTGGTGAGCATGCCGGTGGCGGTTCCTTATCTGCAATCGGGGGCGTTGCAGCGGGTGCTGCCGGATTGGTACGTCGACGATGGCAACATTTCCATCTACTACGCCGAGCACAAACTGCTGCCGGGCAAGACCCGGGCGTTTGTGGACTTCATCATCGAACAGTTTGCCGAGCAGGGGTTGGGGGAGCGGTTCAGTGCGGTTTGAGTTTGGCTTTGGACCGAGTTGGTCCCATCGCGAGCAGGCTCGCTCCCACAAGGTTTTTGGCTGTCGCAAAATATGTGGTCGCCGTAAAAACCAGTGTGGGAGCGAGCCTGCTCGCGATGGGGGCGATGCGCTCTAGTGCTGTGAACTCACCGCCCAAACCGCCCCGGCCAACCGATGATGGTCTTGGGCCGAGGCGTGGCATAGGTGCGCACTTTCGAGGTGGTCAAGCCCAACCGCACCAGGGATTCGGCAATGGTCACCGCCGCCGTCACACCATCGACCACCGGCACCCCAGTGCGCTGGCGGATCTGCTCATCGAGCCCGGCCATGCCACCGCAACCCAGGCAGATCACTTCGGCCTTGTCCTGACTGACCGCCAGTTCTGCCTGTTGCACGATGGCCTCGACCGCCCGTTGCGGGTCTTGCTCAAGCTCCAGCACTGCCAGGCCACTGGCGCGTACCGAGGCGCAGCGAGCGAACAGGCCGGAGAGCTTGAGGCGGTCTTCGATCAGCGGCACGGTGCGGTCCAGGGTGGTGACCACCGAATAGGCGTGGCCCAGGAACATCGCGGTGCTGGCGCCAGCGTCGGTGATGTCCACCACCGGTACATTGAGCAGTTCCTGCAAGCCTTCGCGGCCATGTTCGCCGTAACCGGCCTGGATCACCGCATCAAACGGTTGATCGTAGGCCATCACCCGGTCCATCACCGCGATGGCGGCCAGGTAGCTTTCGAAATTGCCTTCGATGGAGTCGGCACCGAAGTACGGCGTGAGTCCGACGATCTCGGTGCCCGGTGCGGCCACGGCCTGGGCCTGCCGGGCGATGGCCTGGGTGATGGAGTCGGTGGTGTTGACGTTGACTACAAGAATTCGCACGAGCTGTCCTTCCTCATCATTAAGTGCAGGAGCTGCGGTTCTCAGGCCTTGGATTTACTGATGATATTGCCGGCGTGCAGCCCGCATTCCTTCTGCGTGGCTTCTTCCCACCACCAGCGGCCTTCGCGTTCGTGTTGGTTCGGCAGCACCGGGCGGGTGCAGGGCTCGCAGCCGATGCTGATGAATCCGCGTTCATGCAGGCTGTTGTAGGGCAACTCCAGCATGCGGATGTAGCCCCAGACTTCTTCGCTGGTCATCTGCGACAACGGGTTGAATTTGTACAGGGTGCGTTCCGGAGTGGAAAACGCTGTGTCGATTTCCAGCACGGCCACCTGGCTGCGGGTGCCGGGGCTCTGGTCGCGACGCTGGCCGGTGGCCCAGGCGCGGACATCGGACAGCTTGCGCCGCAGCGGTTCGATCTTGCGAATGCCGCAGCACTCACCGTGACCGTCCTTGTAGAAACTGAACAGGCCTTTTTCCTTCACGAAAGGCTCGAGTTTCGCAGGGTCCGGCGAGATCAGTTCGATATCGATCTTGTAGTGCTCGCGCACCTGCTCGATGAACCGATAGGTTTCCGGGTGCAGGCGACCGGTGTCGAGGCTGAACACCTTGACGTTCTTGTTCAGCTTCCAGGCCATGTCCACCAGCACCACGTCTTCGGCGCCGCTGAACGATATCCACAGGTCATCGCCGAATTCGGCGAAGGCCAGTTTGAGGATGTCCTGTGGGGACTTGTTGGCATAGGTCGTGGCGAGTTCCACGACGTCAAACGATGGGCTCATCAGGGCGGCTTCCTACAGGTCGGTGGCGCTGGGCGCTCTATATGGGGCTGATGGTACCAAAAGCTGTCGGGGCTGGCGCGCTCCTGTGCGTTGCGCAGGCATCGGCGAATGGCTAGTGTCCTGTATCATAAATACTGTTCCTTTTTGACGGCGTCTGTTGTCGTCATGCTGCGTTGCCGCTCCTCGCCATAGCGGGCTATGACTCGTCGCGGCGCCTTGCTTGACGAAAACAGCCACTCGTCAAAAAAGGAACGTATTTGCGAAACAGGACACTAGAGTCGGCAGTCCTTTTGTTCGCTCAACCGATAAACATCAAAAAAAATGGGAGTGTCTTGTGGAAATTGCCTGTCTCGACCTGGAAGGTGTGCTGGTCCCGGAAATCTGGATCGCCTTCGCTGAAAAAACCGGTATTCAATCCCTCAGGGCGACCACGCGGGACATTCCCGACTACGACGTGTTGATGAAGCAACGGTTGCGCATCCTTGATGAGCATGGCCTCAAGCTCGCCGATATCCAAGAAGTCATCGCCACCCTCAAGCCGCTGGACGGCGCCATTGAGTTTGTCGACTGGCTGCGCGAGCGCTTCCAGGTGGTGATTCTTTCCGACACCTTCTACGAATTCTCCCAGCCGTTGATGCGTCAGTTGGGTTTCCCGACGTTGCTCTGCCATCGTCTGATTACCGATGACAGCGGGCGGGTAACCGGCTACCAACTGCGTCAGAAAGATCCCAAGCGCCAGTCGGTATTGGCCTTCAAGAGCCTGTACTACCGGGTGATTGCGGCGGGGGATTCCTACAATGACACCACGATGCTGGGTGAAGCCGATGCCGGGATTCTGTTCCATGCGCCGGACAATGTGATTCAAGAGTTCCCGCAATTCCCGGCAGTGCACAGTTTTGCCGAGCTCAAGCAGGAGTTCCTCAAGGCTTCGAACCGCAACTTAAGCCTGTAAACACCGCCCCCTGTAGGAGCTGCCGAAGGCTGCGATCTTTTGATCTTTTGGCCTTTTCCCAGACACTTGAGTCTTGAGCGAAAGATCAAAAGATCGCAGCCTTCGGCAGCTCCTACACAGGGGTTACAGCTTCTGTAGGGTGTCGAGCAACACCCGAACCTTGGTAATCGACTCCTGGTACTCAGCCTGCCAATCCGAATCTGCGACAATCCCGCCGCCGCCCCAGCAACACACTTGCCCATCCTTGACCAGCAAGCTGCGGATGGCGATGGAGCTGTCCATCTCTCCGCGTACGTCCAGGTACAGCAACGAGCCGCAATACAGTCCGCGGCGGGTCGGTTCGAGTTCGTCGATGATCTGCATGGCGCGGATTTTCGGTGCGCCGGTGATCGAGCCGCCGGGGAAGCTGCCTGCGATCAAGTCCAGGGCATCCTTGGCGTCGGCCAGCTCGCCCGTCACGCTGCTGACCAGATGGTGGACGTTGGGATAGCTTTCCAGGCTGAACAACTCCGGCACGCGCACCGAGCCGACGCGGCAGGTGCGGCCCAGGTCGTTGCGCAACAGATCGACGATCATCAGGTTTTCCGCCCGGTCCTTGGGGCTGGCCAGCAGCTCAGCGGCATGGGCGGCGTCTTCGTCAGGGGTTGCCCCGCGTGGGCGGGTGCCCTTGATCGGTCGGGTCTCCACATGACCTTCGCTGACCTTGACGAAACGCTCGGGTGACAGACTCAGCACCGCGCCGCCGTCTGGCAAGCTCTGGAAGCCGGAAAACGGCGTCGGGCAAGCCGCCCGCAGCGCCTGGTAGGCGGCCCAGGCATCGCCTTGGCACGGGGCGCGGAAGCGCTGGGCAAAGTTGACCTGGTAGCAGTCGCCGGCCTGGATATACGCCTGGATCCGTTCGAAGGCCTGTCGATAGGCATCGCTATGGAGGTCGGGCGCCATGGGCGCTTCAAGGCTGAAGGCGGTCACAGGTGCTGAGGTCGGCTGGCTGAAGAGCACCATCAGGCGCTGGCGTTCGCTGTCGGTGCAGTGAGGGTGAAACACCAACTGGCTGGTCCCGGCCTGATGGTCGGTGACCAGTGCCCAGTCGTACACACCGAACCGCGCGTCGGGCAGGTGCAGATCGTCTTTGGCGTGGGACGGCAGGGTTTCCAGATGTCGGCCAAAGTCGTAGCTCAGGTAGCCGATCAGGCCGCCAGCGAAAGGCAATTGCACCGAGGCCGGCAGTACAGCTCGGCCCAACTGCGTCAGATGAATACGCAAGCGTTGCAGGAAATCGGCACCGCTCTCACCTGACAACACCGCTAGCTGCTCCAGCGGCCAGGCACTGAGCAAATCATAGCGCCCGCGTTCGGCACTCGGCCGGCCGCTGTCGAGCAGTACACTGCCCGGGGCATGACGGATCACCGCGAAATACTCGGCGGGGTTGGCGCGGTAAGGCAGCGGGTGTACAGAGCAGGTTGGCATGGGCGGGGTGGGTCAGCCGTTCAGGCGGGGTGGCGATTGTAATCCCTCTGTAGGATTTGCTCCTAGGGGGATGTCGGAGATGGGCAAGTTGGGGGCTATTGAAGATCTCCATGGCGAGCTAGCTCCCTGCCGCTGGTAGCGAAGCGACCCTGTAGGAGCTGTCGAGTGCAACGAGGCTGCGATCTTTCCCCAGACACTTGAGTCTTAAGCGAAAGATCAAGATCAAAAGATCGCAGCCTCGTTGAACTCGGCAGCTCCTACAGGGGGTATTTCAACCCTCGACGGGTGGAATATGCCCAAACAACTCCTGGGCAAACGCCACGCGCTCCTCGACGGTCTCAACTACACCACGGGCCTTGAGTTCTTCCAGGCGGGCTTCCACTGCATGGGTGCGCAAGGTCAGGCCGCAGTCGTTGGCGATCTGGATGTTCAGACCCGGTCGGGCGTTGAGTTCCAGGATCAACGGGCCTTTCTCCTGATCCAGCACCATGTCCACGCCGATGTACCCCAGCCCACACAGTTCGTAGCAACCGGCGGCCAGTTTCATGAAACCGTCCCAGTAGGGCAGTTGCACGCCGTCCACCGCGTTGGTGGTGTCAGGGTGTTTGGTGATGATGTTGTTCAGCCAGGTGCCGCGCAGGGTCAGGCCGGTGGCAAGGTCGACACCCACGCCGATGGCGCCTTGGTGCAGGTTGGCCTTGCCGCCGGACTGGCGGGTCGGCAAGCGCAGCATGGCCATCACCGGATAGCCCATCAGTACGATGATGCGAATGTCCGGTACGCCTTCATAGCTGATGCTCTTGAAGATCTGGTCCGGCGTCACGCGATATTCGATCAGTGCCCGGTCCCGATGCCCACCCAGAGAGTACAGACCGGTAAGGATGCTGGACACATGGTGTTCGATTTCTTCATGGCTGATGATCTTGCCGGACACCGTGCGATAGCGGCCCTCGAAGCGGTCGGCAATGACGATGATGCCGTCGCCACCCGCGCCCTGGGCCGGCTTGATCACGAAGTCGGTTCGCCCGCCGATGATCTCGTCGAGCTTCTCGATTTCCTTCTCGGTGGAGATCACCCCGTACAGCTCTGGCACATGGATACCGGCAGCGATGGCCCGTTCCTTGGTGATGATCTTGTCATCGACGATCGGGTACAGGCTGCGCTTGTTGTATTTGAGCACATAGTCGGCGTTACGCCGGTTGATGCCCATGATGCCCCGGGCCTCCAGGGCCTTCCAGGTCTTCCACAGGCCGAACATTATGAGTCAGCCTTGAGGAAGGCCTTGAACCGCACCAGCTCGGTCAGGCGGTAGCCGCGGTAGCGCCCCATGGCCAGCATGAAACCTACCAGAATCAGCAGGATGGCCGGGAAGGTGAACACGAAGTAGATCAGTTCCGGCACGCTCATGATCAGGTGCGCTAGGGCGGCGGCGAACAGGGTGCCGATGGCCACCTTCATGGCGTGGCTGGCGCCGCGTTCTTCCCAGGTAATGGACAGGCGTTCGATGGTCATGGTCAGAATCACCATCGGGAACAGCGCGACCGACAGCCCGCGTTCCAGGCCCAGCTTGTGGCTGAACAGGCTGATGGCGGCGATCAGCACCACCACGAATGTCAGTACCACCGACAGCCTTGGCAGCATTTGCAGCTTGAGGTGTTCCAGATAGGAGCGCAGTGACAGGCCCAGCGTCGTGATGATAGTGAACAGGATGATGCCGAAGCCCAGTTGGGTTTCGCGGAAGGCCAGGGCGATCAACACCGGTGTGAACGTGCCCAGGGTCTGCAGGCCGATCAAGTTGCGCAGCACCAGAATCACCAGCACGCCGATCGGGATCATCACCATGATCATGAACGTCTGCTGGGTTTGCAGCGGCAGGCCGTAGAGCGAGTATTCGAGGAAGCTGGCGTCGGTGTTTTCGTCCGTCAGCTTGGCCAGGCGAATGGCGTTCATTTCGCTGTTGTTCATGGTGAAGGTGACGGTGGCTTTTTTGCCGCCATCGACGGTGATCAGGTTTTCATCACCGGTCCACCACAGCAGGCGGTCGCTGGGCAGGCCCCGCTCAGCAGTATCCGGGTTGAAATACAGCCAGTCGGTGCCGTTGAAACTGCGCAGCCACAGTTCAGGCGACTGCGGTTGGTCGGCGACCAGGCGGATGGTATGGACCTTCTCCACGGGCACGTGGGCGATAGACAGCACCAGTTCGACGACTCTGGCCTTACTGGCTATGGACGGATCGCCAGCCAGCAGCAGCTTGACGTTGTCATCGTTGGGGTTGTTGACCCGTTTGATCGCTTCGCTGATGAAGGTCTCGACGTCGGCCGAGTGCTGGCGGATCGGCGCGAGCAGGGCTTCGGCGGCCAGCTTCTCGGGGCCCTCGACGGCGATGCTGTCGCGGAAGGTCGGGCCCTTGATCTTGGATTTTTCCGAGGTGTAGCGCTTGGTCAGCACCAGGCGGTAATACAGCGTCTGGTTGCCCTTGGCCCGACGAGCCGACCACGTGACCTTGCGGTTACCGTCCACCCGGTTCACCGCCACACCGTAGTTATTGGAAATGAAGCTCTCGTTGAGGCTGACATAGTCCATGCTCAGTGGCGGCACGAACATCTGGATCTTCACCGGATCCTTGGCATTGGGGACGAACTCGATCTTGGCGTCGATGTTCCACAAGTCGTCGGTGGCGTCTTCGGTCACCGGGATGCCGAGCACGAAAATCTGATAGGCCGTCACCGACAGGCCCAGCACCACCAGGATGGCGATCAGCATTTTCAAATGGAGGGTAAGAGAGCGCATTGGAATTACTCTGCGGTTTGAGCGGCATTGGCGCAGGCGGGTTTGCCGGCAGCGTATTTGAGACTGGGGTCGACCAGCGCGTCGAAGCGTTTGAGGGCTTCGGAGCCGATCAGTAGCGGGTATTGGAAAGCACTGCGGTCGGTGAGGTTTACTTCGATGCTGCGCAGGGCCGAGCCCATGCAGATGTCCAGTTCGATGACCGGCCGAGCCGTGTAGTTCTTGCCTTCTTCGGGGTCATAGTCACCGGCGCGGCGTTTGATCTTGCTGACCCGTGCCAGCGGACGTTCGATGGGATGCGAATGCGCCGCGTCGATGGCCAGGTAAAAGCGCACCCAGGATTCGCCATCGCGTTTGAAGCGCTTGATGTCCCGGGCGCTGAGCGAAGCGGTTTTGGCGCCGGTGTCCAGCTTGGCGGCCACTTCCAGGTCGATGCCCTGCAGGGCGGCGTATTCATTGAGGCCGTACACGGTTTTTTCACCCGCCAGGGCAAGCCCCGGCAGGCACATGAAGCAAAGGACAGCAGATAAGGGCTTGAGTGTCATAAATCCTGATGCACAGTGTTCCGTTCGTCGGTTCAGGCCCTGGCATTACTGCACAAGCTCCCTGGGGTGCCTTCTCTAATAGAAGCAGAGCGGCAAATGGCGGCGGCATTCTAGCACGGTGTTTTTCTGACGCCACCGCCGTCCGGACGCTACCGATTATCCGACGTACCCGGTTAGGTCAGGGGCGCTCATTAGACGATTGTCGACAATATCGAATTTGTCTTTGACGTATTGGTGTTGATTGGTTAGTTTTTGCCTCATAGATTTGGAAGGTGTCGACAATATGCTCGATCAGCTGGAATCCCCAGTCCTGCCCCAGGAAGAATCGGAAACTCTTTCCGAGAACGTCTTCCGGCGTATCCAGGCCGCCATCGTGCGGGGCGATATTGCCCCTGGCAGCAAGATTTCCGAGCCCGAACTGGCACGCACCTATGGCATCAGTCGCGGCCCGCTACGCGAGGCCATCCATCGCCTGGAAGGCCAGCGCCTGCTGGTGCGGGTGCCTCATGTGGGCGCCAGGGTGGTGTCCTTGAGCCATGCCGAATTGCTGGAGCTCTACGAAATCCGCGAGTCCCTGGAGGGTATGGCCTGCCGTCTGGCGGCCGAGCGAATGACCCTGGAGGAAATCGATGAGTTGCGGAGGGTCCTGGAAACCCATGAGCGTGACGCGGCGTTCCAGGCGGGTGTCGGCTATTACCAGCAGGAAGGCGACTTCGACTTCCATTACCGGATCATCCAGGGCAGCGGCAACCGTACCCTGACGCAGATGCTCTGCGGCGAGCTGTATCAATTGGTGCGCATGTACCGCATCCAGTTTTCCACTACGCCCAACCGTCCGCGCCAGGCCTTTGCCGAGCACCACAGAATTCTTGATGCCATCGCCGACCGTGACGGTGAACTGGCTGAATTATTGATGCGCCGACACATCGGCGCTTCCAAACGCAACATCGCGCGTCATTTCCAGGACAGCGCCGCCACTGAACGAGGTGAGTCATGAGCAACAGCACTCCAGGCCAGCGTTTTCGCGATGCGGTCGCCAACGAGCATCCGCTGCAAGTGGTGGGCACGATCAACGCCAACCACGCGCTGCTGGCCAAACGCGCCGGTTTCAAGGCGATCTACCTGTCGGGCGGCGGCGTGGCGGCCGGCTCCCTCGGCGTGCCGGACCTGGGCATCACCGGCCTGGATGACGTGCTGACCGATGTGCGCCGTATCACCGACGTCTGCGACCTGCCGTTGCTGGTGGACGTGGACACCGGGTTTGGCTCCTCGGCGTTCAACGTGGCTCGCACGGTCAAGTCGATGATCAAGTTCGGCGCGGCGGCCATTCATATTGAAGACCAGGTCGGCGCCAAGCGCTGCGGCCACCGTCCGAACAAAGAGATCGTCTCGCAACAGGAAATGGTCGACCGCATCAAAGCCGCCGTCGACGCGCGCACCGATGACAGCTTCGTGATCATGGCCCGTACCGATGCCCTGGCCGTGGAGGGCTTGGAATCGGCCCTGGACCGCGCCGCCGCATGCATCGAGGCCGGCGCCGACATGATCTTCCCGGAAGCCATTACCGAACTTGAGATGTACAAGCTGTTCGCCAGCCGCGTGAAAGCGCCGATCCTGGCCAACATCACGGAATTTGGCGCGACACCGCTGTACACCACCGAACAACTGGCGGGCGCCGACGTATCCCTGGTGCTGTACCCGCTGTCGGCGTTCCGCGCCATGAACAAAGCGGCCGAGAACGTCTACACGGCGATCCGCCGCGACGGCACGCAACAGAACGTCATCGACACCATGCAGACTCGCATGGAGCTTTACGATCGCATCGACTACCACACCTTCGAGCAGAAGCTCGATGCGTTGTTCGCGGCGAAAAAATGAAACCATCGCAGCCTCGCTTCGCTCGACAGCTCCTACATTGCCGAGCAACGCCCTGTAGGAGCTGCCGAGTGCAACGAGGCTGCGATCTTTCCCCCCATTCTCTACAAATCTAAAAACGGGAGACAGCAAATGGCCGAAGCAAAAGTACTCAGTGGCGCCGGGCTCCGTGGCCAGGTAGCCGGGCAAACCGCACTGTCCACCGTAGGCCAGTCGGGTGCCGGCCTGACCTATCGCGGCTACGACGTTCGCGAGTTGGCGGCTGACGCGCAATTTGAAGAAGTGGCTTACCTGCTGCTGTACGGCGAGTTGCCGACCCAGGCGCAACTGGACGCCTACACCCGCAAACTGAGCCAATTGCGGGACCTTCCCCAGGCCTTGAAAGAGGTGCTGGAGCGCATTCCGGCCGGCGCCCACCCGATGGATGTGATGCGCACCGGCTGCTCGTTCCTGGGCAACCTGGAACCGGAGCAGAATTTCTCCGAGCAGCACGACAAGACCGACCGCCTGTTGGCCGCGTTCCCGGCGATCATGTGTTACTGGTATCGCTTCAGCCACGAAGGCCTGCGCATCGAGTGTGTGACCGATGAAACCTCCATCGGCGGCCATTTCCTGCACCTGCTGCATGGCAAGAAGCCCAGCGAGCTGCACGTCAAGGTGATGAACGTCTCGCTGATTCTGTATGCCGAGCACGAGTTCAACGCCTCAACCTTCACCGCGCGGGTGTGTGCCTCGACCCTGTCTGACCTGTTTTCCTGCATCACGGCTGCCATCGGTTCGCTACGTGGCCCGTTGCATGGTGGGGCCAACGAAGCGGCGATGGAGATGATCGAGCGCTTCAAGTCGCCGGACGAGGCGATCAAGGGCACCCTGGGAATGCTCGAGCGCAAGGACAAGATCATGGGCTTCGGCCACGCGATCTATAAGGACAACGACCCGCGCAACGAGGTGATCAAGGGCTGGTCGAAAAAACTTGCCGACGAGGTGGGTGACACAGTGCTGTTCCCGGTTTCCGAGGCCATCGACAAGACCATGTGGGAGCAGAAGAAACTGTTTCCCAACGCCGATTTCTACCATGCCTCGGCGTACCACTTCATGGGCATCCCGACCAAGCTGTTCACGCCGATCTTCGTTTGTTCGCGCCTGACCGGCTGGGCCGCCCACGTCTACGAACAACGTGCTAACAACCGCATCATCCGACCGAGCGCCGAATACACCGGCGTCGAACAGCGCAAGTTCGTGCCAATCGAACAACGCTGAACTGGAGGGCGCTGACGCTGCAACTGAAGGAACCGACCCTCCATGTGGGAGCGGGCTTGCTCGCGAAGACGGACTGACATTCAACATCGATGTCGACTGATGCACCGCCTTCGCGAGCAAGCCCGCTCCCACAGTTGATCGAGTTCACTTCAGCGGCTGCGCCAGCCCCTTCTGAAACCACCGTGACCCGAGTGCTGACGATGAACACAGAATTTCGCAAACCGCTGCCCGGCACTTCGCTGGACTATTTCGACGTTCGTGAGGCCGTGGATGCCATCCGGCCGGGCGCTTACGATGGCCTGCCATACACCTCCCGCGTGCTGGCGGAAAACCTGGTGCGTCGCTGCGACCCGGCCACGCTGGGCGAATCGCTGACGCAACTGATCGAGCGCAAGCGCGATCTGGATTTCCCGTGGTTTCCGGCCCGGGTGGTGTGCCATGACATCCTCGGCCAGACCGCCCTGGTGGACCTGGCCGGCCTGCGCGACGCCATTGCCCTGCAGGGTGGCGATCCGGCGCAGGTCAATCCGGTGGTGCCGACCCAACTGATCGTCGACCACTCCCTGGCGGTGGAAAGCGGTGGGGCCGATCCCCAGGCGTTCGCCAAGAACCGCGCCATCGAAGATCGGCGCAACGAAGACCGCTTTCACTTCATCAACTGGACCAAGAAAGCCTTCAAGAACGTCGACGTGATTCCGCCGGGTAACGGGATCATGCACCAGATCAACCTGGAAAAAATGTCGCCGGTGATTCAGCAGCGTGACGGCGTGGCGTTCCCCGATACCTGCGTGGGCACTGACAGCCACACCCCTCACGTCGATGCCTTGGGCGTGATCGCCATCGGCGTCGGCGGCCTGGAAGCTGAAAGCGTCATGCTCGGTCGCGCCTCGTGGATGCGCCTGCCGGAAATCATTGGCGTTGAGCTGACCGGCAAGCTGCAACCGGGCATCACCGCCACCGACATGGTGCTGGCGCTGACCGAATTTTTGCGCAAGCAAAAAGTCGTCGGTGCCTGGCTGGAGTTTTTTGGCGAAGGCGCCAGTGCCCTGACGTTGGGTGACCGTGCGACCATCTCCAACATGGCCCCGGAATACGGTGCCACGGCGGCGATGTTCTACATTGACCAACAGACTATCGACTACCTGAAACTCACGGGTCGCGAAGACGCGCAGGTGCAACTGGTCGAGACCTACGCCAAACAGACTGGCCTGTGGGCCGACACGCTCAAGGGCGCGCAATACGAGCGTGGCCTGACGTTCGATCTGTCGTCGGTGGTGCGCAACATGGCGGGTCCCAGCAACCCCCACGCCCGTGTCGCGGTTTCGGATCTGGCCGCCAAAGGTATCTCCGGTCAGTGGGACGATGTGCCCGGGCAAATGCCCGACGGCGCCGTGATCATCGCCGCCATCACCAGTTGCACCAACACCAGCAACCCGCGCAACGTGATCGCTGCCGGCCTGCTGGCGCGCAATGCCAATCGCCTGGGCCTGGCCCGCAAGCCGTGGGTCAAGTCGTCCCTGGCGCCCGGTTCGAAAACCGTGGCGCTGTACCTGGATGAAGCCGGCCTGACCTCCGAACTTGAGAAGCTGGGTTTCGGCGTGGTGGCCTTCGCCTGCACCACCTGCAACGGCATGTCCGGTGCGCTGGACCCGGTGATCCAGCAGGAAATCATCGATCGCGACCTGTACGCCACCGCTGTGCTGTCGGGCAACCGCAACTTCGACGGGCGTATCCATCCGTACGCCAAGCAGGCGTTCCTTGCCTCGCCGCCGCTGGTGGTCGCGTATGCCATCGCCGGGACCATCCGCTTCGACATCGAGAAGGATGTGCTGGGCGTGGTGGACGGTCGCGAGATTCGCCTCAAGGACATCTGGCCGAGCGACGAAGAAATCGATGCGGTGGTCAAGGCCTCGGTGAAGCCGGAGCAGTTCCGCCAGGTGTACATCCCGATGTTCGCCATCCAGGAAGACACCGGTCCGAAAGTGACGCCGCTGTACGACTGGCGCCCACAAAGCACCTACATCCGTCGTCCGCCGTATTGGGAAGGTGCGTTGGCCGGCGCGCGGCCACTCAAGGGCATGCGCCCGCTGGCGGTGCTGCCGGACAACATCACCACCGATCACCTGTCGCCGTCCAACGCCATCATGCTCGACAGCGCCGCCGGCGAATACCTGGCGAAAATGGGCCTGCCGGAGGAGGACTTCAACTCCTACGCAACCCACCGTGGCGACCACCTGACCGCCCAGCGCGCGACCTTCGCCAACCCGAAACTGTTCAATGAGATGGTCCAGGAAAACGGCAAGGTCAAGCAGGGCTCCCTGGCCCGGGTCGAGCCGGAAGGTAAGATCATGCGCATGTGGGAAGCCATCGAAACCTACATGGAGCGCAAGCAGCCGCTGATTATCATCGCCGGTGCCGACTATGGCCAGGGTTCGTCCCGGGACTGGGCGGCCAAGGGCGTGCGTCTGGCCGGTGTCGAGGCGATTGCCGCGGAAGGTTTCGAACGTATCCATCGCACCAATCTGGTGGGGATGGGGGTGTTGCCGCTGGAGTTCCAGCCGGGCACCGATCGCAAGACCCTGGGCATCGACGGCAGCGAGGTCTATGACGTGATCGGCGAGCGCACCCCGCGTGCGACGCTGACCCTGGTCATCACCCGCAAGAACGGCGAGCGCGTTGAGGTCCCGGTGACCTGCCGTCTCGATACCGCTGAGGAAGTGTCGATCTACGAAGCCGGCGGCGTATTGCAACGCTTCGCCCAGGATTTCCTCGAATCGGCGGTTGCCGTTTAAAAATCACTGCTGCGCACACCAACGGGTGTCCGCTTAAGGAGCATCATGGCTCACGCACCGCAAATCAGAATCCCGGCCACTTATATGCGTGGCGGCACCAGCAAAGGCGTGTTTTTCAGTCTGCAAGACCTGCCGCAAGCGGCCCGCGTCCCCGGCCCGGCCCGGGATGCGCTGTTGCTGCGGGTGATCGGCAGTCCCGATCCGTACGAGAAGCAGATCGACGGTATGGGCGGTGCGACGTCCAGCACCAGCAAGACCGTGATCCTGTCCAAGAGCACTCGGGCGGACCACGACGTCGATTACCTGTTCGGTCAGGTGTCCATCGACAAGCCATTCGTGGACTGGAGCGGCAATTGCGGCAACCTGTCGGCGGCGGTCGGTTCGTTTGCCATCAGCAGCGGTCTGGTGGAAGCCGGCCGTATCCCGCAAAACGGCGTGGCGGTGGTGCGGATCTGGCAGGCCAACATCGGCAAGACCATCATCGCCCATGTGCCGATCACCGACGGTGCGGTGCAGGAAACCGGTGACTTCGAGCTCGACGGTGTGACCTTTCCGGCGGCTGAAGTGCAACTGGAATTCATGGACCCGGCGGCCGAGGAAGAGGGCGGTGGTGGCTCGATGTTCCCCACCGGCAACCTGGTGGACGACCTTGAGGTGCCTGGTGTTGGTACCTTCAAGGCGACCCTGATCAACGCCGGCATCCCGACGATCTTCATCAATGCCCGGGACGTCGGTTACACCGGCACTGAACTGCAGGGCGCGATCAATGGCGATCCGAAGGCCCTGGCGATGTTCGAAACCATCCGCGCCCACGGCGCCTTGCGCATGGGCCTGATTCAGCACCTGGACGAAGCCGCCCAGCGCCAGCACACACCCAAAGTGGCGTTTGTCGCACCGCCGGCGGACTACATCTCGTCCAGCGGCAAGGCGGTGAAGGCGCGGGACGTCGACTTGCTGGTGCGAGCACTGTCCATGGGCAAACTGCACCACGCGATGATGGGCACCGCGGCGGTCGCCATCGGCACGGCGGCGGCGATCAGCGGCACGCTGGTGAACCTGGCGGCCGGCGGCATCGACCGCAACGCTGTGCGCTTCGGCCATCCCTCCGGCACCTTGCGCGTCGGCGCCGAGGCCAGCCAGGTCAATGGCGAATGGACCGTGAAAAAAGCCATCATGAGCCGCAGCGCGCGGGTCTTGATGGAAGGCTTTGTACGGGTACCCGGGGATGTCCTGAGCTGACATAAAACCTGTGGGAGCGGGCTTGCTCGCGAAAGCGGTCAGACATTCAACATTGATACAGCTGATCCACCGCAATCGCGAGCAAGCTCGGCTCCCACAAATCTGTGATGGATTTGAATTCTGGGTCCGCTGCAAATCCCTTGTGGGAGCGAGCCTGCTCGCGATGAGGCCGGCACAGTCAGCATTGATGTCGCCTGTTCCACCGCCATCGCGAGCAAGCCCGCTCCCACAATTGACCGCATTGCTACGATTAACTACCCGCCAGCGCCGCGACCACCAGTCCCACATTGCTCTCCAGCTCCGCCACGGGGTCGTCGGCGTCGGTGCTGAGCACCAGCATTTGGCTGCCCCCCTCGGTAATGGCGGTTTTCAGCGCCTCCGACGGTTGGCGATGATGCAGCACCAAGGCCACGTCGTTGTCTTTCAGCATCGCGGTCAACTGTTTGAGGGCTTCAGGTGTCCAGTCGGCGTCAGGCCGGGCATCGGTATTGATCCCGTCCAGATTCAAGCCACTGATCAAGTAGCCGAAATGCTCGCTCAGGCTGACCACGCTCAGGTTGTCGGCACTGGCCAGACGCTTTTCACTGTCGGCACTGAGCTTGAGCAGGCGTTGCTTGAGCGCCGCCAGGTTGGCGTCGATCTTCGGTTTGGCCGTCGGAGCCAGACGCACCAGGTCGGCGGCGATGACATCGGCCATCCGTCCCAGGTTATGGCTGGCCATCCACGGTTGGCTCGCCAGGCCATCGGCCGATCCCGATTGCACGGCAATGCCCGGCAGGGCGCCGTCCACCGGGCGGGCGGCATCGACTTCGACGATGCGGATGTTGCTGCGTCGGGCCATGGGGTACAGCGGATCATCCGGCCACAACGAGCGCAGACCGATCACGGCGTCGGCATCGCGGGCCAGTTTACTCAGTGCCGGCGCGCCACGGCCGCTGAAGTAGGCATTCTGGCGCGTACCGGGAAGATTGGCCGGTGCGGCGCGCTCCAGGCTGACATCGGTGCCCTTGAGCAACGCCTCGCCCAGCCCATAGGTGACCGGCAACGAAGCCAGCAGGCGCACCGGAGTGCCTTCGGCGGCGAAAGAAGGGCTGCTTACCAGACCGCACAGGGCCACGGCCAATGCCAGTTGTCGCAATGAAAAAAACATTTATCCAAGATTCCCTTTGAGGCTGGGGACAACACCCCGGGCAATGGCGGCCAGGGCGAATGCGATGCCGGCCACCAGAATGATCGCGGCTCCGGATGGGATCGGCAGGTCGAAGACAATCGGCGCGAGAATCCCGCACAGGGTGCTGACGGTTGCGATCAGTACGGAGCACCAGAAAAACCCCTTCAACGACTGGCTGAGCAGGCGTGCCGCCGCTGCCGGAATCACCAGCAAGGCTCCCACCAGAATCGCGCCGATGACTTTTACCGCCGCCACGGTAATCAGCGTCACCAACACCACGAACAGGTAATCCAGGGTCTTGACCGCCACCCCGCGCACCGCTGCCAGTTGCGGGTTGAAACTGGCGAGCATGATGCGGTTGTACAGCGGCAACGCCAGCGCCATCACCAGTGAGCCAACCACCGCCAGCACCAGCAGGTCATTGCCATTGACCGTCAGTACCGAGCCGAACAGCACGTTCTCCAGGATGTGTACGTTGATCTTGCCCGCCAGGATCAGCAGCAGGCTGGCGCCCAGGGCCAGGGACACCGAGAGGAACACGCCGATCAGCGTGTCCGGTGCCAGGCCGGTGCGGTTGCGCAGGTAATTGAGCAGGATGCCGAACAGCAGGCAATAGCCGAACAGGCTGCCGTAAGGCCCGGTGTAGGGTTCGCCGAGCAGGATGCCCACCGCCACCCCGGTCAGCGCCGCGTGGCCCACCGCTTCGGAGAAAAACGCAAAGCGCTTGACCACCACCAGGGTGCCGAGGCCCCCCAGGACTGGACCGATCAACAGCCCGGCGAGCAACGCATTGACCACAAAACCGTAGGCCAGCGCCTCGGGCAGATAACCGGACGAGGCCCAACCCTGGACCATCAAACGAAAGGCTTCGTAACTCATCAGGCGGCGCTCCCGTTTGTGCGTGGATGAGTGGAGAACAGCGTCAGCAGACGCTCCGGCGTCAGGGTCTGGCGCGGCGGGCCATCGAACAGCACGCGGCGGTTCAGCCCGGTGACGCGGTCAGCCAGGCGCCCGACGGCTTCCAGGTCGTGTTCGATCCACAGCACCGTGATGCCGGCCTGGCGCCAGTCTCGCAGCAGTTGTTCAAACACCTGGATACCGGCCTCGTCCAGCGCAGACATCGGTTCATCCAGCACCAGCAGTTGCGGTGCAGGAATCAGCCCCTGGGCCAGCAACACCCGCTGGCGTTCACCGCCGGACAGTGCGCCCATGCGCCGCTTGCGCTTGTCCTGCATGCCGACCCGTTCCAGGGCCTGGCCGATGGCGCCGACGTAGTGCTTGCTCAGACCAAGAAAAGCCGGTCGGCGTTGGCACATCGCTGCCATGAAATCATCCACGGTCATAGGCAGGCCGCGGTCGAATTCCAAGGCCTGGGGCACATACCCGATGACGCCGGGCTCACCCGGCCATTGCAGGCTCAAACGTCCCTGGTGGGGCATCTGCCCCAGCAAGGTCTTGATCAGCGAACTTTTGCCTCCACCGTTCGGACCCACCAGCGCATGAATGCTACCGGGCTGCACCTGGAAGGCCACCGCGTCGAGAATCGTGGTGCGGCCCAGGTTCAGGCTGACATCGTTGAACTCGATCAAGGGACCGACGTGTTGCAAGGTGAGCGTTTCCTGGACAGTCATGCGCCGGACTCCTGAATGGCCCGGACCACGGTGTCGAGGTTGCCGGTCATTTCCTTTTCATACTTCTCGGCGCTGTAGTCGCCGTAGGAAATGTGCGAGAGCGGGTACAGTTTTACCCCCGACTCCCGCTGGATGGTGTCGACGTAGGTGGACGGAAAGTCCATCTCCGAGAAGATCACTTTCACGTCCAGCTCACGCAGTTGGTCGATGGTTTTTTTCAGCTGGCTCGGGCTTGGCTCGATACCATGGGCCGGCTCGACCACGGCGGTGACCTCCAGGCCGAACTCGCGCAGCAGGTAATCGTAGGCGGCGTGGACCGTGGCGACCCGCAACTCGGCATTGGGGGCCTGGGTCAGCTTTGCCAGGGCCGCGGCCCGCATTTGCCGCAGGCGCTTGCCATAGGCGCGGGCGTTCTGGGTGTAGGCGCGGGCGTTGTCCGGATCAAGCTTGCCCAGTTCCCGGGCGATGTTATTGACCTGGGCAATGGAGGCGCTGATGGACAGGAAGGTATGCGGGTTCACGACCTTGCCGGCGCCCCGGGCGGCGATACCGGTGGCGGCGAGCAACGGTACATTTTCGTTGGCTTCGATCACCTTCACGTTCGGGGTTTCGCTGGCGGCGATCATCCGGTCGGCGAAGTCGTCATGGCCCACGCCGTTGAGCACGATCACATCGAGACCACTGATGCGCTTGATGTCCTCGGCACGAGGCTCATAGGCATGCGGGTTGAAGCCGGCCGGGATCAGCGGCACCACTTCGGCCTTGTCGCCGACGATGTTGGCCACGTAGCTGTAATAAGGATGCAGGGTGATGCCGATACGCAGGCGCTTGGCCGCTTCGGCGCTGGCCAGTGGGGTGAACAGACAGGCGAGCAGGCCGATCAGCAGCAGGCCCAGCAAAGGGCGGCGTTGAAATGCAATAGACATGGGCAAACGGTCTTCTCTCGAATGAGGGCGTGGGGTCAGTGCCGGTGCTGGCGGGTTACGCCGGCGTCGAACTGCGCGACGATCTGTTTCCAGCCGGCGGCGGACAAAGCGCTATCGTCCAGATCGCTGGAGACGGCGACGCTGTTGCCGCGATTGAGCCAGATGTCCGGGGCGGCGTCGGATGCTTCGCCGATGCGCATCAGAAATGAACCGGCGACGGATGGATTTGCACTGGCGCCGAAGTAGGCCCGGTTCTCAACCTGCCGCCAGACATGTCCGCCTCGACTGACGGAGCTGGCGTCCTGAGCGAACGGGGCAAAGCCCTCTTCGGCCAGGATTTGCGGGGTGGGCAGGGACTGTTGGTCTTCGCGTAGCAGACGGATCTCATCCAGGGTCACCCGCAGGTCGGCATAGATGCCTTGCTCGGCAGCGCTGAGATCGCGGCGGGCGTCAACTTGATGGGCAGGCACATCGCTGACGTCCTGGGTTTCACCGTGCCAGGCCACTACCGACCCGGCCACCAGAATGATGATCAGACACAGCAGCAACACATACAGGGTTTCATGGCCGGCGCCGGCGGGGCGGATCACTTGGGTGGTGGGATTGCTCATGGGGCCTCGATATCGGCTTGGTCGATTTCCACCACGTGGCCGGGGCCGGCGTCGAAGAGTACGTAGAACTCGGCGTTGGGCTTCTTGAATGTCAGCGTCGAATCGGCGCCAAGCTTGCCCGGCACCAGGATGGTTTCGTCGTAGCCGATCACATCCAGGGTCACCCCGGGCGCGCCACTGCCGTCGGAAAAACCGCCGGTGCACTGGATCTGCTCAGCGTCGATGGCCTTGCATTCACACATCGGGTTATGGGCCAGGGCGTTGCTGCTGGCACCTGCGCAGAGCAGCAGCGCCAGGCCGTTGAGGTAAGTGCGCAGGGTCATGGTCGGTTTCCTTGGGACTTCAGCCAGGCGACAGTGGCCGGGGAGGCCTGGCTCAGGGGAATGGAGGCCTGGTGCATCGAACCGTCCCAGCCTTCTAGGGTGATCCACAGTTCGGCGTCAGGCCGAGTCTTTTGCGGCACCGGCAACAAGGCGCCCATGCGATAGGGCGAGCCGAAGAAAATCACCCCGGCGGCCCGCAGGCTGCGAGGTTTGCCGATGCGTAGATAAGTGGCCTTGACCTGGCTGATGCAGCTTTGGCACAGCGCGGCGTTGAAATGCTTCATGTGCCCGACCGGGCCGTTGAGGCGAGGGGCTTCGTCGCGAAATTCGGCCAGGCGCAGGCTCCACGGTCCGACCTGGACTTCGCCGATTTCCCGTTCACCCAGCCCGGCATCGCCGCGGAACAACGCGGCCTCGGAAAAATACTTGGGCATGAAACCCAGAGGAATCAGCAACAACAGCACGTTGATGTGGAATCGCCATTTGTGCCAGAACAGACTCAGGCGTGACGGGGGCGTGGCGGTGGTGGATGAGCTCACAGGTTGCCCTCCGGTGATTCACGATGAATGGACGGCTGCAAGAGCGACGAAGTCCGCGCCTCCCGTGAGGGTTTTTGGTTGCGCTTGAAGGCGTTTGCGGTGGCCAAGGCGGTGCGCTTGGTCCAGATCAGCAGTCCGCTGAGCACCATCATGCTCAGGACCAGACCGAAGAAGAACCAGATAAGCTTGATCCAGATGCCGCCGAAGTCCCCGGTGTGCAACGGACGCATGGATTCGGTGACGAACTCCAGCGCCGTGCGGTCCGACAACAATCGCGAAGCGGCGATCTCACCGTTATAGGGATTGATGGTGGCGGTCTGGAACATCAACGGATACCAACCGCGTCCACCGATTTCCAAATGGCTATAAGCGTTGCCGGGGAGGCTGACAAAACTCGTTTCCAGGCCAGGGATTTGCTGGCGGGCGATTTCAATCGCGCGGTCCAGGTTCAGTTGTGGTGGCGCGGTACCGTCGGCTGACAGCGGGACACTTTCACGTGATACCACCGGAATGACCGGTGCGCTGGAAATGGAAATCTGGTTGTCCGACAGCAACGCCTCGATCAGGAACCAGGTGCCGGTAATGGAAATGACCGCGATGAACCAGATCGACCAGATGCCGCTGAGCCTGTGGAAATCGCCCCAGAAAATGCGTGCGCCGTGGCGGATCCGCAGGGTCGGACGGAAAAACCCCTTCCAGAAACGCTTGTAGACCACCAGCCCGGTCACCAGGGATGCCAGCAGCGGCAAGCCGAGGAGTGACACCAGATACCATCCCCAGCTGTAACCATTGGTGAATGGCACTAGCCACCAGCCATGCAAGGCACGGGTAAAGCCTCTGAAATTGAACGTCGGCGCCGAACCCTGGACGATGCCGCTGTATGGGTTGACGTAGATCTTGTCGGGGCGCCCGTCGGGGTAGGTCACGCTGACCTCCAGGGCAAAATGCGACTCATCCGGGCGTACGATGCTCTGCACCTGGGTTTGCGGCTGGGCTTGCTTGATGGCGGCGACGACTTGGTCGTAGCTCAGCAGCGCTGCGTCGTCCGAGGGTTTGCTGGCGCGCATCTCAGGATTGACCAGCCAGACGATTTCCTGGCTGACCACCGCCAGCGTGCCGGTGACGCAAACGATGAGGACGAAAAACCAGATGGGCAGTGCCAGCCAGCTATGAACCAGGAACCAGAGTTTGGAGCGGGATTTCTTCGACATGGTTTGAACGTCTTGATTCGATGAAAGGCTCGGTATTACGGGCTTCGTAATCCCTTGAACCCTGAAAAAACCGGCCGTGGCTTTTGCCGACGCGGCCTGCTGCATCTAATTAAGACGAACGAGCAACGGAAATCCCGAAGCGAAAGATGAAAGAAAATGTTTCGCGTTTACTGATCGCAGCTATTTCCACCCATTCTGAAGCCAGCCGAATAGGCGAAACACGCAAAAAACTCTGGCCAGGGGGGTAGATCCCCTGGCCACAAGAGCAGGTGAGCCGTCAGCCCTGCTGTTGAAACATCTCCCTGGCCCGCTGTTCAATCTGTTCCTGAGTCAGATCCTCCTTGTGCGTAGCCAGAAACCACACATGCCCAAAAGGGTCTTTCAAGGTGCCGCTGCGATCACCATAGAATTGATCCTTGACCTCGGAAATCACCGTGCCACCAGCGGCAATCGCTTGGGCGAACGCATTGTCCACATCTTCGACATAGAGATGCAGACCTACCGGTACTGATTGCTCGGGGCTACGCAGTGGCCCTTGGTCACAAGGCGTGCCGAGCATGATCGGGCAATCGCCAATCCGCAGCTCGGCATGACCGACGTCCCCGTTCGGCATGTCCAGGCGCATGACCTCGGTGGCATTGAAGGCTTTTTTGTAGAACTCGATGGCTTCGGCGGCTTTTTGGATGCCCAGGTAGGGCGTGATGCTGTGGAAACCTTCAGGAATGGCTTTGACACCCATGACGATTCTCCTTTTTGTGATGGGGAGGCGCAGAGGCCTTGGCCGATTTGCGCCCATCCACTATAGGACAGTGACTTGGATGCGGCGCATGACCCGACGAGCGTTTCACGGCGGGTCCAGCAGATGCGCTCCCGGCCCGCGCTTGCCCAACACATCGCCCTGATTGCGCAGCGGGCAACCTTCCATCGACAGGCAACCGCAACCGATGCAGCCGTTGAGTCGATCGCGCAGCGCCATCAAGTGGTTGATGCGCTGATCCAGCTCGCGGCTCCACTGGGCTGAAAGGATCTTCCAGTCGTTCGCCGTTGGGGCGCGGTCGTCCGGCAAGGTTTTCAAGGCGTTGCCGATTTCGGCCAACGGAATGCCCAGGCCTTGGGCGACCTTGATCAGCGCCACGCGCCGCAATACTTCCCGTGGATAGCGGCGTTGGTTGCCCTGGTTACGATTACTTTTGATCAGCCCCTTGGATTCGTAGAAGTGCAGGGCAGTCACGGCCACACCACTGCGGGCGGCCACTTGGCCGACGGTGAGTTCTTTGTGGGCGTTTATCTGTGTCATCGCCTACATTCTCTGCTTGACCTTGAGTTAACTAGAGGTTTTACCCTGCACGCCATCGGACCGCAAGATCCGCCCTACGTACAGCGAGGACCTTCCATGCAATCACCAAGGAACAATCAGAGTTTTACTCAGTTGATGGAGTTCGACATCGAACCTCAATGGCAACAGGCGCTGGTGACGGCCCTGTCAGAACAGACCGAGCGCCTGGCCCGGGGGCATACGGGATTTCTGAGCGCCAGTATCCAGGTCAGCGAGGACGGACGACGGGTTCTCAACTATTTGCATTGGCAAAACCGCGAGGCGGGCGAAGCGGCGTTTCAGAGTTTCGAGCGCGGTGAGCAGGATTTCTGGCGGCTGATCCAGGCCCATAGGGCCAAGGCCGTGACATTCGGCTCGTTCCAGGTGTTGCGCAACATCGAACGCAGTGCCGACAACGCGCTGCATTGCCGGTTGGTCGGTTAAGTGCAACGGACGATCCGCGTCAGCGATACCCACTATCAAAAGGGGTGATTTCTGCCGCGCAGAGCCGGCGGGTAGCCTTTGTTCATCGCCCCACTTCAGAACATTGGATACTTGCCATGAATCGGACTTTTGCTGTTTTGCTGCTGTTAACGGCCACTGTGTTGAGCGGCTGCGCCTCTTCGTCGCCGGAGTTGCGCCCCTACACCGCCGAAGAAACCCGTGAACTGGCCCTTGAAGCCTTGAATCGCCGGGGTCTGTCGTTCGAGGAATATCACGCGAAAAAAGCCGAGTTGCTCGGTCCTTCGCAGAAAAACGTGGGTTTCGACGACCAGGGGCAAATGAGCGCCGAGCGAGCCATCAAGCTGCCGGGGCGGCCGAGCTGAGAGACTGTACCGCTCGAAGTTTTGCCTAACTGTCCATGGGTTTGGCTCAGGACGTGGGGTAGGGTCATGACTTGACTGACCGTCCCAATGGATACGCCTGCCATGACTCTTTCGCTAGACCTGTTGCTGGGCTTCGCCCTGTTTGCCCTGGTGACTTCGATCACCCCCGGACCCAACAACACCATGTTGCTGGCCTCGGGCGTCAATTTCGGTTTCAACCGCACGATTCCTCACATGCTGGGCATCACCTGCGGTTTCTTTTCTTTGGTGCTGGCGGTGGGCCTTGGCCTGGGCGCGGTGTTCCAGACCTACCCTCTGCTCTACACCGTACTGCGCTACGTAGGTGCGACCTACCTGTTGTACCTGGCGTGGAAAATCGCCCACTCCGGGCCGGTCTCTGAAAACCGTCCAGGGGACAGCACGCCCATCAGCTATTGGGGGGCGGCGGCGTTTCAGTGGGTCAATCCCAAGGCCTGGATCATGGCCATCGGCGCCATCAGCACCTACACGCCGCTTCAAGGTTATTTCTTCAATGTGGTGGTTATCGCCGCGGTGTTTGCCCTGATCAACCTGCCGAGCGTAAGCCTGTGGGTGGTGTGCGGCAGCCTGTTACGCAATCTTTTGCGTGATCGTCGTTGGCTGCGCCTGTTCAACTGGGGGATGGCGCTGTTGTTGGTCGCCTCGTTGTATCCGTTGCTGCTCGAAAGCATCGGCTGAGGGCTGAGCTTGGGGCGGATGCCTGTTAAGCTCGCTGATCAGTCGCTGTGGTTGATATCCAGAGCCCTTGGTGCCAGCGAACAACACTATTTACGATCAGGAGAAATGATGAGTACCGAGCCTTTGACCCATGGACTGGTTCCCCAGCGCCTGGCCCGAATCCGCCAATTGATGAATCGCGAAGGCATTCACGCATTGCTGGTGCCATCGGCCGACCCGCATCTGTCGGAATACCTGCCGGGCTATTGGCAAGGACGGCAATGGCTGTCGGGGTTTCATGGCTCGGTTGGGACACTGATCGTCACGGCGGACTTCGCGGGCGTCTGGGCCGACAGCCGTTATTGGGAGCAGGCCACCAAGGAGCTTGAAGGCAGCGGTATTGAATTGGTCAAGCTCATTCCCGGTCAGGCTGGCCCGCTGGATTGGCTGGCCGAACAGACGCCTGAAGGCGCAACGGTGGCGGTTGATGGCGCGGTCATGGCTGTGGCGTCGGCCCGGACCCTGAGCGACAAGCTTGAGGCCCGCGGGGCGCGGTTGCGCACCGACATGGATCTGCTCAAGGAGGCCTGGAGCGACCGCCCAAGCCTGCCGAACCAACCGGTTTATGCCCATCTGCCGCCGCAGGCGACCGTCAGCCGGGTCGAGAAACTCGCCAAGCTGCGCGAAACCCTCAAGGAGCGCAGCGCCGACTGGCATTTCATCGCCACGCTGGATGACATCGCCTGGCTGTTCAACCTGCGCGGCGCGGATGTGTCGTTCAACCCCGTATTCGTTTCCTTTGCCTTGATCAGCCAGCAACAGGCAACGCTGTTCGTGGCCCTGGATAAGGTCGATGCACCACTGCGTGCCGTTCTTGAACAGGACGGCGTGACCTTGCGTGATTACAGTGAGGCCGCTGCCGCATTGCGGGAAGTGCCCAATGGCGCGAGCCTGCAAATCGATCCGGCGCGCGTCACGGTCGGTTTGCTGGATAATCTGGACAGTGGCGTGAAGCTGGTCGAGGGACTCAATCCCACGTCGCTGGCCAAGTCCCGCAAAAGCCTGGCCGACGCCGAGCACATTCGTCGGGCCATGGAGCAGGACGGCGCGGCGCTCTGCGAGTTCTTTGCCTGGCTGGAAAGCGCCTGGGGTCGCGAGCGCATCACCGAACTGACCATCGATGAGCACCTGACCGCGGCCCGCACTCGTCGGCCGGAGTTTGTCTCCCTGAGCTTCAATACCATCGCCGCGTTCAACGCCAACGGCGCGATGCCCCATTACCACGCCACGGAGCAAGCCCACGCGGTCATCGAGGGCGATGGCTTGCTGCTGATCGATTCTGGCGGCCAATACCTGGGTGGCACCACCGATATCACCCGTATGGTGCCGGTCGGAACGCCTACCGTGGAGCAGAAGCGTGATTGCACTCGCGTGCTCAAGGGCGTGATTGCCTTGTCTCGCGCCAAATTCCCACGGGGCATTCTGTCGCCCTTGCTGGACGCCATCGCCCGCGCGCCGATCTGGGCCGAGCAGGTGGATTACGGTCACGGCACCGGCCACGGCGTCGGTTACTTTCTCAACGTTCATGAAGGCCCGCAGGTGATTGCCTATCAGGCCGCCGCCGCGCCGCAAACGGCGATGCAGGCGGGCATGATCACCTCTATCGAACCGGGTACTTATCGCCCGGGCCGTTGGGGGGTACGCATCGAGAACCTGGTGTTGAACCGCGAGGCGGGGAGCAGCGAGTTCGGCGAGTTCCTCGAGTTCGAAACCCTGACCCTGTGCCCGATCGACACGCGCTGCTTGGAGCCATCCTTGCTGACCCAGGACGAAAAAGACTGGTTCAACGCCTACCACGCCGAGGTTCAGCGTCGATTGAGTCCGTTGCTGGAGGGCGACGCGCTGCAATGGCTGAACACGCGGACTTTGGCGATCTGACGTAAGGCATCAGCCCAGGGCTTCACGGACGAAGTCCAGTCGGTCCTGGCCGAAGAACAGCTCGTCGCCGACGAACATGCTCGGGGCGCCGAACACGCCCCGTTTAATCGCTTCTTCGGTGGTGATCTTGAGTGCTTCCTTGACCTGCTCGTTGCTCGTCAGGGCCAGCACACGATCGGGATCAAAATTGCTTTGGTTCAAAACCTGCGCGACTGTTGCCGGGTCGTTGAGATTGCGGCCGTCCACCCACAGGGCGCGAAACAGGCAATCGATGAAGGCCTCGAATCGTTCGGGATGATGCAGTTGCATGCCGGTCACGGCGCGCATCAGTAACAGCGTATTGATCGGGAAGTACGGATTGAGCTTGAAGTCAACGCCGTAGCGGTTGGCGAAGCGATTCAAATCCTTGAATAGATAAGGCCCCTTGGCCGGCACGGTAACCGGTGACGCATTGCCGGTCGCTTTGAAGACGCCGCCAAGCAGCATCGGACGGTAGATCAACTGGCTGTTGGTTTGCGCGCACAGGCTCGGTAGTTGGGTATAGGCCAGGTAGGTGGTCGGGCTGCCGAGGTCGAAGAAAAACTCCACGGATTTGCTCATGGTATCTGCTCTCTTGTTATTGTGAGGGGGGTTACCAGCGTTCGCTCCAGGGACGCAGGTCCAGCTCGAAGGTCCAGGCGTCGCGGGGTTGGGTGTGCAGATACCAATAGTTGTCGGCGATGTGTTCGGGATTGAGAATGCCGTCCGCATCCTTGGTTGCATATTTTTCCGGAAAGTTATCGCGGATGAAGTCGGTGTCGATGGCGCCGTCCACCACCACATGGGCCACATGAATATTCATCGGGCCCAGTTCACGGGCCATGCTTTGAGCCAATGCGCGGATGCCATGTTTGGCCCCTGCAAAGGCGGCGAACCCTGAAGCCCCACGCAGTCCCGCCGTGGCCCCGGTGAACAGAATCGTTCCACGCTGGCGCGAGGCCATGCGTTTGGCTACTTCCCGGGCATTGAGAAAACCGGAAAAACAGGCCATCTCCCAAATCTTGAAATATTTGCGCGCGGTCTCTTCAAGGATGCTGCAGGGCACGTTGGCGCCGATGTTGAATACAAAGGCTTCAATCGGACCGATCTGGCTTTCGATTTGCTCGATCAGCGCGATCACCTCGTCTTCCTTGCGCGCGTCACAGGCAAAACCATGGGCATCACCGCCCTGAGCCCGAATTGAATCGACCAATGGCGCGAGTTTTTCAGCGCTGCGGCGGGTAACACAGGCCACGAAACCTTCCTGCGCAAAACGTTTGGCTATTGCGCCTCCGGTTGCATCGCCTGCGCCAACAACCAGTACGACCTTCTTGTTATTCATGATGAGCCTCATTGGTAAACGATCGTTAGCTAAACGGACGTTATGCTAAGATCCGACGAGCGTCAAGGTGGGCAATCAGAGGCCAGATACATGCGTTATTCAGCCAATCACAAACTGGAGACCCGAGAGAAACTGCTCGCCAGCAGTGCCATGTCTGCCAAGAAATCGGGGTTTTCCACCGTCGGTGTCGATGGCCTGATGAAGGCGATCGGCTTGAGCGGTGGGGCGTTCTACAGTCACTTCTCATCCAAGGATGAGCTTTTCAAAACGATCGTCGAGCGGGAGTTGGCTCAAAGCCTGGAGCGCTTGAGTGGTGAGAAGGTTCTGGACTCACGGAAACTGGAGCGATGTCTCAAGCAGTACCTGAGCATGAGTCACGTCGAACAGCCCGAGGCAGGTTGTGCGCTGCCGGTGCTGGGGGCCGAGATCGCACGATCGGATGTGCAGGTGAGGGAGGCGGCGCAAACATGGATCTGTCGTTTGCATGAAAGCTGGGCGCGGATACTGGGAAGCGAAAGCCTGGCCTGGGCCATTCTGTCGCAATGCGTGGGCGCGTTGGTGGTCGCGCGCATGCTGGCCACGCCAGAGGTCCAGCGTGATGTCCTCAGGTCCAGCCATGATGAGATCAGTCGTCGAATGGCCGAACGGCGGCCCGACTGACCCGCCGGCTATTTACAGATGACGATCATGCTGCGGCTGGTATAGCCGGCGGGGTTGAGTCCGAAAGGATAATCCCCCGGCTCCTCGACGGCGTCGCCCGACTTTGCGATCACCCTGTAACCTTTGGGGGCGCATGAATGGGCGGCGCTGGCGGCGCATTGTTCCCAGGACGAGGACAGGCCGGAGCAGTTGATGTGCAAACCCTTTTTACCGCGTTTGACTTCAGTTCTGGTGGTCGCTGCGCAGCCCGCAATTGCAAGCACAACGATCAATATCAAAATTCGTTTCATTCCCGTCCTTATCACCGCCGCGGATCTTATGTCTGCGTGCGATTGTGTTCGCTTTTGTTTTAAGCGTTCGTGACGTCCTGTATGAAAATTCCATGTCTGACATTAGGTTACGGGCTAAACATGGCCTAAATGTGCGGTAAATACCAGAGCTTCGTTAAATCCTGCCTCAATCAACCGCGATGGCGGGCTTCGCGGCGCTACCCATTGTCAGCGTTGCGCCGACTGACGCCAGGATGATGCAGCCAATGGCGGCCCACTGAGCCAGGGATAAGTACTCCTGGAGAAACACCAGTCCTGACAGCGCACCGAAGGCAGGTTCTATGCTCATGAGTGTGCCGAAAGTACGGGCTGGCATTCGTGTGAGGGAGATCATCTCCAGCGTGTAGGGCAGGGCAGTGGACAGAATGGCGACGCCAATGGCAATCGGAATCAGGCTCGGCGTCAGTAATGCGGCCCCTGCGTGGACGATACCGATAGGCGCGACGAAGAGGGCCGCGATCATTACCCCCAGTGCGGCGGTTTGCACGCCGTTGTCCGCGCCGGCCTTCTGGCCAAATAGGATGTACAGCGCCCAGCAGAATCCTGCACCCAGGGCATAACCAGCGCCGACCAAGTCAATACCGCTGCTGGTGGCTCCAGTGGGTATCAATAGAAGCAGGCCGGTGATCGCCAGGGCAATCCAGAGAAAATCGATGGCCCGACGCGAAGCGTAAATGGCAACCGCCAGAGGGCCGGTGAATTCCAGTGCCACGGCAATTCCTAGCGGAACCGTTTGCAGCGACATATAGAAAAGAAAGTTCATGCCGCCCAACGCCATCCCGTAGACGATCACGGTGCGCAGGGATTGAGCTGAGAGTTTGGCGCGCCATGGCCGCAGCAACAGCAGCATGATGAGGCTGGCAAAGATGAGTCGCAGCGTCGTGGTGCCTTGTGCGCCCACAATCGGGAACATGCTTTTGGCAAGTGAAGCTCCCGACTGGATGGATGCCATGGCAATCAATAGAAGGGCGACCGGGTAAAGGGTGGTTGCCAGGCTGCGATGTGGGAGAGTCATTACTAAGCGTCGTCCAAGATAAAAGCGGGGGAAGGCTGGTTTGCGCAATATACTGCGCAATCGCAGCGATTCCGTCTATATATAAGGCGGATTTCAGCGAGGTGTGTCTGGCTGGGTAGAAAAACGAAATTAAGGGTTGACGGCAAATTCTGGACGTCTATAATTCGCCCCACTTCCGGCGCAGTCGAAACGGAAAACTCCTTGAGTTTCAATGAGTTAAGTAGGTTTCGAAAGTGTTGGGCTTCAGGTCATCGAAGCTCGGGAAGCAGTTGGTGGGGCGGTTTTCCTGGCTCCGTTAACGATTCGATCTTCTCGATCGAAAGCGGTCAAAAAGAGGTGTTGACAGCAGCGAGTAACGCTGTAGAATTCGCCTCCCGCTAACGAGAGATCGGAAGCGCAAGTGGTTGAAGTTGTTGATGTTTCTTAAGCGAAACTTT
>NZ_FODL01000031.1:0-9094 GCF_900110355.1 Pseudomonas sp. NFACC39-1 | reverse complement strand
TAATGAAGAATGGTGACATCCACCCCGGCATCCGCTTCGATGGGGCCGACACCGTTGTCGATAATCTCCTGGGCAATCGTGTAGCGCAGCCCCGAATGCCCGGGGGTTGTCGGGTCATCATCGTAGCCGCCAGGGCGGAGCAGCTTGACCAGAATTTTCTGCGGTGGCGAGTCCACGGGGATTTGCCCCAGGCGGGTCACGCTGTAGAACACCGGCTCGGCATCGCCCTCCAGGATAAAGCCCCTGTTGAGGTGAATCCGCAGCCGATCGGGGGGATTGGCATCGATGGTGTCGGACCAGACCGGGGTTTGTGTATTGTTCCAGTAGAAGGCGATCGCGTCCCCGTCCCCGTTGGGAAACCAGAGGTCGACGTAGCACTTCAAACCGTCTTCGACCAGCGCAACCCCGATGCCGCCGGCGTAGTCTTCGAACGCGGGGGCTATGTTGGGGATATGCAGAGGATCAAGGCGTAATGAGCTGTCGCTGCCTGCTTCGGCAGAGCCGGATGACTTTTTCATGGAAACACTCTTGCGTCGGGTGTTTCGCCGCAGAGGGGGCGTGGCCTACAACCGTCGGGTTATTAACGGGCGGATGAGGTGTTGCGTCTACTGTCAGGAATGACAGTTCGAAGGGATAAGCAGGGCCTTTTATCGGGCAGCGCCTCCGGGGGCGAGGTCTGCTGTTTCAAAGCTGTATGGCCTCCATCATCGCAAGCAGGCTCCCACAGGTTCAGCTAGCCCAGCAGCAACCACAGGCCCCAGCCGAGCAACAACACACCGCAGATGCGACTGAGCCAGAGTCCCTGCGGCAGGTTTTTCTCCAGCAGGATGAAGGCGCCGATCACTGCGACCCAGAGCAGGTTCATCACGCCGACCACAAACAACAGGCCCATCAGCGCCCAGCAACAGCCCAGGCAGTAAGCGCCATGGGCCAGACCCATGCGCCAGCCGCCGAGCACGTCGGGGCGCCAGTAGCTGAGCAGAAAATGCAGCGGACCGCGACAATGCTCAAGGCAGACCGCCTTGCTTGGCAGCCACTGATAGACGCCTGCGACCAGCAGCAGGCCAGCGCCCAACGCGGTACTGCTGACGCGCATCCCCGGACTGAGCAGAGTGAGCTGCTCGAGGGCCCATTGCAGCGCCGTGGCGCCCAAGGCGAAACCAACCCAGACCAGGCCATAGGCACTGCAGAACAGCAGCAGGGCCAAGTGTCGCTGCGGTGTCGGCATGCGCTTGCGCAGCATCTGCTGGTAGATCAACAGCATAGGCAGGGCGCTGGGCAGCATCATGCCGATCATCATCACCACCCACATGGCGAACATCAGCAGCGCATCGCCCAGGCTCCAGGGCATGAGCATACCGGCCATTGCCGCATCGGCCATACCGCCCGGCGCGCTCATGTCGCGGGCCATCTGCAGCAGTATCAGCCAGGCCAGGGCAGTCAACGCGAGCAGGCAGAGCAGGAACAGCAACTGCTCGCCTGTCAGTCGCTTGCTCTGCGTCACCGCCTGAGGCTCTGCCATCTTTACGGCTCTATGCCATGACCGGTGAAGTGCACGTGGGCGAGGTGGCTATGACTGCCCTGGGATTGTAGTTTGAGGGCTGAATGCGTCTGGTAGCTGCCGCTGGCGACTTCAGCTTCAAGGAACTCGAAGCCGTCAGGCAGGGACAGGCGGGCTCGATGCGGTGAACCGTCGATGGGGCTGCGGATCGGCTCGCCGCTGGCCTGCAGCACGCCGGGAATGTCCAGGTGCGCCAAGCGTTGATCGACATCGATGGACAGGGTGATGGGCACGAACTGCGGTTCGAACATTTCACTCATGGTGCTGCTGAATATCTGAAACACGTTGGCTCCGGGATCGCTCTCCAGGCCAGAGAGGATGGTCAGCAGGGCCTGGCGTTGCGCCTCGTCGGCGCGTTCATCGATGAACACCTGACAACTGCCGTTGCCCTCATGGATGGCGCCTGGCCAAGCGAAAGTGGCGGCCCAACACAAACCTCCCAACGCCACCTGATTGAAATACCCCTGCTCCACTCGCATCGACGCCACCGCATGGCAGTGCCCATGGGTCGGTGGTGCATTGAATTGACACGGACAGCCCCAGTTGCAGTTGCAGGCAATGAATTCGACGCCCTGCATGCGCCATTCGGCGATGGCCATGATCAACCTCTTCACCTGGTTGGTGAAATGAAAGCTGCGGTTACCCCATCCCTCCATTAGTTAACGCTAGCAGGGCACATGAATCGGATACGCGCTACCGACCAAAGGTCGGCTTGCCCGTGGGTGCCGGCCAGAGGTGCGAGTCATGTCGACAACGGCCTGTAGGAGCTGGCGAAGGCTCGGGCCGCGTTCGGACGATCTTTTGATCTTTCGCTTGAGATTCAAGTGCCAAGGAAAAGATCGCAGCCTCGTTGCACTCGACAGCTCCTACACAGCAGCCACAGGGCACACATAGCTGCCGAAATCAGCTCAGGCTCTCATCGATTATCAGCACCAACTTGCCTGAAACCTTATTGGTTGCCAGCTCCGCGAACGCCGCTTCGGCATCCTTGATCGCAAAGGTCCTGGCCAGTTGCGGGCTCAGGCGTTTGTCGGTGAACAGCGGCCACACCTGCTGCCCCAGCTCACTGATCAGGTCGGCCTTGAACTGATCGTCACGACTGCGCAAGGTCGAGCCGAGCAATTGGATGCGCTTGCCCAGCACTTGCGCCAGATCGAGTTCGGTCGAGCGCCCGCCCATCAAGCCAATCAACACCCAACGGCCGTCAACTGACAAAAGTTTCACGTTCAACGCGGCGTAGTTCGCGCCCACCGGATCGAGGATCACATCGAAAGGGGCGAAGTCATTCAGGCTCTCGAGGCCATCGGTGCGCACCACCCCGCCCTGGGCCCCCAGCGCCTCGCAATAACTCAGACGATCAGCCGAACCGACGCTGACCCAGCACGGGTTGCCGAAGGCTTTGCACAACTGGATCGCGGCCGAACCGACACCACTGGCCCCGGCGTGTAGCAGCACTTTCTCCCCCGGTTTGAGGGCAGCCAGTTGAAACAGATTGAGCCACGCGGTGCTGTAAACCTCAGGCAGCGCAGCCGCTTCAGCCAGGGATAACCCTTCGGGCACCGGCAGGACATGCCGGCCATCGACCACCACCTCTTCGGCCATCCCGCCGCCGGCCAGCAGGGCGCAAACGCGATCGCCAACCTGCCACGAGGAACCCGGTCCAACCTCGCTGATCACCCCGGAGCACTCCAGGCCCAGCACCTGACTGGCACCGGGCGGCGGCGGATAATGCCCGGCCTTTTGTAACAAATCGGCTCGATTCAGACCGGCGGCCGCCACGCGGATGCGAACTTGCCCTACATCACACGTCGGACTTGGCTCATCTGCCCATACCACTTGGCCTTCAACGCCTTGCAATGCTTTCACGGTGCCTCCATAGTGAGTCTCGACTGGGCCCGCTGCTGTAACGCCGGGCTTTCTTGCATTATGCGCCCGGGCCACATGGAACCGGCGACTTCAAAGACGGCCTAATATGCGTTATCAATTGTCCCTGCGTCGAATCAGCATGAAGCACCTGTTCCCCAGCACCGCCCTCGCGCTTGTCATTGGCCTCGGTCTGTTGCCGCTTTCGAGCGATACGTTCGCAGCCAATAGCTGGGACAAGCTTCAGCCTGATCGCGACGAGGTGATTGCCAGCCTTAACGTCGTTGAATTGCTCAAGCGCCATCACTACAGCAAGCCGCCGCTCGATGACGCGCGTTCAGTCATCATCTACGACAGCTACCTGAAGCTGCTTGATCCCTCGCGCAGCTATTTCCTGGCCAGCGATATCGCTGAATTCGACAAGTGGAAAACCCAGTTCGACGATTTCCTCAAGAGCGGCGACCTGAACGCCGGGTTCATCATCTACAAGCGCTATCTGGATCGCGTGAAGGCGCGTCTGGATTACACCCTTGCCGAGTTGAACAAAGGTGTCGACAAGATCGACTTCAATACCAAGGAAACCTTGCAGGTGGATCGCAAGGACGCCGCCTGGCTCAGAAGCACCGCTGAACTGGACGACCTGTGGCGCAAACGCGTCAAGGACGAAGTGCTGCGCATGAAGATCGCCGGCAAGGATTCCAAGCAGATCCAGGAAACCCTGACCAAGCGTTACAAGAACCAATTGGCCCGCCTGGACCAGACCCGCGCCGAAGATATCTTCCAGGCGTACATCAATACCTTCGCCATGTCCTACGACCCGCACACCAACTATCTGTCGCCCGATAATGCGGAAAACTTCGACATCAACATGAGCCTGTCCCTGGAAGGCATCGGCGCGGTGCTGCAGAGCGACAACGATCAAGTGAAGATCGTGCGCCTGGTGCCGGCGGGACCTGCCGACAAGACCAAGCAGGTCGGCCCGGCGGACAAGATCATCGGTGTCGCCCAAGGCAACAAGGAAATGGTCGACGTGGTCGGCTGGCGCCTGGACGAAGTGGTCAAGCTGATCCGCGGGCCGAAAGGCTCCGTGGTACGCCTGGAAGTCATCCCGGCCAGCAATGCGCCGAACGACCAGACCAGCAAAGTCGTGGCCATCACCCGTGAAGCGGTGAAGCTGGACGACCAAGCGGCCAAAAAATCCGTCCTCAAACTGAAACAGGACGGCAAGGACTACAAGCTCGGTGTGATCGAGATCCCGGCCTTCTACTTGGACTTCAAGGCCTTCCGCGCCGGCGATCCGAACTACAAGAGCACCACGCGCGATGTGAAGAAGCTGCTGACCGAGTTGCAGAAGGAAAAAGTCGACGGTGTCGTCATCGACTTGCGCAACAACGGCGGCGGCTCACTCCAGGAAGCCACCGAGCTGACCAGCCTGTTTATCGATAAGGGCCCGACGGTGCTGGTGCGTAATGCCGATGGCCGCGTGGACGTGCTGGAAGACGAAAACCCGGGCGCGTTCTACAAAGGCCCGATGGCCTTGCTGGTCAATCGCCTGTCGGCATCGGCCTCGGAGATTTTCGCCGGCGCCATGCAGGACTACCACCGGGCACTGATCATCGGCGGCCAGACCTTCGGCAAAGGCACCGTACAGACCATCCAGCCGCTCAACCATGGCGAACTGAAGCTGACCCTGGCCAAGTTCTACCGGGTTTCCGGCCAGAGCACCCAGCATCAAGGCGTGCTGCCGGACATCGACTACCCGTCGATCATCGACACCAAGGAAATCGGTGAAAGCGCCCTGCCCGAGGCCATGCCGTGGGACACCATCCGGCCGGCGATCAAGCCGGCGGTGGATCCGTTCAAGCCGTTCCTGGCGCAACTCAAGTCCGATCACGATGCTCGCACGTCCCAGGACGCGGAGTTTGTCTTCATCCGTGACAAGCTGGCTTTGGCGCAAAAGTTGATGCTGGAGAAAACCGTCACCCTCAACGAAGCCGAGCGTCGCGCGCAGCATGCCGACATCGAAGCCAAGCAACTGACCATGGAAAACCTGCGGCGCAAGGCCAAGGGTGAGGAGCCGCTCAAGGAACTGAAGAAAGAGGATGAAGACCTGATCGCCGAGCCGGAAAAAACCAAACCGGAAGACGATGCCTACCTGAGCGAGACCGGTCGTATCCTCATCGATTACCTGAAACTCAACACGGCGATTGCCAAGCACTGACATGATGGCCATTTAATGCTGACGCTCCCCGGAGCGTCATCAAACTGACATCATTCTGTCGTGAAATACAGGACCGGGCGCCCCCTTGAACGGGTGGCGCCCAGTCCTTTTTTTATCGCCAGAGATTGCCATGACCACGACAGAACAGCTGAGTGCCTTGAGTTCAATCCTGGCTCAAAGCGGTTTGCACAGCCTGTTCCAACCCATCATTTGCCTTTCCGAACGGCGCATCGTCGGTTATGAAGCCCTGACCCGGGGCCCCTCCAACAGTCCGCTGCACTCGCCCATCGCCCTGCTCTCCGTAGCCCGCCAGGCCGGACGCCTCAGTGAGCTGGAACTGGCCTGCCGACGCAGCGCCTGCCAACGTTTCAATGAGCAGAAACTGCCGGGCAAGCTGTTTCTCAACGTGTCCCCCGAATCCTTGCTCGAAGCCGCCCACCAGACCGGGCGCACCTTGCAACTGCTGCAAGACTTCGGCATCCCACCCAGCCAGGTGGTGATCGAACTGACCGAACAAACGCCGATCGACGACTTCCAACTCCTGCAAACCGCCCTGCATCATTATCGGGCCATGGGTTTCTCCATCGCCCTGGACGATCTAGGCGCCGGTTATTCGAGCCTGCGGTTGTGGTCCGAATTGCGCCCCGATTACGTGAAGATCGACCGGCATTTCATCGATGGCATTCACCAGGACGCCCTCAAGCGCGAGTTCGTCGGCTCTATCCTGAAAATTGCCCGGGCTTCCCGTGCCCAAGTGATTGCCGAGGGCATCGAGCTGCCGGAAGAACTGGCGGTATTGATAGAAATGGGCGTCGATCTGGTTCAGGGTTATCTGCTCGCTCGCCCGCAGGAGCAGCCATCCCGTGACGCCAGGGCGCTGATGCCCCGGCAGGACGCCGGTGCGGTGGCGTTGACCGACGAAGTCAACGACCTCGGGGCGCTGCTCAACGAACAACCGGCGGTGACCCATGACACGCCAACGGCCACCGTACTGGAGGCGTTTCGGCGCCAGGCCAACCTCAACTCCCTGGCGGTATTGGATGATCAGGACCAGCCCTGCGGCATCGTCCATCGTCATTCGCTTTCGGATGCCTTGCTCAAACCCTTCGCCACCGACCTCTTCGCCCGCAAACCCATCAGCCGCCTGATGAGCGATGACTTCCTGGCGGTGGAACTGAACCAGTCGTTGCAACAGGTCAGCCGCCTCATCACCAGCCGCGCCCGACAACGCATCGAAGAAGACTTCATCATCACCCTCAACGGCAGTTACCTGGGCCTGGGCCGGGTGATCGACGTGCTCAAGCTCATCACCGAACTGAAAATCCAACAGGCCCGCTACGCCAACCCGCTGACCCTGCTGCCGGGCAACGTGCCGATCCAGCAATGCCTGACGCGGCTGCTGCAACAACGACAGGAATCAGTGATCTGCTACGTGGACATCGACAGCTTCAAACCCTTCAACGACATCTACGGCTACGGCCGCGGCGACGAAGTCCTGCTGTGCCTGGCCCAATGCCTGAACGAACGCATCGACCCCAGCCGCGACTTCGTCGGTCACATCGGCGGCGATGACTTTCTGCTGGTTCTCGGCCCGGAAGACTGGCGCAAACGGCTGAATCAGCTACTGAGCGACTTCCAGACCCACTGCCGGCGCTTCTACCGTCCTGAACATCTGGAGGCCGGATGTTTTACCGCGTTGAATCGCCAGGGGGTTCGGCAGGAATTTGCGTTGTTGTCATTGTCGATTGGGGTGGTGCATTTACGCTCGGAGGCTTGTGGGGAGTTGGATGCGAGCCAGTTGGCGGAACTGGCTTCGCAGGCCAAGCATCATGCCAAGGAGATTTTGGGCGGGAGTGTTTATTTGGTTGATGGTTTGGCTGAGCGCGAGCCTTTGGTGGAGGTGGGTTTGTCGGTGTGATGACGGCTACACCGCAGGATTTTGTAGGAGCTGGCGAAGCCTGCGATCTTTTGATCTTGATCTTGATCTTTCGCTTGAGATTCAACTGGCTGGGCTTGGCAAGGCCTTTTTTATGAGCAAGAAATTTTCAAGTTGAGCCTGTTAACGATATGAAGCAACCATGCTTCGCCCGTGTCCCAGGCCTTCCAATAGCTGTAATAACAACTCAACTCTCTCAGCAAATACTCTCTCAACTCCAACTCATTCTTTTTCTTGCTGAGTAGTACATTGAGCTCCTGCTGAACAGCTCTCAGATCCTCAATATCAGACTCTGCTAGAAAAACATCAAGGGCTTGTTCAGCGGTCTCATATTCGACTGTCCAATCTTGGTGGAAATAAGCGCCAAGAAAGTCATGTAGTTCAGGGAAATCTATATTCATACTTCCGGAAATCCTGTTAGCAAAAAATACCCCATTGGTTTTTGTTGGTCTTTCTTCAAGACCAGTAACACTTTTGATGCCGGCAGATAATCGGAGCGACCATTTAGCAAGCTGGTCCCCACTGGCTGGGTGAAAGTATGCCGAATAGTCGTCTTTTCTTTCTTGCCAGCTAAGAATTTTTCGATCCTCCTTTCATTTGCCGCCAATGCCCTCGCTGCTGATAACTCAGCAGTAGACCGATCAGGGAACGTAGAGGCAGCTGGGATATGTGGCTCTGCATCCAGTCTCTGGGCTAACTGTGCATCTGTTCTACCGATATGTTTCTCAATCAAATGCCCTCCTCGAGCCTCATGCGCAGCCAAACCTCCCCCCGGCACAATCTCGCTGAAGGGTCCATCGGCGTCGATATCACCAGGACACTGACATACCAACCCCAACGGATCCACCCACCCCGTCGGGTTCAGGGTGTAGCGATATCCGTTAAGCCCACCCGCCAGTTTGCTCGGGTCGGGCGTCAAATAACGGCCGGTTTCGGGATTGTAGTAGCGGTGCCGGTTGTAGTGCAGGCCGCTTTCGGGGTCGAAGTATTGGCCCTGGAAACGCAGCGGTTGTTCCAGCTGTTCGCCGCCGCCGTGCTGGATCTCGCGGACTTTTCCGTAGCCGTTGTAGCGCGCTGACCAGACGATGGTGCCGCCGTAGTTGGTCAGCTCCTGGGGCGTGCCCAGGTGGTCGAGGTGGTAGTAGAACGGGCAGGCGTTCGGGCCTTTGCCGTCGAGCAGGGCCAGTGGGCGGAAGGTGCCCGGTTCGTAGACGTAGCTGCGGTGGTGGCGCGGGCTGCTTTCGGCGACGACTTGGTCGCCTTGCCAGAAAAATTCTGTGGTCAGGCCGTCCACGGTCTTGCTGATGCGTCGGCCGAAGGCGTCGTAGCGGTAGGATGTTTCGCGTCCGTCCGCCGTGGTGACGCCGATCAGCCGGTGTTGGCTGTCGTAGCGGTATTCGCTGACGAGGCACTGGGCCTTGCCGCGCCGTTCGCGGATCAGGTTGCCGAAGGCGTCGTAGTCGTAGTGGCGGTCGCCCTCCATCAGCAGGCGGTTGCCCTTGAGGGTGGTCGG
>NZ_FODL01000010.1:0-155862 GCF_900110355.1 Pseudomonas sp. NFACC39-1 | reverse complement strand
CCCACACGAATTGCTTGATTCAGTTGTTAAAGAGCGGTGGGCTGAGCCTTTCGTCTCAACCGAGGCGCGCATTCTACAGCGCCCGGTGTAACTGTCAAGCGGTTATTTTAAGAAGTTTTCAAAGTTTCGCTTAAGAAACATCAACAACTTCAACCACTTGCGCTTCCGATCTCTCGTTAGCGGGAGGCGAATTCTACAGCGTTACTCGCTGCTGTCAACACCTCTTTTTGACCGCTTTCGATCGAGAAGATCGAATCGTTAACGGAGCCAGAAAAACCGCCCCACCAACTACTTCCCGAGCTTCGATAACCTGAAGCCCCGCACCTTCGAAACCTACTTAACTCATTGAAACTCAAAGAGTTTTCCGTTTCGACTGCGCCGGAAGTGGGGCGAATTATAGACGCCCATAATTTGCCGTCAAGTATTAATTTCAGCTTTTATTCCGGCTTCAGCACGATACGCGCAAAAGCCTTCTTGCCAGCCTGACAGACATGGGTAGCGCCCAGCTTATATATGTAGGCGCGATCCACCACCTCACCATCAATGCGCACGCCACCCGAACCAAGAAGATCTCGCGCGGCCGCAGCATTCTTGACCAGGCCTGCCTTATTAAGGACGGCCGCAATCGGCATATCTTCGGCCGCAGTCAATTCGATCTCAGGCAGATCATCCGGCAATTCGCCATCCTTCATGCGATTGCCCGCCGCACGATGGGCATTGGCCGCAGCCTCCTCACCATGGAAACGCGCGACAATCTCCTCAGCCAGTTTGATCTTGATGTCCCGCGGGTTTGCCCCAGCCTCAACATCCGCACGGAATGCGTTGATCTCATCCATGGAACGGAAGCTGAGCAATTCGAAGTAACGCCACATAAGCACGTCAGGAATGGAAACCAGCTTGCCGTACATAACACCCGGCGCTTCCTGGATACCCACATAGTTACCCAACGACTTGGACATCTTCTTCACACCATCCAACCCCTCCAGCAAAGGCATGGTCAGAATGCACTGGGCTTCCTGACCATAACCACGCTGAAGCTCGCGCCCCATCAGCAGGTTGAACTTCTGATCCGTACCGCCGAGTTCGACGTCAGCACGCAATGCGACCGAGTCATAGCCCTGAACCAGCGGATAGAGGAATTCATGAATGGCGATCGGCTGACTGGTTTTATAGCGCTTGTCAAAATCATCGCGCTCGAGCATACGAGCCACGGTGTATTGGGAGGTCAGGCGAATGAAATCCGCCGGCCCCATCTGATCCATCCAGGTGGAGTTGAAAGCGACTTCGGTCTTGGCCGGATCAAGGATCTTGAAGACCTGAGTCTTGTAAGTCTCGGCATTATCAAGAACCTGCTCGCGAGTCAGCGGTGGGCGCGTCGCGCTCTTGCCACTCGGATCACCGATCATCCCAGTGAAGTCACCTATCAGGAAGATGACCTGATGCCCCAGGTCCTGGAACTGACGCAGCTTATTAATAAGCACGGTATGACCCAGGTGCAGATCGGGTGCCGTCGGGTCGAAACCAGCCTTGATACGCAGCGGTTGCCCACGCTTGAGCTTTTCAATCAGCTCGGACTCGACCAACAACTCTTCTGCACCACGCTTGATCAGCGCTAGCTGCTCTTCAACCGACTTCATAACAGACCCGCAAGGCTCAGATTCAAAGGGACCCAACCATACAAGATCGCGCACCAAATACAAGGTTTGCCGGGCGCGCGGACACCAATCCACGGACAGAATGTCCGCGGGCTTGCTTCGCAGGTGATTTGGTTATATTTTATACAGTTATTTCATCTTCATCATGTCATTCATCTTTTCCAATTCATCTCTTCAAAAGTCAAATTACCTATGACCACAGAACCATCCAAAGCGCCGCCGCTTTACCCCAAGACCCACCTGCTCGCTGCAAGTGGTATTGCCGCCCTTCTTAGCCTGGCGCTCCTGGTATTTCCTTCCAGCGATGTTGAAGCCAAAAAGACGACGCTGAGTCTCGAACTGGAAAGTCCTGCTGAACAACTGACACAAGATCAAGACGCTGCCGAAGCCGTCCAAGCCACAAACGAGGCCGCGGCCTCCCCCTTCGCGCAGATCGAAAACAACGCTGAAGACACTCCCGCGTCCGCCCAAGCGGAGCCCGCAGTCGAAGAAAAGAAGGACCCGGGCCACCATGAGGTCATAGTTGCCAAAGGCGACACGCTCTCCACTCTCTTCGAAAAGGTTGGCCTGCCGTCGACCCTGGTCCACGAAGTTTTGGCCAGCGACAAGAAAGCCAAACAGTTCGCTCGGCTACAGAGGGGGCAGAAACTCGAGTTCGAACTCAGTCCTGACGGCCAACTGACCAGCTTGCACACCAAGCTGAGCGACCTGGAAAGCATCACCCTGAGCAAAAACGACAAGGGTTATGCGTTCAACCGCGTCATCACTAAACCAACCGTGCACTCAGCCTACGCCCATGGCGTCATCAACAGCTCATTGTCGCAATCGGCCGCACGCGCCGGCCTTTCCCATAGCCTGACAATGGACATGGCCAGTGTGTTTGGCTACGACATCGACTTCGCTCAGGACATTCGCCAGGGCGACGAGTTCGACGTTATTTACGAACAGAAAATGGTCAACGGAAAAAGCGTCGGCAACGGCCCTATTCTTTCTGCGCGCTTTACCAATCGCGGCAAGACCTACACGGCGGTGCGCTACACCAACAAACAGGGCAACAGCAGCTATTACACTGCCGACGGCAACAGCATGCGCAAGGCATTCATCCGCACCCCGGTTGATTTCGCCCGTATCAGTTCAAGATTCTCCGTAGGCCGCAAACATCCAATCCTGAACAAGATCCGCGCCCACAAAGGCGTCGACTACGCAGCTCCCCGCGGCACGCCAATCAAGGCCGCCGGAGACGGCAAAGTGCTGCTGGCCGGACGTCGGGGTGGTTATGGCAACACCGTGATCATCCAGCACGGCAACACTTACCGTACGCTGTATGGTCATATGCAGGGCTTCGCCAAAGGCGTGAAGACCGGCGGCAGCGTCAAGCAAGGCCAAGTGATTGGCTACATTGGCACTACCGGCCTGTCCACCGGGCCGCATTTGCATTATGAATTCCAGGTCAACGGCGTTCACGTTGATCCGCTGGGACAGAAGCTCCCCATGGCCGATCCGATCGCCAAGTCCGAGCGTTCCCGCTTCCTGGCTCAGAGCCAACCCTTGATGGCTCGCATGGACCAGGAAAAAGCCACCATGCTCGCCTCGAGCAAGCGCTAAGCCATGGCGCACTATATCGGCGTGATGTCTGGCACCAGCCTGGATGGACTGGATATCGCGCTGATCGAACTGAATCCGGCGATCCAGTTGGTCGCCACGCACTACATCCCCATGCCCGCCTCCCTGCGCACCGAAATGCTCGAGTTGTGCAGCAGCGGGCCCGATGAGATCGCTCGCTCAGCCATTGCCCAACAAAACTGGGTAAGGCTGGCTGCGCAGGGCGTCCACACGTTGCTCGACGAACAGAAGCTCAAACCTGAAGCTATCCGGGCAATCGGTAGCCATGGCCAGACCATACGGCACGAACCGGCCCGCGGCTTTACCGTGCAGATCGGCAACCCCGCACTATTGAGCGAATTGACCGGCATTGCCGTCGTCAGCGATTTTCGCAGTCGCGATGTTGCTGCTGGCGGACAAGGCGCCCCGCTGGTTCCTGCGTTTCATGAAGCATTGTTTGAAGAACGGGTCGGCAATCGCGCCGTACTGAATATCGGCGGCTTCAGCAATCTCAGCCTGATAGAACCCGAAAAGCCCGTAGCCGGTTTCGATTGCGGCCCTGGCAACGTATTGCTGGACGCCTGGATACATCAGCAACGGGGCGAGCACTTTGATCGCGATGGTCTGTGGGCTGCGAGCGGAAAAGTCGAACCGGCTCTGCTAAAGGCCCTGCTTGGCGACCCTTTCTTTGTCACTCAAGGCCCTAAAAGCACAGGACGCGAAGTGTTCAACCTGTCCTGGCTGACCCAGCACCTGTCGCACTTACCGGTCTTCGCCCCTGAAGACGTGCAGGCAACACTACTCGAACTGACTGCCCTGACCATCGTCCAATCGCTGCAAAATGCCCAGACCAACACTCAAGAGCTGCTGGTTTGCGGCGGCGGCGCGCACAACCGCACACTCATGAAGCGGCTGGCCGATTTACTGCCAAACACCCAAGTTAGCAGCACGGCCACTTACGGTGTAGACCCGGATTGGGTCGAAGCCATGGCCTTTGCCTGGTTGGCCCATTGCTGCCTTGAAGGCATTGCAGCGAATCGCCCAAGTGTCACCGGTGCACGGGGTTTGCGCATACTCGGCGCCATCTATCCCGCCTGAATCCATTTTTTCGCCGTACAGCAAAACGCCGCAGAGCCGTAAGGCGCTGCGGCGTTCTTATTTAAAGCCTCAGATCGAAAACGAAGAACCGCATCCACAGGTTGTGGTGGCGTTAGGGTTCTTGATGACGAACCGCGATCCTTCCAGTCCTTCCTGATAATCCACCTCAGCACCCGCCAGGTACTGGAAGCTCATCGGATCGACCACAAGACTGACACCTTCTCGCTCGACGATGGTGTCGTCATCGGCCACTTCCTCATCGAAAGTGAAGCCGTATTGAAAACCCGAACAACCGCCGCCCGTCACAAAAACGCGCAGCTTTAAACGATCATTCCCCTCCTCATCGACCAGGCTCTTCACCTTGTGCGCGGCACCGTGGGTGAATTGCAAAGCCGTGGGGGTGAAGGTTTCGACGCTCATGCTGAATATCTCCCGGCGCTTACGCCGCCATAATGCGTGATGACGCGCATTATCCGCTTCTCCTAGAAAATCGGTCAACTATTTGAAGGACAGCGGCAAGCTACAAGCTCTGAGCTGCAAGCGGGTCGTCCCAAGCTTGCCGCCGCAGAGTAGCCTTAGGGCAACATCCCGGCATGGGACAGACCCAGACGCTCATCCAGCCCGAACAGAATGTTCAAGTTCTGCACAGCCTGACCGGACGCGCCTTTGACCAGGTTATCGATGACCGACAACACCACTACCAGATCGCCATCCTGCGGGCGATGCACCGCGATCCGGCAAACGTTCGCGCCGCGCACGCTGCGAGTTTCAGGGTGGCTGCCGGCCGGCATCACGTCGACGAACGGTTCGTTGGCATAACGCTTCTCGAACAACGCTTGCAGGTCCACGGAACGGTCGACGACGGTTGCGTACAGCGTGGAGTGAATGCCGCGAATCATCGGCGTCAGGTGCGGCACGAAAGTCAGGCCGACATCCTTGCCTGCAGCGCGACGCAGCCCCTGGCGGATTTCCGGCAGATGACGGTGACCTTTGACTGCATACGCCTTCATGCTTTCCGACGTTTCAGAGTACAACGAGCCGACACTGGCACCCCGGCCGGCACCGCTGACACCGGACTTGCAGTCGGCGATCAGACGCGACGCATCAGCAAGCCCCGCCTCGAGCAGCGGCAGGAAACCCAGTTGCGTTGCCGTTGGATAGCAGCCCGGGACAGCGATCAACCGTGCCTGCCTGATTTTCTCGCGATTGACTTCCGGCAGGCCGTAGACCGCCTCGTCCAGCAGATCCGGCGCACCGTGTGGCTGGCCGTACCATTTGGCCCACTCTTCAGCGTCCTGCAGACGGAAATCTGCCGACAGGTCGATGACCTTGGTCCCGGCGGCCAGCAGCTCGCCTGCCAGAGCATGGGCAACACCGTGAGGCGTGGCGAAGAACACCACATCACAGGCCCCGAGGGTCTTGATGTCCGGAACGCTGAACGCCAGGCCATCGTAATGGCCACGCAGGTTCGGATACATGTCAGCGACGGCCAGTCCAGCCTCGGATCGGGAGGTAATGACCACCACCTCAGCCTGCGGATGCTGTGCCAACAGACGCAGCAGTTCGACACCGGTGTAACCCGTGCCGCCGACGATACCGACCTTGACCATATACCTGCCCTCAACGAACCCACTGGAAAGCTGTCGATGATAGGGGCCGCGCGGCCCGGCGACAACCGCCAAGGTGACGTGTGGCCGCTCTAGCCTCTACTATCGGGCTACCGTGAATCTGGGAATACACCAAAATGCTCTATCTATGGCTCAAAGCACTTCATATCGTCAGCATGGTCTGCTGGTTCGCCGGCCTGTTCTACCTGCCGCGCCTGTTCGTCTATCACGCCCAAAGCGAAGACAGCGTCAGTAAAGAACGCTTCATCGTCATGGAGCGCAAGTTGTATCGCGGCATCATGGGGCCGTCGATGATCGCCACCCTGGTATTCGGCATCTGGCTGCTCAGCCTCAACGCAGCAGCCTACTTCACTCAAGGCGGCTGGATGCACGCCAAGCTGACCCTGGTGGTGCTGCTGATCGGTTATCACCATATGTGCGGCGCACAATTGAAGCGCTTCGCCCGTGGCGAAAACACCCGCAGCCATGTCTTTTATCGCTGGTTCAATGAAGTGCCGGTTCTGATATTGCTGGCTATCGTAATTCTGGTCGTGGTTCGGCCGTTCTAACTTTCAATCAGCACCACCTATCCGGGGTACTTCCGATGTCGCTGCCCGCTCTGCTTGAACAACGTTTGCGCCTGCCCGTCGTGGCAGCGCCGATGTTTCTGATTTCCAATCCACAGTTGGTACTGGCCTGCTGCCGCAACGGAATCGTCGGCAGCTTTCCGGCACTCAATCAGCGCGAAAGCAGTGGTTTCAAAGCCTGGCTGGAAGAAATCGAAGCGGGCCTGGCAACCATGGAAAACCCGGCGCCCTATGCCGTGAACCTGATCGTCCATCACAGCAACCCGAGGCTTCAAGCCGACCTGGCCATCTGCATCGAGCATAAAGTTCCGATTGTCATCACCAGCCTGGGCGCCGTGAAAGAACTGGTGGATGCGGTTCACAGCTATGGTGGACTGGTATTCCACGATGTCACCACGCGCCGTCATGCCGAGAAAGCCGCCCAAGCCGGTGTCGACGGCTTGATCGCGGTCGCCGCCGGCGCAGGTGGCCACGCCGGCACCTGGAGCCCTTTCTCACTGGTCGCCGAGATCCGACAATTCTTCGACAAAACCCTGCTGCTTGCGGGATGCCTGAACCACGGCCATCAGATTCTGGCCGCCCAACTGCTTGGCGCGGATTTGGCCTACTTCGGCACACGCTTTATCGGCACGACCGAAAGCCATGCGCCTGACGCTTATAAAGAGATGTTGCTCACATCCAGAGCCGCAGACATCGTGCATACTCCTGCGGTGTCCGGGGTGCCGGCCAGCTTCATGCGCCAGAGCCTGGAAAACGCCGGTTTCGACCTGGCCGCCCTGCAGGGCAAGGGTGAGGTGGATTTCGGTTCAAAACTCAAGCCGCTGAACGATGAAGCCAAGGCCTGGAAAACCGTATGGTCCGCAGGCCAGGGTGTGGGTGAAATCCATGATCTGCCAAGTGTCGATCAGCTAGTGGCACGCCTGGATGAAGAATACCGGCAGGCGCAGGCCCGCGCGACACAACTGGGCGGCCAATGGCCCCGCTGAAATCAACCGGATCAAAACCATTGCTTAACCTTATGAGACAAGGATGCCTGGCATGAGCGAAACCCGTTTCAATATCGTATTCGATGGAGCCCTGCTGCCGGGTGTCGATACCACCACAGCCAAGCTTAACCTGGCTGAACTGTTCAAAAGCGATGTCAGTGCCATTGAGCGGTTGTTCAGCGGGCGCAAGGTAGCGCTTAAAAGCAACCTGTCCCAGGCCGAAGCGCAGAAGTACCTGGAGGCTCTCAACAAGAGCGGGATCGATGCTCGAATCGAAGCCGAGCCTTCCCTCGAACTGAACCTGGACGAGGTACAGCATTCGCCGCTGCCGTCGAACGGACGCCACCCGGACTCAATCATCGACCCGGTATCGCCCTACGCGCCACCCCGAGCCGAGGTGGGTGAAGCAATGGCCGAGTACAGCACGCTCAAGCCCTTCAGCTTCGAAGGGCGCATTGGACGACTACGCTTCCTGGGCTGGACCATGGTCTTGACTCTGGTCATGCTGTTTGTGGTGGGCACAGCCTTTTCATTGGGCTTGACCTGGTTCCTCGCCTCCAGCTCCACGGCGGCAATGATCGTCGGCGGCCTGCTGGGACTGATCATCGCACTGGGCTTTGCTTATGTAAGCATCCAGTTCAGCGTCCAGCGCCTGCACGACCTGGGTTGGTCCGGGTGGTTGTGGTTGCTCAACCTGGTACCGTTCGTGGGCAGTGTCTTCCCCTTCGTACTCATGGCCTTGCCCGGCAACACCGGCGCCAATCGCTATGGCCCCCCGCCGCCGCCCAACAGCACCGCGGTCAAGGTACTTTCGTCGCTGTGGATTGTCATGATCGTGGTGGCTTTCCTTGCCGCAATGGCCGGGGCATTCAGCGGCATCACAGAGGAATACGACAGCAGTTCCTTGAGCAGCTATGAGAGCAGCGAGCTCATTGATGAAGACACAGCAGAACCAGCCGTCGAAGCAGCCGAGCCTGCTGCGCCTTCTGTAGACTATGAAGAGGAACAATAAGCGCGCTTCGTGCCGGTGACAGCTCAGTCCACTGGCGACGGGCCGTTGCGATGGAGAACTGCATGACCCGTTACGCTCTGATCACTGGCGCCTCCAGTGGCATTGGCCTGGCAATGGCCGAAGCACTCGCCCGCCGCGGTCGCGACCTGATATTGGTGGCTCGACAGCGTGATCGGCTGGAAAGTATTGCAATCGAACTGACTCAGCGTTTTGGCGTGGAGGTGTTGTTCCGGGCTTGTGACCTGGGAGAACCGCTGAGGCTTTCAGGCTTTCTGCTTGAACTGGAAGAAGGCGAGCGACAGATCGACTTGCTGGTCAATTGTGCCGGTATCGGCACCAGCGGGCCGTTCCTGGGCCAGGACTGGATGACCGAGCAGGATCTGATCGAAGTCAACATTCTCGCCCTGACGAGGCTCTGTCACTCGGTGGGCAACAGCATGGCGCTGCAGGGCGGTGGCCAGATCCTGAACGTTGCATCGATCGCCGCGTTCCAGCCTGGCCCTTGGATGAGCACCTATCACGCCAGCAAGGCTTATGTGCTGCATTTCTCCGAAGCCCTGCGGGTCGAGCTGAAAAAAAGTGCAATAAAGGTATCGGTGCTTTGCCCCGGCCCGACACGAACCAGCTTTTTCGCCAGGGCGCAGCTCAATGAACAGAAACTCAACGACAGCCAAACCCTGATGAGCCCGGAGGAAGTCGCGCTGTATGCCGTGCGCGCACTGGAAAAAAACCGCGCGATCATCATTCCTGGACGCCGCAATCGCTGGCTGGCGGCGTTGCCGCGACTGGGCCCGCGATGGCTGGTTCGCACGATTGCCGGCATGACCAACAAGGCCTGCTGCCCCCGCTGAATGCCTTTTCCCGTGAAAAACCGGGCTCGCCAATCGCGCCTTAAGTACACTCAAGCTCGACTAACCCAATGGAGAAACAGCTGTGGATACTCTGTTTACCAAGATCATCAACCGGGAGATTCCGGCCAAGATCATTTACGAAGATGATCAAGTTCTGGCGTTCCACGACATCGCCCCGCAAGCACCTGTGCATTTCCTGGTCATCCCAAAGAAACCGATTCGCACGCTCAATGATCTGACCGAAGAAGACAAAGGCTTGGCCGGGCATATCCTGTTCACTGCCCAGCGCCTGGCGCTTGAACTGGGTTGCGAAGAAGGTTTTCGTGTGGTGATGAACTGCAATGAACTTGGGGGACAGACCGTCTATCACATTCATATGCATGTGCTTGGGCAGCGCCAGATGAATTGGCCGCCGGGTTGATACCCTGACCCAACGCAAATCCTGAGCGGCCGATTGAGTTAAACTGGCCGCCGTGATTTTTCCCGGAGGTAAGCATGACTACCCAACGTCACTACTCACCGATTGACCGCCTACTGCTGCAAGCTGATACCGCGATGCGTACGCTGCTGCCCTTCAGTGGTCAGCCCTACCGTCCATCGCCGGCTATCGTGCAGCCGGACGCGCAAATGAGTGATGAGCAAACCCGCCATGTCGCTGGGCTGATGCGCATCAACCACACCGGTGAAGTCTGCGCCCAGGCGCTGTATCAGGGCCAGGCGCTGACGGCGAAGCTGCCCCAAGTACGTGAGGCGATGGAGCATGCCGCCGAGGAAGAAATCGACCATCTGGTCTGGTGTGAACAACGCATTCACCAACTGGGCAGCCATACCAGCGTCCTGAACCCGTTGTTTTACGGGATGTCATTTGGAATCGGCGCAGTGGCCGGGCTGATCAGCGACAAAGTCAGCCTCGGCTTTGTGGCGGCCACTGAACATCAGGTGTGCAAACACCTGAATGAGCACCTGGAGCAATTGCCGGCCGAGGACGAAAAGTCCCGGGCGATTCTGAAGCAGATGCGCGAGGATGAAGAGCACCACGCCGAAAGTGCGCTTGAGGCCGGCGGGTTTCGTTTTCCAGCGCCGGTGAAGTTTGGCATGAGCCTGTTGGCCAAGGTCATGACCAAGAGCACCTATCGAATCTGATCGTGCAAGGGTGGCGAGGGGCTATTCCCATACCATAGCGTTGCATGCCTGAGCGTGCATTCACGTTCTACAGACACTAAAAAAGGCGGCTCCCCTGGGGAGCCGCCTTTTTTGTAGCTGAAACCTTCAGCGCGGCATGTTGCGCGCGTAGAAAATTTCCAGCATCTCGTGTTTGACACGGTCTTCCACCTGATCCCGCTGTTCAGCAGAGAGGTTGCTGGTGGCGTCCCCGAACAGGTAGTTATCAAGCTCGAAGTTCTTGAGCAGCATTTTGGTGTGGAACAGGTTTTCCTGGTACACGTTCACGTCGGTCATCTGGTACGCGTCGCGAGTGTCTTCGGAGAGATAGTTCTGAATCGAGTTGATCTCGTGATCAATAAAGTGCTTATGGCCTTCAACGTCGCGAGTAAACCCACGCACGCGGTAGTCCACCGTCACGATGTCCGAGTCGAACTGATGAATCAGGAAATTGAGTGCCTTGAGCGGTGAAATGACGCCACAGGTCGACACGTCAATGTCCACACGGAACGTCGCAATACCATCCACCGGGTGTATTTCCGGGTAGGTATGTACCGTAATGTGGCTCTTGTCGAGGTGGGCCAGGATGATTTCCGGCAATGGGCCCGGGGACTCTTCGATCTGACTGTCGGTCGGTGTCACCGGTTCTTCCGAGATCAGAATGGTCACGCTGGCGCCTTGGGGTTCATAGTCCTGACTGGCGATGTTCAGGATGTTGGCACCAATGATATCGACAACTTCCGTGAGGATCTGCGTGAGGCGCTTGGCGTTGTACTCTTTATTGATGTACTCGACGTAGGCCTGCTGGTCCTGCGGGGTTTCCGCATAGCAGATGTCATAGATGTTGAAGCTCAAGGTCTTTGTCAGGTTATTGAACCCATGGAGCTTGAGTTTGCTTTTCACCGTTTGAAAACTCTCTATGTATTGCGGCCTGGCCGCGTGATCAAGCATGCCCGTCAGATGCGAACGACGCACCTGCGTAGGACGGTTAACACCTCTTCGCGATGGCGATTTTGGTTGTCTGTCCAGACAAGGGACCGGTCGGTGGACCGATCACTGCCCTGAAAAAAGTGGCGCATTATGCAGAGGTCGGCTTCTGATCGCCAGAGCTTGCACTGCTTTTATGATGGTTGGATGTCGATTCAACCCAATTCGATGATTTCATAATCGTGGGTGATTTCAACTCCGGCGGCGCCGAGCATGATGGAAGCCGAGCAATATTTCTCGGCTGACAGCTCAATGGCGCGCTTGACCTGGGCTTCCTTCAAGGCACGTCCCTTCACCACGAAATGCATGTGAATCTTGGTGAACACTTTCGGGTCTTCGGTGGCGCGTTCCGCTTCCAGGAAGGCTTCGCAACTTTCGACGGCCTGGCGCGATTTTTTAAGAATGCTGACCACGTCGAAGTTACTGCAGCCGCCCACGCCCAGCAGGAGCATTTCCATCGGCCTTACACCCAGGTTCCGACCTCCGGCTTCTGGCGGGCCATCCATGACGACCACATGACCGCTACCTGACTCACCGAGGAACATGGCTTCGCCAGCCCATTGGATGCGTGCCTTCATCGCCAAGACTCCACTGTCTGAAAAAAGGGTCGCCAGCTTAGCACAGCCCCCCGCCACGGCGGCTTCTGCCTTAGGACGCATGACAAATACACGTAGGTAAATTCTCAAATCAATTAGGGGCGCCTCTGTTAAGCTGGCGCCAATTAGCTGGCGTATGGCCAGCTATCGCGATTGCCATTCGCGCCCCACAAAAAATCCAAATCAATACATCGCGCAGTCTTTCGGGATACAACCATGGTTGCCATTACTCCCACACCCAAGATCAAGAATCTCGACAAACTCTTGATGCATTGTCAGCGTCGCCGCTACCCGGCCAAGCACAACATCATCTGCGCTGGCGATCGCTCCGACACCCTGTCTTTCATCATCAAAGGGTCGGTCACGATCCTGATCGAGGATGATGACGGTCGCGAAATGATCATCGCCTATCTCAACGCCGGGGACTTCTTCGGCGAACTTGGATTGTTTGAACAGGCAGGCAAAGAACAGGAACGTAGCGCCTGGGTACGGGCCAAGGTCGAATGTGAGGTCGCGGAGATCAGCTATAGCAAGTTCCGGGAACTGTCGGTGCAGGATCCCGACATTCTTTACGTCCTCAGCGGACAAATCGCACAGCGCCTGCGCAACACGACCCGCAAGGTGGGCGACCTCGCCTTCTTCGACGTGACCGGTCGCGTCGCCCGCTGCTTGCTGGAACTGTGCAAGCAACCCGATGCCATGACCCACCCGGACGGCATGCAGATCAAGGTGACCCGCCAGGAAATCGGCCGGATTGTTGGTTGCTCGCGGGAGATGGTCGGTCGTGTGCTCAAGGATCTGGAAGAGCGCAACCTGGTCAGCGTCAAAGGCAAGACCATGGTGGTGTTTGGGACGCGTTAGGCGAGCAGCCTGGTCAGCAGTTCCCGGTACAGTACCTCAAGCCGCTGCAACGCGTGCGGCGCTGGGAATTTTTCATGCAAGGCAATATGACTCTCGGCGCGCACTCGCTGCGCCAGGCCACAGGCCTCATTGAAACGATTGACCGCGGCAACCATCGATTCGCGTTCGTTCTCCAGCAACAGGGCTCCATGCACCAGACCCACCGGGCGTTGACCACCCTTGCTCTGACGCCAGCGCTGAGCGGTGCCGACCATTTTCCGGCCGTCGAGATTGACGTTGAATCGACCGTCGCAGAACGCGCCCTCGACTTCACCTAACGAAGCCACCCCACCCAGTTCATCCAACAACTGGCAGATCGGATCACACAACCGGCGATAACCGGTTTCGATGCGGCCATGGTCGCCTTCACTACGCGGCGGTGCGTAAACCAGGGCGATATTGACGGTGGCGGCAGACTGCGGCACCGGCTCACCGCCGGTTTCGCGCAGCAGCACTGGCCAGCCGTGGGCCGCCGAGATCTGGCAGGCGTGTTCGAACCCCGGTAAACGACTCAAACGACGAGGCATGACCAGCGCGCGATCGTTGGGCTGCCAGAACAACACGCCGAACTCAGCGTCGCCTGCACAGATGCTGGCCAGCAAATCCTGTTCGGCTTGCAGACCGGCTTCGACGGTCAGGGAAATCACGGGCGACATTGAATCAATCCAGTGTCGAACCGCTTATCGGAACGCCGCGTTCAGGGAAGAACAGACGTTGCAACTCGGTACCCGGATTTTCCGCGCGCATGAACGCTTCGCCCACCAGGAACGAATACACATCGCTGACTTCCATCAGCTCGACATCGGCCCGGTTCAGGATCCCGCTCTCGGTGATCACCAAGCGATCACGCGGGATACGCGGCAACAAATCCAGAGTCGTTTCCAGGCTGACTTCAAAAGTATGCAGGTTGCGGTTGTTCACGCCGACCAGCGGAGTATCGAGGGTCTTCAAGGCCCGCTCCAACTCCTCGCCATCGTGGACCTCCACCAGGACATCCAGGCCCACGCCTTTGGCGACCGCCGCCAGCTCGGCCATTTTCACATCGTCCAGGGCGGAAACGATCAACAACACGCAGTCTGCGCCCAGCGCGCGGGCTTCAACGATTTGGTAAGGATCGATCATGAAATCCTTGCGAATCACCGGTAGCTTGCACGCCGCCCGCGCCTGCTTGAGGTATTCATCGGCGCCCTGGAAAAAATCGATATCGGTCAGCACCGAGAGGCAAGTCGCACCGCCCTTCTCATAGCTCTTGGCGATATCGGCGGGGACAAAGTGTTCACGAATCACGCCTTTGCTGGGGGACGCCTTTTTAATTTCGGCAATCACCGCTGGCTGCTTTTGCTTGGCCTGATCGATCAGCGCCTTGGCAAAGCCACGCGGCGCATCCGCTGCCCGCGCCAAGGTTTCCAGCTCTGCCAGACTGACCCGAGCACTACGTTCGGCCACCTCTTGAGCCTTGCGAGCCAGAATGTTTTCCAGAACCGTTGGCACACTCATCCTTCGTTCTCCACTTTGAATACGGCGGTAAATGCACCCAACTCTTCGAGTTTTTCCCTGGCAAGGCCGGTGTGCAACGCATCATGGGCCAGTTCCACGCCCTGCTTGAGGCTGCTGGCGTGATCCGCCGCATACAACGCGGCGCCCGCATTGAGTACGATCATCTCGGCGGCCTTCTGGCCATTTTCGGTCTTGCGGCGCCCCAAGGCATCGCGAATCAGTTCCAGCGACTGGGCCGGCCCATCCACCGCCAGTCCATGCAGGCTCTGGCTCTTCATGCCCAGGTCTTCAGGTTCGACCCAATACTCGCTGATCTGATCATTTTTTAATTCCGCCACGTACGTCGGTGCAGCCAGGCTGAATTCGTCCAGGCCATCCTTCGAATGGACCACCAGCACATGCTTGCTACCCAGACGCTGCAAGACCTCGGCCAGAGGCCGGCACAATGCCTGGCTGAACACACCTACCACTTGATGCTTCACGCCGGCCGGATTCGTAAGCGGGCCGAGCATGTTGAACATCGTCCGCAGGCCCAGATCACGACGCGGCGCGGCAGCGTACTTCATGGCACGGTGGTGGGTCTGGGCGAACATGAAACCGATACCCACGTTATCGATGCAACGCGCCACCTGTACTGGCGTCAGGTTCAGGTAGATCCCCGCCGCCTCCAGCAGGTCGGCGCTGCCGCTCTTGCCGGAGACCGCACGATTGCCATGCTTGGCGACGGTGCAACCGGCCGCGGCGACGACAAAGGCCGAGGCAGTGGAAACGTTGAAGATATTGGCGCCGTCCCCGCCGGTGCCTACCACATCCACCACGCCATCCAGGGTCTTGAGTTCGACCTGGTCCGCCAGCTCGCGCATGACCGAAACGGCACCGACGATCTCATCGATGCTCTCGCTCTTCATGCGCATGGCCATCATGAACGCGCCGATCTGCGCATCCGAACATTGGCCGGTCATGATTTCGCGCATCACATCACGCATCTCGTCGGTGCTCAGGTCGAGATGGCCGACGATACGGCTCAGGGCTGTCTTGATATCCATGAAAAGTCCTTAGCGCGTGCCGCCGGTTTGTTTGAGGAAGTTGGCGAACAGCTCGTGACCCTGTTCGGTGAGAATAGACTCGGGGTGAAATTGCACGCCCTCGATATTCAACGTTTTGTGACGAAGCCCCATGATTTCATCCACAGAGCCGTCCTCGAGCTGAGTCCAGGCGGTCAGCTCCAGACAATCTGGCAGGGTTTGGCGCTTGACGATCAGGGAGTGGTAGCGGGTGACAGTCAGCGGAAGATTCAGACCTTCGAATACGCCCTTGTTCTCGTGAAATACCGGGCTAGTCTTACCGTGCATGACTTGCCGGGCGCGCACCACCTCGCCGCCAAAGGCCTGGCCGATCGACTGGTGCCCCAGGCAGACACCCAGGATCGGCAGCTTGCCGGCGAAATACTTGATGGCTTCGATGGAAATGCCCGCTTCGGTCGGCGTGCAAGGGCCGGGAGAGACCACGATGCGCTCGGGCTTGAGGGCTTCGATTTCGGCGATGGTCAGTTCGTCGTTGCGCACGACCTTGACCTCGGAGCCCAGCTCGCCAAGGTACTGCACAACGTTGTAGGTAAAAGAGTCGTAGTTATCGATCATCAGCAACATGGCGTAAGCAACCTATTGAATTCACTGACTTGAAATACAGCCTTCGGAGAGTGACCCGCGCGGTGCTGCGCTTGGCGAGGCGTGTGATGGGCCAGCGAAGCGACGTTCAAGCGGGTAAAGAAGGCAAATCGGTACAGGTCCGGCCAGGCCGGCAGAGAACGTTCAGGCGCGCCAACGCCAACGGGCGTGTGCCTTGATCAGTTGATCCGGAAATTTGCTGATAATCGACACGGGGAAAGTCTCGTTCATACGTTCCGGCACAGTAGCTTAGCTGGGCGGAGCACGCAATATGACGATCCCCGAAGGGCTTGGAAACAATCGCGATGTACCTGATGGATGGCAAAACGCCGGAAGTTTTTGGTACTGTCGTTTCGTTTTCTAACAACAATAAGATAAAAACGGACTTTCTCATGCTAAGAAAAACGTTGTTCGTACCAATGGCCGGCTGTCTGCTGGCGATGGCCTGCGCCCAAGCGAGCGCCGCGCCCAATCCCTACTCCAGCTTCATCGTGTTTGGCGACAGCCTCAACGATGCCGGCCAGTTTGCCGACCCGGACGGTCCGTCAGGGGCCACGCAACGCTTTACCAACCGCACAGGCCCGCTCTATCTCGACGGAAGCGGCGAATCCTATTCCCTCAATTCCACCCAACTGCTGGGCGGACGGTTGGGCTTTTCCGCCGATGAAACCGCGGCATCCACCTCGGCGGTTCGTGCTAGCGAAGGCCAGGCCGATGGCAACAACTGGGCCGTGGGCGGGTATCGTACCGACCAGATCCTCGAGTCGATTACCGGCGTTTCCGACACGGGTGAGCGCAGCCGTGACGGATACCTGCTGTCCAACGGCCTGCGTGCCGACCCGAACGCGCTGTACTACCTTTCCGGGGGCGGTAACGACTTCCTCCAGGGCTTGGTACTGACCCCCGCCCAGGCGAGCGCCGCCGCGGACCGCCTGGCCGACAGTGTCCAGGTACTGCAAACCGCCGGTGCCCGTTATGTGATGGTCTGGCTGCTGCCCGATCTGGGCCTCACCCCTGCGCTCAATGGCACGCCTTTGCAAGACGCCGTTTCGCAGCTCAGCAACCAGTTCAACCAGCAACTGGTCACGCGGCTGCAAGGCATTGATGCCGAAATCATTCCACTGAACGTTCCGCTATTGCTGCAGGAAAGTTTCGCCGATCCAGCACGATTCGGCCTCGCCACTGGCGAGAACCTCACCGCCACCTGCTTCAGCGGCAACGGCTGTACGGAAAACCCCACCTATGGCATCAACAGTGCGACGCCAGACCCCACCAAGCTGATCTATAACGACTCGGTCCACCCCACCGAGTCTGGCCAGCAACTGATCGCCGATTACGCCTTTTCCCTACTTGCGGCGCCATGGGAGCTGACATTGCTGCCGGAAATGGCTCACTCGACCCTGCGCGCCCATCAGGATGAGTTGCGCAGCCAGTGGCAATCGGATTGGGAGGACTGGCAGGCCGTCGGCCAATGGCGGGCAATTGTCGCCGGCGGCGGCCAGCATCTGGACATGGACAGTCAAAGCAGTGGCGCCAGCGCCGACGGCAGCGGCTACAGCCTGAATGTCGGGGGCAGCTATCGTCTCAACGAGGCTTGGCGCGTGGGTGTAGCCGCCGGTTTCTACCGCCAGGACATGGAGGCAGGCAGCAACGATTCGGACTACAAGCTCAACAGCTACCTGGCTACCGCTTTCGCCCAGTTCCAGCAAAACCGCTGGTGGGCCGATGCGGCGTTGACCGGCGGCAAGCTCGACTACGACAACCTGGAGAGAAAATTCGACCTGGGCGTCAACGAGGCGCAGGAAAAGGGCGACACCGACGGTCATCTGTGGGCATTCAGCACGCGGTTGGGCTACGACATCGCCCAACCGGGCAGCCAGTGGCACCTGTCACCGTTTATCAGCGCCGATTATGCGAAGGTGGAAGTCGACGGCTATTCAGAAAAGAGTAGCCGCTCCACCGCCCTGACCTTCAATGATCAGACCCGCGACTCGAAACGCCTGGGTATTGGCTTGCAAGGCAAATACAACTTCACCCGTCAGACCCAGGTGTATGGCGAATATGCCCACGAACGCGAGTACGAAGACGACACCCAAAAAGTGAACATCGCCCTCAACAGTCTGCCGGCCAATGATTTCACGCTTGAAGGCTATACGCCGCAGAGTCATTTGAATCGCCTGAGCCTGGGGGTCAGCCACAAGTTGACCAACGATCTGGCCCTGCGCGGCGGTTATACGCTGCGCAAGGACGATGACTTTACTCAGCAGGGGGTGAGTGTCGGGGTCAGTCTGGATTTCTAAAGAAGACGGCTTGCTTCTGTAGGAGCTGCCGGAGGCTGCGATCTTTTGATCTTTTGATCTTTCGCTTGAGACTCAAGTGTCTGGGGAAAGATCGCAGCCTCGTTGCACTCGACAGCTCCTACACAGCTCCTACACAGCTCCGGAACGGTTCAGTCGCTTGGGGTCTGCTCGGCCAGCGCTACGGCACGGAACATTGCCCGGCGCTTGTTCAGGGTTTCTTCCCACTCCAGCACCGGCACCGAGTCGGCCACGATCCCGCCGCCGGCCTGCACGTGCAGCTCACCGTCCTTGATGACGGCGGTGCGGATGGCAATGGCAGTGTCCATGTTGCCGTTCCAGGCAAAGTAGCCCACGGCCCCGCCATATACCCCACGCTTGACCGGTTCCAGTTCGTCGATGATTTCCATGGCGCGGATTTTCGGTGCGCCAGACAACGTTCCTGCCGGCAGGATGGCCCGCAGGGCATCCATCGCCGTCAGCCCGGCCTTCAACTGGCCCGTGACGTTGGAGACAATGTGCATCACGTTGGAATAACGCTCGATGACCATCTTTTCGGTGAGCTTCACCGAACCGACTTCCGAGACGCGCCCGGTGTCATTGCGGCCCAGGTCGATCAGCATCAGGTGCTCAGCGATTTCCTTGTCATCCGACAGCAGGTCCTCTTCCAGCGCCCGGTCGGCTTCCTCCGTGGCGCCACGGGGACGAGTGCCAGCGATAGGTCGCACAGTGATCAGGTTGTCTTCGACCCGCACCAGCACTTCGGGTGAACTGCCCACAACGTGGAAGTCACCGAAGTTGAAGAAGTACATGTAAGGCGTCGGATTGAAACAGCGCAGCGCCCGGTACAGATCGATGGGCGCAGCCTTGAAGTCAATGGACATGCGTTGCGACGGCACCACTTGCATGCAGTCGCCGGCCAGGATGTATTCCTTGATGGTATCGACGGCCCTTTCGTAATCGTCCTGCGTGAAGCTGGAACGGAACACCGGGTCGGCCGCCGACTGTTTGCTGAAATCCAGGCCAGGACGCGGCGTGATCGGCTGCCGGAGTTTTTCCAGCAACGCCTGAAGACTTTTCTGACCTTGCTCGTAGGCGTCTTCCCGGGACGGATCGGCCAGGACAATGGCGTGCATCTTGCCAGCGAGGTTATCGAAGACGACCACTGCGTCAGAGACCATCAGCAGAATGTCCGGCACGCCCAGCGGGTCCGGGTTCGGGCAGGTGCCCAGACGCTTTTCCACGTAGCGTACGCAGTCATAGCCGAAGTAGCCCACCAGACCACCGTTGAATCGCGGCAGCCCGGGGATGGTGGGCACGTTGTAGCGGGCCTTGAAGGTTTCAACGAAGGCCAGCGGGTCTTCGACCTCCAGGCTTTCGATCTCGACGCCGTCATGGGTCACGCTGACACGATGGTCATGGACCCGCAGCACCGTGCGGCACGGCAGGCCGATGATGGAATAACGCCCCCACTTCTCACCGCCCTGCACCGATTCGAGCAGGTAGGAGTTGGGCTCATCGGCCAGCTTGAGGTAGATCGACAGCGGTGTGTCGAAGTCGGCCAGGGTTTCGCAGGCAAGCGGAATACGGTTGTAGCCGGCAGCGGCTAGACGCAGGAATTCTTCACGGATCATGGTGTGCCTCGTGGCAGGAGGAGCTGACAGTCAGGTATGCAAACGCGCCGGATAACCGGCCAGGATCAGGTCAGGCGCGCCAACGCCAGCGGGCCAGGGCCTTCATGACTTTCATCCAGAGTTTGCGAGTGACCACCACGATGGCGTTTCCAGAAGAGGATTGAACAGCGTCGGGCAACGTTATCTCAGCGGCCGGGTCCAGGCAACCGGGAATTAACAGACGCAAATCGTCAATCACCAGCGTGGGAAACTCTTCGGCGATCGGCCGGCCATGGTTGTAGCCGTAGCTCAGCGCCACACATTTGACCCCGGCCGCTTTCGCCGCCAACACATCGCTGCGCGAGTCGCCGACGAACAGCGATTGAGAGGCCGGGATGTTGGCCATTTTCATCACGAAAAACAGCGCGGCCGGGTCAGGTTTTTTCTGTGGCAGGGTATCGCCACCGATGATCCAGCGAAAATAACGACCGATTTTCATCTGATCCAGCAGGGGCGCGACAAAGCGCTCCGGCTTGTTGGTGATCAGGGCCATCTCCACACCTTGCTTGTGCAGCCACTTGAGGGTGGAACGCACACCGGGGTAGACAACGGTCAGCTCGTGATTACCTTCATAGGCTTCGTTGAACAACTCCAGCGCCCGCTCGGCCTCGGCGTCATCGACGCCCTGGGCATCGATGTGGTTGGCCAAGGCCCGCCGCACCAGCATGGGCGCGCCGTTGCCGACCCATTGGCGCACGGCGTCAATTCCGGCGGCCGGACGACCGAGCTTGAGCAGCATGTTGTCCACGGCCGCCGCCAGGTCCGGCACCGAGTCGACCAGAGTGCCGTCGAGGTCGAACATCACCAGACGCGGCAAACTGCCGGGAAACAGCTGCTCGAACCCGCTCATGGACGGGCCAGGGCCAGTTCGGCGCGCATCTTTTCAATGACCTCTTTGTAGTCCGGCGCATTGAAAATGGCCGAGCCTGCGACAAAGGTGTCGGCACCGGCCTCGGCGATTTCGCGGATGTTGTTGACGTTCACGCCACCGTCGATCTCCAGGCGGATATCACGGCCCGATGCCTTGATCAGTGCGCGGGCTTCACGCAGCTTGTCGAGCGTGCCAGGAATGAACTTCTGCCCGCCGAAGCCGGGGTTGACGCTCATCAGCAGGATCATGTCGACCTTGTCCATCACGTACTTGAGCACGTCCAAAGGCGTCGCCGGGTTGAACACCAGGCCGGCCTTGCATCCGCCTTCGCGGATCAACTGCAGGGAGCGGTCGATGTGCTGGGTGGCTTCGGGGTGGAAGGTGATGTAGGTGGCACCGGCCTCGATGAAGTCGCCGACGATGCGATCCACCGGGCTGACCATCAGGTGCGCGTCGATCGGCGCCGTGACGCCGTACTTGCGCAGCGCTGCGCAGACCATCGGGCCGATGGTCAGGTTGGGGACGTAATGGTTGTCCATGACATCGAAGTGCACGATGTCGGCGCCGGCGGCCAGAACGTTGTCCACTTCCTCGCCCAGGCGGGCAAAGTCGGCGGAGAGAATCGACGGAGCAATAGCGAAGGGCTGCATGACGCACCTGTTTTGAGCGAAATCACGATGGCGCGCATTGTATACCTCAAGATTTGGCGCGCCCACCGTGGCAGACGATCAATACGCCGCGCGGTAGATCTTCTCGATATCGCTGGCGCTCAGTTTGCGTGGATTGTTGCGCATCAGTCGCTCGATTCCGGCCGCCTCCACCGCCATGGACGGGATCACCTCGTCCGTCACCCCCAGGCTGCTCAGGCCCTGGGGGATTTCCACGGCAGCACACAGCGCAACCATGGCCTCCACGGCTTCGTCCGCGGCTTCAAGGTCGCTCAGATGCGCGGTCTTAATGCCCATGGCTTCGGCGATGTCGCGCATGCGTTCGACGCAAGCCATCTTGTTCCACGCCATGACATACGGCAGCAACAAGGCATTAGCCACACCATGGGACACGTGAAAACGCCCGCCCAGCGGATACGCCAGCGCATGCACCGCCCCGACCCCGGCATTGCCGAACGCCATGCCGGCCATCAGGCTTGCCGTGGCCATGTCTTCGCGAGCCTGCAAATGAGCGGGGTTGGCGTAGGCCTTGGGCAAGGCGCGGGTGATCAGTTTTATTGCGCCGATAGCCAAGGCATCGGTGATCGGCGAGGCATTGAGCGACAGGTAGGACTCGATGGCATGCACCAGTGCATCGACGCCACTGGCGGCGGTCACGCTCCGGGGGCAGGTGAGGGTCATCTGCGGGCTGACCAGCGCTACGTCCGGCAGCAGATAATCGCTGACGATACCTTTCTTAAGCTGCGCGGCCTTGTCGGAGAGGATGGCCACGTTGGTGACTTCCGAGCCGGTCCCGGCCGTGGTGGGAATGGCGATCATGGGCGCGCCTTTGCGCGGGACCTGATCGACTCCGAACATATCCTGCAGCTCGCCGTGGTAACCGGCGTAGACCCCCACGCATTTGGCGATGTCGATGGCACTGCCGCCGCCCAGGCCGATCAAGCCATCATGGCCGCCGTCGCGGTAGGCCTGCATGCAATCTTCGACGATGGCTATTTCCGGATCGGGCATGACCCGGTCGAAAACCTCGTAGTCGCGCCCACCCAAATGCTGCAACGCCAGCTCCACGGTGCCGGACTTGACCAGCGCAGCGTCGGTGACGATCAATGGGTTGTCGACATCCAGCCGCGTCAGCTCGGCCGCCAGTTGCTCAATGGCAGCGGCACCGGTGATCAGTTTGTGGGCGATCTTGAATGAGGAAAGACTCATGTGCGCGGCCTCTTGTTCGAGTATGGGCTGGCACAAGGATAGCTCGGTATTTAAGGTTGTCTTGCATTCAGCCCATGAATACCCCGCAAACCTGTGGGAGCGGGCTTGCTCGCGAATGCGGTCAAACATTCAACCTATTTGCTGAATGACACACCGCTTTCGCGAGCAAGCCCGCTCCCACATTGGTTTTGCGTTGGCCCTCAGACTTGGGTGGTGCGCAGTTTCTCGCTACGCCCACGCAACCACTCCAGAGTCAGCAACAGGATCACCGAAAAGGCGATCAGCAGCGTCGCGGCGGCGGCGATGGTGGGACTGAGGTTCTCGCGGATACCGCTGAACATCTGCCTTGGCAACGTTGCCTGCTCGGGACCGGCCAGGAACAGCGTCACCACCACCTCATCGAATGACGTCGCGAAGGCGAACAGTGCGCCGGAGATCACGCCCGGGGCGATCAACGGCAGGGTCACTCGACGAAACGCCGTCAAGGGTGAAGCTCCAAGGCTGGCGGCGGCCCGAACCAGGTTGTAGTTAAAGCCCTGCAGAGTCGCCGACACCGTGATGATGACGAACGGCACGCCCAGCACGGCATGGACCACGATCAGCGAGAAGAAACTGTTGCCCATCCCCAGCGGCGCGAAAAACAGGTAGCTGGCCACCCCGATGATCACCACCGGCACCACCATCGGCGAGATCACCAGGGCCATCACCAGCGCCTTGCCCGGAAAGTCGCCACGGGTCAGGCCAATAGCCGCCAGGGTGCCGAAGACCATCGCCAGTACCGTCGCCGCCGGGGCGACGATGACGCTGTTCCTCAGCGCCCGCATCCACTCCGCCGAGGCGAAGAAATCGTGGTACCACTGCAACGAAAAGCCTTGCAACGGGTACACCAGGAAGCTGCCGGAGTTGAACGACAATGGAATGATCACCAGCACCGGCAGGATCAGGAACAACAGGATCAGCCCGCAGAATATGCGCAAGCTGTAGAACCACACCCGCTCGACGGGGGACATGTAAGGACTCAGCATTTCGATCTCCCCTCAGCTCAGGCGCAGGCGACTGGCGCCCACCAACCAGTTGTAAATCAGATAAAGCACGACGGTTGCCAGCAACAACAACCCGCCAAGCGCCGTGGCCATACCCCAGTTGATGCTGGTGTTGGTGTAGAACGCGACGAAGTAGCTGACCATCTGATCGCTCGGGCTGCCCAGCAGTGCCGGCGTGATGTAGTAGCCGATGGCGAGGATGAACACCAACAGGCAACCGGCGCCGACACCGGCATAGGTCTGCGGGAAATACACGCGCCAGAAACTGGCGAATGGATGGCAACCCAGGGAAATCGCCGCACGCATGTAAGTCGGAGAGATGCCTTTCATCACGCTGTAAATCGGCAGGATCATGAACGGCAGCAGGATATGGACCATGGAGATGTAGACACCGGCGCGGTTGAACACCAACTCCAGCGGCTTATCGATAATACCCATGGCCATCAGGCCACTGTTGATCAGCCCGCCCGATTGCAGCAGCACGATCCACGCCGCCACCCGCACCAGGATCGACGTCCAGAACGGCAACAGCACCAGAATCATCAGCAGGTTGCTTTGGCGCGATGGCAGGTTCGCCAGCAGGTAGGCCAACGGATAGGCCAGCACCAGGCAGATCGCGGTGATCACCAGACCCATCCAGAACGTACGGGCAAAAATATCCAGGTAGATCGCCTGGTCGGGGGTGGCCGGGGCCAGTTCACCCAGATCATCGATGCGATGATCGACGGCCGCCAGCAGGTAATACGGGGTGACATCACTGGTGTTGCGGCGGATCACCTGCCAATACGCCGGATCGCCCCAGCGTTCGTCAAGGTTCTCCATCGCCTCTTTATAGGAGACCGGCTCAGTGGCGAACGGCAGCGCACGGGCGGTCTTGGTCAGCAGGCTGCGATAGCCGGCCAGTTCCATGTTCAGGCGCTTGGACAAATCGCCCAAGGTCTGATTCTTGCGGGCTTCGGCGAGGTCTTCGCTGGCGGCCTTGTACACCGGCTCGCCGGGCAACCCACGTCCGTCCCAGGCAGCGACCGCGGCGACGGTGCGCGGCATGCCGTTGACCACTTCCGGGTTGCTGACGCTTTTGAACAGCAGCGCCACGATCGGCACCAGGAACACCAGCAACAGAAACAGTACCAGCGGCGCGATCAAGGCCTGGGCCTTCCAGCGGTTGACCCGCTCGGCGCGCTTGAGCCGCTGCTTCAGGGTGGGGCTGGTGCCCGCGTTCAGTGGAACGGCGATGGCCATGGCGAACTCCGCAAATCTTTTTGATCGTTACAGAAGCGGCGTGCCGCTTCTGTTTAAGGTGAAACGCAAATCCTGTAGGAGCTGGCGCAGCCTGCGATCCTTTGAGGCCTCATGAACACTGAAGATCAAAAGATCGCAGCCTTCGGCAGCTCCTACTTGGCCGCCCAGGAGTTGAAGCGCTGTTCCAGTTGCTCACCGTTGTCAGCCCAGAAGCTGACGTCGATCTGTACCTGGTTGGCGATGTTTTCCGGGGTGGTCGGCATGTCTTTCAAGACATCCTTGGACAACAGCGGTACAGCCTGGGTATTGGCCGGGCCGTAGGCGATGTTTTCCGAGTAGGTCTTTTGCTGCTGCGGTGCCACCGAGAAAGCGATGAATTTCTTCGCAGCTTCGGCGCGGGTCTTGTCCAGACCACGTGGAATTGCCCACGCGTCGAAGTCGTAGATGCCGCCGTTCCACACCACTTTCAGGTTGCTTTCCTTCTGCACCGCAGCGATCCGACCGTTGTAGGCCGAGCTCATGACCACGTCACCGGAAGCCAGGTACTGCGGCGGCTGGGCGCCAGCCTCCCACCACTGGATGTTCGGCTTGAGTTCGTCGAGCTTCTTGAAGGCACGATCCTGGCCATCTTTGCCGGCCAGCACTTTGTAGACGTCTTTCGGCGCAACGCCGTCGGCCATCAAGGCAAATTCCAGGGTGTACTTGGCGCCTTTGCGCAGGCCACGCTTGCCTGGGAATTGCTTGGTGTCCCAGAAATCCGCCCAACTGGTCGGCGCGGTTTTCAGTTTGTCGGCGTTGTAGGCCAGCACGGTCGACCACACGAAGAAGCCCACGCCGCAAGGCTGGATGGCGCCCTTGACGTAGTCTTCGGCCTTGCCGAACAGAGCCGGGTCCAGTTGCTCGAACATGTCTTCGTCACAACCACGGGACAGCTCCGGAGACTCGACTTCCACCAGGTCCCACGAAACGCTCTTGGTGTCGACCATGGCCTTGACCTTGGCCATTTCACCGTTGTATTCGCCAGCGATGATCTTGCCGTTACCGGCCGCTTCCCACGGTGCGTAAAAGGCTTTGGCCTGAGCCGCCTTGTTCGCCCCACCAAAAGACACCACAGTCAGGTCCGGGCCCGCCGCCATCGCGCTTGCCGCACCCATCATGCCCAGGGTCAGGGCTGTGAACTTCAGGGATCTCAACATTTATTGTTCTCTCCACGTGCAGGGTTGGTGTTGGTACAGCAGGGGGCGATCAATTCGCCTCTAGAAGGGGATCGAGCGCACGCACATGCTCGACTTGCCAGCCAAGCGGAACCACGTCCCCAACAGCGAGCCCGGGATCGAGTTCGGCAATCGGTTGTTTCACGAAGAAGTCGTTCTTGCCACAGACCTCCAGGCGAACCCGGACGTGGTCGCCCAGATAGATGAATTCCGCCACCCTCCCTGAGAAGCGGTTGACACATTGTTCGCTTGCGCCGTTGAGGCTCACCCGTTCCGGGCGGATCGACAGGGTCACCGGCTCGCCGGGTTTGCCGACGTTCACCGCCAGGGCCTCGACCTTTTCACCACGCCCCAGCTCTACCAGGCAACGATCACCGGTGTGGCTGTGCAAGCGGCCGTTGAGGCGATTGTTCTCGCCGATGAAGTTGGCGACGAAGGTGTTCTTTGGCTCTTCATAGAGAGTGCGTGGCGGGGCAATCTGCTGGATTTCGCCCTGATGGAACACCGCTACGCGGTCGGACATGGTCAAGGCCTCGCCCTGGTCGTGAGTCACATAGACCACGGTGACACCGAGGCGCTGATGCAGATGCTTGATCTCCATCTGCATGTGCTCACGCAGTTGTTTGTCCAGGGCGCCAAGGGGTTCGTCCATCAGCACCAGTTGCGGTTCGAACACCAATGCCCGGGCCAGGGCGACGCGCTGTTGCTGGCCGCCGGACAACTGCGCCGGGTAGCGTTGGGCAAACGTGTCCAGCTGGACCATGCTCAAGACGCGCTTGACCCGATCACTCACGTCGCTTTTGTTCAAACCGCGCACGGTCAGCGGGAATGCCAGGTTCTCGGCAACGGTCATGTGCGGGAACAAAGCATAGTTCTGGAACACCATGCCGATGTCACGCTTGTGGGGCGGCACGTTGTTGATGGAGCGTCCGGCCAGTTGAATCTCCCCAGCGGTGGGGGTTTCAAAACCGGCGAGCATCATCAGGCTGGTGGTTTTGCCGGAACCGGACGGCCCGAGCAGCGTCAGGAATTCACCTTTGCGAATGTCCAGGTTGAGGTCCTTGACGATCAGGTTCTCGCCGTCGTAGCTCTTTTGCACACCACGAAAGCTGACCAGCACATCACTGGCCCCCGCGCTTGAATCGACCTGGCTCATACCCGCACCTTTTGTATTGATGACTGCTTGTGAATCAAGCCTAGTGGAGCCTGGGGGCCGCGCAAATCGGGACGCAGGAGAGAATGGCCTCAGCCGGATGGAAGAGTCGGTGTAGGGATTTCCCTACAAGGATGGCGGGATTGGGTAAGAGCAGCGGCAAGTTATGAGCTGCAAGCCGCAAGCAGGGGTAAAAGCGGTGTTGGGGCGTGTCGTAAATGGATATGCCGGCGCACTGCCCCTGTGGGAGCGAGCCTGCTCGCGATGGCAGTGTGTCAGTCAACTACGATGCTGAATGGTCCAACTCTATCGCGAGCAGGCTCGCTCCCACAGGGGATTGTGGTGGGCTTAGAGCAATTTGTGCTCCATCGCGTACTTCACCAGTTCCGCCAAGGAAGTGATGTTGAGTTTCTGCATCAGTCGTGCTTTGTGAGTGCTGATGGTTTTGCTGCTCAGGGCCAATTGCTGGGCGATGTCATTGACGTTGGCCCCTTGGGCCAGGCGCTCGAAGACCGAAAATTCACGTTCGGACAGCAGCGAGTGCAACGGTCGGCTGTCGGTCAGGCCTACTTCGAAAACCATGCGGTCGGCCAGTTCCGGGTCGATGTAACGTCCGCCGGCCGCGACCTTGCGAATCGCCATGAGCAGCAATGCCGGGTCGCTGTCCTTGGTCGCGTAACCCGCGGCACCGACCTTCAGCGCCCGCGCCGCCATTTGCGCCTCGTCGTGCATCGACAACACCAGGATGGCCGGCGGATTGTTCAACGCACGGATCCGCGGGATCGCCTCCAGGCCATTGACGCCCGGCATGGAGATATCCAGCAGCACCACCTCGCAGGGCACATGCCGCAAGGTCTCCAGCAATTGCTCGCCATTGCTCGCCTCCCCCACGACCACCAGATCCTTGGCCAGGCCAATCAACTGTTTAATACCTTCACGGACGATGGTGTGGTCTTCGGCTACCAGTACACGGATCACGTTTTTCTCCAGATTCAGAATCTCATCGCGAGCCTGCTCGCGATAGCCTCAGGCAAGCCTAGCGAAAGCCATCAGGCCTCGGTCAACGGTACCCGCACCGCCAGGGTCGTACCCTCCCCCGGTTCACTTTCCAACGATAACTGCCCGCCCATGATCAATACCCGCTCCCGCATGCCGACCAGACCAAAGGAGGTCGGTCGCCCCGTGGCGGGAACGAATCCTACACCGTCGTCACTCACCGTCAGACAGAGTTGGTCGTCTTCCTGCACCAGCGTCAGTTCTACAGTATGCGCCTGAGCATGGCGCATCACATTGGTCAGCGCTTCCTGAAGAATTCGAAACAGACCGATGGCCTTGGCGTCACTCAAGGGCGGCAGATTGTCCGGCACCTGCACCAGACAGGGGATCTGTGTGCGCGCCTCGAAACGCCGCGCCTGCCATTCAATGGCGGAGGCGATGCCGGCATCAAGGATCGGAGGTCGCAGCGCCGTCGCCACATCCCGCACCAACTGGAACAGTTGGGCAATCAGGCGCTTCATACTGTTGAGCCGTTCTTGCAGACCCGGGTCGAGTTGCGCATAGGCCAGTTCGCACATGGACGTTTCCAGCTTCAAGACGGTCAACATCTGACCCAACTCGTCGTGGACCTCCCGAGCTATACGCGCCTTTTCCTCTTCCCGCACGCTCTCCAGGTGCGCCGACAATTCGCGCAGTTGTTCCCGGGAGCTGGCCAGTTCAAGTTCGATACGCTTGCTTTCGGTGATGTCCCAGACGATGCCGTCCCAAACGTAGGCGCCATCCTCGAGACGACGGGTAATGGCCTTGATCTCGGCCCAGCGTTCCCGGCCCTCGCGGGTCAGGATGCGGCCCTGCCACGACCAGTCACTATCGCTGTCCAGCGCCTGATCCTGAGTGCGGTGGTAGCTGGCCTTGTCCTGTGGGTGGACGAGGCTGCGCAGGCCGGTGTCACTGCGGGCCAGGGTCGCGGGTGAATAGCCCACGAGGCTTTCGCTGCCTTCACTGATGTAGGCAAAGTCGATCTGCCCGGTCACCGGGGCGCGCTCCAGGCGAAAGACCAGGCCCGGGACGTTGGCGGCGATTCCCTGCAAGCGCGCCTCGCTTTCGCGCAGCGCCGCCAGAGCACGACGGCGCTCGGTGACGTCGTTTATGTAGACCACCAGGTATTCGGCATCGCGAAAACGCAGGAAGCTCAAGGAAACATCGGCCGGAAGAATACTTCCATCGGCCCGCACGCATTCGGTTTCGAAACTCTGTGGCCCCTCTTCGCTGGCCCGGGCGCGTTTCCACAGATTCAGCCAGCGATCCATGTGCAGGCCCGGTTCGAAGTCGATCAAGGGACGTTCAATAATGCCGCCTGGCGCATAGCCCAACATGATTTCGGCGGCGCGGTTGGCATAACGTACATGGCTATCCCAATTGACCCAGAGAATGCCGACAGTGCTTTGATCAATGGAAAATTGCGTCAAGCGCAGGGCTTCCTCGCTGGCGGCCCGCTGGGCGATGTCATTTCGCGCATTGCGCAGGCGCCGCTCCAGCGCCCTTTGCTCGCGGCGCTGCCAGAACACGATGGCCACGCAGCTCAAGAACAGGGCCAGTAGCAACAGAGTCAGGTTTTGCCAGAAACCCGGAGTGTCGGTCAGCCGCGGATATTTGGGCTTGAGCCAGCGACTGTGCAGCTGCTCAAGTTCCTTGGCCGGGATCGCCTGCAAACCGCTCTCGATGATGTCGGCCAACTCCGGCCAATCCCGGCGAGTGGCGACGCGCAACAGTTGCGGCAGGCCGATATCGCCTACAACCACCAGCCCGGCGAATTCAGGCTCGACCATCAGTCGCCCCAGCTGCGCCTCATCGACCACCGCGTACCCGGCCTGTTGGCTCAACAGCAGTTGCAGGGCCTGGCGTTCCAACGGCACGCCTTGAAGATTCAAGGTCGGGTAATTGCTGCGCAAATAATCGGCCGTGGTACTGGGCATGCGCACCGCCACCCGCACTTGAGCATCGAGCTTTTCCAGTTCGACTCCTTCGGCGCCCTTCTTCTGGCCCACGATCAATTGCGGCACGCGCATGTAGGGGTCGGAAAACCGCCAGAGTCGCAACCCGGCCGGGGTCTGGGTCAGCCCTGGGGCAACATCCACCTCCCCGGAGCGCAACGCGGCTTCCAGTTGCGCCACGTCCTGGAAATTGCGCCAGGTCAGTTCGACATTCAACGCCTTGCCCAACCATTGCATCAGCTCGACATTGGTGCCGGACAGGCGCTGCAAGCGCCGGTCATATTGCGCGTACGGCGCCTGCAACACGAGGCCGACGCGCAGTTGCGGATGCTGGAGCAGCCATTGTCGCTGGCCCGCGTCCAGTTGCACCCCAGTTAACGACGGTGCGGGCGCGGCCCACGCCATCAAGGGAAGCCATAAACAGCCGATAACCCACAGGCAGCAAAAACGCATCATTGAAGTCTCATGCACTGACAAATACTGACCAACCCATTAGGCTGCCGGAAATACTTCTGGTCATGGAATATCCGATGCCCTTTGTTTATCGCCTGGCACTGCCAGCATTGTGCCTGTCGCTGATGCTGCCGAGTGCCTTTTCTGTACAGGCTGAAGAACCGGCGCCCGCAGCGGCGGATCAAGCCACCGAGGAAAAACCGGTCGAACGTCCGCCTTTGCTCGAACGCAGCGAAGAAGAAGCGACAGCACTTGAACGGGAGATCCCGGCCCAGGAGCAACAACAGCTGCAAACCGGCAGCGACACCTTCCTGGCACTCTGGAAACCAGCCAACACCAGCGAACCCAAGGGCACGGTCATCATAGTCCCCGGCGCTGGCGAAACTGCTGACTGGCCTCAAGTGATTGGCCCGATGCGCAAAAAGTTACCGGATATCGAGTGGAGCAGCCTGAGTATCACCCTGCCGGACCTGCAAAGCGACGTCATCGCACCGCGCGTGGTAGAAACACCGCCCGAGACCAAACCGGCCGACGTGGCTGGCGCGGCACCGGATGCCACGACCGCAGCGCCGATTGAACAGGTGGCGGGCGGCGAGGCCGACGCGGTGGATCCGGTCGTTGCCCAAACCAGCGAGGATCACCTCCTGGCCGATGCCGACCGTATCTATACCCGCATCGATGCAGCGCTGGCCTACGCCGAACAGCAGGGCGCCCGCAGCATCGTTCTGCTGGGTCACGGCACCGGCGCCTATTGGGCGGCACGTTACCTGAATGAAAAACAGCCCTCGCAGATCGAGCGTTTCGTGATGGTCGCCGCCCAGACCCCGCTCGCAGTCAAGCCCGCTCTGGCCGAACTGACCCCCACCTTGAAACTGGCCACCGCCGACCTCTTCTACATGGACAAACCGCAGGATCGCAATGCAGCGCTGGAGCGCCTGCAGGCGAGCAAACGGCTTAAAAGTTCGAGCTTCAGTCAGGTGTCGCTCAAAGCAGTGCCCAACCCATCAGCGCAGCAGGAACAGCTGTTTCGTCGGATTCGGGGTTGGCTCAACCCGCAGAAGCCGGGGGAGTGAGGCTTAGACAAGCCCTAACCCAGCCAGCGTTGTGATCCCTTCTAGCGAAAATCCCGGCGCTCGCGGATCAACCGATAGGCGTTGTGCAACTCCCGGGTTTTGTCGGTGGCGTCACGCACTTGCAAAGGCGTCGCCCCGCTGCCGGCAATCTTGTCCGGGTGGTGACGGCTGAGCAGGCGGCGGTAAGCCCGCTTGATCTGCGACGGCTCGCTGGTGGCCGACACCCCCAGCAAGCGCAACGCCTCCTGATAGGTCGCGCCGCTGTTGGGCAACGACGGTTTGTGTGGCTCGTAATCCACCGCCAGTGCCTGGACCTGTTGCGGCGTCCACCCCAGCCATTTGCCCCACTGGGCGAGCAACTCACGCTCGCTTGTGCCCGCGCGACCGTCCGCCCAAACCATCCGCCAACAGGCCCGCAGCACGCCTTCAGCTGCATGGGGCTGGGTCGCAAGGCGACGCAAATAACCGCGCAGATGATCGTTTCCGGATTTGCCCCGGTTGAATGCGGCAACGGCCCGGCGTTGTGCCGGTTCGCTCAGGTCCAGCGCACGCATCTCCTGACGAGCCTGCTGGATGTGCCCATCGACCACTCGTCCGTCGCTCTTGGCCAGCCGGCCAAGCAATACAAACAGCAACTCATCGTTGCGTAATGCCGGACGACCACCCAAACGCTCGCGCACTTGCGCCCAGCCTTGCAGATTAAGTCGCCGATCCAGCGCCTGTCCTAATAACGCTCCCAGCATGGCCCCCGGAATGCTGGCTATGGCAAAGCCCGCCCCGGCTCCAATCAGAGTCCCTGGCCACCACATATCAACGGCTCGCTTCTATCAAGGTTTCAACCTGCGCCAAACGTTCATGAGTCCCCACATCCACCCAGTGTCCCTTCAGGTGCTCGCCGCTGACCTGACCCTCGGCCATGGCCTTGCGTAGCAGCGGTGCGAGTTTGAACGCGCCGTCCAGGCAGCCCTCGAACAACCGTGGATGCAAGACGGCAATGCCGCTGTAGGTCAGTTTGTCGGCAGCCGCCCCGCCATCATGAATCTGCCCGTCGGCCAGAATGAAATCGCCGCCCGGATGATGTTCGGGATTATCCACCAGCACCAGGTGCGCCAAGCCGTCAAGAGGTCGGCGCAAGGCGCTGAAATCGTAATCGGTCCAGATGTCGCCGTTGACCACCAGAAACGCTTCCTCGCCCAGTAACGGCAGGGCGCGGAAAATGCCACCGCCGGTTTCCAGCGGCTCACCTTCGGGCGAGAAATGAATGCTCACGCCAAAACGTGAACCGTCCCCTAGATAATCTTCGATTTGCTGACCGAGCCAGGCGTGATTGATCACAATGTCCTTGAACCCGGCCCGAACCAAGGCACGCAGATGGTATTCGATCAAGGGAACGCCGCCGGCACGAACCAGCGGCTTGGGCGTGGTGAGGGTCAAGGGCCGCATGCGCTCCCCTTTACCCGCCGCCAGGATCATCGCTTTCATGCCGTCGCTCCGGCCGACTGACGCAGGCTGGAGAGCAACTGATCCAGTTCCGCCAGTTCAGGGCGACGGGCAATGACCGCTTCTATATAGGCAAAGAAGCGCGGCACATCACCCAGGTAGCGCGGCTTGCCGTCGCGGTGACAAATACGCGCGAAAATCCCGATGACCTTGAGATGGCGCTGCACGCCCATCAGGTCGCTGGCCCGCAGGAAATCCTCGAAGTCCGGCTGGACCGGGATGCCGAGCGCACCGGCCTGCTGCCAGTAATCCTCGAGCCAGCCACGCACGCGCTCCTCGGGCCAACTGAGAAAGGCATCCTTGAACAGACACGTGACGTCATAAGTCACCGGGCCATAAACCGCATCCTGAAAGTCCAGTACGCCGGGGTTCGGTTCGCTGAGCATCAGGTTGCGCGGCATGTAGTCGCGATGGACCAGCACTTTCGGCTGAGCCAGCGCGCTGTTGATCAGCAGGTCGCTGGCCTGTTGCCAGAGCGCTTGTTGAGCAGCATCCAATTCGATACCCAGCTCATGCTTGACGTACCACTCAGGAAACAGCTCCAGCTCCCGGCGCAGCAAAGCGACGTCGTAGCTGGGCAGTGGCGCGACCATCGGCAGTTGTTGGAAAGCCAACAGGGCCTGCAGGGCGTCACGGAATAATGCGTCGGCATTGTCGCCGTTGATCACGTCCAGATACGTCTGATTGCCCAGGTCATTGAGCAAGAGAAAACCGCGCTCGAGGTCTTCGGCATAAATTTTCGGCACGTTGATGCCGGATTTCGTCAACAAAAAAGCAATGTCCACGAAGGGTTTGCAGTTTTCCTGGGGCGGTGGCGCATCCATCACGATCAAACTGCGGCCCTCGCCTTCCCAGCGGAAATAACGACGGAAACTCGCGTCGCTGCTGGCCGCGGTCAACGTAGCCGGGGGTACGGCGCCCCAGCCCTGCTGAACAAAAAGGATCGGCAGCTGCTCATCGAGCCAAACTTTCAGGTGTTGCAGGCGTACATCTTGGTCAGGCATTGCAAGGGTCTCCGACGGCGCTAGCCGTCAAGCGGGTCATGCTTTATTATCCAGCATCTTTTTCAGACCATCGAGAGGCGTGCGGCCCACACCGCGGGCAGATGGCACGCAGGAAGCCCGGACTAATAAGATGGCATTGAAATCCCCCGCGTTTCGTAAAAAATTTCCGTTGCTGGTCACCGGCAGTCTGCTGGCCCTGCAACCCTTGGCCTCTTCATTCGTCGTTGCGGCGCAGCAGTATGACTGCTCCGTCTCCGCTTCGGGTGCCTGGGACTGTTCGCCCAAGACGCCGGCTGCTGCATTGCCGCCACGTCCGGTGCATGACGGCAGTGCGGTTTCCGCCAGCGGCGAGGCTCCGGCCGACAGCGGCTCGGGCGAAGAAGCCGGCGACAAGCCCGTGCTCGTCACCGAAGCCAAAGGCCGCGGCCTGAAGTCTCGCAGTGCGGACTACAGTCACCTGGACTGGGTTCCACGGGAGAACCTCACCCCTGCCCAATTGGCCGAAACCGGTCCTTATTGCGCCGGTGCCTATATCGAGCCCGTTCGTCCTGGCATGAATGACAAGACGGACAAAAGCGACGCTCCGACCTTCCTCGGCGCCAAGGCGTCGCGCTACCAGCAGGAAGAACAGGTGGCAACGCTGGCCGGCGACGTGGTCATGCGTCAAGGCAGCATGCAGGTCGAGGCTGACGAGGCCAACCTGTACCAGGCTGAAAACCGCGGCGAGCTGAGCGGCAACGTGCGCGTTCGCGACAACGGTGCGCTGATCGTCGGCGACCACGCCGATGTGCAGTTGGACACTGGCGAAGCCAAGGTCGACAACGCCGAATACGTGATGCACAAGTCGCGCATCCGCGGTAACGCGCTGTACGCCAAGCGTGCTGAAAACGCGATCATCCGCCTAAAGGATGGTACGTACACCACGTGTGAGCCAGGCAGCAACGCCTGGACACTCAAAGGCAACAACATCACCCTGAACCCGGCTACCGGCTTCGGCACCGCCACCAACGTGACGCTGCGGGTCAAGGACTTCCCGGTCCTGTATACCCCGTACATCTATTTCCCGATCGATGACCGTCGCCAGTCCGGCTTCCTGCCGCCGACCATCGGCACCGGCAGCGATACCGGCTTTTTGCTGGTCACTCCGTATTACTTCAACCTGGCACCCAACTACGATGCCACGTTGTACCCGCGCTACATGAGCAAGCGCGGTCTGTTGATGGAAGGCGAATTCCGCTACCTGACCAAATCCAGCGAAGGTCAGTTCGGTGCGGCGTACCTCAACGATGAAGACGATGAACGCAGCGGGCAGTCCGACTACGACAAGACCCGCTACATGTACAACTGGCAGCATAAAGGCGGGCTCGATTCGCGTGTGCTGACAGAAGTCGACTACACCAAGATCAGCGATCCTTATTACTTCCAGGATCTGGCAAGCGATCAGATTGGTGTCGAGTCCAATGATTACGTAAACCAGCAGGGTGCAGTCAGCTATCGGGGTGACAACTACGTTGCGCGACTGAATGCCCAGGCTTACCAGATGGCGACGATTTCGAAGATTACGCCGTATAACCGCCTGCCGCAGATCACCTTTAATGGCACCCTTCCCCAACAGCCGTATGGTCTGGATTTCGCCTACAAGACGGAACTGGTGCGGTTTGATCGGGATTTGCGGACCGGTAACTATACCGATGAGGACGGGAACACCGAGCCGTGGCTGGACAACAACGTTCGCGGCCTGGCACGGGCTAACGGCAATCGCCTGAACCTGGCACCGGTCATGAGCCTGCCGATGGAAGCTTCTTACGGCTTTATCAAGCCTTCGCTTAAATACCAGTACACCCAATACGATCTGGACCTGGATGGCAGGGGCAAGTCGCAGATCGCCGCACAATCGGCCGAGGCTGACCGCCTGCGGGGCACTTACAGTGGCAGCCAGAGCCGCGGCGTTCCAATCGCCAGCATCGACAGCGGCCTGTACTTCGACCGGGACACCCAGTGGTTTGGCAGCAACTACCGTCAAACGCTGGAACCGCGACTGTTCTACCTCTATGTTCCTGAGAAAGATCAGAGCGACATCCCGGTTTTCGACACCGGCGAATCCACTTTCAGCTACTCCTCGCTGTTCCGGGACAACCGCTTCTCCGGCTCCGACCGTGTCGGCGACGAGAACAAACTCTCCCTGGGCGTGACCAGCCGCTGGATCCAGGAAAACGGTTTCGAGCGCCAGCGCGTCAGCGTCGGCCAGGCCTTTTACTTCAAGGACCGCGAAGTCCAACTGCCAGGCATCGACTTCAACACGCGTGAAGATGCCAAGTCGGACGTATCGCCATACGCACTGGAATACGAATTCCGCTGGAACCGCGATTGGCGCACCACGGCCACCTACAACTGGGACCCGGACACCCGCAGCCCCCGCTCGGGCAGCGCGATGTTCCACTACCAACCTGAAGACAACCCGAACAAGGTCGTCAACGCCGGTTACCGCTACCGCAACGACCAGGTGCGCTACGACCAGACTACTGGCCAATGGTCCGTGGGTGGTGGCGACTATGGCACTCCGGGCACTCCGGGCTACGTAAAGGACTACTACAAGATCCAGCAGCACGACTTCTCGGTCATCTGGCCAGTCGTGCCGCAGTGGAATCTCATCAGCCGCTGGCAGTATGACTACAACCGCAACCGTACCCTGGAAGCCTTCGGTGGTTTCGAATACGACAACTGCTGCTGGAAACTGCGCCTGATCAACCGTTACTGGGTCGACTATGAAGAGTTCAGTCAAGCCGCCCCGGAAAACGAGAAGGGCGACCACGGCATCTTCCTCCAAATTGTCCTGAAGGGACTCGGCGGCCTCACCGGCGCCAAGGTAGAGAGCTTCCTCGACAAAGGCATCCAAGGTTATCGTGAACGTGAAGACCAAGCTTTCTGATTGTCTGCGCCCGCTGATGCTGGGCGCGCTGTTCCTGGGTACTGCGGCCAACGCCGCGGTACAGCCCATCGACAAAGTGGTGGCTATCGTCGACAACGACGTGGTCATGCAGAGCCAGCTGGACCAGCGCGTCCATGAAGTGCAGCAGACCATCGCCAAGCGCGGTGGTGGCCTGCCGCCTCCGGGCGTATTGGATCAACAAGTGCTCGAACGCCTGATCGTCGAAAACCTGCAATTGCAGATTGGCGAACGCTCGGGCATCCGCATCACTGATGAAGAATTGAACCAGGCCGTCGGCACCATTGCCCAGCGCAACAACATGACCGTCGACCAGTTCCGCGCTGCCCTGGCTCGCGACGGCCTCTCTTACGAGGACGCTCGCGATCAGATCCGCCGCGAGATGATCATCAGCCGTGTGCGCCAGCGTCGTGTAGCCGAGCGCATCCAGGTGTCCGAGCAGGAAGTGAAAAACTTTCTCGCCTCCGATCTGGGCAAGATGCAGCTTTCCGAGGAACTGCACCTGGCGAACATCCTGGTTCCTACCCCGGAAAGCGCCAACTCCGAAGCCATCCAGAATGCTTACCGTCAGGCGATGGACATCTACCAGCAACTCAAGCAAGGCGCCGACTTCGGTCAGATGGCCATTGCCAGGTCTGGCAGTGACAACGCCCTGGAAGGTGGTGACATGGGCTGGCGCAAGGCCGCCCAATTGCCCCCGCCGTTCGATCGCGAACTGAGCAGCATGGCCGTGGGTGACATCACCCAACCAGCCCGCACGCCCGGCGGCTTTATCATTCTCAAGCTGTTGGAAAAGCGCGGTGGCGGCGCTCAGGTGCGTGACGAAGTGCATGTTCGTCATATCCTGATCAAGCCAAGCGAGATCCGCAGCGAAGCCGAGACCAAGCGTCTGGCGGAAAAGCTTTATGAGCGCATCGAGGCGGGTGAAGATTTCGCCGAGCTGGCGAAGAGCTTCTCGGAAGACCCAGGTTCTGCCCTCAACGGCGGCGACCTGAACTGGGTTGACCCGAACGCACTGGTACCCGAGTTCCGCCAGGTGATGGCCGAAACGCCACAAGGCCAACTGTCCAAGCCGTTCAAGAGCCCGTACGGCTGGCACGTACTGGAAGTCCTTGGCCGCCGCGCCACCGACAGCACCACCCAGGCTCGCGAACAACAGGCGATGACCGTGCTGCGCAACCGCAAGTACGACGAAGAGCTGCAAACCTGGCTGCGTCAGATCCGCGACGAAGCCTACGTCGAAATCAAACTCCCTGGTGCAGACCAGGCAGCGCAGTGAAACCCAAGCGTTTCGCGCTGACACCCGGCGAGCCTGCCGGCATCGGTCCCGACCTGTGCCTGCTGCTCGCCTCGCAACCCCAGCCACATCCCTTGATAGCCATCACCAGCCGCGACCTGCTCCTTGAGCGGGCTGCGCAGCTGGGGGTGGTCGTCGACCTGCTGCCAGTGATACCGGGGGCCTGGCCGGATGTCCCGGCACCCGCCAATAGCCTGTATGTCTGGGATACGCCACTGGGCGCCCCGGTGGTTACCGGGCAACTGGACAAGACCAACGCGGCATTCGTCCTGCAAACCCTGACCCGCGCTGGCCAGGGCTGCCTGGACGGGAGTTTCGCCGGCATGATCACCGCTCCGGTGCACAAGGGCGTGATCAACGAATCCGGGATTGCCTTTTCCGGGCATACCGAATTCCTGGCGGACCTGACCCACACCACGCAGGTGGTCATGATGCTCGCCACCCGTGGCCTGCGCGTGGCATTGGTGACCACGCACCTGCCTTTGCGGGACGTTGCCGACGCCATCACCCCACAACGCCTGGAGCGGGTCACGCGGATATTGCACGCCGACCTGCAGGAAAAGTTCGGCATCGCCCGGCCCCGTATCCTGGTGTGCGGGCTCAACCCCCATGCCGGTGAAGGCGGACATCTGGGCCATGAAGAAATCGACACCATAGAACCCACCTTGGAGCGCTTGCGCAGCGAGGGCATGGACCTGCGTGGCCCGCTGCCTGCCGACACTCTGTTTACCCCCAAATATCTGGAGCACTGCGACGCGGTGCTGGCGATGTACCACGATCAGGGCCTGCCCGTACTGAAGTACAAAGGCTTTGGCGCGGCAGTCAACGTAACCCTGGGCCTGCCGATCATCCGCACATCGGTGGACCATGGCACCGCCCTGGACCTGGCCGGCAGTGGCAGGATCGATACCGGTAGCCTGCAAGTCGCCTTGGAAACCGCCTACCAGATGGCCGAGACCCATTTATGACCGAGCAATACCAACACCGCGCGCGCAAGCGCTTCGGCCAGAACTTCCTGCATGACGCTGGCGTAATCGATCGCATCCTGCGCTCCATCAATGCCAAACCCGATGATCGCCTGCTGGAGATTGGCCCGGGCCAGGGCGCCCTGACCGAAGGCCTGCTCGGCAGCGGTGCGCAACTGGACGTGGTGGAACTGGACAAGGACCTGATTCCGATCCTCAACCAGCAGTTCGCTGGCATGAGCAACTTCAACCTGCACCAGGGCGACGCGCTGAAGTTCGACTTCAATAGCCTGGAGGCTGCGCCCAATAGTCTGCGGGTGGTGGGGAATCTGCCGTACAACATCTCCACGCCACTGATCTTTCATTTGCTGAGCAACGCTGGCCTGATCCGCGACATGCACTTCATGTTGCAAAAAGAGGTGGTCGAACGGCTGGCTGCCGGCCCTGGCGGCGGTGACTGGGGTCGCCTGTCGATCATGGTTCAGTACCATTGCCGGGTCGAACATCTGTTCAATGTAGGCCCTGGGGCATTCAACCCGCCACCGAAAGTCGACTCGGCCATCGTCCGCCTGGTACCCCATGCCGTCCTGCCGCACCCGGCCAAGGATCATCGCCTGCTGGAGCGCGTCGTACGCGAAGCTTTCAATCAGCGTCGCAAAACCCTGCGCAACACCCTGAAATTATTGCTCAGCAGCGCCGAAATCGAAGCCGCCGGCGTTGACGGCAGCCTGCGTCCCGAGCAATTGGACCTGGCGGCGTTCGTGCGCCTGGCCGACAAGCTCAGCGAACAGGCAGCGCCCAAAGCCGACGCCATCTGACAAGCTCATCGCTATCGGGTAGGACGTCTGGTCTACTACCCGACACATGGCCTAGACTGATCTTCTCAGCTACGCCCGCGTCCCGCTTCGCTTTTAAGGCCTTTTTGCATGTCCGATCTTCGTTATCAGGTCGACGTCAGCGTCGCCACCCGCTTTCTGGCAGAACAGTCGCAACCCGAGCACAACCGTTTCGCCTTCGCCTATACCATTACCGTGAGCAACAACGGCTCATTGCCAGCCCGGCTGCTATCACGCCACTGGGTCATCACCGACGGTGATGGTCATGTTGAACATGTGCGGGGCGAGGGGGTGGTCGGTCAGCAACCGCTGATCGACGCTGGAAAAAGCCATAGCTACAGCAGTGGGACGGTGATGACGACCAAGGTCGGCACCATGCAGGGCACGTACCAGATGCTGGCGGAGGACGGCACGCGTTTCGACGCGATCATCAAGCCGTTTCGCCTGGCGGTACCCGGAGCCTTGCACTGATGGCGACGTATGCGGTCGGCGATCTGCAAGGTTGCCTGGACCCGCTCAAATGCCTGCTGGAACGGGTCGCCTTCGACCCACACAAAGACACGCTGTGGCTGGTGGGCGATCTGGTCAATCGGGGCCCACAATCGCTTGAGACCTTGCGCTTTCTCTACAACATCCGCGATTCGCTGGTCTGCGTGCTCGGCAATCACGACCTGCACCTGCTGGCCGCCTGGCAGAACATCGAGCGCCTGAAAAAATCCGATACCTTGAGCGAGATCCTCGATGCTCCCGATTGCGTCGAGCTGCTGGAATGGCTGCGCCTGCAAAAGCTGATGCACTACGACGAGCAGCGTAACCTGGCGCTGGTGCACGCCGGCATCCCCCCTCAGTGGTCCTTGCGCAAGGCGCTCAAGTGCGCCGGCGAAGTCGAACAAGCGCTGCGCGACGACAACCTGTTCGGCCCCTACCTGGATGGCATGTACGGCAATGAACCGGTCAAATGGGACAACGATCTCACCGGCACCGCCCGTCTGCGAGTCATCACCAATTATTTCACCCGCATGCGCTTCTGCACCCGCGACGGTAAGCTGGACCTCAAGGGCAAGGAAGGCATCGAGACCGCGCCACCTGGTTACGCCCCCTGGTTCAAACACAAAGAGCGCAAGACCCGTAATCTGAAGATCATTTTCGGGCACTGGGCGGCACTGGAAGGCCAATCCGACGAACCTGGGGTTTTCGCCCTCGACACCGGATGCGTATGGGGTAGCGCGATGACCCTGATGAACGTCGACTCGGGCGAGCAACTGCGTTGCGAGTGTGACGAACAGGGTCACGCCAAATCCCTTCATCATCCGACCATTGCATCAGTAACGGCCGCTACCATCGTTTGATCGGTGCCGCGCGTCAGGCTACAGGAGTCCCTAATGACCGCTTTTAAACGCATCCCCCCAGAGCAGGCCCAGGCCCTGCGTGAAACAGGCGCGGTTGTCGTCGACGTTCGAGATCCGGCCACATTCGCTGCCCTGCACATCAGCGGCTCGACCCATCTGGATAACCACTCTCTCTCCGATTTCATCCGCAATGCGGACCTCGATGCCCCCGTGGTGGTGGTCTGTTATCACGGCAACTCCAGCCAGAGCGCGGCCGCTTACCTGGTCAGCCAAGGCTTCTCCGATGTCTATAGCCTGGATGGCGGTTTTGAGCGGTGGCGCACGATTTATCCTGAAGAAACAGCCCCAGGTAACCCGGAATAATTTTTATGACGCCCAAGCCCACGTGAACCGCGGGTTTGGGTGATGGCGGACGAACGGTCTGCCACAACTAATTACGCATTCAACCTTTACCTCTCCGATTCCGAACTATCCTTAGCCTCAGGCCATCCAAAACAGGGGAGAGCCGGTACACCGGCGCGCGGGTTCATCGGGAGACAGCTTTCAGGAGACGGCATTTCTGAAAGCATTCTGGGGGGTAAACGGCAGCTGGGTTCCCAGCGGCCGACCAGCATCGACTGATTGATCCGACACCGGCTCCACGTATCGAGCGAGGTGACGTCATGAGCATTTTTAGCCACTTCCAGCAACGTTTCGAGTCCACGCGGCAGGAGGAATACTCGCTGCAGGAATACCTCGATCTCTGCAAGCAGGACCGCAGCGCCTACGCATCGGCTGCGGAACGCCTGTTGCTGGCAATCGGAGAACCGGAACTGCTGGATACCTCGGCCAATTCGAGGCTTTCGCGGATCTTTTCCAACAAGGTGATTCGCCGCTATCCGACCTTCCAGGACTTCCATGGCATGGAAGAGTGCATCGACCAGATCGTGTCCTATTTCCGCCACGCCGCTCAGGGTCTGGAAGAAAAGAAACAGATCCTGTACCTGCTGGGTCCCGTCGGCGGCGGTAAATCGTCCCTGGCCGAGAAGCTCAAGGAACTGATCGAAAAGGTGCCCTTCTACGCCATCAAGGGTTCTCCAGTGTTCGAATCCCCCCTGGGGCTGTTCAACGCTACCGAAGATGGCGCGATTCTGGAGGAAGACTTCGGTATTCCGCGCCGCTACCTCAATACCATCATGTCGCCATGGGCCACCAAGCGTCTGGCCGAGTTCGGCGGTGACATCAGCCAGTTCCGGGTGGTCAAGCTCTACCCTTCGATCCTCAACCAGATCGCGGTGGCCAAGACCGAACCGGGGGATGAAAACAACCAGGACATTTCCGCCCTCGTGGGTAAGGTCGATATCCGCAAGCTGGAGGAGTTTCCTCAAAACGACGCCGACGCCTACAGCTATTCGGGTGCGCTGTGCCGGGCCAACCAAGGCCTGATGGAATTCGTCGAAATGTTCAAGGCGCCCATCAAAGTGCTGCACCCCCTGCTGACCGCAACTCAGGAAGGCAACTACAACAGCACTGAAGGGCTGGGGGCGATTCCGTTCAGCGGCATTCTGCTGGCGCACTCCAACGAATCGGAATGGCACACCTTCCGCAACAACAAGAACAACGAAGCCTTCATCGACCGGATCTACATCGTCAAGGTGCCCTACTGCCTGCGAGTCACCGACGAGGTCAAGATCTACGACAAGCTGCTGTTCAACAGCTCCTTGTCCAAGGCCCACTGCGCCCCCGACACACTGAAGATGCTTGCCCAATTCACTGTGCTGTCGCGCCTGAAGGAGCCGGAAAACTCCAACATCTATTCGAAGATGCGCGTCTATGACGGTGAGAACCTCAAGGACACTGATCCGAAGGCCAAGTCGATCCAGGAATACCGCGACAACGCGGGGGTCGATGAAGGGATGAATGGTCTGTCCACACGTTTTGCCTTCAAGATCCTGTCCAAGGTTTTCAACTTCGATCCACACGAAATCGCAGCCAACCCGGTTCACCTGCTGTATGTATTGGAACAGCAGATCGAGCAGGAACAGTTCCAGGCGGAAACCCGCGAGCGTTACCTGCGTTTCCTGAAGGAGTATCTGGCTCCGCGTTATATCGAGTTCATCGGCAAGGAAATCCAGACCGCGTACCTGGAGTCCTACAGCGAATATGGGCAGAACATCTTCGATCGCTACGTGCTTTACGCGGACTTCTGGATCCAGGATCAGGAATACCGCGATCCGGAAACCGGCGAAATCCTCAACCGCGTGGCGCTGAACGAGGAACTGGAAAAAATCGAGAAACCGGCCGGGATCAGCAATCCCAAGGATTTCCGCAACGAAATCGTCAACTTTGTCTTGCGGGCCCGGGCCAACAACAACGGCAAGAACCCAACCTGGCTCAGCTACGAAAAGCTGCGGGTGGTCATCGAGAAGAAAATGTTCTCCAACACCGAAGACCTGTTGCCGGTCATCAGCTTCAACGCCAAGGCCAGCAAGGAGGACCAGCAAAAACACAACGACTTCGTCACACGCATGGTCGAACGTGGCTACACCGACAAACAGGTACGCCTGCTCTCCGAGTGGTACCTGCGGGTCCGGAAATCGCAGTGAGGCAGTAGCAAGCTACAAGCTACAAGCTGCAAGAAAAAAAGCGCGTAAGCCTGATATCCGGGTCAGCGCGCCGACTTGCAGCTTGTAGCTCACAACTTGAAGCTGCCCAGAGGGCCACCCATGAGCTATGTGATCGACCGACGCCTTAATGGCAAGAACAAAAGCACGGTGAACCGCCAGCGATTTCTGCGGCGTTACCGTGACCACATCAAGAAGGCCGTCGAAGAGGCGGTCAGCCGCCGTTCCATTACCGACATGGAACATGGCGAGCAAATCAGTATCCCCGGACGCGACATCGACGAGCCGGTGCTTCACCACGGGCGTGGCGGCAAACAGACTGTCGTGCACCCCGGCAACAAGGAATTCACCAGCGGCGAACACATTCCGCGCCCACAAGGCGGAGGTGGCGGGAGAGGTCCGGGCAAGGCCGGTAACTCCGGCGAGGGCATGGACGAATTCGTGTTCCAGATTACCCAGGAGGAATTCCTGGAGTTCATGTTCGAGGACCTCGAGCTGCCGAATCTGGTCAAGCGCAATCTAACCGGCACCGATACGTTCAAGACGGTGCGCGCCGGCATCAGCAATGAAGGCAATCCTTCGCGTATCAACATTATCCGTACGCTTCGCTCAGCCCATGCCCGGCGCATCGCGCTGTCAGGCAGCAGCCGGGCAAAATTGCGCGAGACAAAGGAGGAACTCGCCCGCCTGAAGCGCGAAGAACCCGACAATTTTGGCGATATTCAGGAGCTGGAAGCGGAGATCGAAAAACTTAGCGCGCGGATTCACCGTGTGCCATTTCTCGATACCTTCGACCTCAAGTACAACCTGCTGGTGAAACAACCCAACCCCAGTTCCAAGGCCGTGATGTTCTGCCTGATGGACGTGTCAGGGTCCATGACCCAGGCCACCAAGGATATTGCCAAGCGGTTCTTCATCCTGTTGTACCTGTTCCTCAAACGGAACTACGACAAGATCGATGTGGTGTTCATCCGCCACCACACCAGCGCCAGGGAAGTGGACGAAGAGGAGTTCTTCTATTCCCGGGAAACCGGCGGCACGATTGTCTCCAGTGCCCTGAAGTTGATGCAGGAAATCATGGCCGAACGCTATCCGGCCAATGAATGGAACATCTACGCCGCCCAGGCGTCCGACGGCGACAACTGGAACGATGATTCACCCATTTGCCGCGACATCCTGATCAATCAGATCATGCCGTTCGTCCAGTACTACACCTATGTGGAAATCACTCCACGGGAACATCAGGCCTTGTGGTACGAATATGAACGCATTGCCGAAGCGTTTTCCGACACATTTGCCCAACAGCAACTGGTTTCGGCCGGGGATATATACCCGGTCTTCCGTGAACTCTTCCAGCGCAGGTTAGTGACATGACCGCCAAAAAAGAGCAGAAGCGTCAACCCATCTCCACCGGTTCCGAATGGACGTTCGAGCTGATCCAGGCCTACGACCGGGAAATCAGCCGTATCGCGGACCGTTATGCCCTGGACACTTACCCGAACCAGATCGAGGTGATCACCGCCGAACAGATGATGGACGCCTACGCCTCGGTCGGCATGCCACTGGGCTATCACCACTGGTCCTACGGCAAGCACTTCCTCAGTACCGAGAAATCCTACAGCCGCGGCCAGATGGGGTTGGCCTATGAGATCGTGATCAACTCCGACCCTTGCATCGCCTACCTGATGGAAGAAAATACCATCTGCATGCAGGCCTTGGTGGTGGCCCATGCGTGCTACGGCCACAACAGCTTCTTCAAGGGTAATTACCTGTTTCGCACCTGGACCGATGCCAGCTCGATCATCGATTACCTGGTATTTGCCAAGCAATACATCATGCAATGCGAGGAGCGTCACGGCATCGATGCCGTGGAGGACCTGCTGGACTCCTGCCATGCGCTGATGAACTACGGCGTGGACCGCTACAAACGACCGTATCCGATTTCCGCCGAAGAAGAACGCCGGCGTCAAAAGGATCGCGAAGAACATCTGCAAAAGCAGATCAACGATCTGTGGCGCACCATTCCCAAAGGTGCCGACAAGTACAGCGAGAAAGACAACGCGCGCTTCCCTGCCGAGCCTCAGGAAAACATCCTCTATTTCATTGAAAAACACGCGCCGCTGCTGGAGCCGTGGCAGCGGGAGATCGTGCGCATCGTGCGCAAGATCGCCCAATACTTTTATCCACAGCGCCAGACCCAGGTCATGAACGAAGGCTGGGCCACGTTCTGGCATTACACGCTGATGAACGACCTGTACGACGAAGGCCTGGTCACCGACGGCTTTATGATGGAGTTCCTCACGTCCCACACCAGCGTGGTGTTCCAGCCCGGTTTCGACAGCCCGTATTACAGCGGCATCAACCCTTATGCGCTGGGCTTTGCCATGTACCGCGATATCCGGCGCATGTGCGAAAACCCCACCGAGGAGGATCGGCGCTGGTTCCCGGACATCGCCGGCTCGGATTGGTTGTCCGCCATTAAATTCGCTATGAGCAGCTTCAAGGACGAGAGCTTCATCCTCCAGTACCTCTCGCCCAAGGTCATCCGCGACCTGAAACTGTTCAGCATCCTCGATGATGACCAGAAAGATGACCTGCTGGTGCCTGCCATCCACGATGAAAGCGGTTATCGCGTCATCCGCGAGACGCTGGCGGCGCAATACAACCTGGGCAACCGCGAACCCAACGTTCAGATCTACAGTATCGATCGCCGGGGCGATCGCTCGCTGACGCTGCGCCATCAGGCACACGATCGCAAACCGCTGGGCGATTCAACCGATGAAGTCCTCAAGCACCTGCACCGCCTTTGGGGGTTCGACATTCATCTCGAAACCTTGCAGGGCGACCAAGTGATGAAAACCCATCACGTGCCACCCAGAACCGAACAAACCGAAGGAGATTATGGCCGGCTGGACCTGGCCGTCATTCATCTTTGAACCCGTTTTCACCTCCGAACGCCTGGCGCAAAGGTTATCCTGTCAGACCAACGGAGGTTTTTTATGCAGATCTATAAAGTCGGCGGCGCCGTTCGCGATCGCCTGCTGGGCATTCCTGTCACCGACATCGATCGGGTCGTGGTGGGGGCTACTGCCGAGGACATGCTCGCCAAGGGCTTTCGCCCAGTGGGAGCTGATTTTCCGGTATTCCTTGATCCCAAGACCGGGGAGGAATACGCCCTAGCCCGCACCGAACGCAAAAGTGGCCGCGGTTATGGCGGCTTCGTGTTCCATGCCAGCCCTGAAGTCACCCTCGAAGAAGACCTGATCCGCAGGGACCTGACGATCAACGCCATGGCCGAAGATGACCATGGCAATCTTACCGACCCGTACCACGGCCAACGCGATCTCAAAGCCCGCCTGCTGCGTCATGTTTCCCCCGCGTTCGCCGAAGATCCCCTCAGGGTCCTGCGGGTTGCCCGCTTTGCCGCGCGCTATGCTGCGCTGGGTTTCAAAGTGGCTGACGAAACCCTGGAACTGATGCGCCAGCTCAGCGACTCTGGCGAATTGCAAGCCTTGACCGCCGAGCGCAGTTGGAAAGAAATTTCCCGCGCCCTCATGGAAAAACAACCACAGGTGTTTTTCCAGGTCCTGCGCGATTGCACAGCCCTCAAAGTCTTGATGCCCGAGGTGGATGCGCTGTTCGGCGTGCCGCAACCCGAGGCCCATCATCCGGAAATCGACACCGGCGTCCACACTCTGAGCGTGCTGGAGCAGGCAGCCCTGCATGAACAGCCACTGACGGTCCGTTGGGCGTGCCTGCTGCATGATCTGGGCAAAGGGCTGACGCCCGCGCACGAATGGCCGCGACACATCGCCCATGAGCACAAGGGGCTGAAGCTGATCAAAGCGGTCAATGAACGTTTCAAGGCGCCTCGCGACTGCCAGGAACTGGCGTTACTCGTCGGTCAATACCACACCCATGGTCATCGCGCCCTTGAGTTGAAGGCTTCTACCTTGCTTGAGCTGTTGCACAGCTTTGACGTGTATCGCCGCCCCCAGCGCTTCGAGGAGTTCATCGCGGCCTGTGAGATGGATGCGCGCGGTCGTAAGGGCCTGGAGAGTCGAAGTTATCCACAGGCGGATTACCTGCGGGGAGCGGCAACGGCCGCACGCGGAGTAGCGGTGCAGCCCTTGCTGGAAAAAGGCTTCAAGGGTCCTGAACTGGGCGAGGCGATCAAGCGTGAACGCCTCAAGGCGTTGAAGGCATACAAGGAAGCGACGAACTGACAGAGCTTGTGTCGGCTTGCATCTGGGGAGCATAGGCCGCCGCCATCGCGAGCGGGCTCGCTCCCACAGGATATCGCGGACCGCTCAGAGGCAATGTGGAAGCGAGCCAGCTCGCGCGATGACGTCAGAGGCCTGACAGCAGCTCAAAAGGCGTGAGCGGTACACCCCGCCACTCAAAAGCCACCGGCGCCAGCACCTGATCAATCTGCGCCTCATCCCACAAAGTCGCGAAGCTTTTTCCCACGCCAGGATGAATCCGGTCGGGCGCAATCAACGACAACGGCCAAAGGACAAAGGCGTTCTTGAGGATTTCGGCGCGGGGCAGGATCAAGCCGTCGAAATTGCCGACCTGCTCGCCATACAACAACACGTCGATATCCAGCGGGAGCCCTTTGCGGTCCGGCGCATAACGACCATTGTCTGCCTCGATGAACTTGAGGCGACGGTCCAGCTCCATCAGCGGCAGATCCGTGTAGGCAGCTACGACGAAATTGAAAAAAGGCCCGCTCTTGATGCCCACCGGCTGGCTCTCGAACACCGCCGAACAGCGTATGTCCACCAGGAACCCGGCAAGGGCTTCAAGACCTGCGCACAAGTGGGCTTCGCGCTCGATATTGCTGCCGAGCCCGAGAAAAACCTGAGTCAGCGACATCCGCGCTCGATCTCCACGCCCACGCCCCTGGCGGCCGGCACAGCGCCGGGCTTGGTCAGTTTCAGACGCAGCCAGGTAATCTTGAACTCGTCCATCAACGCTTGGGCCAGTCGTTCGGCAAAGGTCTCAACCAACTGGTACTGGGCTTGCTCGGCAAATGCCTGGATGCGCGACGATACGCTGGCGTAATCGAGCGCCAGGGTCAGGTCATCGTCGGCGGCGGCCGGACGGTTATCCCAGGCGAAACTCAGATCCAGCCGCAGACACTGGCGGATGCCGCGCTCCCAGTCGTAGGCACCAATGACCGTGTCGACTTCCAGGCCTTCGATAAACACTCTGTCCAAGCACTCTTCTCCGCAGCACGACAAGGGCGCAATGCGCCGTTAGAATCAGGGCGTCCTCGCCCGGAATAGTTAGCATGTTTTGGTTACTGGCGACTTTCGCCTACCTGCTCGGCTCGCTGTCCTTCGCCATTTTGCTCAGCCGCCTGACCGGTCGCCCGGATCCGCGAATGAGTGGCTCGGGCAATGCCGGCGCCACCAACATGCTGCGCCTGGCCGGACGCAAACTTGCCATCCTGACCTTGCTTGGCGACCTCTGCAAAGGCCTTGTCCCGGTTCTGCTCGCCAATCTTGCAGGACTTTCGTTGCAGCAACAGGCCTGGATCGGTGTCTGCGCCGTCATCGGTCACTTGTTCCCGCTGTACTTTCGCTTTCGCGGCGGCAAGGGCGTCGCCACCGCCGCCGGCATGTTGCTGGGTCTGTATCCACCCGCCGCCCTGCTGGCCGTCGCTGCCTGGCTGCTGACGTTCTACCTGACCCGCACCAGCTCCCTGGCCGCCCTGATCGCCACGCCGCTGATCCTGCCATTGCTGGCCTGGCAGGAACCGACGGCCTTGCTGCCGGTGACCGCACTCGTTGCACTGATCGTCTGGCGCCACCGGGGCAATCTACGCGACCTGTTTGCCGGGCGCGAACGGCATTTTTAAACCGCACGCCCTACAGCGGTGACAACTGCTCCATGGGCCAGCGCGCCTGCACGCTGATTGCCAGGCTTTCGTGCTGGCCAGCTTGCAAACGTTGGCATCCGGCGAAGGCAATCATCGCCCCGTTATCTGTACAGAACTCCGGCCTGGCGTAGTAAACGTCGCCGTTCATGCTGCCAAGCATGCTCTCCAGTGACACGCGCAAAGCCTTATTCGCACTGACTCCGCCAGCGATCACCAAACGCTTGAGTCCGGCCTGTTTCAGGGCGCGCTTGCACTTGATGGTCAAAGTCTCCACCACCGCTTGCTGGAACGCCAGCGAGATGTCGCAACGGGCTTGCTCGCCGTCGTCTCCGGCGCTGACGCATTGCTGCCAGGTGTTCAGGGCGAAGGTTTTCAGGCCGCTGAAGCTGAAATCCAGGCCGGGGCGGTCACACATCGGCCGCGGAAAGACGAACCGCCCTTCAATCCCTTGGGCCGCCAACCGCGCGATTTCCGGTCCGCCCGGGTAATTGAGGCCCATCATCTTCGCAGTCTTGTCGAAAGCTTCACCGGCAGCGTCGTCCAGGGTTTCTCCCAACAGTTCGTATTGGCCGATGCCATCGACCCGGACCAACTGGGTATGACCGCCCGAGACCAACAAAGCGACGAACGGAAACTCCGGTGGTTGCGGCTCCAGCATCGGCGCCAGCAAATGACCTTCCATGTGATGCACACCCAAGGCCGGGATACCCCAGGCGAAGGCGAGCGCCTGGGCACAGGAAGCACCCACCAGCAGCGCGCCCACCAGGCCCGGCCCGGCGGTGTAGGCAATGGCGTCGATCTCGGTCGGCACACAGCCGGCCTCAGCCAGGACCTGGCGAATCAAAGGCAGCATGCGCTTGACGTGATCGCGGGACGCAAGCTCGGGTACCACGCCGCCATAGGCGCGGTGCAGGTCGATCTGGCTGAACAGTGCATCGGCCAACAGGCCGCGTTCACTGTCGTATAATGCGACACCTGTTTCGTCGCAGGAGGTTTCTAATCCCAGTACTAGCATGGGTTTGCGCCTTGTAGAGGCTGAATTCGAAGGCGCGCATAATAGTCGTCACGTTGTGCCCCGACCAGCGGTTTTCGATCAGAGGCTTTGCATTCCGAGCGATGAGGGGTTAACATCCGCAACCCTTAAAAACCGACGTCTTCAAGTGCTCTTTTGCCGCGAGGATGTTGACCCCGGTAATGAATGAAGGTAGCTCTGGATGCCAGCCGTCAAAGTAAAAGAGAACGAACCCTTCGACGTAGCTCTGCGTCGTTTCAAGCGCTCCTGCGAAAAAGCCGGTGTTCTGGCTGAAGTTCGTAGCCGCGAATTCTACGAGAAGCCGACTTCCGAGCGTAAGCGCAAAGCAGCAGCCGCTGTTAAGCGTCACGCCAAGAAAGTTCAGCGCGAACAGCGCCGCGCCGTACGTCTGTACTAATACACAGACGTCCGTAGCAAGCTTCTGCCAAGCCCGGCCCTCAAGCCGGGCTTATGGCATTTGCGGAAAACGCTTGATGCTTCACCGTCAAAGTCGCACATGCGACCGAGACAACCTGCTTTACCACGTCAGACCTGGCTCTTTTGCCAGCGGTGCACGTCTCTTCTGACGAGCCTTCCAAGGCTACTGACGAGCACACCCCTGATTCCTCTAACGACGATCAGCCCAAGGCACCTGCTTGCGTGCCCACCTGATGATCCGAGGCCTGAACGGCCGTTACCGGACTCAGCGCAACATATTCAAACAGTCGAATACTGATTAGTGATTAACGTCAGTGGACTATCGGCAGATACACTTCCCGACAGCGATGATGCAGACGACCCGGTCGAGCCACCGTTTTACGTGCCTCAAGACCAAGAGTCGGTTACGCCTGCTGATTTCGGGTCCATATTTCGCGCAGTGATGATGAGAACGCCATGGCCGGGCTGATTCCCCAGAGCTTTATTGACGACCTCCTGAACCGCACCGACATCGTCGATGTGGTCAGCTCTCGCCTGCAAATGAAAAAAGCCGGCAAGAACTACACGGCCTGCTGCCCGTTCCACAAGGAAAAGACCCCCTCCTTCAGCGTCAGCCCCGACAAACAGTTTTATTACTGCTTCGGCTGTGGCGCTGGCGGCAATGCCCTCGGTTTCATCATGGACCACGACAACCTGGATTTCCCCCAGGCTGTCGAAGAACTGGCCAAAGCCGCGGGCATGGAAATTCCCCGCGAGGAAAGTGGCCGAGCGCACAAACCGCGCCAACCAACCGACTCGCCGCTCTACCCCCTGCTGACCGCGGCGGCCGATTTTTATCGTCAGGCCCTCAAAAGCCATCCCGCCCGCAAGGCAGCAGTGGATTATCTCAAGGGTCGCGGCCTGACCGGCGAGATCGCCCGGGACTTCGGCCTCGGCTTTGCTCCGCCCGGCTGGGACAATCTGTACAAGCACTTAAGCAGCGACACCTTGCAGCAGCGCGCGATGATCGACGCCGGCCTGCTGATCGAGAATGCCGAAACCGGCAAGCGCTATGATCGCTTTCGCGACCGGGTAATGTTCCCGATCCGTGACACGCGCGGACGGATCATCGCGTTTGGCGGCAGGGTCCTGGGCGACGACAAGCCCAAGTATCTGAACTCCCCGGAGACCCCGGTATTCCATAAAGGACAGGAACTCTACGGGCTATACGAAGCGCGCAAGAACAACCGCAACCTCGACGAAATCATCGTCGTCGAAGGCTACATGGACGTGATCGCCCTGGCCCAGCAAGGTTTGCGCAATGCCGTTGCAACCCTGGGCACCGCCACCAGCGAAGAGCACATGAAGCGCCTGTTTCGCGTCGTGCCCAGCGTGCTGTTCTGCTTCGACGGCGATCAAGCCGGCCGCAATGCCGCCTGGCGAGCACTGGAAGCGACGTTGCCATGCCTGCAGGATGGCCGGCGAGCGCGCTTTCTGTTTTTACCCGAGGGCGAGGATCCGGATACCCTGGTGCGCTCCGAAGGCACCGATGCGTTCCGCGCGCGGATCAACCAGCACGCGCAACCGCTGGCCGATTATTTTTTCCAGCAGTTGACCGAAGAAGCCGATCCACGCTCCCTCGAAGGCAAGGCTCATATGGCCACCCTCGCGGCACCGCTGATCGACAAGGTACCCGGCGCCAACTTGCGCACACTGATGCGCCAGCGCCTGACCGAAATCACCGGCCTGAACAGCGAAGCGGTCAATCAACTGGTCCACAGCGCCCCACAGGAAGCACCGCCGGCTTACGACCCAGGTATTGATTACGACGCGATGCCGGATTTCGCCGACTATCATCAACCTCAGCAGGACTACGCGCCTGCGCAGGAATGGCCCCCCAAGAAACCGGGCAGCGGCGGCAAGAAATGGGACAAAAAACCCTGGGACAAGAACGGTAAGCGCGGCGATCGCGACCAGCCACGTGCCCCGCGCGTGCCGGCTGCCGTCGAACCACCAACACTGGCCGCCCTGCGGACTTTGCTGCACCACCCGCAACTGGCTGAAAAGGTCGAGGACGCCGGGCACTTCGCCGCCGAGGACCACAGCAATACGCAATTGCTGATCGCACTCCTTGAAGCCGTGCAGAAGAACCCCAAACTTAACTCTTTCCAGTTGATCGCCCGGTGGCACGGCACCGAACAAGGGCGCCTGTTGAAGGCCCTGGCCGAGAAGGAATGGCTGATTGATGGAGACAACCTTGAACAACAGTTTTTCGACACCATTACTAGCTTGTCCGCCCGCCAACGCGAGCGAAATCTGGAACAACTTCTGCGAAAAGCTCGCCAGAGCGAGTTGACCAGCGAAGAGAAAAACCAATTGCGCGACTTACTCAGCCGCAATGTTTGCGCATCAAACCCGACCTCAACTGGCGCGTGAGGTCACAGCTCAGGTATAATCCTCGGCTTGTTTTTTGCCCGCCAAGACCTTCAGTGGATAGGGTGTTATGTCCGGAAAAGCGCAACAGCAGTCTCGTATCAAAGAGTTGATCCTATTGGGTCGTGAGCAGGGCTACCTGACTTACGCGGAGGTCAACGACCACCTGCCGGAGGATATTTCAGATCCGGAACAGGTGGAAGACATCATCCGCATGATCAACGACATGGGGATCAACGTATTCGAGGTTGCTCCAGATAAGGATGCCCTTATGCTGGCCGACGCCGATACCGACGAGGCGGCCGCTGAAGAAGCGGCCGCAGCGTTGGCAGCGGTCGAGACCGACATTGGTCGCACCACCGATCCCGTGCGCATGTACATGCGTGAAATGGGTACGGTAGAGCTCCTCACGCGTGAAGGCGAAATCGAAATCGCCAAGCGCATTGAAGAAGGCATCCGCGAAGTGATGGGCGCAATCGCGCACTTCCCTGGCACGGTTGACCATATTCTCTCCGAGTACACCCGCGTCACCACCGAAGGTGGCCGCCTGTCCGACGTCCTGAGCGGTTACATCGACCCGGACGACGGTATCGCGCCGCCTGCAGCCGAAGTGCCGCCGCCGATCGACGCGAAAGCCGCCAAGGCCGACGACGACACCGATGACGACGACGCCGACGCCAGCGACGACGAAGAAGAAGCCGAAAGCGGTCCGGATCCGGTCATCGCTGCCCAGCGTTTCGGCGCTGTGGCCGACCAGATGGAAATCACCCGCAAGGCGCTGAAGAAGCATGGCCGCAACAACAAGCAGGCAATTGCCGAGCTGTTGGCACTGGCCGAGCTGTTCATGCCGATCAAACTGGTGCCAAAGCAATTCGAAGGCCTGGTCGAGCGTGTCCGCGGCGCCCTGGATCGTCTGCGTCAGCAAGAGCGCGCGATCATGCAACTGTGCGTGCGTGATGCCCGCATGCCACGTGCTGATTTCCTGCGTCAGTTCCCTGGTCACGAAGTCGACGAAAGCTGGACCGATGCACTGGCCAAAGGCAAAAGCAAATACGCTGAAGCCATTGCCCGCCTGCAACCGGACATCGTTCGTTGCCAGCAGAAACTGACCGCGCTGGAGGCCGAAACCGGCCTGACCGTCGCTGAGATCAAGGACATCAACCGTCGCATGTCGATCGGTGAGGCCAAGGCCCGCCGCGCGAAGAAAGAGATGGTCGAAGCGAACTTGCGTCTGGTGATCTCCATCGCCAAGAAGTACACCAACCGCGGTCTGCAATTCCTCGATCTGATCCAGGAAGGCAACATCGGCCTGATGAAAGCGGTGGACAAGTTCGAATACCGTCGCGGCTACAAGTTCTCGACTTATGCCACCTGGTGGATCCGTCAGGCGATCACTCGCTCGATCGCCGACCAGGCCCGCACCATCCGTATTCCGGTGCACATGATCGAGACCATCAACAAGCTCAACCGCATTTCCCGGCAGATGTTGCAGGAGATGGGTCGTGAACCGACCCCGGAAGAGCTGGGCGAACGCATGGAAATGCCCGAGGACAAAATCCGCAAGGTATTGAAGATCGCCAAAGAGCCGATCTCCATGGAAACCCCGATCGGTGATGACGAAGACTCCCATCTGGGTGACTTCATCGAAGACTCCACCATGCAGTCGCCGATCGATGTCGCCACCGTTGAGAGCCTCAAGGAAGCGACTCGCGAAGTACTCTCCGGTCTCACTGCCCGTGAAGCCAAGGTACTGCGCATGCGTTTCGGCATCGACATGAATACCGACCACACCCTTGAGGAAGTCGGTAAGCAGTTTGACGTAACCCGCGAGCGGATTCGTCAGATCGAGGCCAAAGCCTTGCGCAAATTGCGCCACCCGACGCGAAGCGAGCACCTGCGCTCCTTCCTCGACGAGTGACGTTAAAAACCCCCGGCCCTGCCGGGGGTTTTGTTATGTGCAGATAAAATGCCCCCGTTGCGCCCCCCCGCCCCATTGCCCGTCTACACTCGAAACATCCTCCCCAAGCCATGACGAGACCGTGATGCCCAGACTGACGGCCGTGATTTTGCTGTCATTGATGACCTGGACCGCAACGGCTGGCGCGCTGACGCTCACCGAAGAAGAGCGCCGCTGGCTCAAGGACCACCCCGACCTGCGCCTGGGTGTCGACGCCTCCTGGCCACCGTTCGAGTTTCGCGACGATCAGGGGCGATATCAGGGCCTGGCCGCCGACTACGTGGATGTTATCCGCGAGCGGCTGGCTGTCACGCTCACGCCTATCGAGCCCGTCAGTTGGACGATGGTGCTGGAGCAGGTCGCACAGGGCAAAATCGATCTTTTACCCGGCATCATGTCCACGCCCGAACGTCAGAACTACCTTGCCTTCACCCGCCCCTATCTGGACTTTCCCATCGTCATCCTGGCCCATCATGGCGGTGCAGAACCTCATAATCTTGAGGATTTGTACGGGCTGAAAATCGCCGTGGTGGAAAACTATGCGCCCCACGAACTGTTGCGCAACCACCATCCAGACCTGAATCTGGTGGCGCTGCCCAATGTCAGCTCAGCCTTGCAAGCCTTGGCCACCGATAAAGTGGATGCGGTGGTGGGCGACCTGGCTTCCAGTGTCTGGAGCCTGCGCCAACTCAAGCTTGACGGGCTCTATGTCAGCGGAGAAACACCCTATCGCTATCAACTGGCCATGGGCGTCCCCCGGGAGAACAAGATACTGGTGGGCATCCTGGACAAGGTGATAGCGGACATGACCCCGGCCCAAATCAGCGAAATACAGGAGAAATGGGTCGGCAATGTTCGAGATTACCGAAGGTTCTGGTCAGACCTGCTGGTTTACGGCTTGCCTGCACTGCTCCTCTTGAGCGGCATACTCGCGGCGGTGATCCGCATCAATCGCCGCCTCAGCTCAGAGATCGCGCGGCGAGTCGATCTGGAACAAGAACTGCGCAGCAGCGAATACCACTATCGCGGGCTGGTGGAGAGCCTTTCAGCAATTGCCTGGGAGGCAAGGGTCAGTGACTTCACCTACAGCTACGTGTCCCCTCACGCTGAAGAACTGCTCGGCTATCCCCTCTCCCACTGGTTGATTCCAGGGTTCTGGCGCAACATTATTCATCCCGCCGATCTGATCCGCGCCCAGACCTATTGCGACCATGAAGTGCTGGCGGGCCGCGACCATTGCATCGATTACCGCGTGATCACTGCTGACGGCCGCTGCCTGTGGGTGCGCGATATTGTCAGCCTGATCCAACACGGGCACGAACCGGTGATGCGCGGGTTGATGATCGACATCAGCGAAGCCAAACGTACCGAGGAAGCACTGCGCCTTTCCGAGCAAAAATTCGCCTCGGTATTCCGCCAGTGCCCGGACATCCTGGTGATCGCGCGCCTGCTGGACGGTTGCCTGCTGGAGGTCAACAAGGCCTTCGAGGAGCAGATTGGCCTGGGCGCCGCGGAGGTGGTGGGCCGGACCGCGACCGAACTGAACATCTGGGGCATCCAGGACGTCGGCCCGAGCCTGCTGCAACGATTACAGGCCGGCAGCATCCGCAATCTGGAGATGCCTTTTCGCCGCAGCAATGGCCAGGTGTTCACCGGGCTGATCTCGGCCGAACCCTTTGACCTCGACACCACCCCAGCGCTGGTCGTGGTCGTCCGTGACATCAGCCAGCTCAAGGAAACCCAGCAGCAGCTGCAGACCTCCGAAGAGAAGTTCGCCAAGGCTTTTCATGCCTCGCCCGACGGCCTGCTACTGTCCCGGCAAAGCGACGGCCTGCTGATTGAGGTCAACGAAGGCTTCAGTCGCATTACCGGCTTCAACAGCGCCTTGTCGGTGGACCGCTCCACCCTGGACCTGGGCATCTGGGTCAACCTCAATGAGCGCAAACAGATGCTCGACCTATTGCAACGAGACGGTTATGTCAGGGACTTCAGGTGTCATATCCGCCGTAACGATGGACAGATACGGCTCTGCGAAGTGTCCAGCCGTCCTCTGCCCATCGGCGACGAAGACTGCATGCTGACCATCGCCCGGGACATCACCGAACGCCACCTCATGCAGGAAAAACTGCAACAGGCCGCCACCGTGTTCGAGAGCACCGCCGAAGGCGTGCTGATCACCGATACGCAACAGCACATCAGCGCGGTAAACCGCGCCTTCAGCGAAATCACCGGCTATAGCGAAACCGAAGCCTTGGGTCACACTCCGCGGCTGTTGGCTTCCGGCCTGCACGACAGCGCGTTCTATGCCGCGATGTGGCACCAGTTGACGGCCGAGGGACACTGGCAGGGGGAGATATCCAACCGGCGTAAAAACGGCGAGCTGTATCCCAGTTGGCTGACCATCAGCGCGGTGCGTAACCGGGATCGGGAAATCACCCATTTCGTTGCGGTCTTTGCCGATATTTCCAGCCTCAAGCACGCCCAGGCCCGACTCGATTACCAGGCGCACCACGACCCGCTCACCGGCCTGCCAAATCGCACATTATTCGAAAGCCGATTATTGATGGCGCTCAACAGCCAGCAGGAAGATGGCGGTCAGGGTGCGGTGCTGTTCCTGGACCTGGACCGCTTCAAGCACATCAATGACAGCCTGGGGCACCCGGTAGGGGATCTGCTGCTCAAGGGTATCGCCGTGCGCCTGCGTGAGCAGTTGCGCGATATCGATACCGTGGCGCGCTTGGGTGGCGACGAATTCATCATCCTGCTGCCAGGCCTGCAACAACCCAGCGATGCCGAACACATTGCCCAAAAACTCTTGAATTGCTTTGCGGCACCGTTCCAGGCCGGCGAACATGAATTTTTCATCAGCGCCAGCATCGGCACCAGTCTGTACCCCCAGGATGGCTGCGACGTTGCCACGCTGGTCAAAAATGCCGATGCGGCGATGTACCGCTCCAAAGCCAAGGGTCGCAACCGGGTTGAAAGCTACACCCGCGACCTCACCGCCCAGGCCAGTGAGCGGGTGGCACTGGAACACGAGTTGCGACGCGCCATCGAGCGCAACGAATTATCGTTGTCCTTCCAACCCAAATTCAGCCTTGCCGACAATCGCCTGGTGGGTGCCGAGGCGCTGATTCGCTGGACTCATCCCACGTTTGGCGACGTACCGCCGGAACATTTCATCCCGCTGGCTGAAGAAAACGGCATGATCCTGCAGATTGGCGACTGGGTACTGGAACGTGCCTGTCGGCAACTGTCCGAATGGAACGCCGCCTACGAAAGCCTCGGCCCGCTGTCAGTCAACCTGGCCGGAGCCCAATTGCGCCAACCCAACCTGCTGGGGCGTATCGAGCAACTGCTGCGTGAGCACCATCTCAAGCCCGGCTTATTACAACTGGAAATTACCGAAAACTTCATCATGAGCCAGGCCGAAGAAGCCCTCGCAGTGCTGCACCAGCTGAAAAAACTCGGCGTGCAACTGGCGATAGACGACTTTGGCACCGGCTACTCATCTCTGAGCTACCTCAAGCGATTGCCGCTGGACTTCCTCAAGATCGACCAGTCCTTCGTCCGTGGCCTACCCGATGACCCGCACGACGTGGCCATCGTGCGGGCAATTATCGCCCTGGGCCGCAGTATGCAATTCACCATCATCGCCGAAGGCGTCGAGACCCTGGCCCAACAACAATTTCTGGCTGAAGAAGGGTGCGAACAGATCCAGGGCTACATCGTCAGCCTGCCCCTGTGCGCCGAAGAGTTCGCCGCAACGTTTCTTCGTATGACCGTATCGGATTTTTCGGATAGCACAGCCGAGAAACCGTCGCTATAATCCGCGGCCTACTGAGGGCCTATAGCTCAGTTGGTTAGAGCAGAGGACTCATAATCCTTTGGTCCACGGTTCGAGTCCGTGTGGGCCCACCATACAAAAAGCCGCGCATTGCGCGGCTTTTGCGTTTCTGGCTGTCCATCACAGATACAGTCCTAGGGTTAAGTCATGAACATAACCGTTTGCCTACCCCTTATCGTAAGGGGAAACGGTGTCATGGCTTTCATGGGCTCGTTCATCCGGTAATTATTGATCACTCCACGTAGCCGCCATTTCACTTTTATTAAATTCTTTGGAACCCTTCTTCCGGCACGGTCACTCAGGGGTAAGGATGTCGCCGCTCATAGCGTCCAGGTTGAGATGTGTCGGAGCGGGGGAGTGATTGGCCGGGGGGCGCGTAGGCCACCGGAGTCATTTGCATTCTTCTATCTGCCGATCACTCAGAGGAAAATGCCATGGATACGATTAATGTAGGTGCAAGCGGCTCGCTCAGTCGTGTACCTGATGGGATACAGCAGGAAGCAGCGCAACAGGCCTCTCATTCTCCTAACCTCGGCTCTATCGGGTTAGCGATGAGCATGCGCCTTGAAAAACATTTCGAGGCTCACCTCGAAACAGACGCTGACTCCGGCCAACCCGCCCCCCCGGCCTCAAGCGCCCGCAACGCGGAGCTGAACGCCATTCGTGATGACCGGGCTCAACGGTTAGAGGCGGGGAGCTATAACGTCCACGACATGGAGAAGGCGGAAAAAAACGCAGCCAGAGCCGACAGACTATTTGCGTCAATAAAGTCCGGGATGGGGGGGACGCCCTTTGCGGCGCTTACCGAGGCAGGTAATTTCAAGCCGTCCATCCTTCAGGTAGCGGGCAAGCATGCCAATACCGTACGCGAAGCGGCTATAGAGAACGCTATGGCGTGCTTGTATGCCGGTATGGCGGATGCTGCCGGCAACAAGACAATTGCAGGCTTTAAGCCGGGTTATTACCTTAAACCTGATAGCAAGACACTACACCCGGCGCTTCAAGCATCAGTGGCGCAAAAACTGCTGGCCTTGGACAAAGGTCCATTGCGCAATGCCTTCGACGAAGCCAATAAATGGCTTACCGGGTTTGCCGTACGTAATACGGCAATGTACGCGTCAACGCTGGCCATGACGGCTGCAGGCAAAGAGAACCTGGATGCAATCCTGCAACCCGCCCTACGACCGGTCACGGCTATCATCGTGGGCATGGCAATTGAGCATTACAACGTAAGCCGCGATCGCACGAACCATTTAGCTGACCCTGCAATGCTCTATGGCCGTCGAGATGCTGTACCGGAGGGGCAGGCTCACAAGCCTATTGATCAAGACACCGAGTGGCTGGATGACTTCAAGACTTTAAAGGATCTCGATGCCACTGCCCTGGTTAAGATGGTCTCCGCACGGCTTGGTGAAGGCGCGGCTACGGCTCTGAATGCGGTCATCAGCGGCGATGCCTTGAAAGAGATAGTAGACCCGGTCAGTGTGGTAGGAAACGGTCTCCTGATTGGCGGTTTTTCTGCAATGGGCGCGGGTACAGCCGCCACAGCTAACTTGGCCAAGTCCAAGGAACTGGGAAAAATGGCGGCTACCGCAGCCTCGGAGGGTGTAAAAAACGTATTGGGCACCGTGGCGTTCGGGTTGTGGGCAGCTGGCGCCTCGCTAGGTGGGTCGTTGCCGAAAAAAGCCACCGCTGCAGTCGATGCCCATGTACCAAAAGCAGTAGAAGGGGGCGCAGATGCAGCTGGCAGGGTGGCGGTCAAGGGCGGTGAACTTGCACTCAAGACATCGCTAGCCAGCGCCAGATTTGTCAAAGAAACAGCTGTTTCAGGGGCCGACCACACCAAAAGTGCAGTTCAAGCGGCAGGGGATGGGGTCATCAGCGCCGCCAGCGCCATCGGCACCACCTCCCAATTGGCCTGGGACAAAAGCATTGGAGCTCTGAGGCAACGCGCGGTGGGCAGCTCTCAAGGCCAAGCCGTTGATGGTCAGAACATACCCATGCAGCCGCTCGCGGCTACGCAGGCCCCAGCGTCGTCCTCAGCACCCGCGCGTCCCCCAGCTCAGGATGATAGCGATATCGTGTAGCGGCCTTCTGCGTCGCTCACTGTAATCTTAGCGTTATGAGGTGGTTCCAAGGACTCGCGCACAGGCAACCATGCCGACCGGCAGCTCATCCTTTTCGATGGCGATGACCTTCTGTCGAGTAAGCGAGATTGGCCTGGGTCAGACAGTCATGGGCTGGATAGGTCTCGGGATCCCCGGGCTGCCGCTATCCTACAGCCCGCTTCTGCAAGACACATGACCACAGTTGCCATGCACAGAACCGTCCCCTGAGGCTGATTAAGCACAACTCTCAGGGCGCGAAACTACCGCTCTGTAGTACAGTTGCGCCCGCCAGGGCCCGGCCACTGCCAGTGATAAAGGCCGGTGCTGCCCTCGAACGACTCGACGGTGCCATATTGCGGGTTTTCGGATCGGGAACGGTCGGCGGCATCGAAACGTCCGAAGACGAGAAATCGGATGTAAAACCAGGCATAAACTGATCGCGGGACGCTCAAGAGGGCGGCTCCGCCGATAATAAGAAATATAGGAGAAACAGATGGAATTCCTGCAAACGCTGTTCGGGTATGTCGACAGCCTCACGTGGGGGTGGTCGCTCATACCCATTCTCGTGGTCTTCGGCGTGTTCATCACGATTATGTCGGGTTTCGTCCAGTTCGAATTCTTCGGCCGGATGTTCCGCGTGCTCTCAGGTAAGAACCAGAATAGCGACCCCAACAACCTCAGTGCGCGACAGGCGCTGCTGGTATCTGTGGGCGGTCGTGTGGGCGGCGGAAACATTGCCGGTGTAGCCGTCGCGATTACGCTCGGTGGGCCCGGCGCGGTTTTCTGGATGTGGTGTATCGCGCTCGTCGGCATGGCGACCAGTCTCGTCGAATGTACGCTTGCCCAGGTTTATAAGCGCACTGACGGGGAGCACTCCTTCCGTGGCGGCCCAGCCGACTACATCCGGCACGGCCTCGGTTCGAACTACAACTGGCTTGCGATCGTTTATGCAGTCTGCCTGCTGGCGGCCTTCGGCCTTGGCTTCAACGCCTTTCAAGGCAACACTGTGGCCGGCGCGATGCAGGATTCGTTCGGGATCAGCCGCTTTGTGACCGGAGCGCTCCTGGTGCTTGTCACCGGGTTTGTGATCTTTGGTGGAATCAAGCGCATTGCCAAGGCGGCCGATGTCGTGGTTCCCGTCATGGCGTTGGGTTACCTGGCGCTTGCCCTGATCGTCATCGTGATGAACATCGGTGAAATTCCGGCGCTCTTCGTACGCATCGTCTCCAGTGCCTTCGGCTATGAAGAAGCCATTGCCGGCGGCATGGGAGCGGCGATTGCACAAGGCTTGCGCCGCGGCCTGTTCTCAAACGAGGCGGGGCTTGGTTCCGCACCGAACGTCGCAGCGACTGCGCTGGTACATCACCCGGTCAGCCAGGGCATCACCCAATCGTTCTCAGTCTTCATCGACACGATCGTGATTTGCTCGTGCACGGCTTTCATCATCCTGCTGGGTGACGTCTATGTTGCCGGTGCCACAGGTATTGACGGTGTCGTGCTGACACAGCAGTCACTGGCCAACCATTTTGGTGAGTGGTCGCGCTACGCGTTGAGCCTGGCGATCCTGCTCTTCGCTTTCTCGTCCATCATTTACAACGTGTATCTGGGTGAGAACGCACTTGCGGCAATCACCAAATCGAAACCAGCCCTGCTGGTGCTGCGCGTGTTTATTCTGGGCTTGATTTTCCTCGGCGCCGCGGCCCCGAACGCCACCTCGGTGTTCTTCTTCTCAGACCCGATGATGGGCATTCTGGCACTTGTGAACCTGATTGCGATTCTGATGCTGTTCCCTACTGCAATACGGGTGATCAACGACTTCCGCGCGCAGTTGAAAGCCGGTGTGGCAAGGCCGGTATTTGATCCGGCAAAATTCCCCGATCTCGATCTCGACCGCAAGGCATGGGATATCAATCGCTGGAAATGACCCTGGCCCGGTCGCAGCCTGGATTGGGCTGCGGCCACATCTGAAACGAGTTGATACCCGCATCGTCAACTCTGCGGATACTGTCGCCATGACCAACATCATGGCGGCAGGCATTTCCCGACCGCATCCCAATGGATTAGGTGGCAAAGGCATGCGAGCCTGTAACATGCCAGCCACCGATATCCACGCCGGAGCCCACCTTGTCTGACGCCCGCCCTCCCGTCCTCGACGAAATCGACCGCCAACTGATTGCCGCCCTGCAAATCAATGCCCGGGAAAGCGTCGCCATGCTCGCCCGACAATTGGGCATCGCCCGCACAACCGTGACGTCGCGGCTGGCGCGGCTGGAAAAAACCAGGGTCATTACCGGATACGGCGTGCGTCTGGGGCAGCGGGTGATTGACGGCGGGTTGCAGGCTTATGTCGGCATCAAGGTTCAACCGCGCTCCGGCAAGGACGTGCTGCGGCGCTTGAGTGCGATGGCCCAGGTCCAGCAACTGTGTGCGGTCAGTGGCGAATTCGACTATGTGGCCTGGCTGCGCACGGATTCACCGGAGCAGCTGGATCAGTTACTGGATCAGATTGGCAGTGTGGATGGGGTGGAGAAAACCACCACTTCGATCATCCTCAGCAGCAAGATCGATCGGGGACAGCCGGTCTAGCGCGTGCGACTTAATATGCACGCGGTGCCGTCGGGCCGGCTACGTCTCCCTGACCAGCATGCCGCTATCACGCACGAGCTCGCTCCTACCGGGACTATGTTTCGTCATTAGGATCAATGGATACATCAAAATGACTACAAATCATTCATAACGACGACACATTGCGTCTTATTAACGTGTTTCACCCTCTCTAGAATGGCTGGCATCTTTCCTATACTCAGACGCGCAAGCCGCGTCGAGTCGCCCAATCAAGGTCAGCCATGAACAAGAACAATCGCCACCCAGCAGACGGCAAGAAGCCCATCACCATTTTCGGGCCGGACTTTCCTTTCGCTTTTGACGACTGGATCGAGCATCCCGCCGGCCTGGGCAGTATTCCCGCCCACAACCACGGGGCGGAAGTCGCGATTGTCGGCGCCGGGATCGCCGGCCTGGTGGCGGCCTACGAGTTGATGAAGCTGGGCCTCAAGCCGGTGGTCTACGAAGCGTCGAAGATGGGTGGGCGCCTGCGCTCACAGGCGTTCAACGGCGCCGAGGGTGTCATTGCCGAGCTGGGGGGCATGCGGTTTCCGGTGTCGTCCACGGCGTTCTATCACTACGTCGACAAACTGGGCCTGGAGACCAAACCGTTTCCCAACCCATTGACCCCGGCCTCGGGCAGTACCGTCATCGATCTGGAAGGCCAGACCTACTACGCACAAAAGTTGGCCGACCTGCCGGCATTGTTCCAGGAAGTGGCCGACGCCTGGGCGGATGCGCTGGAGGACGGTTCGCGCTTCGGCGATATCCAGCAGGCGATTCGCGACCGCGACGTGCCACGCCTCAAGGAACTGTGGAACACCCTGGTCCCCCTGTGGGACGACCGCACTTTCTACGACTTCGTCGCCACCTCCAAGGCGTTTGCCAAACTCTCGTTCCAGCACCGTGAAGTATTCGGCCAGGTTGGTTTCGGCACCGGCGGCTGGGATTCGGACTTTCCCAATTCGATGCTGGAAATCTTCCGCGTGGTGATGACCAATTGCGACGATCATCAGCACCTGGTGGTTGGCGGTGTCGAGCAGGTGCCCCATGGCATCTGGAAACATGTGCCGGAGCGCTGCGCGCATTGGCCAGAAGGTACCAGCCTCAACTCGTTGCACCTGGGCGCCCCGCGCAGCGGTGTCAAGCGCATCGCGCGCGCCGACGATGGCCGGTTCAGCGTGACCGACGTGTGGGACAACACCCGCGAATATGCTGCGGTGCTGGTCACCTGCCAAAGCTGGCTGCTGACCACTCAGATCGAATGCGAAGAGGCGCTGTTCTCGCAAAAAATGTGGATGGCCCTGGACCGCACCCGCTACATGCAATCGTCGAAGACTTTCGTGATGGTCGACCGACCGTTCTGGAAGGACAAGGATCCGGAAACCGGCCGCGACCTGATGAGCATGACCCTCACCGATCGCCTCACCCGTGGCACCTATCTGTTCGACAATGGCGATGACAAGCCAGGGGTCATTTGCCTGTCGTACTCGTGGATGAGCGATGCGCTGAAAATGCTCCCCCATCCGGTGGAAAAGCGCGTGAAGCTGGCGCTCGATGCCTTGAAGAAGATTTATCCCAAGGTGGACATCGCCGCACGGATCATCGGCGATCCGATCACCGTGTCCTGGGAAGCCGACCCGCATTTCCTCGGCGCATTCAAAGGTGCTCTGCCCGGCCACTATCGCTACAACCAGCGCATGTACGCACATTTCATGCAGGACGACATGCCGGCCGAACAGCGAGGGATCTTTATCGCCGGCGATGACGTCTCATGGACACCGGCCTGGGTTGAGGGCGCGGTACAAACCTCACTCAATGCCGTGTGGGGAATCATGAAGCACTTCGGCGGTGAAACTCACCCCGAGAACCCGGGGCCAGGTGACGTGTTCGACGAAATCGGTCCGATCGCCCTGCCCGAATAAAAGGAGTTTTTGATGCGTGTAGCCCTTTACCAATGCTCACCGCTGCCGCTGGACCCGGCCGCCAACCTGCAACGCCTGCATCAGGTGGCGCTGGAGGCCAGGGGTGCCGATGTGTTGGTGTTACCGGAAATGTTCCTGACCGGCTACAACATTGGTGTCGACGCGGTGAATGTATTGGCCGAGGTCTACAACGGCGAATGGGCGCAGCAGATCGCTCGCATCGCCAAGGCAGCCGGTCTGGCGATCGCCTATGGCTACCCGGAACGTAGCGAAGATGGGCAGATTTACAACGCGGTGCAACTGATCGACGCCCACGGCGAACGCCTGGCAAATTATCGAAAAAGTCACCTGTTTGGCGATCTGGATCACGCGATGTTCAGCGCTGGCGATAGCGAGCTGCCCATCGTCGAGCTTAACGGCTGGAAGCTCGGCTTTCTGATCTGTTATGACCTGGAGTTTCCGGAAAACGCCCGGCGCCTGGCCCTGGCCGGCGCCGAACTGATCCTGGTGCCCACCGCCAACATGCAGCCCTACGAGTTCATCGCCGATGTCACCGTGCGCGCCCGGGCCATCGAGAACCAGTGTTTTGTGGCTTACGCCAACTATTGCGGTCATGAAGGTGAATTGCAGTACTGCGGCCAAAGCAGCATCGCCGCCCCGGATGGCAGCCGCCCTGCCCTTGCCGGGCTGGACGAGGCCTTGATCGTAGGTGACCTGGATCGGCAACTGATGGAGGATTGCCGTGCGGCCTACAACTACCTGCATGACCGCCGCCCTGAGCTTTACGACGACTTGAACAAACACTGATTGAGAACGCCCCCTAATCCGCTAGCATGAGCGCTTCTCTGTTCTGGAAACGCTCATGTCGGCCGTCGATTCCTTTCGCCCCCACACTGAAACCCTGGCCAACGGCTTGCGAGTGACATTGCGCCATGTCCCCGGCCTCAAGCGCAGCGCTGCGGTGTTGCGGGTGGCGGTCGGCAGCCATGATGCGCCGCTCGCCTGGCCGGGACTGGCGCACTTGCTCGAGCATCTTTTCTTCCTCGGCACTGAGCGGTTTCCCACAGAGCAGAACCTGATGGCCTACGTGCAACGGCATGGTGGCCAGGTCAATGCCCGCACCAGCGAACGCACCACCGATTTCTTCTTCGAATTACCGCCGGCGGCCTTTGCCGGCGGTCTGGAACGACTGGGGGACATGCTCTCCCATCCGCGCCTGGATGAAGCCGACCAATTGCGCGAACGGGAAGTGCTGCACGCGGAATTCATCGCCTGGTCCCAGGACCCCACGGCCCAGCGACAAGTGGCCCTGCACGAAGGACTGTCCGCAGCTCATCCACTGCGGGGTTTCCATGCGGGCAATCGCGACAGTCTTGCGGTGCAGCAGGCCGAATTCCAAAGGGCACTGCAGGACTTTTATCGAAGGTTCTACCAGAGCGGCCAAATGACGCTGAGTCTGGCGGGCCCGCAAAGCATCGACGCCTTGAAGGCACTGGCCGAGCAGTTCAGCGGCGATGTGCCTGCGGGTGAAGCGGTCACCCGGCAGCCAGCGCCGGAGCTGATGGCATCGCACCAGGCCGGTTATCAACAGGTCAGTACAGGACGACTCGACCTGCTGTGCGCCTTCGAAGGTTTACCGGTCGCCTCGCCGCAAGCCATGGACTTTCTCTGCACCTGGCTGAACAACAGTAAACCGGGCGGCCTGCTCGCCACCTTGCGTCAGCGCGGTCTGGCTGACAGCCTCAAGGCTTCGACGCTGTACGAGTTTGCCGAGCAAGCGCTGTTGCACATCGAGTTCAAACTCGACAACGACCAAACGCCGAACGACATTCGGCCATTGCTGCACGATTGGTTGGGTTTTTTCGCTGCCCAGGACGACTGGGCGTCCTTGCGCAATGAGTTCACCGCACGGCTGCAACGTTGGCAGGAGACGGCGACGGCCTTGCAACTGGCCCGTTGGGACAATGAAGATCGCGATGTTCGACTGTCGGAAAACGATCTGTCACGGCTCAGGGAAATCCTCAAGCAATTGCACGCGGCGCAGAGCGTCACCGGGCAATGGCAACTGCCCGCGCCCAACCCGTTCCTGCAAATGGCCAGCGAAGCCCCCCGTACCGGTTTGATACGCGGCCAGACCAGCGCCCATCGCGGTCTGCGCACCTTCGCCCAGGACCGCTCCCGCGGCCGACGGGAACGCTCCCCCATGCAGTTCAGCCAAGGGCTGGCGGACAACACCCCGCAAGGCGCGGTGTATCTGCGCTGGCGACTGACGACGCTGCCCCCGCTCGACCTCTCGACCAAACTTGATCGGCATCTGCAGGATCTGCGTGAAGATGCGCGTCAGGCCGGCGTGGAAGTCACCTTTGAGTCCTGCGCCAACCAGTGGCTGCTGAAGCTGGTTGGCTTGCAGGCACCGATGCCCTTGGTGCTTGAGCACATTCTGACGAAGCTGGAACAACCGCTGCCGCCGACGCCAGCGAGGAACGAAACGCCGCTGATGCCGATTCGGCACCTGTTGAAGGAGCTACCGAATCATTGCCAGCAAAACGCCCAATCATCAGCCTTGGCGCTGACCGAGAGCGCCCCTAACGTGTGGACGACGGCGCAGTGGGACGGATTGGCCATGGGCCTGTCGGCCGCCACTCAGGGAGCAATCGGCCCGGCGCTGGCCCGGGTGCCCGGCATTGCCGCCCAGCAAGCCCAACCGACCTCCCCTTGCGGGCAGCCGATCTGGCACACCCTTCAGACCCACGGCGACGAACAGGCCGTGTTGTTGTTTTGTCCCACGCCTACCCGAACCCTGCCCGACGAAGCCGCATGGCGGTTGCTGGCACAGCTGTGTCAAACACCGTTTTACCAGCGCCTGCGGGTCGAGTTGCAGTTGGGTTATGCGGTGTTCAGCGGTGTGAAGCAGATCGATGGGCAAACCGCTTTGTTGTTTGGTGTCCAATCACCCAACACCTCGGCGGCCCAGTTGATCGCCCATATCGACCAGTTCCTGAGCGGCCTGCCGGACCTGCTCCGGCAGCTCGACGATTCGACGCTAGCCAGTCAGCAGCAGGCCCTCGCCGCCCAGTTCCAGAGCGCCACCCTGCCCTGCGCCCAAGCGGCCGAACTGCTCTGGCAGGGCAAACTCGCTGGCCACCCGTCGGATTATCTTGAGCAATTGTCCGATGCCATCATGCGTGTGGATCGAAAACAGCTGATGGACGCCGTGCGGCATCTGCTTAGCGCTGAAAGTGCACGCTACTGCCTGACTAATGGAGCCTGCCCTGGAGAGCCCTGGAACGCGGTGCCGTGATCATTACCGTCTGTGCAATGAGCTTTCTCAGAGAATTGCGGCCAACGAATATGTCAGATTTAGTAACATAGCCGCCTAAGCATCTGAACATCTCCCTTCGGAGGTGGACTATATGTATAGGTCTCAACCGACCCATCCTGATGACAACATCCCACCTAAAGGAGTATTTCCATGTCTTGGTCCAAACCCGCATATATCGACCTGCGTATCGGTTTCGAAGTCACCATGTACTTCGCCAGCCGTTGATTGCTGCAGGCGGTTGAACGCGCAGCACAACGCCTCGGTCAGCCGGGGCGTTTTTTATTTCGGTTTGCAAATGGAGCGGCCATGTTTGTCCAGATTCTAGGTTCCGCCGCCGGCGGCGGTTTCCCTCAGTGGAATTGCAACTGCGCCAATTGCGCAGGTTTTCGCAACGGCAGCCTGCGAGCCCAGGCACGCACCCAGTCGTCCATCGCCATTTCCGATGATGGCGTGAACTGGGTGCTGTGCAATGCCTCCCCGGACATTCGCGCCCAGCTCCAAGGGTTCGCCCCGATGCAACCGGGTCGGGCACTGCGGGACACCGGTATCGGCGCCATTATTCTGATGGACAGCCAGATCGACCACACCACCGGCCTGCTCAGCCTGCGCGAAGGCTGCCCGCATCAAGTCTGGTGCACCGACATGGTTCATGAAGACCTGAGCACGGGTTTTCCGCTGTTCAACATGCTGACCCACTGGAACGGCGGGCTGAGCTGGAACCGCATCGAACTCGACCAGCCGTTCACCATCCCGGCCTGCCCGAACCTGCGCTTCACTCCCCTGCCGCTGCGCAGCGCCGCGCCGCCCTATTCACCGCATCGCTTCGATCCGCATCCGGGCGACAACATCGGCCTGATCGTCGAAGACCTGCGCACCGGCGGCAAACTGTTCTACGCCCCGGGCCTGGGCAAGGTCGACGGGCCGTTGCTGGAGATCATGGCCGCCAGCGATTGCCTGCTGGTGGACGGCACGATGTGGGACGACGATGAAATGCAGCGTCGGGGCGTCGGCACCCGCACCGGTCGGGAAATGGGCCACCTGGCACAGAACGGGCCTGGCGGGATGATCGAAGTGCTGGAGCAACTGCCCAATCAGCGCAAGGTCCTTATTCATATCAACAATACCAACCCGATTCTCGACGAAGACTCGCCCGAGCGAGCTGAGCTTGTACGTCGAAAGATCGAAGTGGCTTACGACGGAATGAGTATTGAGTTGTAGGACGGGCGCGACGATTGTGGGAGTGGGTGCGCTGTGTCAGCCAATCGCTGCTGGCTGATGAGACGCCATCGCGAGCAGGCTCGCTCCCACAGTAGTTTGAGTCGTACCGGATATTTCATGCGCTACAGATCGAGTGTGGGAGCGAGCCTGCTCGCGATGGGACCAACCCTGACGCCACAGAATCCACGGGAATTACCCGGAGAACCGAAATGACTGACACCCCCCTGTCCCCCGCCGAGTTCGAAGCGGCCCTGCGTGCCAAGGGCGCGTATTACCACATTCATCACCCGTATCACGTGGCGATGTATGAAGGCCGCGCCACTCGCGAGCAGATCCAGGGCTGGGTCGCGAACCGTTTTTACTACCAGGTGAACATCCCGCTCAAGGATGCCGCGATCCTGGCCAACTGCCCGGACCGGGAGATCCGCCGCGAGTGGATCCAGCGCCTGCTCGACCATGATGGCGCGCCCGGCGAAGACGGCGGCATCGAAGCCTGGTTGCGGCTGGGTCAGGCGGTTGGCCTGGATCCCGATCAACTACGCTCCCAGGAACTGGTGCTGCCAGGCGTGCGCTTCGCGGTGGATGCCTACGTCAACTTCGCCCGCCGCGCCTCTTGGCAGGAAGCCGCCAGCAGCTCCCTGACCGAAATGTTCGCACCGCAGATCCATCAGTCGCGCCTGGACAGCTGGCCGCAGCATTACCCCTGGATCGACCCCGCCGGCTACGAATACTTCCGCACCCGCCTGGGCCAGGCCCGGCGAGACGTGGAGCATGGCCTGGCGATTACCTTGCAGCATTACACCACCCGCGAAGGCCAGGAGCGCATGCTGGAGATTCTCCAGTTCAAACTGGACATCCTCTGGAGCATGCTCGATGCCATGAGCATGGCCTACGAATTGAACCGCCCGCCCTATCACAGCGTGACCGGGCAACGGGTGTGGCACAAAGGAATTACCTTATGAGTTTCGACCGCAGCAAGACCCCACGCTGGCGCCCCGGCTATCGTTTCCAGTACGAGCCGGCACAGAAGGGCCACGTGCTGCTCTATCCTGAAGGCATGATCAAGCTCAACGACAGCGCTTCGCTGATTGGCGGCCTGATCGACGGTGAACGGGATGTGGCCGCCATCATTGGCGAGTTGGCCAAACAGTTCCCCGACGTGCCGGAACTCGGTGACGACATCGAGCAATTCATGGAGGTCGCCCGTGCAGAGCATTGGATCGAACTTGTCTGACGCCACAAGCCTGCCACCCAAGCCTGAAGTCGGCCTGCCGCTGTGGCTGCTGGCCGAGCTGACCTACCGTTGCCCGTTGCAATGCCCGTACTGCTCCAATCCGCTGGACTTCGCCGAGCAGGGCAAGGAGCTGAGTACTGAGCAGTGGTTCAAGGTGTTTCGCGAGGCTCGTGAGATGGGCGCCGCTCAATTGGGCTTTTCCGGCGGCGAGCCGCTGGTGCGCCAGGACCTGGCCGAACTGATCGCCGAGGCGCGCAGCCTGGGTTTCTACACCAACCTGATCACCTCCGGCATCGGTTTGACCGAACAGAAAATCAGCGATTTCAAAAAGGCCGGCCTCGACCACATCCAGATCAGTTTCCAGGCCAGCGACGAACAGGTGAACAACCTGCTGGCCGGTTCAAAGAAAGCCTTCGCGCAAAAACTGGAAATGGCCCGGGCGGTCAAGGCCCACGGCTATCCGATGGTGCTGAACTTCGTCACCCATCGGCACAACATCGACAAGATCGACCGCATTATCGAGCTGTGCATCGCCCTGGAAGCCGACTTCGTCGAGCTCGCCACCTGCCAGTTCTACGGCTGGGCGCAGCTCAACCGCGTCGGCCTGTTGCCAACCCGGGAGCAACTGGTGCGCGCCGAGCGTGTCACCAACGAGTATCGCGCCAAGCTGGAAGCGCAAGGCAATCCGTGCAAGCTGATCTTTGTCACCCCGGACTATTACGAAGAACGCCCCAAGGGCTGCATGAACGGCTGGGGCAGCATTTTCCTGACCGTCACCCCGGACGGCACCGCATTACCCTGCCACGGCGCCCGCCAACTGCCGGTGCAATTTCCCAACGTGCGCGACCACAGCATGCAGCACATCTGGTACGACTCGTTCGGCTTCAATCGTTTCCGCGGCTATGATTGGATGCCCGAGCCATGCCGCTCGTGTGATGAAAAAGAAAAGGACTTCGGCGGCTGTCGCTGCCAGGCCTTCATGCTCACGGGCGACGCGAGCAATGCCGACCCGGTGTGCAGCAAATCCGCACATCACGGTGTGATTCTTCAGGCTCGGGAAGATGCCGAGCATGCCACGCAAACCATTGAGCAACTGGCCTTTCGCAATGAACGAAACTCACGCCTCATCGTTAAAGGCTGATTCTTTCAGCGCCACCCAGGCCGTTGCGGCAGGTATCGACTTCGCTGAACTGCAGGCCGGGCCCCTTGGACTGTTCTGGAATGAATACCGTCCCGAAGACGGTGCCTGCCGGATCTGGCACTGGCAGGAGGCCAAGGCACGATGCCTGACCCCGGACGGGTTCAGTGCGCGTAGCCGGGTTTATGAATACGGCGGCGGATCGTTCTGCCTGAGCGACGACGGTGTGCTGTTCGTCAATGAAGCCGACCAACAGGTGTACTACCAATCGCTGGCCGGCGAACAGCCCGTGGCGCTGACCTCAGGGGAGTGTCGATATGGTGATCTTCACTTCGCTTGCGGCCAGGTGCTGGCGGTGGAGGAGCAGGCCAATCAGCATCGCCTGATCGCGATCGGCCTGGCAGATCGTCAGCGCCATCTGCTGGCCGAAGGTGCGGACTTCTACGCTGCGCCGACCTTGAGTCCGGATGGTCGACGGCTGGCCTGGATTGAGTGGAGCCGCCCCCATCAACCGTGGACGTCAACGAGACTGATGCTGGCCGAGCGCAACGCGGGTGCCTGGGGCGAACCGCGTTGCGTAGCGGGCAGCGCTAACGAGGAGTCCATTCAGCAACCGCGTTTTGATGATTGCAGTCGCCTCTATTGCCTGAATGATCGTGACGGTTATTGGCAACCCTGGATTGAATCCGCCGACGGCCTGGAGCCGCTGCCCGCCGCCGAAGCCGATCACGCCCCTGCGCCCTGGCAACTGGGCGGCTGTACGTGGCTGCCGCTGGGCGAACGAGATTACCTGGCGAGCTGGACCGAGGCGGGGTTCGGACGACTGGGCCTCTGCCGCAGCGACGGCGTATACGAGGATTTCACCGGCCCCTATTCGCGTTTCCGCAGCCTGGCACTCGATGAGCGGTTCATTTATGCCATCGCCGCTTCGCCAGTCAGCCCGTCGGCGGTGATTGCCATTGACCGGCAAAGCCATGCAGTGGTGACGCTTGCCGGTGGCGTCGCACCGCTGCCCGCCGAACACATCAGTCGCCCCCGAACCCTGCGCTATCCCTCGGCTTCCAGCCTAGCCCACGGGTTCTTTTACCCGGCCATGAACGCCGAAGAAAAGCCGCCGCTGGTGGTGTTCATCCATGGCGGACCGACCTCGGCGTGTTATCCCATCTTTGATCCGCGCATCCAGTACTGGACCCAGCGCGGCTTTGCCGTCGCCGACCTCAATTATCGCGGCAGCAGCGGTTACGGCCGAGCCTATCGACAGGCGCTGTATTTGAACTGGGGCGTGGTGGATGTCGAGGATGCCTGTGCCGTGGTTGCATACCTGGAGGAGCAAGGCCTGATCAATGGCCGTTGCGCGTTCATTCGTGGCGGCAGTGCCGGGGGCTATACCACTCTTTGCGCCCTGGCGTTCCATGACGTGTTCCGTGCCGGCGCCAGTCTCTATGGCGTCAGCGACCCCATCGCCCTTAGCCGCGCCACGCACAAATTCGAAGGCGATTATCTGGACTGGCTGATCGGCGACCCGCAACAGGACGCCGCACGCTACCGGGACCGCACACCACTGCTGCACGCTGATCAGATCCGCGCCCCAGTGATATTTTTCCAGGGTGAACTGGATGCCGTGGTCGTGCCACAGCAGACACGCGATATGGTCGAGGCACTGGAGGACAACGGTATCGCGGTAGAAGCACATTACTACGCCGATGAGCGCCATGGCTTTCGCAAGGCGATCAACCAGGCTCATGCGCTGGAGCATGAATGGTTGTTCTATCGCAGGGTGATGGATGGGCCCCTATAGGGCAAATGCAAAACCAAATGTGGGAGCGAGCCTGCTCGCGATAGCGGTGGATCAGTCCATGGAGATGTTGACTGGATCTACCGCTATCGCGAGCAGGCTCGCTCCCACAGGTTATCTACAGCTATGAATTCTCAACGCTTGGCGATGATGTACACCGCGTGCACGATGCCCGGGATGTAACCCAACAGAGTCAGCAGAATATTCAGCCAGAACGCCCCGGCGAAACCGACTTGCAGAAACACACCCAACGGCGGCAGCAGAATGGCGATGATGATTCGAATGATATCCATGGATGACTCCTGAGGGGCGATGGCCACATTGCCATATAGCTCATGGACACCCGACCGCTCGTCAGGGTTCAGTGAGAAGCCATCCAGAAGGGATAAAGCGCGGAAAAATAAAAACGCGGACAAAAGAAAACCCCGCCGAAGCGGGGCTTTGCAGACTGTTTCCCTGACATCCATTTCGCTCCGCCATCCTGGCAGAATCCTACGTGTCCGTGTTGTTGCTTTGCGCATCCTGCGCGACGTCCATGTGAAGTAGATTAGCCCTGGATCCAATTGGCCGATAGAGGGAAAACGCCAGCACGCGATGTAAGCATTTGCTTACATCGCGGTGAATTTCAGAATTGCCCAGCGTCCAGCAGGAACAGCGACTCGCTACCCGCCTTCACTGAAGCACTCAACGAATGAATACGCGGCAGCAAGCGGGCGAAGTAGAACCGCGCCGTACCCAATTTGCTCGCATAGAAATCATCCTGCGCTTCTTTGCCCAAGGCGGCCTTGGCCATCAGTGCCCACATATAGGCATAGGCGGTGTAGCCGAACGCCTGGAGGTATTCCACTGAAGCCGCGCCGATTTCGTTCGGGTTGCTTTTGGCCCGGTCCAGCAGCCATTCGGTCAGTTCATCCAGCGTACCGACAGCGTCGTTCAACGGCTTGGTGAACTCGGCCAGATCACTGCTCGCGGTAGCCGTGAAGTGGCGGATTTCGTCAGCGAACAGCTTGTAGAACACCCCGCCACTGCCGACGATCTTGCGCCCTACCAAATCCAGCGCCTGGATACCGTTGGTGCCTTCGTAGATCTGGGTGATGCGCACGTCACGCACCAGTTGCTCCTGACCCCATTCGCGAATGTAACCGTGACCGCCGAAAATCTGCTGGCCATGGACAGTGGTTTCCAGTCCCAGATCCGTCAGGAACGCCTTCGCCACCGGGGTCAGCAAGGCCACCAGATCTTCGGCGCGCTTGCGGGTGGCCGGGTCTTCGCTGAACTTGGCGGTGTCCAGTTGCATCGCCACGTATGTGGAAAATGCCCGGCCACCTTCGTTCGAGGCTTTCATGGTCAGCAACATCCGGCGCACGTCCGGGTGGACGATGATCGGGTCAGCGACTTTGTCTTTGTTCTGCGCACCGGTTGGCGAACGACTTTGCAGGCGGTCACGCGCGTATTCGATGGCGTTCTGGTAGGAACGTTCACCGGTGGCCAGGCCTTGGATACCCACACCCAAACGCTCGTAGTTCATCATGGTGAACATCGCCGCCAGGCCTTTGTTCGGCTCGCCCACCAGATAACCCACGGCGTCGTCAAAGTTCATCACACAGGTGGCGGACGCCTGGATGCCCATCTTGTGTTCGATCGACCCGCAATTGGCCGCGTTACGCGCACCCAGACTGCCGTCGGCATTGACCATGAACTTGGGCACCAGGAACAGCGAGATGCCTTTCGGGCCTGCCGGTGCGTCCGGCAACTTTGCCAGCACCAGGTGGATGATGTTTTCGGTGAGGTCGTGTTCGCCACCCGTAATAAAGATCTTGGTGCCGCTGACCTTGTAGGAACCATCGGCCTGAGGTTCGGCCTTGGTGCGAATGATGCCCAGGTCTGTACCAGCATGCGGCTCGGTCAGGCACATGGAACCGGCCCAGACACCGGCGTACATGTTCGGCAGGTAGGCTGCTTTGAGCTCTTCACTGGCGTGGGCATTGATCGACAGGCAAGCCCCGGCGGTCAGCATGGGATACAGGCCGAAGGACAGGCTGGCGGAGTTGACCATTTCTTCGACCTGAGCCGAAACAGCCTTGGGCATGCCCATGCCGCCGTAGGTCGGATCACCACCGACGCCGACCCAGCCGCCTTCGGCGTAAGTCTTATAGGCCTGTGGGAAACCGGCGGGCGTGGTGACGGCACCGTCAGCCCAGTGGCAACCTTCTTCGTCCGCCGCACGGCTGAGGGGGGCGACGCTTTTGCTGGTGACTTTGCCGGCTTCCTCGAGAATCGCCTCGACGGTTTCAGCATCTACGGTCTCGGCCAGCGCCGGCAGTTGAGCCCAGAGTTTCGCGACCTCGAACACTTCATTGAGGACGAAGCGCATATCGCGCAGGGGCGCTTTGTAGTCAGCCATGGCAAACCTCGCAGGATCTAAACAATTGGTTCGTAAGAAAACGGTTTTTGCAGTGGTCCGAGTGTACCCCAACAACTTTTGCGACACATAGGGTCAGCCAGTGACTGTTTTGTTATTTTTAGTCATTACGGAAAAGATCGCAGGCTTCGCCAGCTCCTACAGAAGAGCGCGTACTCCCTGTAGGAGCTGGCGAAGCCTGCGATCCTTGTCCCCTCATATCAGAGGGCAAACAACTCCGCTGGCAGCTTCATCAAGCAATCGCTCCCCGCCTCAACCGCGGCCCGATGAGCGGCGGTCCTGGGCAGCAGGCGCTTGAAGTAAAACTCACAGGTCGCCAGTTTGCCCCGACAGAAATCCGCGTCACCTTCGCCCGCGTCAAGTTGCGCCTGGGCCACCAACGCCATGCGCAACCACAGATAGGCCAGGATGATGTAGCCGCTGTACATCAGATAGTCCACGGAGGCGGCACCCACTTCATCCGGATTCTTCATGGCCGCCATGCCAACCCGGGTGGTCAGTTCGCCCCATTGCTGGTTGAGCCCGTTGAGTTGCGCGACGTAATCCTTGAGCTGCGAATGTTCAGCGTTGGCGGCGCAGAACTTATGGACGATTTTGGTGAACCCTCGCAGCAACTTGCCCTGGCTGCCCAACACTTTGCGCCCCAGCAAATCGAGCGCCTGGATACCATTGGTGCCTTCGTAGATCGGCGCAATGCGACAGTCTCGCACCAGTTGCTCCATGCCCCATTCGCGTATGAAGCCATGACCGCCAAACACTTGCATGCCGTGGTTGGTCACCTCCAACCCCGTGTCGGTCATGAAGGCCTTGCAGATCGGGGTGAGGAACGCCAGCAGGTCTTCGGCCTCCTGGCGGGCGGTTTCGTCGCTGCTCAGGTGGGCGATGTCCAACAGTTGCGCAGTGAAGTAAGTCAGTGCCCGGTTGCCTTCGTTGAAGGCTTTCATGGTCAGCAACATCCGGCGCACATCGGGGTGGACGATGATCGGATCGGCGGCTTTTTCCGGCGCCTTGGGACCGGTCAGCGAGCGCATCTGCAAACGGTCGTTGGCATATTTGATTGCGCCCTGGAAGCTCGCTTCCCCGAGGCACAGGCCCTGCATGCCGGTGCCCAGCCGGGCATGGTTCATCATGGTGAACATGCAGTTCAGCCCCTTGTTCGGCTCGCCGATCAAGAATCCCTTGGCCCCGTCGAAATTAAGCACGCAGGTGGCGGAAGCCTTGATGCCCATTTTGTGTTCGATCGACCCGCAGGAAACGCCATTGCGCGGTCCCGCTTCGCCATTGGCGTCAGGCAGGAACTTGGGCACGATGAACAGCGAGATGCCCTTGGTCCCGGCAGGTGCATCCGGCAGTTTGGCGAGCACCAGATGAATGATGTTGTCGCTCATGTCGTGTTCGCCGGCGGAAATGAAAATCTTGCTGCCGGTAATCGCGTAGCTGCCGTCGGCCTGAGGCAAGGCGCGGGTTTTGATGATGCCCAGGTCCGTGCCGCAATGAGCTTCGGTGAGGCACATCGTGCCGGTCCATTGACCGGCCGTGAGCTTGGTGAGGTAGGCCTGTTTCTGTTCTTCGGTGCCGTGGGCATGAATGGCCGACATGGCACCGTGGGTCAGGCCTGGGTACATGCCCCAGGACGTGTTGCTGGAGCCGACCATTTCGCTGATGACCAGGCCCAGGGAACTGGGCAATCCTTGGCCGCCGTAAGCCGGGTCCGCCGCCAGCCCGTGCCAGCCGCCCTCCACGTACTGTGCAAACGCCTGCTTGAAGCCGGTAGGCGTGGTGACCACGCCATTGTCGAAATGGCAGCCTTCTTCGTCACCGGAGCGATTGAGCGGCGCCAGCACGTTCTCACAGAACCTGGCGCCCTCTTCGAGAATGGCGCTGACCATGTCCGGGCTGGCATCGCCGGCTCCCAGTTCAGCATAGCGGCCATGGAAATCGAAGACGTGATCGATCAGAAAGCGCATGTCGCGCAGCGGGGCTTTGTACTCGGGCATGGTGGTCTTCTCCGGTAACAGGTCGTTCAAACCTACTGCCGGCCACCGAGGCTCACAATCACAGTCCAGACGCTGAATGCGCCGTCATCACTCAACCCGCGGCAGCTTCCATGCGTACCGCACCGCGACGGTTCTGCCCATAGGCCATCACACAGTTACGCCCGGCCCCCTTGGCGTTGTAGAGCGCCTGGTCGGCGGACTTGAGCACTTCTTCGGGGGTGCGCTGTTCGATGCGTTCGGCCACGCCGATGCTGACCGTCACCGATACACTGGATGCCCCGGCACCGGCACGACGCTGGCGACCTTGTTGATCATCCTGGGGACGACTGTCGGGATTGCGTAGTTGGATGCTGTAGTTCGCGATGGATTCGCGAATGACCTCCAGATGAGGCATGCACTCCTCGATGGTCTTGCCTGCAAATACCAGCGCAAATTCCTCTCCACCGTAGCGATAAGCCCTACCGCCGCCGCTGATTTTCGACAGTTTGCTGGCGACCAGCCGCAGCACCTGATCACCCACGTCATGGCCGTGGGTGTCGTTGAATTTCTTGAAATGGTCCACGTCGCTCATCGCCAAAACATAATTGCGACCCAGGCGCTGCATGCGCTCATTCAGCGCCCGACGCCCCGGCAGGCCGGTCAGTTCGTCACGGAACGCCATCTGATAAGCCTCGTGGGCGACCGCCGCCGCGATCATCAGCATCACCTGGCTGCACATGATGTTCAGGGTAAATGGCAGGATGAAGGTCTTGGGCAACATCCAGAACACCCCGAGCAAACCCACCAATTGCGCGGCATGCAACGGTCGCGGATGGCGCCAGTATTGCCAGGCCAGCAACACAAAGGCTGCGATGAACACCGGGTAGGACAACTGGATCAGGCTCATCCAGGCACCGTGCAACGCCGGCCAGCGGATCTCGGAAAGCCACAACAGCAGAGCCTGGGGATAACTTTGTTCCAGGGCCAGCGCCACGCTGCCAAAGATCAGCAGCACCGCGAACCGCGCCACCATGTCCTGGAACAAATGAGTCCGCTCCTGCCACGCGGCGAACAGGCCAAACAACAGCGGCAACAACAGGCAGACGAGGTGAAACACCACCGCTGCGTCTTCGCGCACCTTGCCGTTGTCGCGGTAGAAGTCGGTCTGGGTGTCCAGCAGGAAGTAGGCGATGTACACCGTGATCATCAGAAACAGCTCACGCTGACGTCGGTAAACGGCGCAATACGCACCTCCTAGCAACAACACCAATGTAGGAAGGACGTTGAACAGGGAGGTGAAAAAGACATTGAGATCCTTGACGTAGGCAGCCGCAAGCCCCGCCAGCAACAGCACCAATGACGGTAGGAAATGACTGAGACGTACAGCGGAAGAACGCGGCAAGGGTAAAGCTCCGACCCGGCTGATCAAAGATGGCATTGTGCCTGCTACTGGAGCATTAAGGCACGCGAGATGTGACAGATATCACACTGCCATCCTTGTAACGGCAGGAAGGAGTGATTTCTTAGGGTTCAGTTTGATGAATGTTTTCCCATGGCTGCGCAGATTCTCTGTGGGAGCGAGCCTGCTCGCGATAGCTATAGGTCAGTTGATACTAATGTGTCTGACCCACCGCTATCGCGAGCAGGCTCGCTCCCACAGGAGGACGGAGGCGGACATAAAAAAAGCCGCTGCTCCCGAAGAAACAGCGGCCTGTGAAGAATCGCTTAAGGCTTAGTAGCCCAGTGCGAAGTCTTCTTCTTTCATGTCCATCAGGTTGTTGGCGCCCGACAACATGGTTGCCACGTGAGTGCGGGTACGTGGCAGGATGCGCTGGAAGTAGAAGCGCGCGGTCTGCAGCTTGGCGGTGTAGAAAGCTTCTTCGGTGGTGCCGGCGGCGAGTTTTTCCGCCGCCAGGCGCGCCATGTCAGCCCAGAAGTAGGCCAGGCAGGCGTAACCGGAGTACATCAGGTAGTCCACCGAGGCCGCGCCAACTTCTTCGCGGTCTTTCATGGCCGCCATACCGACCTTCATGGTCAGTTCGCCCCATTCCTTGTTCAGCGCAGCCAGAGGTTCTACGAACTCTTTGACCGCGTCGTTGCCTTCGTTGCTTTGGCAGAACTTGTGAACGATCTTGGTGAAGCCCTTGAGCGCTTCGCCCTGGGTCATCAGCACTTTGCGGCCCAGCAGGTCGAGGGCCTGGATGCCGGTGGTGCCTTCGTACAGCATCGAAATGCGGCTGTCGCGAACGTTCTGCTCCATGCCCCACTCGGCGATGAAGCCGTGACCACCGTAGATCTGCACACCGTGGTTGGCCGATTCGAAGCCGACTTCAGTCATGAACGCCTTGGCGATCGGCGTCATGAACGCCAGCAGCGCATCGGCTTTTTTCTTCTCTTCTTCGTCGACGCCGTATTTGACGATGTCCACTTGCTTGGCAGTGAAGTAAACCATCGCCCGGTTACCTTCGGCGAAGGCCTTCATGGTCAACAGCATGCGACGCACGTCAGGGTGCACGATGATTGGGTCGGCGGCTTTGTCCGGCGCTTTCGGGCCGGTCAGGGAACGCATTTGCAGGCGGTCACGGGCGTACTTCAGGCCACCCTGGAAACCGATTTCGGCGTGGGCCAAGCCTTGCAGCGCGGTGCCCAGGCGTGCGGTGTTCATGAAGGTGAACATGCAGTTCAAGCCTTTGTTCGCCGGGCCGATCAGGAAACCGGTGGCCGCGTCGAAGTTCATCACGCAGGTGGCGTTGCCGTGGATGCCCATCTTGTGTTCCAGCGAACCGCAGCTCACCGCATTGCGCTGACCGATGGAACCGTCTGCGTTAGGCAGGAACTTGGGAACGATGAACAGCGAGATACCTTTGGTACCGGCCGGGGCGTCCGGCAGACGTGCCAGAACGATGTGGACGATGTTGTCGGCCATGTCGTGTTCGCCGGCCGAAATGAAGATCTTGGTGCCGCTGACCTTGTACGAACCGTCGGCCTGTGGCTCGGCCTTGGTGCGCAGCATGCCCAGGTCAGTGCCGCAGTGCGGCTCGGTCAGGCACATGGTGCCGGTCCATTCGCCGGAAACCAGCTTGGTCAGGTACGCCTCTTGCTGCTCGGGCGTACCGTGCTCGGAAATAGTGTTCATCGCACCGTGGGACAGGCCTGGGTACATGCCCCACGACCAGTTGGCTTCGCCGACCATCTCGCTGACCGCCAGGCCCAGGGACTCCGGCAGGCCTTGACCACCATGCTCCACGTCGTGGGCCAGGCTTGGCCAGCCGCCTTCGACGAATTGCTTGTAGGCTTCCTTGAAGCCGCTCGGGGTCTTCACACCGGATTCGCTCCAGGTGCAGCCCTCAATGTCGCCCACACGGTTCAGCGGTGCCAGCACCTGCTCACAAAACTTGGCACCTTCTTCAAGAATGGCGTCAACCATGTCTGGAGTTGCGTCCTGGCAAGCCGGAAGGCTCTGATAGTGCGCTTCATAGCCAAGCAGTTCGTCACGAACGAAGCGAATATCACGCAAGGGGGCCTTGTAGTCAGGCATAGCGATAAACCTCTGCTGATGTAACCGGGAATGAACGACCGCATGGATTTGTTGTGACGGTCAAACAGTTGTTTGAAACATACGTTTACGCCTAAATCTTGTCAAGCGCCGATCTTTTACCGTTCGTCATCGTCCCTGAAAAAATCCAGGCACAGCCATTCACCGCAGCGAAACACTCACAACGTCCGTAGGAAAAGATTAGTTGAGCCAGAAGGAGTTAGAGACGAAAACGCCGCGAATAATCGCGGCGTTTTGACAAACCTGAGGTGGGGAATCAGGCGAAAGTGTCGATCAACGTACCGAGCATTTCATCGGATGCCTTGGCCACGTTCACGCCCAGTTCGACCTGAAATTTGCCTTGGGACATTTCAACCATGTTGCTGGCCAGGTCCGATTGCTGGCTGCGATCCACCGACCGCAACCGATCAGCTTGCAGTTCGGACGACTGGCTGGTGACCGAACGCTCGATGGTATTGTTGGCGATCTGGCTCGAAGCCTGATCGACACGGTTCTGCCCTGTCTGAATCGTGCTCAGACCGGCATAGAACGCGGTATTTCCTGAGATTTCCATGGCAGAACTCGTCTTCTTGAAGGGTAGACAGCGGTCATTGAAACAGAAGCCTGGGTAAAAGGCCCGACAAAAACACTAATGGCACAGTGCCTCGCCATAGTGAAAACCTTAGTAGTCCAGCAAATCCAGGTGCAGATGCGCAGCCACGGCTTCGGCAGTGACACCCTTGATTTTCGGCACTCGCCCCAAGCATGGCGCCGGCAGGCGTTCGGCCAGGGTCGCCAGATTTTCTTCCAGGCGCGATGTCTTGGGGTCAATGATATTCGCGACCCAACCGGCCAGTTGCAGGCCGTCCCGGGCGATGGCCTCGGCGGTCAGCAGGGCGTGACTGATGCAGCCCAGACGCACGCCCACCACCAGGATCACCGGCAGCCCCAGCGCCATGGCCAGGTCCGAGAGGTTGTCCTGATCGGCCAACGGAACACGCCAGCCGCCTGCGCCTTCGATCAGCGTGAAATCGGCCTCCAGGGCCAACACTTCACGCATCGGTCCCAGCAACGATTGCACGGTCAGGGCCACGCCGGCTTCCCGCGCGGCCAGGTGAGGCGCGATGGCCGGTTCGAACGCCAGCGGATTGACCTGGGCATACTCAAGCGGCACCGAGCATTCGGCCAACAGCGCCAAGGCATCGGCGTTGCGCAGGCCCTTGGGCGTTACTTCGCAACCGGAGGCCACGGGCTTGCCCGCGGCGGTGCTCATGCCAGCCTGTCGCGCAGCATGCAGCAGGCCAGCCGCGACGGTGGTCTTACCCACGTCAGTGTCGGTACCAGTGATGAAATAAGCCTGGCTCATAGCGGTTTCTCCAGCACGGCGTAAACCACCCGGTAGGTCGCGGGCAAACCCTGTACCTGACGAAACTGTTCGTAAGCGTCAACCAGCGCGAGGATCCGCGCCCTGCCCGTCAACCCACCGGGCCGGCCGGGGTTCAGATTGTGGGCGCCGAGGGCTTTCAATTCATGGGTCAGACCGCGCACGTCCGGGTAATACATCACATGGGGACGGTTTTCCAGGCTGACAACGTTCAGCCCGCTGGCTGCACATAGCTGTTGATACGTTTCGAACCCGCGAAAACGGTTGACGTGCACCAGGCCATCCACCTGACGCCAGCTGTCGCGCAATTCGTACAACGTGCCGACGCAAAGGCTTGTGAAGGCAAACACGCCACCGGGCTTCAAAACCCGATGGACTTCGTTCAACACCGTGGCAAAATCCGCGCACCACTGCACCGCCAGGCTGGAGAACACCAGATCGCAGTTGGAGGCCTGCAAGGGCAGGCGCTCGGCATCACCGGCTATAAAGTGCGCAGCCCCGCCCTGAGGGCGAGCATGGTTGAGCATACCTTCGGCGATATCCAGCGCCAACCCGGTCGCCTCGCCGAAGCGCGTACCCAGCGCCCGCGTGAAATAGCCGGTGCCACACCCCAGGTCCATCCAGCGCTCAGGCACGATCGAGGCGGGCAACCGGTCCAGCAACTGCTGGCCTACGTCGCGCTGCAGCTCGGCCACGCTGTCGTAACTGGTCGCAGCCCGGGAAAACGAGGCTGCCACCTGGCGCTTATCCGGCAAGGCACCGGGCAATTTGGCAACAGACAAATCAGTCATCATCGGACTCATGCAAAAAAGCCTGAATCGCCCCCGCCACACCGTGGGGGTCTTCCAGAGGGAATCCGTGGCCGGTCTGTTCGATCAGACCGATTTCAACATCTGGCAGCAACACCAGCAATTCAGCCGCTGCCTCAGCCGGTACCAGGGCGTCGAGCCCGGCAAACAAGTGAAGCTGCGGGCCACCGAAGCCCTGCAAGGCGGCGCGGGTATCCAGTTGCGCCAGCAGCTCGAGCCCAGCCATCAACACATCGGGCGAAGTGACAGGCGCACCCGCCAGCAACAATCGCGACAGGCCGCGCGGATCGCTGCAGCCTTGGGCGCACAACAGACTGAAGCGCTTGAGGGTCTGACGCGGGTCGGCGGCGCACCCGGCGAGAAACCCATCAAAGGTTTCACCGGCCATCGCGCTCGGCCATTGATCATGGGCAACGAAAGAGGGGTTGCTCGCCAGGGTCAACAAGCCGCAACAGCGCTCGCCCCGACGCGCTGCCAGCTCGCTGGCCAGCATGCCGCCCAGCGACCAACCACCCAACCAGGCATCCTGGGGCAATGTGGCGTCCAGCTCCTCGAGCCATTCATTGAGGTCGCTTGAGGCCAGGGCCGGCAACGGCTCGATCTCGACCCGCAGATGTTCATCGAGCCCTTGCAGCGCAGCCGCCAGAGGCTCCAGCGGGGAAACGCCCAAGCCCCAACCAGGCAGCAATATCAGTCGATCACGCATGGCTTGGCTCCGGTCCCAGTTGTGCAAAACACTCGGCCAATGCCTCCAACAACAATTGCACCTGAGCCTCACTGTGAGCCGCGGTCAAGGTCACACGCAGACGGGCGCTGCCGGCTGGCACGGTGGGTGGGCGGATCGCAGTAACCATCAGCCCCCGCTCACGCAGCATCTGCGACAAGCGCATCGCCCGCCCCGCATCGCCGATCAGGATCGGCTGGATCGGCGTGAAACTGTCCATCAATTGCAGGCCGATCTGCTCGGCACCGTGGCGAAACTGGCGGATCAGCACCTGCAAATGTTCACGCCGCCAATGCTCGCTGCGCAGCAGCTCAAGGCTCTTGAGCGTAGCGCAGGCCAGGGCCGGCGGTTGACTGGTGGTGTAGATGTAGGGACGAGCGAACTGGATCAGGCTTTCGATCAGGTCTTCACTGCCGGCGACAAACGCGCCGGCAGTGCCGAAAGCTTTGCCCAGGGTGCCGACCAATACCGGCACGTCATCCTGGCTCAGGCCAAAATGTTCGACGATCCCGCCACCATTGGCCCCTAACGGGCCGAAACCGTGGGCATCATCGACCATCAGCCAGGCGCCCTTGGCCCTGGCTTCACGGGCCAGGGCCGGCAGATCGGCGATGTCGCCGTCCATGCTGAACACACCATCGGTGACCACCAACGTATTGCCGGTGGCTTTCTCCAGACGGTTGGCCAGGCTCTGGGCATCGTTGTGCAGGTAACGGTTGAAGCGCGCGCCGGACAACAACCCGGCGTCGAGCAACGAAGCGTGGTTGAGCCGGTCCTCCAGCACCGTATCGCCCTGCCCCACCAGTGCGGTGACAGCGCCAAGGTTGGCCATATAGCCGGTGGTGAACAGCAGTGCCCGCGGGCGGCCGGTCAAGTCAGCCAGGGCTTCTTCCAGGGCGTGATGTGGACCGCTGTGGCCGATCACCAGATGGGAAGCCCCGCCTCCGACGCCCCATCGCGCCGCTCCGGCGCGCCAGGCTTCGATCACTTGCGGATGATTGGCCAGGCCCAGGTAATCATTGTTGCAGAACGCCAGCAGCGGCTGGCCGTCCACCACCACCTCTGGCCCCTGCGGGCTTTCGAGCAGGGGGCGTTGGCGATAGAGGTTTTCGGCACGACGGGCAGCCAGGCGTGCGGCGAGATCGAAGGGCATGCAGGCCTCGGGGTGAATCGTTAATCAAGACTGGATGAGATCCATTGTGGGAGCGGGCTTGCTCGCGAAGGCGGTGTGTCAGCCAACGTTACTTTGCCTGACACTCCGCCTTCGCGAGCAAGCCCGCTCCCACAGGGTTCTGCATTTCAAACAAAAATCGATGGAGTATTCAAACAGCCGCGTTGTAGAACTGCTCGCTGCTCTTCTGCTCCACCAGCGCCTGTTCAATAGCCGCCTGATGCACTTCGTCGGCATGTTCTTCCCGGGCTTCGGGCTGGATACCCAGGCGAGCGAACAGTTGCATGTCCTTGTCGGCTTGCGGGTTGGCAGTGGTCAGGAGTTTGTCGCCATAAAAAATCGAGTTGGCACCGGCGAAAAATGCCAGGGCCTGCATCTGTTCGTTCATCGCTTCGCGGCCGGCGGACAGGCGCACATGGGACTTGGGCATCAGGATCCGCGCCACGGCGAGCATGCGGATGAAATCGAACGGATCGACGTCTTCGGCGTTTTCCAGCGGCGTGCCGGCGACTTTTACCAGCATGTTGATCGGCACCGATTCCGGGTGCTCCGGCAGGTTCGCCAGTTGGATCAGCAGGTTGGCGCGATCGTCCAGGGACTCGCCCATGCCCAGGATGCCACCGGAGCAGATCTTCATCCCCGAATCTCGCACGTAAGCCAGGGTTTGCAGGCGCTCGCTGTAGGTACGAGTGGTGATGATGCTGCCGTAGAACTCCGGCGAGGTGTCGAGGTTGTGGTTGTAGTAGTCCAGGCCGGCCTGGGCCAGGGCCTGGGTCTGGTCCTGATCGAGGCGGCCCAGGGTCATGCAGGTCTCCAGGCCCATGGCCTTCACGCCTTTGACCATTTCCAGTACGTAAGGCATGTCCTTGGCCGACGGATGCTTCCACGCCGCGCCCATGCAGAAACGGGTCGAGCCAATGGCCTTGGCACGGGCGGCCTCTTCGAGGACTTTCTGCACTTCCAGCAACTTTTCTTTTTCCAGCCCGGTGTTGTAGTGGCCGGACTGCGGACAATATTTGCAATCTTCCGGGCAGGCGCCGGTCTTGATCGACAGCAGCGTGGACACCTGAACGCGATTGGCGTCGAAATGCGCGCGGTGCACGGTCTGCGCCTGGAACAACAGGTCATTGAAGGGCTGGACGAAGAGAGCTTTGACTTCGGCCAAAGACCAGTCATGACGCAGGTTGGCAGTGGTGCTGGCGCTCATGGGCATTTCCTTGATTATGCTTGGCTGGCACCTGGGGACATGGAATACCCACAGGCGCGACACGGATGTTCGGCATATTTAAGGAAGAGTCATGCGCTGTCAACCACGATACGATGGACTGGTTTACATCTGGTTAAAAAACAAACAATCTTGCCTATTGTGTGGCGAAACCACCGACACGCCCCATCCCATTTGCACCCCCTGCGAGAGCGAACTGCCCTGGCTGGGTGACCAGTGCAGTATCTGCGCCTTGCCATTGCCCATGGCCGGGCTACGTTGCGGTCAGTGCGCCAGGCAGCCGCCGGCCTTCGAGCGGGTCCTGGCGCCATGGGCCTACGACTTTCCTATCGATAGCCTGATCGCACGTTTCAAACATCAGGCCAAATGGCCGCTGGGGCGATTGATGGGCGAACTGCTGGCGCAGTCCCTGCAACATCAATTCAATGAAGGGTTGGAGCCACCGGACGCACTGGTGCCGGTGCCGCTTGCCAATCGGCGCTTGCGTCAGCGCGGCTTCAATCAGGCCTCGATGCTTGCCCGCTGGCTCAGCGCGACATTGAAGATCCCTTGCGAAGAGCAACTGCTGCGGCGCGTCCAGGACACCCCCGCCCAGCAGGCACTCGATGCCAGGGCTCGGCGCCAAAACCTGCGCCAAGCCTTTGCCGTCACACCCCACGCCGTGCTTGGCAACCGGCATCTGGCGTTGGTCGACGATGTGCTCACTACCGGCGCCACGGCCCAGGCACTGGCTCGCCTGCTACTGGATGCCGGTGCTGCCCGGGTTGATGTGTATTGCCTGGCCCGCACGCCGAAACCCGGTGAGCCGGCTTGACGCGCCGCTTGCGAGGCGCCAACGTCCAACTCCATGATTCCTTTGCGCAGTTGTCCATCATGTCATTGCCCCCGCTCCTGACCCAGCACATCGTCCGGCGCCCACAACGCATCGCCTTGTTGCAGCACATCGCCGAACAAGGCTCGATCACCCGCGCCGCCAAAAGCGCCGGCCTGAGCTACAAGGCGGCGTGGGATGCCATCGACGAATTGAACAACCTGGCGGACCAACCGCTGGTGGAGCGTAGCGTTGGAGGAAAAGGCGGTGGCGGTGCGAAACTGTCCGAGGAAGGGCTGCGTGTGCTGCGCCTGTATCAGCGCCTGCAAGCCTTGCAGGCGCAGTTGCTGGAGGCGAGCGAAGATGCCGGGGATCTGGGCCTGCTCAGTCGCTTGATGCTGCGCACCAGCGCGCGCAATCAGTTGCACGGCAAAGTCCTGAACATCGAGACTCAGGGTCATAACGACCGAATTTACCTGGAACTCGCTCGGGGCCTGGTCATCCAGGCGCAGATCACCCATGACAGCACGGTACGCCTGGAACTGGGTATCGGCACCGCCGTAGTTGCCCTGATCAAGGCCGGATGGCTGGAATTGCACCCTGTCGATCCGCCGGAAAAAGCAGGCAACAACCCTGGGAAAAACGCTCTGCGCGGCGTCATTGAACACGTTGCCGCCGCCCAAGACGGCCCCAGCGAAGTGCGCATCGGCCTGCCCAACGGCCAAACGCTGTGTGCCTTGGCCGATCCGCTTCATCTGCACGCGCGAAAGCTGGCTGCCGGCTCACCGGTGCAAGTGGAGTTTTCGGCGACAAATGTGCTGCTCGGCACACCGTTGTAGCGCGCTGCAACAAAAGCGTCATCGACCGGCTTTAAGGTGGCTGCCAAAACCAGCAGGGAGCCTCAGATGAGCCTTTTAGAAGAAAACCAATCCACCGACCTGGAAAAGATCGTCGGCCTGAGCCGTCGAGGTTTCATTAGCGCAGGTGCCCTGTGCGGCGCGGCGATGTTTCTGGGCGGCAACCTGCTGAGTCGCAGCGTACTGGCCGCCGCCGTCAGCGAAGGCAACAGCAAGCTGCTGGGCTTCGAAAGCATTGCCGCCGCCACGGCCGACACCCTCACTCTGCCGCCGGGCTACAAGTCCTCGGTGCTGATCAGTTGGGGTCACCCCCTGCAGAAAAATGCACCGGCGTTCGATCCAAGTGGCAATGGCACCGCCCGCGCCCAGGAAGTGCAGTTTGGCGACAACAACGACGGCATGAGCCTGTTCCCGTTTCCCGGCGACGACAACCGCGCGCTGATGGCGATCAACAACGAATACACCAACTACCAATACCTCTTCCCCCATGGCGGCCAGCCGAAGTCGGCCGAAGACGTGCGCAAGGCCCAAGCCTGTGAAGGTGTGTCGGTGATTGAAATACGGCGTCAGGGCGGACAATGGCAGTTCGTCCAGGACTCGCGCTACAACCGCAGGATTCATGGCAATACCCCCATTGACCTCAGCGGCCCCGCCGCCGGCCATGACTTGATGAAAACCAGCGCCGACAAGAGCGGCAAAAAAGTGCTGGGTACTTTCCAGAACTGCGCCAACGGCATGACGCCGTGGGGCACCTACCTGACCTGCGAAGAAAATTTCACCGACTGTTTTGGCAGCAGCAAGGCGGACTTGCAGTTCGATACGGCGCAGAAGCGTTACGGCGCCACCGTCGCCAGCAGCGAAATCGACTGGCACCTGCACGACCCGCGTTTCGACCTGGCGAAAAACCCCAACGAACTCAATCGCCATGGCTGGGTGGTGGAGATCGACCCGTTCGACCCTAAATCCACCCCGATCAAGCGCACGGCCCTGGGTCGCTTCAAGCACGAGAACGCCGCCCTGACACAAACCAGCGACGGTCACGCCGTCGTGTACATGGGCGATGACGAGCGCGGCGAGTTCATTTACAAATTCGTCAGCCGGGACAAGATCGACCACAAAAACCCCAAGGCCAACCGCAACCTGCTGGATCACGGCACCTTGTACGTGGCGCGCTTCGACGCTGGTGACGCTAACCCGGACCATCCCAAAGGCATGGGGCAGTGGATTGAGTTGACCCATGGCAAGAACGGTCTTGATGCCAGTAATGGTTTCGCCGACCAGGCCGAAGTGCTGATCCACGCGCGTCTGGCCGCCACCACTGTCGGCGCCACCCGCATGGACCGTCCGGAGTGGATAGTCGTCAGCCCCAAAGACGGCCAGGTCTATTGCACCCTGACCAACAACTCCAAGCGCGGCGAAGCCGGTCAGCCGGTGGACGGGCCCAATCCCCGAGCCAAGAACGTCTACGGGCAGATCCTGCGCTGGCGCACCGACCGCGACGATCACGCTTCCAGCACTTTCGCCTGGGATTTGTTTGTGGTCGCCGGCAACCCGGTAATACACGCCAACACGCCAAAGGCCGGCTCGTCCAATATCAACCCGCAGAACATGTTCAATAGCCCCGATGGCCTGGGTTTCGACAAGGCTGGGCGGCTGTGGATTCAGACCGACGGTGATTTCAGCAATACCGGGGACTTCGCCGGCATGGGCAACAACCAGATGCTCTGCGCTGACCCCGACAGTGGTGAAATCCGTCGATTCCTGGTCGGACCGGTGGGTTGTGAAGTAACCGGGATCAGCTTCTCGCCGGACTACAAAACCCTGTTCATCGGCATCCAGCATCCCAGCGGCGGCTCGACGTTCCCTGAGCATCTGCCCAACGGTAAGCCGCGCTCGTCGGTGATGGTGATTACCCGTGAGGACGGTGGGGTCATCGGCGCCTGATCGGGCCTTATCGCGAGCAGGCTCGCCCCCACATTGATTCCAGTGCACCTACAATCTACGGTGCGCCACAAAATCCAGTGGGAGCGAGCCTGCTCGCGATGGCATCAGTACAGCCGTCACCTATCTCCCTCCGTCTGCGCTACCATGCTGGGCCGGACGCGGCAGCCCTGCCGCTGCGCAGGAGTCAGCATGTCCCATCCGTTTGAAACCCTCACACCCGATCTGGTGCTCGATGCCGTTGAAAGCATGGGCTTGCTCAGCGACGCCCGTGTGCTGGCCCTCAACAGCTATGAAAACCGTGTCTATCAGGTGGGTATCGAAGACGCCGAGCCGCTGATCGCCAAGTTCTATCGCCCTCAGCGCTGGACCAACGAAGCGATTCTGGAAGAGCACCGCTTCACCTTCGAACTGGCCGAATGCGACGTGCCGGTGGTAGCGCCGCTGATTCACAACGGCGTCAGTCTGCACGAACACGCCGGGTTTCGTTTCACCCTGTTTCCCCGTCGCGGCGGCCGCGCGCCTGAGCCGGGCAACCTCGACCAACTCTATCGCCTGGGGCAATTGCTCGGGCGCCTGCACGCGGTTGGGTCGACCCGTCCGTTCGAACATCGTGAAGCGTTGGGGGTAAAAAATTTCGGCCATGATTCGCTGGCCACCGTGCTGCAAAGCGGTTTCGTGCCCCGCAGTCTGCTGCCGGCCTACGAGTCGGTGGCCAGGGATCTGCTCAAGCGGGTCGAAGAGGTCTATGCCGCCACGCCCCATAAGAACATCCGTATGCACGGCGATTGCCACCCCGGCAACATGATGTGCCGCGACGAGGTTTTTCATATCGTCGACCTGGACGACTGCCGCATGGGCCCGGCGGTACAGGACTTGTGGATGATGCTCGCCGGTGACCGCCAGGAATGTCTGGGGCAGTTGTCGGAATTGATGGACGGTTACCGCGAGTTTCATGACTTTGACCCGCGTGAACTGGCCTTGATCGAGCCACTGCGCGCCCTGCGCCTGATGCACTACAGCGCCTGGCTGGCGCGCCGTTGGGACGATCCGGCGTTCCCGCGCAGCTTCCCTTGGTTCGGCAGCGAACGCTACTGGGGCGACCAGGTGTTGGCGCTGCGCGAGCAACTGGCGGCGCTCAATGAGGAGCCGTTGAAGTTGTTTTGATTGGGCTGGGTTCCAACAACCACTGAAACCCTGTGGGAGCGAGCCTGCTCGCGATAGCTGTGGAGCAGTCGCCATTTATGTTGACTGACACATTGCTATCGCGAGCAGGCTCGCTCCCACATGAGGACATGGGTGGAACTACTTCCTAACAAGGTTCACAGCACAATCTGACAAATCTCCTTACAATCACTCTTTTGTTAGCTGCCTAAGCAAGGATTCTGCATGCAAGCCGCCAACCCGCGTCGCGGGTATATCCTGGGCCTGAGTGCCTACATCATCTGGGGTCTGTTCCCGATCTATTTCAAAGCCATCGCCAACGTGCCGTCCGTGGAAATCATCATCCACCGGGTGCTGTGGTCGGCGCTGTTCGGCGCGGCGTTGCTGATGGTCTGGAAACACCCGGGCTGGTGGCGCGAACTGCGGGACAATCCACAACGGCTGGCAATCCTGGCCCTGAGCGGTACGTTGATCGCGGCCAACTGGCTGACCTATGTCTGGGCGGTGAACAACGGGCGCATGCTCGAAGCGAGCCTGGGGTACTACATCAACCCGTTGGTGAACGTATTGCTCGGCATGTTGATCCTGGGTGAACGGTTGCGGCGCATGCAGTGGCTGGCAGTGGGATTGGCCGCGGTCGGTGTGGCGCAGCAGGTCTGGCAAGTGGGCAGCCTGCCGTGGGTGTCGCTGATGCTGGCGCTGACCTTCGGCTTTTATGGGCTGATCCGCAAGCAGGCCCCGGTCAAGGCTTTACCCGGACTGGTAGTGGAAACCTGGATGCTGGTGCCGATCGCCGTTGCCTGGTTGTTGTTCAACCCGGCGGCGACCAGTGCCCAAGCCGTTTTCTGGACCACTTCCGAAGCCTGGTGGCTGGTGGCGGCAGGGCCCGTGACACTGGTGCCACTGGTGTGTTTCAACGCCGCTGCACGGCACTTGCCGTACACCACGCTGGGTTTTTTGCAGTACATCGCCCCGACGCTGGTGCTACTGCTGGCGGTGTTGCTGTTCGACGAACACCTGTCGTCCAGCACGTTAGTGGCGTTCCTGTTCATCTGGGCCGGGCTTGCGGTGTACAGCATCGATGCCGTGGTGAGCATGCGCCGACGTAATTGATCAAAAATCGAACAACCCTGCGCAGGCCACAGACGACGTGGTCTGCGTCGATCCGCCCCAAGGTTATCCACAGCCTGATCCCCGCCGTTTGTGCACAAGCCATTGAAAACTGGTGATTTTTTAATCACTCATCATCAAGCCCCGGCCCGTATGGGCTGGCGGCGTGTCTCTACAGGTTATCCACAGGCAGGCGCAGTTTTTCCTTGGATAACCCGTATCAGCTTTCGTCGCTGAGTTTCAGCTCCACCATCAGCTCATCGGCCAGGGTTTCCAAACGTTCCTGCAAAGTGTCCAGGGACAAGGTCACCGGCACCCCGAGGATCGCTTCGGCATGAAACAGCAACTCGCTGCTCATCGGCGCCGGTCGCACGTCCGTGACCAGTCGCTCGACGTTGACACCCTGCTCACTCAGCAAGCGCGTGATGTCGCGCACGATGCCAGGGCGATCATTGCCCACCAGCTCCATCGCAATAGGCTTCCACGTGCAGGACTCTTCGACGATACCCTCGGCGATCAGCACGCGGATGTTGTGGGCCGATAGCCCTTGTAGAGCTTCGATCAGTTCATCATGGGACTCGGCCGGAACACTCAGGCGCAGGATGCCGGCAAATTGTCCCGCCAGACGGGACATGCGGCTTTCCAGCCAGTTACCGCCGTGCTCGGCGATGCAAAGGGCGATTTGCTCGACCCGCCCAGGCTTGTCAGGGGCGAAAACAGTGATGACGAGATGGTCCATGGCGCGAGCCCTCTGGTTGTGGAAAGAAGAGTATAGGCAGGTGGTCACGGACAGGTTGGTGGCCTAAAGATATATACCTCGCCCCTGGGGGGAGCAAAGCTTGCTCGCGATAAAAACAACTCGGTCCTTCTGAAACCACGGCGCCTGTATGCGAGCAAGCTTTGCTCCCACGGGACTGACGCGCCAACATTATCGTGTACAACTTTAAATATTTAACTGGAACAATCTGCCATTTTTTTGAGAACATTCCATGCCTCGTTGTGACCGTAGCACTTTAGTGGGTCGCGGAACGACGCAATTAGTCTAATTTTCACAACCGCAATTGATCATGTAGTATGCCGCAGCGCGCACTACATAACGTTGTAACGATGTCTGCCCTGGCGCAGTCGCATCCCTGAAAAGCCCCGTCAGCAAGGCTAAAAACCCAGCCGCCAGCGATGGCATGTACTGGTTCCGGGGTTTGTGGTTTAAATGTCCCGAGGCTTCATTGTCAAAATCGAAGAGCTGAAAAGCGAAATAGCTGAGCAGAGTGAGGCAAGCAATGACTGAACACGTTCAAGTCGGTGGCCTTAAGGTCGCCAAAGTCCTGTTCGACTTCGTGAATAACGAAGCCATTCCCGGAACCGGCCTCACCGCCGATGCGTTCTGGGCCGGTGCCGACAAAGTCATCCACGACCTGGCCCCGAAGAACAAAGCCCTACTCGCCAAACGCGACGATTTCCAGGCGCAGATCGATGCCTGGCACCAGGCCCGTGCCGGCCAGGCCCACGACGCCGTGGCTTACAAAGCCTTCCTGCAAGACATCGGTTATCTGCTGCCAGAAGCGGCGGATTTCCAGGCCACGACCCAAAATGTCGATGACGAAATCGCCCGCATGGCCGGCCCGCAGCTGGTCGTCCCGGTGATGAACGCCCGCTTCGCCCTCAATGCCTCGAACGCCCGCTGGGGTTCGCTGTACGACGCGCTGTACGGCACCGATGCCATCAGCGAAGCCGACGGCGCGGAAAAAGGCAAAGGCTACAACAAGGTTCGCGGCGACAAGGTCATCGCCTTTGCCCGTGCCTTCCTCGACGAAGCGGCGCCATTGGCGGCCGGCTCTCATGTTGATTCCACCGCTTACAAGATCGTCGATGGCAAACTGGTGGTTGCCCTCAAGGGCGGCAGCAACAGCGGCCTGCGTGACGACGCGCAACTGATCGGTTTCCAGGGCGACGCTTCGGCACCGACCACCGTGCTGTTGAAGCACAACGGCCTGCACTTCGAAATCCAGATCGACGCCAGCACCCCCGTCGGACAGACCGATGCCGCCGGCGTCAAAGACATCCTGATGGAAGCCGCGCTGACCACCATCATGGACTGCGAAGACTCGGTCGCCGCCGTCGATGCCGATGACAAAGTGGTGATCTACCGTAACTGGCTCGGCCTGATGAAGGGCGATCTGTCGGAACAGGTCTCCAAAGGCGGTCAGACGTTTACCCGCACCATGAACCCCGATCGTGCGTACACGACGGTCGACGGTTCGGGCCTGACCCTGCATGGCCGCTCGCTCCTGTTCGTGCGCAACGTCGGTCATCTGATGACCATCGACGCGATCCTGGACAAGGACGGTCATGAAGTACCGGAAGGCATCCTGGACGGACTGATCACCAGTCTGGCAGCCATCCACAGCCTCAACGGCAACACTTCGCGGCGCAACAGCCGTACCGGCTCGGTGTACATCGTCAAGCCGAAGATGCACGGGCCGGAAGAAGCGGCGTTCACCAACGAACTGTTCGGTCGCGTCGAGGACGTGCTGAACCTGCCGCGCAACACCCTCAAGGTCGGGATCATGGACGAGGAGCGCCGGACCACGGTCAACCTCAAAGCCTGCATCAAGGCCGCCAGTGAGCGCGTGGTGTTCATCAACACCGGCTTCCTGGACCGCACCGGCGACGAAATCCACACCTCCATGGAAGCCGGCCCGATGGTGCGCAAGGCTGATATGAAAGCCGAGAAGTGGATCGCCGCGTATGAAAACTGGAACGTCGATATCGGCCTGAGCACCGGCCTGCAGGGTCGCGCTCAGATCGGCAAGGGCATGTGGGCCATGCCGGACCTGATGGCGGCGATGCTGGAGCAGAAAATCGCTCATCCCATGGCGGGTGCCAACACGGCATGGGTTCCGTCGCCGACCGCTGCCGCCCTGCACGCGCTGCATTATCACAAAGTCGACGTGTTCGCCCGTCAGGCGCAACTGGCCCAACGTGCCCGCGCGTCGGTGGACGACATCCTGACCATCCCGTTGGCCGTGAACCCGAACTGGACGCCAGAGCAGATCAGGAACGAACTGGACAACAATGCCCAGGGCATCCTCGGTTACGTGGTGCGCTGGATCGACCAGGGCGTAGGTTGCTCCAAGGTGCCGGACATCAACGATATTGGCCTGATGGAAGACCGTGCGACGCTGCGTATTTCCAGCCAGCACATCGCCAACTGGCTGCGCCATGGCATCGTCAGCCAGGATCAGGTGATGGAAAGCCTCAAGCGCATGGCACCGGTGGTGGACCGCCAGAACGCCAGCGACCCGCTGTACCGGCCACTGGCGCCGGACTTCGACAGCAACATCGCCTTCCAGGCGGCGGTGGAGTTGGTGATCGAAGGCACCCGGCAGCCTAACGGCTATACCGAGCCGGTGCTGCACCGTCGTCGTCGCGAGTTCAAGGCAGCCAATGGGTTGTGATTGAGGGGTAAAAACGCAGCACAAGAAAAAGCCCTGGTCGAAAGATCAGGGCTTTTATTTTCGGAGCCAGATCAAAAGATCGCAGCCTCCGGCAGCTCCTACAAGGGACCGTGCTCGTCTGTAGGAGCTGCCGAAGGCTGCGATCCTTTCAAAGATCCATCCCCAACTCATGCTTGACCAGACCCAGCAATTTTTCCGTATCAATAGGCTTGAGCAAAAAATCCACTACGCTCAGGTGCATCGCTTCGATGGCGTCCTTCACGTCGGCATCGCCGGAGACGAGGATGATCGGCAGCGCTGCCCGCTCCGACTCACGGACCAGGCGGACCAGTTCAAGGCCATCGACATTGCCCATACGCAAGTCAGTGATCAACAGGCCAATCGACGGCTTGGTTTCCAGCAACTTGAGCGCCGTTTCACCGCTGGCGGCGGTCATGCAGTGAATACCGTCCAGGGCCAGAATTTCCGAGAGCAGCTCACGGGCGTCCTTGTCGTCATCGACAATCAAGACTCGTTGCGGCGGCAGGTCGGGTTCCAGCATGACGGCACTCAGCGCCTCGCGCTCGGCGTCACTCAAAATATCGTGGTCGGACATGGTGCTCTCTACGTTCTTTAATCGATCCCCTGGCACAGTGGTCAGACATCGTTCTGCGTCGCTTCAATGTGCACTTCGTCGGATTTTTTTCCAAGTACATTTATTGCAGGCTTCGGATAGACCACACCCAGGATTTTTCTATCGTTCCCAGCCTTTTGCGTTGACCTAGACTTACGTCCAATGGGCACCCTACCCTCAGGGGTTGACCATGGGGACAGATCCGACCACAACAATTCAAAAAAGACTGCGCCATGGTGATGAAAAAAACGGACGCCTTTACCCAGGCTGGGAAAACCGCGGTGTTGCAGAACATCCAGGGAACGCTGCAATTCCTTCAGCGTTTTCCCCCGTTCAACCAAATGGAAAACGCTCACCTGGCTTATCTGGTGGAGCAATGCCTGCTGCGTTTTTACGCGCCGGGGGAAACCATCATCAAACCGGCCGACGGCACGGTGGAACACTTTTATATCGTCAAGCAGGGCCGGGTCGTGGGCGAGCGTCCGCATTCGGCAAAAGGTGGCACCGAAACCACCTTCGAAATCACCACCGGCGAATGCTTCCCCCTTGCTGCGCTGCTGGGTGAGCGGGCTACGCGCACCGAACACCGTGCCGGCGAGGACACCTTCTGCCTGCAGTTGAACAAGCAGGCATTCATCAAGCTGTTCGCCCTGTCGAGCCCGTTTCGTGATTTCGCGCTGCGTGGAGTCAGCAGTCTGCTCGACCAGTTCAATCAGCAAGTCCAGCAGAAATCCGCGCAAACCCTCGGCACCCAATATTCCCTCAACACCCGGCTGGGCGAGCTGGCGATGCGTCATCCAGTGAGTTGCAATCCCGACATGCCCCTGCGCGAAGCCGTGAAACTGATGCACGAACAGCAGGTCGGAAGCATTGTGGTGGTGAACGAGCAAAAAGCGCCGGTAGGGATTTTTACCCTGCGCGACCTGAGGCATGTGGTCGCCGACGGCTCCGGGGACTTTTCCGAAGCCATCGCCGCGCACATGACCCCGACACCCTTTTACCTCTCGCCGGACCACAGCGCCTTCGACGCGGCCATCGCCATGACTGAGCGCCATATCGCCCATGTTTGTCTGGTCAAGGACCATCGCTTGTGCGGCGTGGTGTCCGAGCGCGATCTGTTTTCCCTGCAGCGGGTCGACCTGGTGCACCTGGCACGGACCATCAGCAGCGCCCCGAAAGTCGAGAGCCTGGTGGCCCTGCGCGGCGAGATCGGTCAATTGGTCGAGCGCATGCTGGCCCATGGTGCGTCATCGACGCAGATCACCCAGATCATCACCCTGCTCAACGACCACACCGTGTGCCGGGTCATCGAACTGACCCTGGCCGACAAGGGTGACCCGGGCGTGCCGTTCAGTTGGTTGTGTTTCGGCAGTGAAGGCCGGCGCGAGCAGACCCTGCACACCGACCAGGACAACGGCATCCTGTTCGAAGCCCGGGACGCCGCCCATGCGGCGCAGATCCGCGGGCTGCTGCTGCCCATCGCCCAACAGATCAACCAGAGCCTGGCCCTCTGTGGTTTCACCTTGTGCAAGGGCAACATCATGGCCGGCAACCCGGAGCTGTGCCTGTCCCGCGCCGAATGGGCCCGACGCTTTGCCGCCTTCATTCGTGAAGCGACGCCGGAAAACCTATTGAGTTCGAGTATTTATTTCGACCTGCGGGTGGTCTGGGGCGATGAGCAAGGCTGTGAGCAGTTGCGCCAGCAAGTGCTCGAACAGGTGGCCGATAACCGTTTGTTCCAGCGCATGATGGCCGAGAACGCGCTGCGTCATCGTCCACCGGTGGGACGCTTCAGGGATTTCGTGCTCAGCCGCAAGAACGGCGAAAAAGCCACCCTGGACCTGAAAGTGCAAGGCCTGACGCCTTTTGTCGACGGCGCCCGCCTGCTGGCCCTGGCCAATGGCATCGAAGCCAACAATACCCTGGAGCGCTTGCGGCAACTGGTCATCAAGGACGTGATCCAACCGCTCGATGGCGCGGCCTATGAAGAGGCCTATCACTTCATCCAGCAAACCCGCATGCAACAACATCAGCTGCAAACCCGCGAAAACCTGCCCTACTCCAACCGGGTCGATCCCGACAGCCTTAATCATCTGGACCGGCGCATTCTGCGCGAATCCCTGCGCCAGGCCCAACGGCTGCAAAGCAGCCTGACGCTGAGGTACCAGTTGTGAGCATTTTTTCCTGGCTACGCCCGGTCCAACCGATGTTGCCTGAAGACGTGCAACAGCGCCTGGAACGCCTGCCAGCCCCCGCGCCCCTGGGTGAATGCAGCCTGAGGGAGCAACGCTGGGTAGTGCTGGATCTGGAAACCACGGGGTTGAACCTGAACAAGGATCAGGTGCTGTCCATCGGTGCCGTGGTCATAGAAGACGGCGCCATCGATTTCAGCCAACAGTTCGAACGCACCTTACAGTGCGACAAGCAGAAGCTGGGACCGAGCGTATTGATCCATGGCCTGGCGCCGAGTGAAATTGCCGCCGGCAGCGACCCCGCCGAGGCGCTGCTGGCGTTCATGGAATTCGTCGACGACAGCCCTCTGCTGGCATTTCATGCGCCGTTCGACTCCCACATGCTCGGGCGGGCACTGAAGGATTACCTCGGTTACCGCTTGCAGCATTCGTTTCTGGATGTCGCTGACCTGGCACCGATGCTCTGCCCTCAAGCGCACCTGCGCAAGGCCGGCCTGGACGACTGGATCGACTGGTGCAAACTGCAAGTCTTCGACCGTCATAACGCCAGCGCCGACGCCCTGGCCACCGCCGAACTGGCGCTCATTCTGTTCAGCCGTGCCCGTCAGCAGCAGATCCATAGCCCACTGGATCTGCAACAGCGCGTAAGCCAATGGAAGCGACGGCAACGGGCGCCTTCGCTCTAAATCCTCTGCTCCGAGGGTGGTTTACCTGTGGGAGCAAGGCTTGCCCGCGATGGCATCGCCTGGTTTGACAGCCAAACCGAGTCGCCTGCATCGCGGGCAAGCCTTGCTCCCACAGACCTGTTTAGGCCCACAGACTTATTTGGGCCCACAGACCGGGTCCCGACCAGCGCCAATTGCTTTCCCTCCCCCGCCTCTGCGACAATCGCGAACAATTCTCGTTACTTAAAACGTCGGTGATGCTTCGTGTCGTCAGTCCCAAGCCCCCACAGTGATCTGGTTGGTGCGTTGTACCGTGACCATCGCGGGTGGCTATTGGCATGGCTGCGCCGCAACGTGGCCTGCCCACAGCGGGCAGAAGATCTGAGCCAGGACACCTTCGTGCGCCTGCTGGGCCGGGAGGAACTGACAGCGCCCCGGGAGCCCAGGGCGTTTCTGGTGGCGATCGCCAAGGGACTGCTGTTCGATTATTTCCGTCGGGCAGCGCTGGAGCAGGCCTACCTCACCGAGCTGATGCTGATCCCGGAAAACGAACAGCCGTCGTTGGAAGAACAGCAACTGATCCTCGAAGACCTCAAGGCGATTGATCGGCTGCTTGGCAAATTGTCGAGCAAGGCCCGCGCTGCTTTTCTTTATAACCGCCTCGATGGCCTCAGCCATGCAGAAATCGCCGAGCGCCTGGGGGTTTCCGTGCCCCGGGTGCGGCAGTACCTGGCCCAGGGCATGCGCCAGTGCTACATCGCCCTTTATGGTGAGCCGACATGAGCACGCCTTCTTCCAAACCCGTCTCGACCGGGGTTCTGGATGCGGCCATTGCCTGGCAACTGTCCCTGGACTCAGGCGGCGGTAGCGCCCAGGAGCGTGAAGCGTTCGCCCAATGGCATGCCGCCGACGAAGAACATGCCCGGGCCTGGCGGCAACTGGGCATGCTCGACCAACGCTTCAGTGTCGCCAATGGCCCTGGGCGAGCCGCGTTGTTGCAATCCAGAGCAAACATTCGTCGCCGGGTGCGCAAGCTCGGCAGCAGCCTGGCCAGCATTGTTGCAGTGATCGGCCTGGCGTTGTTTGCCGGGGATGGTTACTTGCCGCTGGATTACTGGCTGGCCGACCAGCGCACCGCCACCGGCGAGCAACGCGCCCTGCGCCTGGCGGACGGCACGTTGATCAACCTCAACACCCACAGTGCGCTGGACGTGCGTTTCGATGACAAGCAGCGACGCATTGTCCTGCAAGAAGGCGAGATCCTGGTGGAAACCGGCCACAACGATCCGCGTCCGTTTATCGTTGAAACCCGCGAAGGCAACATGCGCGCCCTGGGCACCCGATTTTTGGTCAAGCGAGAAGCAGAAGGCACACGCTTGAGCGTGTTGAAGTCGGCGGTGGCGGCGCATCCACAGGCCACCGACGAAGAGCAGATCCTGCGTGAAGGCCAGCAGGTGTTGATGCGCCGCGACGGTCTCGGGCCGACGATGGCCCTCAGTCCAGGCGCCGATGCCTGGACCCGCGGCATGCTGGTGGTGGACAACGCCCGCCTCGAAGACCTGGTCCATGAGCTGGGGCGCTATCGTCGCGGCTACCTGGGCGTCGAGCCACAAGTGGCAGACCTGCGCATCACTGGCAGCTTCCCGCTGCACAACACCGATCTGGCACTCAGCGCCCTGCTCCCGACCTTGCCGGTGCAGGTCGAGCATCACACGCGCTGGTGGGTGGTGGTGGGGCCGAGGGTCGAGACTAAGCCTTGAGGGCGCCATCGCGAGCAGGCTCGCTCCCACAGGGGTTCACTGAAGATCAAATGTGGGAGCGAGCCTGCTCGCGATGAAGCCGTCCCGATCCGAAGACCCGTTGGACACCTCACCCACAATCTGAATCTAAATTATTTTCATCCAGCCCTATCACTTTTGAATTTTCATCCGGCACCAAGGCAATTGAGAAATATTTCCATTCAGGAGCCGCCGTATGTCCCGCCCGCTAGACACCCTGTTGCGCCCCAGTCTGTTGGCCGTTGCCATCGCTTTTGCCGCCCCGTTGGTCAGCGGCCCGTTGCTGGCCGCCGAACAAGCCACGAGCGTGCGCACCTACAACCTGCCCGCCGCGCCATTGGCCAGCACCCTGAACCAGATCGCCAGTCAGGCCGGGCTCGCCCTGAGTCTGACCCCGTCCCTGGCCTCGGGCAAAACCTCGGCACCGGTCCAGGGCCAGTTCGATGCCATTGGCGCATTACGTGAGGCCTTGCGCGGCACCGGCCTTCAACTGCAACAAAGCAGCGCCGGCACCTACAGCCTGGTGGCCGTGCCCGAGGGCGTAATGGCTTTGCCGGAAACCAGCGTGATCGGCGCCGGCCTCAGCGAAACCGCGTGGGGTCCGACCGACGGCTATGTCGCCACCCGCACGGCGGCCGGCACCAAGACGGATACGCCGATTGTCGAACTGCCGCGCTCGGTTTCCGTGGTCACACGCCAGCAGATGGAAGATCGCTCGGTCCTCAACCTCAATGACGCCCTGCGCTACACCGCTGGCGTGCAGAGCAGCGGCTACGGCTCGGACTCACGCAACGACTGGTTGCTGGTACGCGGCTTTGTACCGACGCAGTTCCTCGATGGCCTGCCGCTGCCCAAAGGCAACTACGTCACGCCGAAAATCGAGCCCTGGAACCTCGAACGCATCGCCGTGCTGCGTGGCCCAGCGTCTTCGGTCTACGGTCAGACGCCACCCGGCGGCATGCTGGACATGGTCAGCCGTCGCCCGCAAGCTGAAAGCAGTCACGAGGTCGAACTGCAAGCCGGCAGCTACGAACACAAGCAGATCAACTTCGACAGCACCGGCAAGGTCGATGACGAAGGCCAGTTCCTGTATCGGGTCAGCGGCACGGTGCGCGACAGCAACGCCCAGGTCGATCACATCCCGGACAAACGCTACAACATCGCCCCAAGCCTGACCTGGAACATCAACGACGACACCCGCCTGACATTCCTGTCTCAATACACCCGCGACGACACCGGCATCACCGGGCAATTCCTGCCGCTGCAAGGCACCAGGCTGTCGTCGCCGGCCGGCAAGATTTCCCACCACAAAAACCTGGGTGACCCGGACTGGGAATTCTACGACCGCACCTACTACGCCCTCGGTTATGCGTTTGAACATCGTTTGAACGACACCTGGCAGTTCCGCCAGAACCTGCGCTATACCAAGAGTGACCTGGAGTTTCAGGGTGTCACAGCGGGCGGGCAGATCTGGCCGGCCGGCCCCGACGAAGCGGTCAGCGCCGACGGAACCGTGCAGCGAACAGCGGGTATCGTCGATGAAGACGTCAGTCAGTTCGCCGTGGACAACAACTTCCAGGCCGACTTCCAAACCGCAGCCCTGAGCCACACCTTGTTGCTGGGCCTGGATCACCAGCGCTCCAACAGCAACTCGCGCTGGCTGTGGGGCTCGACCGGCGTACCGGCCAGCAATATCCACAACCCGATCTACGGACAGGATTTTTCCAACGTTCAGTATTTCACCATGTACGACTACAACCAGAAGACCCAGCAAACCGGTCTCTACGTCCAAGACCAGATCGCCCTGGACAACTGGCGCCTGACCCTTGGTGGTCGTGAAGACTGGATCCACACCGGCACCGAGTTCCACAACCAGGCCGGTGCAACCAACACCCAGCGCGACAAGAAATTCAGCGGCAACGCGGCGCTGAGCTACGTCTTCGATAATGGCGTGACGCCGTACATTTCTTTCGCCCAGTCCTTCCAGGCAGCAGCCGGCACCAACGTCAACAGCACCGATGCATTCAAGCCGACCGAAGGCGAGCAGTACGAAGCGGGCATCAAGTACCAGCCGCCCGGTACCAAAACCCTGCTGACGGCGGCGGTGTTCGACCTGACTCAGAAAAACAACTCCGTCACCGAAAACAGTGTGACCCGCCAGGTGGGCGAAGTGCGCGTTCGCGGCCTGGAACTGGAAGCCTCGGGCGATGTGACCGAAAACCTGAAACTGGTCGGCTCCTACACCTACAACGACAGCGAAATCACCAAAGGCACCGCGGCTGAAGAAGGCAAACGCATGGCCCAGGTGCCGCGTCACCAAGCTACCGCGTGGGCCGATTACACCTGGCACAACGGCCCGCTGGACGGCTTTGGTGTCGGTGCGGGTGTGCGTTACGTCGGCGATACCTATGGCAACACCACCAACACCGACTGGGGACATGTCGGTTCCTATACCGTGTATGACGCCTCGGCCCATTACGACTTGGGTCGCCTGAACAACTCGCTCAAAGGTGTCTCAGTGGCGGTGGATGCAAAAAACGTCTTCAACAAGGACTACCTGTCCACGTGTGACGGTTTCTACTGCTACTACGGCGACCAACGCAGCGTCGTCGCCAGCGTGAATTACAAATGGTAAACGGTTAGCATTTGCGCAAACCTTTTGAAGGGCCACCTGTGGCCCTTTTTGCATTCGGATCAATCATGAAAAGCAAAACCATCCGCCGCTGGTCCTTCGTCCACACCTGGACCAGCCTGATCTGCACGGTATTTCTGCTGATGCTGGCGATCACCGGGCTGCCGTTGATTTTTCATCACGAAATCGAGCATTTGCTGGGCGACGCCCCCGAGCTTCGGGAGATGCCGGCCGACACCCCGCAATTGGACCTTGCGCAACTGGTGGAAAAAGCCAAGGCCCATCGCCCCGGTGAGGTGGTCCAGTATTTTGGCTGGGACGAGGATGATCCCAACGGTGTCATCACCATCATGGCGCCGACGCCGGGCACCGAACCCAATTCCTCCCACACGTTCATGCTCGATGCCCGCACCGGCGAGGCCCTGGAAATGCCCTCGGCCAACGGCGGTTTCATGATGGTGATGCTGCGCCTGCATGTGGACATGTTCGCCGGCTTGCCAGGCAAGTTGCTGTTGGCGTTCATGGGCCTGTTGTTCGTGATCGCCATCGTTTCCGGTGTGGTGTTGTACCTGCCGTTCATGCGCCGCCTCAAATTCGCCACGGTGCGCCAGGACAAATCCACGCGCCTACGCTGGCTCGATTTGCACAATCTGATCGGCGTGGTCACGCTGGTCTGGGCGCTCACGGTGGGCGTAACCGGCGTCATCGCTGCCTGCGCCGACCTGATCATCGCCGCCTGGCGCAATGACAGCCTCAGCGCCATGGTCGAGCCCTACCGCGACGCCCCACCGCTGACGCAATTGGCCCCGGCGACCCGCTTGCTGGACATCGCCAAAGAGGTCGCGCCGGGCATGGAACCCAGCTTCATCGCCTTCCCCGGTACGCTGTTTTCCAGCGAACACCACTACAGCGTGTTCATGAAGGGTGACACCCACCTGACCTCCCATCTGCTGACACCCGTATTGATCGATGCCAGCACTCTGGACGTCACCGCCGTGGCTGAACGGCCGTGGTACATGGATATGATGAGCCTGTCCTTGCCGCTGCACTTCGGCGACTACGGCGGTCGGCCGATGCAGATTTTCTGGGCGACCCTGGACGTGCTGACCATCATCGTCCTCGGCAGCGGCGTCTACCTGTGGGTCGTGCGACGCAAAGCGGCCAAGCGCGCAGCGGTCGCAGCGCAGGTGGTCTCGTGAGGCCCCGGCAGTCGAGTTTCTGGAAAGTGTTTGGTATACCCGTGGCGATCGGCGTGCTGAGCGCGGCGGGCTTGTTTTCAGCATTGCTGGGCGACGGGGCCTGGGATGCCGTGAGCTGGGTGGGGCTGGGGATACCGACGGTGCTGGGGGCCTGGGGGCTGATCAAACGCAGATAAATTCAGCCCGACGCGGCCCCAATGTGGGAGCGAGCCTGCTCGCGATGGCGGTGAACCAGTCACATTGATATCGACTGACACTGCGCTATCGCGAGCAGGCTCGCTCCCACACTGGCATCCAATCGGCCTCGCCGGCCGCCTTGGAACTGTCTAGGCTAAGCTCTTGCCCGCCAATCGAGGATACCTGCATGTCGGCTCCCAGCATGACGTTGTTCCACAACCCCGCTTCACCTTTCGTGCGCAAGGTCCTGGTGCTGTTGCACGAAACCGGCCAGCAGGACCGCGTGGCCTTGCAGCTCAGCCAGCTTACGCCGGTCAAACCGGATCCGGCGCTCATGGATGACAACCCCCTGAGCAAGATCCCGGCCCTGCGCCTGGCCAACGGAACGGTGATCCATGACAGCCGCGTCATCCTCGACTACCTCGACCACCAGCACGTCGGCAATCCGCTGATCCCCCGGGACGGCGCAGCCCGGTGGCGACGCCTGACCCTGGCATCCCTGGCTGACGGAATCATGGATGCCGCGGTGATGATTCGCTACGAAACCGCCCTGCGACCTTCAGAAAAACACTGGGCCCAGTGGCTCGATGCGCAACGGGACAAGATCCGCCGCGCCCTGGGCATGCTCGAAGCCGAGGCAATAGCCGAACTGGCCTGCCATTTCGACATTGCGTCCATCAGTGTGGCCTGCGCCCTGGGTTACCTGGACCTGCGCCATCCCGATCTGGAATGGCGCAAGGCCAATCCCCAATTGGCAGCGTGGTTTGCCGAAGTAAGCTTGCGGCCTTCGATGGTCGAGACAGTGCCCAGGGTCTAACTTTGTGGTGACTGTACTGACCTCTTCGCGGGCAAGCCCGCTCCCACAGGTTCAACGCAGACCTTGTGGGAGCGGGCTTGCTCGCGAACGGGCCGACACATATCTAAAGGAAATAACCCGGCAATCAGCGCCACTAACATCGCTCCCTGCCGACGATCTTCGCGCAACCCCAGCGACCGACTCATTTCACCTCTCCCAGATCGAACGTCATCGCCGCCGGCTTCGCTCCGACCCGGTACCAGTCCAGCTTACGGGTCAAGACCATGAACACACCGAGCAGACCGAACAGCAACAGCGAACCCATTAGCAAGGCGTAGTCCTCGGCACTCAACAATCCATAGAGCAAACCGTACAAGCCCGCCAACCCCGCCGAAAACCCCAAACCATGGCTCACGCTGCGCAACACATGGCAGACATAGAACCCGATCAGCAGCACACAGGCGCTGGCTGATACCAGATACGCCAGGGCAAAACCGATGTGTTCCGACAGGGACAGCAGCAACAGGTAAAAGAACGCCAGCGCCACACCCACCAAGGCGTACTGGACCGGATGCACCGCCAGGCTCTTGAGCACTTCGAAGAGAAAGAACCCGGCAAACGTCAGCGCTATGAACAGCAATGCATATTTGATCGCCCGGTCGCTCTTGAGGTATTGGTCCACCGGGTCGATGAAACTCACACCAAAGGCACGGCTGCGAAACGCTTCACAGCCATCGCTTGGCTCGCAGGCTTGCAGGGTTTCCAGCAGGTTGGTAGAGAAAAACGACGTCTGCCAGTCGGCACTGAAGCCCTGCTCATTGATGTCGCGCTGGGTAGGCAGGTAGTTGCCGATGAAGCTGGGGTGCGGCCAGTCGGCCGACAGGTGCACTTGGGTGGATTTACCTACCGGCAGAATCTGTAACTGACCGGTGCCTTGCAGTCGCAGGTCGAAACCGAAGGTCAACTCAGTGCTGCCCTGGGCCGTGACCATTGGCAGCGGCACATGCACGCCCTGCCCCAGCCAGCCGATCCGCGAGCCGGGCAGGAAATCGACGGTCTGCTGGTTGAGTGTCAGGGTCAGTGCATTCTCGATGCCGCGGATGTCGCTGATGCCCACACTCAGGTACGGCTCGTCAAAGCGGTAGTCGGCAAAATCCTTGGTGGCCACGCCGAAACGCTCAGGCACCTTGAAGTGGCCGTCGATCCGGTTGTCGGCATGAAACAACCGCGCCTCGTAGATCCCGCGTGCACGGGTTTCTGTGCGTATCTGGCCGTCGATGTCCAATTGCTCCGGCAGAAAATACAACTCACCGCTTTGCTCGACGGTTTCCAGGAAACGCACGCCGGTCTTTTCGTTGGTGTTCCAGACCCGCACATCCTTGCGAAACGGCACCACGATCATCGGCCCGATCAGTTGCTGGCTGTGACTGGAACTGCGGGCGATATCCTGCAGCACATCGTCGCGCAGCTCCTGACGCTCGTCGATGAGGCCGTTGATCATCAACAACGGGATCATCAGCAGGAGGATCAATAGGGCGATCATGCCCAGTTTTATGGCGAGGCTGCGGTTCATGTGGGGCTCTCCCTGTTCGAATGAGAGAGAGTCTGGGGTGGCTGTGTGCTGGGGTTATGCAGAGATTGTGGAGATTGTGTGGGGACTGAAGGGGCCCCTTCGCGAGCAAGCCCGCTCCCACAGGTTCAGCGCAGTCCTTGTGGGAGCGGGCTTGCTCGCGAAGGCCGCGCCTCGGTTTCAGGGCAACCGCAAAACCACCTCAACCCCACCCTCAACATTGCCAATACTGAATTGCCCGGCATGCAACTGCACCACTTCCTCCACAAAGTTGAGGCCCAGACCCGTGCTCTTGCGGCCACTGTCGGGGCGCGGCAGGGAGTAGAAGCGTTCACTCAGGCGCGGCAGGGCGTAGTCGGGAATCGGTTCGGCCTGATTGAACAGCCGCAGCTCGACACGGTTGCCGACACGCTCGGCACTCATGCGCAACAACCCGTTGACGGGCGTGAAGTCCAGGGCGTTTTCCAGCAAATTACCCAGGGCCTGACGCAACAGAAACGGCTCCCCGGTCAATGTCAGGTCCACAGCAATGTGCCGCTCGATCCGCAACTGCCGGCTTTCGATCCAGCCGCTGCGGGCTTCCAGCAGTTCGTCCATCAATGCCGCCAGCGGTACGGCAATCTTTTCTTCCAGTCCCTGTCGCTGCTCGACCTGGGCCAGGTTGAGCAAACGCTCGATCAAGTGCTGCATGCGCACGCTTTCGTTGTCGATGTTGCTGACGAAACGCTGGCGCTGGGCCGTCGGCATGTCGCTCTGGAGCAGTTCGGCGGCACCACGGATCGCCGCCAGCGGGCTTTTGAGCTCGTGAGTCAGGGTGTGCACGTAGCGCTCGACGTAAGCCTTGCCTTCCAGCTGGGTACGCATGTGTTCAACCGCTCCGGCCAGTTGTTCGAACTCGCCGCCGCGATAATGCGGCACCTCCACCCGTTGCCCCTGGCTGACGGCCTCGGCATAAGCGGTCAAACGCCGCAACGCCGCGCTCAGCCACCACGACAGCACGGCGCCCAACAGCAGCCCCAGGCCGATCAACCCGGCGCCGTACGCCAACAGGCGCCGCTCGGTGCGGTCGACATAGGGTTGCAGCGAACTGTTGGGCTTGGCCACGGTGACCACGCCGATAATCCGGCCGTTGTCGCGAATCGGCGCGCCCACGTGCATCACCGAAGACGTCGGATCATCGGCAACGCTGCGGGTCGAGCGCGCGCCGTACTGTCCGCGCAGGGTCAGGTAGACGTCGTTCCAGCGCGAATAGTCCTGGCCCACCGCCACACCGCTGGAGTCGAGCACCACGATGCCCTTGCCGTCCGTGACGTAGATGCGATGGTTGACCTGATTCTTTGGCAAACCCCAGATCGATGCCGCCGGCTGGCGCTCACCGTAAGCCTTGAGCAGTTGCGGCCAGCGGTTCTGGTTGAGGGTGCCGGCCTTGAAATCGTCCCGCAGGATCTCGGCCATCAGGTTGGCGGTGTCCACCAGGGTTTCTTCGGTGGACTGGCGCACGCCGGGGCGTATTTCTTCCATCACCGTGCTGAGGACGAAATACCCGGTCAAACCGATGAACAGCACATACACCAGGAAAATCCGGATGCCCAGCGACATCAGCTATGCCCCGGGCTGTAGCTGTAACCGAGGCCACGGTGAGTCTGGATCGGCTCAGCCTCGGCCCTGACCAGACGCAACTTGGCACGCACGCTCTTGATGTGGCTGTCGATGCTGCGCTCGTAACCGGCATCACTGGCCACACCCAGGGCGTCGAGCAGTTGTTCGCGGCTGAACACACGCTCGGGTTGCTCCAGCAGACAGTTCAACAGGCGAAATTCGTGGCGGGTGAGGTTCAGGGGTTTGCCGCGATAGTTGATCTGCACCCGCTCGGTGTCGACATGAAATAGCCCGGCGCCCAAATCGGTGGACGGTCGCGGCGCGACCCGCTTGAGGATCGCGCGGACCCTTGCCGCCACTTCCCGAGGGCTGAACGGTTTGACCACATAATCGTCGGCCCCGATCTCCAGCCCCACCACCCGGTCGATCTCAGCATCCCGGGCTGTAAGAAAGATGACCGGAACGTCGCTGAAACGTCTGAGATTTTTGCACGTCTCGAACCCACTGATATCCGGCAGGCCCACGTCGAGGATGATCAGGTCTGCCGGGGTGTTTTTCTGATGCTCAAGCGCCGCGGCGCCGAGGCTCAGCCAGGTGGTGCCGAAACCCTCTCCTTGCAGGGCAAACACCAGCGTATCGGCAATGGCCGCTTCGTCTTCGACAATCAGAATGTGAGGCATGGCGTCCGCGCCCGACAGTAAAGTTGCCGGAACGGTGCCCCAACACCGGGGGCACGTCAATCAGGGAAATCAGCAGTCGGGCTTGTCCGCGGTATAGCGTCGGGCCGGGTTCACCGCCGCGTCGAACTCACGCAGGGCCTTGGCGCCGATCAGCAGCGGGTAGTTGAAGCTGCTGCGGTCCGTCAGGTTGACCTCAACGGTACGTTTGACGTCACCCAGGCACATTTCAAGCTCCACCACCGGACGTTTGCTGGGCGCAGCCGATTCATCGTCGTCTTCGTCCTCCTCGGAACGGGTCTTGATCTTGCTGATGCGGGCGACTTTATGCTCAAAGAGCTTGTTGCTCGCGCCTTTGGTCGCCAGGCGGAATCGCACCCAGTCCTCGCCGTCGCGGGTAAAGGTTTCGATGTCCTTGGCCGACAGCGAGGCCGTCAGGGCGCCGGTGTCCATCTTGGCCTTGAGCACTTCACCGCCGATTTCCGGCAGCGCGATGTATTCGTAGCGCCCGTACAGGGTCGGCTCGGCGGCCAGCACTGGCAGGGCCACCAGGGAAAGCAGGGCAAGAAGGGATTTCACGTAATGGACTTCCTTTGTAAGGGTGGGCAGCGGAATTTTAGACCGTGGCTCGTCAATTCGTTCGGTTGAACGCTAACCGTGGCGAGGGAGCTTGCTCCCGCTCGACTGCGCAGCAGTCGCAATGGGGCCGCTTCGCAGCCCAGCGGGAGCAAGCTCCCTCGCCACAGAAGCCGATGCAGCCTCTGCCAGACGAAGTGAAACATTCGTCCATGTCGATTTGGCCTGCCGCCCGAAGCTGCTTATCATGGCCCGCCCACCTGTTTGCAAGAGTCATCTATGCGCCGCCTGCTCACCGGCTGTTTTGTCACCCTGCTGCTGTTGCTCAACACCCTGGCGCTGTTCGGGCCGTTGATGGTGTTCGCGTTGCTCAAACTGGTCCTGCCCGGGCGTCTTCGCGACTACGCCTCGTGGGCAGTGATGTGGATCGCCGAAACCTGGGCCGAAATCGACAAATTGATCTTTGCCCTGTGCATCCCCACCCGCTGGGAAATACGTGGCGGTGGCGACTTGCGCCGCGACACTTCCTATCTGGTCATCAGCAATCACCAGTCCTGGGTCGACATCCCCGCGCTGATCCAGGCTCTCAACCGGCGTACGCCGTTCTTCAAGTTTTTCCTCAAGAAAGAGCTGATCTGGGTACCGTTCCTGGGCCTGGCCTGGTGGGCGCTGGATTACCCGTTCATGAAGCGCTACACCAAGGCCTTCCTGGCAAAAAACCCGGAACTGGCCGGCAAGGACCTGGAAATCACCCGTCAGGCCTGCGAGCTGTTCAAGCGCCAACCGGTCACCGTGGTGAACTACCTCGAAGGCACACGCTTCACCACCGCCAAAAGCCAACAGCAACAGTCACCCTTCACCCACCTGCTCAAACCCAAGGCCGGTGGCGTGGCATTCGTGCTGGCGGCGCTGGGCGAGCAACTGGACGCGGTGCTGGACGTGACAGTGGTGTACCCCCAGGAACGGACGCCGGGATTCTGGGATTTGATCAGCGGTGCGGTGCCGAAGGTCATTATCGACATCCAGACCCGCGAGCTGGACCCGGCGCTGTGGCAAGGTGATTACGAAAACGATCCGGTGTTTCGCCAGCACGTCCAGAACTGGGTGAACCAGCTCTGGATCGAAAAAGATCAGCGCATCGCCGCCTTGCGCAGCGAGCGCGGCTGATCAGATGCCTGCGCCGGCGCCCCAGATGCCGCCCAGATTCTGCAGCAGCGAACTGGCCACGCCCTGCTGGCCGAGGTATTGGAGGATCACCGGGGCAAACTGGCCGATCATGCCGCTGTCCATGCCCAGCGCGCTGAAGGCGTTGTTCAGGTCGTGGGTGTCCTTGACGTTACCCAGCAGGCCGTCGAGCAAGGCGTTTTTGTCCGCCCCACCACCGAGCAAACCGCCCAGGCCACCCAAGCCATTCAGCCCACCAATGGCGTTGTTGCCCGCGATCTGATCCAGGCCCGGCACACTTCTGCTCAGTTCGGAAAATTGCGGTTCGCTGAGCCGGTTTTTCGCCAGCCCCAACATCGCACCGGCGCCGCCGATGGCCTGTTCCGGGGTGATCTTGAGCTCCGAGCCCAGGGTATTGAGTAACCCGGCGGCTTGCGGCGCAGCTGCCACCGCGCCCTTCCCCTGCTGATCGCCCTGCATCGCCGCCACCGCATTGGCCGCATCACTGAGGCTGAACTGCGCGAAGGCCGGGCTGGTTGCCAGCGTCAGCAGGCAAGACAGGGCAAAACCACGTGAAACCTTCATTCCGAACATCCTCTGAACCCTGAAAAAACCGCCCCTGAGGGGCGGTGCAAAACCGAGCGTTGGACTGGGTTGGGCGAGGATTGTTCCTCCTCTGGGATTTGCATGTGAATCCGCTTCCTATGCTTGAAAACTTGGCATGACCGCCTCATGACCGTCATCTGAATATCATCTGCAATCGGTTATTTCCTCTCGGTATTGCCCACTGTCAACTCTGACAGTAGGCAACGATTTTCGCCGCCCCTAAGCTCCCGTTGTGTCAACGAAAACAAGGTCATGTGCAACCAGGCCTTTATTCATTCGGGCAAACAGGACAATAAAATGAACGACCGAATCAAAGGAACCGTTAAATGGTTTAACGATGCGAAGGGCTATGGCTTCATTACTTACGGCAAAGGCGGCGAGGAATTGCTTGTTCACTACTCGGCGATATCCGGGGAGGGTTATAAAACCTTGAAAGGGAGACAAACCGTCTCCTTTGAAATCGAGCAGGGAGCCAAAGGCATGCAGGCTACGAGAGTGATGCCGGAATAATGACCGGACCCTCCAGTCGATGATCGCGTCATGAATGACAGTCCAGTTATTTCCTATCTGTCTGATCTGCTGTCAATTGAGAGTAGTCCAGCCCTATTGATCAAATGATTATCTGAACTTCAATCTAGCGAGGAACGAGAATCATGAACAAATTTTTTTTCGCTGGCATGCTGTCCGTCGCTGGGCTACCAGGCACCGTTCATACGGTGTACGCAGCAAGTTGCCCCTCTGTACAAGAGATAGTAGCTACTCCATTGCCAAATACCTCGCCGAATGATCCGGTAGGGTCTTACGAATATAAAGTGAGCAGTTCAGGCTGGTCGGGGCGGGCCCATGGGGACAATATCCTGTTGCTGAAAGGCTTAGCACTGGAAAGCTCAGCCTCAAACACCTGCGTATATGCTGTGGAGAAAACAATAGACCAATATGGGAACACCGAGAAACGAACACTGACACTAACCAAAGGGAGTTGATCACTCATTCTGTACCTCCCATTTTTTGCACAAAGCCAGCCAAGACAAATAAAAAAGGGCGACATCACTGTCGCCCTTTTTCCGTCTTGCCTACCGCTTTAGGCCGCACTGAACATCTTGTGCGGATCGATTACAAATTTCTTCGGTACGCCTGCATCGAACTCGCCGTAACCTTTAGGCGCGTCGTCCAGGCTGATGACCTGTACGCCGACGATTTCTGCGATGTTGATGCGGTCCCACATGATGGCTTGCATCAGCTGGCGGTTGTACTTCATCACCGGGGTCTGGCCGGTATGGAAGCTGTGGGATTTGGCCCAGCCGAGGCCGAAGCGGATGCTCAGGCTGCCCATTTTTGCCGCGGCATCGACCGCGCCCGGGTCTTCGGTGACGTAGAGGCCGGGGATACCGATCTTGCCAGCCACGCGAACCACACCCATCAACGAGTTGAGCACGGTGGCCGGAGCTTCGTGCTTGACGCCTTCATGGCCGTGACCACGGGCTTCGAAGCCCACAGCGTCAACGGCGCAGTCGACTTCCGGTTCGCCCAGCAGCGCGGCGATCTGTTCGTGCAGCGGAGTGTCTTTGGACAGGTCGGCGATTTCAAAACCCTGGGCCTTGGCGTGGGCCAGGCGGATCGGGTTGACGTCACCGATAATGACCACAGCGGCACCCAGCAGGCGGGCGGAAGCGGCAGCCGCCAGGCCAACCGGACCGGCACCCGCGATGTAGACGGAGCTGCCAGGACCAACGCCGGCGGTAACGGCGCCGTGGTAGCCGGTCGGCAGGATGTCGGACAGGCAAGTCAGGTCGCGGATTTTCTCCATGGCCTTGTCGCGGTCCGGCAGCTTCAGCAGGTTGAAGTCGGCGTACGGCACCAGCACGTATTCGGCCTGACCACCGGTCCAGTCGCCCATGTCAACGTAACCATAGGCACCGCCGGCACGGGCCGGGTTGACGGTCAGGCAGACGCCCGTGTGTTGCTCTTTGCAGGAACGGCAGCGCCCGCAAGCCACGTTGAACGGAACAGATACCAGATCACCGATTTTCAGGTTCTCGACATCGCTGCCCTTTTCGATCACTTCACCGGTGATTTCATGGCCCAGGACCAGCCCGGTCTGAGCGGTGGTGCGGCCGCGCACCATGTGCTGATCGGAGCCGCAGATGTTGGTGGAGACCACGCGCAGGATGACACCGTGTTCAATCTTCCTGCCACGCGGGTCCTGCATTTTTGGATAGTCGATTTTCTGTACTTCGACCTTGCCGTTGCCGAGATACACGACACCACGATTGCCAGACATGCTTTCACCTCGCTGTTGTTTTTGTGGAACTGCGTTGCCCAGGCAGGCAGCGCGTTGATTGCTCGGGTAGTGCTTGTGTCTTGTTTCTTTGTTGTCTGTAAGGGCCTCTTCGCGAGCAAGCCCGCTCCCACATGGGTTTTCTGGTGTAACCAAGACCTGTATACCGGCACACATCCTGTGGGAGCGGGCTTGCTCGCGAATGGGCTGCGAAGCGGCCCCGAAAATCTAAAGAACGACAGTGCGATTGGCGTTGAGAAACACTCTTCGCTCGATGTGATACCCCACCGCCCGGGCCAGGGTCAGCCCTTCGATATCCCGGCCCTTGGCGATCAGGTCTTCGGGGTAGTGGCTGTGGTCCACCACTTCCACGCCCTGGGCGATGATCGGGCCTTCGTCCAGGTCGTTGTTGATGTAGTGCGCCGTGGCGCCGACCAGTTTCACGCCTTTGTTGTAGGCCTGGTGATACGGCTTGGCGCCCTTGAAACCCGGCAGCAGGGAGTGATGGATGTTGATCGCCTTGCCGTCGAGTTTGCGGCACAGCTCCGGCGAGAGTACTTGCATGTAGCGGGCGAGAATCACCAGCTCGGCGCCGGTGTCTTCGATCACCTGCCACACCTGCCGCTCCTGGGAGGGCTTGTCGTTCGGGTCCAGGGGAAAATGGTAGTAGGGAATCTGGTGCCAGTCGGCCAGCGGCTTGAGGTCCGGGTGGTTGGACACCACGGCCACGACGTCCATGGACAACTGGCCGATGCGCTGGCGGTAGAGCAAGTCGTTGAGGCAGTGATCGGCCTTGGAGACCATGATCACCACTTTGGGCCGGTAGTTGGGTGGCGTCAGTTCGAAGACCATGCCAAAGGCTTCGGCACGCTCGGCCAAGCCGCTGCGGAAGTTTTGCTCGTCGAAGCCATCCGGCTGGCGAAATTCCACGCGAATGAAAAAACGTCCCGAGAGCCGGTCATCGAAGGAGTGGTGCTCAGTGACGTAGCAGCCCTGCTCGAACAGAAAGCGGGTCACCGCGTCCACCGTGCCGAGCACGCTGGGGCAGTCGGCAGTCAAGATCCATGTGTCTGGGGCGCGGCTCATTGCGGTGACTCCTGTTTGTTATGGATAAGCCCCGCCGAACACAGAACTCTGTGGCGAGGGGATTTATCCCCGCTGGGCTGCGAAGCAGCCCCAAAAAGCTTGATGCGATCGGCCTGATACACCAAGGTGGCTGGTTGAGGGCTGCTGCGCAGCCCAGCGGGGATAAATCCCCTCGCCACAAAAGTGTCCGGCTTTAGGCCGTGTTGTTAGGCCTGCACGCTCAATCCATACTCAGCCGCCGCATCCTGCAACCACAGCCACCAGTAATCGGAGAAGCTGCGGCGGATCACCAGTTCCCAGGTGTCTTCGCCCGTGTGGCGGATCACCAGTTGCGACTTGGCGAACACCGTACCCACGGCCTTACCCACCGGAAAATTGCTTGGGTGTACGTCGTAGCTGGTGGATTTCATCAGCACGTCACGCACGTTCGGGCCGGACAGTTCGAGGATCTGCTGGCCGCCGCTGACGTTGACGATCTGGATGTGCAGGTCGCCCAGGGCTTCGCGCAGGTTTTTCTCGGCGGCAAATTCTTCGCCACTGGGCACCACCAGCAGCCACTCGTCCGGGCCGAGCCATTGCAGGCTGGTTTCGCCCTTGATGATGACGGTCAGCGCGCCCGGCAGCTCCAGGCCCAGAGCTTTGTGCACGCCTGCGGCGAAGGCCGGGTCGTGACCGTCGCCACGGAGGGTCAGGTGGCCCAAGAGTTTCTTCTCGCGCACGGTCACGCCGGCGTTCTTGCGACCCTTGCCCACCAGACTGGCGAGGTCGGCATGGTGCAGCGACGACTCGGCCTTGGCCCCGGTGGTTGGGCGTTGTTGGTACACGTTGACTGCGGTCATGTGGAGCACCTGTCTTGAATTTTGTTGTTCCGGCATTTGTGGTGACTGTCCTGCCGCCTTCGCGAGCAAGCCCGCTCCCACATTGGATTGATGCCTGGCTCAAATTCCTTTGGCGACTTCGATCCTGTGGGAGCGGGCTTGCTCGCGAATCAGGCGACGCGGTGTAACTGCCCACCCACAGGACCAAAGTCCCTTTAGATATTCTGCCGATCCCCCTTCGGATCGAAGAACACCGAAGAAACAATCTCTGCCTCGATCACGCTGCCGTCGGCCAGAGGCGCGAAGACGCGCTCGCCCATCCGCTTGAGGCCGCCCTTGACCACGCCCATGGCAAATGAATAACCCAGGGAGTTGTGAGCGTAGCTGGACGTCACATGACCGACCATGGTCATCGGGATTGCCTGCTTGGTGTTGAACACCAGTTGTGCGCCTTCCGGCAGCCAGACATTCGGGTCGATCGGCTTGAGGCCCACTAATTGTTTGCGGTCCTCACGCACACAGTCTTCGCGATTCATGCCACGCCAGCCGATCCACGAGAACGGTTTGGTCCGGCCTACGCACCAGCCCATGTTCAGGTCGTCCGGGGTCATCGAGCTGTCGGTGTCCTGACCGACGATGATGAAGCCCTTCTCGGCCCGCAGTACGTGCATGGTTTCGGTGCCATACGGAGTCAGGTTGTATTTCTTGCCGGCCTCGACGATCTGCTCGAGCACGCCCATGGCATAGTCGGCCTGCACGTTGACTTCGTAAGACAGCTCACCGGTGAACGAGATACGGAACACCCGCGCCGGTACACCACCCACCAGGCCTTCTTTCCAGGTCATGAACGGGAAAGCGTCCTTGTCCAGGTCGATGTCGGTGACCTCGCTCAGCAGCTTGCGGCTGTTGGGGCCCGACAGGGTCATGGTCGCCCAGTGGTCGGTGACCGAAGTGAAGTACACCTTCAGGTCCGGCCATTCGGTCTGGTGATAGATCTCCAGCCATTGCAGCACGCGCGCCGCGCCACCAGTGGTGGTGGTCATCACGAAATGGTTATCCGCCAGACAGGCCGTCACGCCATCGTCGAAGACCATGCCGTCTTCCTTGCACATCAAACCGTAGCGGGCCTTGCCCACGTCGAGCTTGGTCCAGGCGTTGGTGTAGACGCGGTTAAGGAGCTCGCGGGCGTCCGGGCCCTGGATATCGATCTTGCCCAGGGTCGAGGCATCCAGCAGGCCGACGCTGTCGCGCACGGCTTTGCATTCGCGCTTGACCGCAGCGTGCATGTCTTCACCGTTCTTCGGGAAGTACCAAGGGCGCTTCCACTGGCCGACGTCTTCGAATTCAGCGCCATTTTTCACATGCCAGGCGTGCAGCGCGGTGAAGCGTACCGGTTCGAAGATGTGCCCGCAGTGCCGCCCGGCTATCGCGCCGAAGGTCACCGGCGTGTAGTTCGGCCGGAACATGGTGGTGCCCATCTGCGGGATGCTCACGTTCAGCGAGCGGGCCGCAATGGCCAGGCCGTTGACGTTGCCCAGCTTGCCCTGGTCAGTACCAAAGCCCAGTGCGGTGTAGCGTTTGACGTGTTCGACCGACTCGAAGCCTTCGCGGGTGGCGAGTTCGATGGCGGCGGCGGTGACGTCGTTCTGCAGGTCGACGAATTGCTTCGGCGCTCGTGCAGTGGATTTTTCATGCGGCACCTGGAACAGCGCCAGGGTCGGCTCTTCCTGACGGCTCAGGGCTTTGGGCAACACGCCCTCGACCGCCTTGAAACCGGCTTCAGTGGCCGCGCGCACGCCGCCCTCGAAACCATCGGCCAAGGTATCGCCGAGGCTGTAGACGCCATTCACGCCGCCGACGCACACACGCTTCTGCGGGGCTTCGCCCGGTACGAAACCGAGGATGTCTTCGCGCCAGATCGGCTTGCCGCCCAGGTGCGACGCCAGGTGAACCACCGGGCTGTAACCGCCGGAGCTGGCCACCAGATCGCAGTCCAGCCATTCGCCGGGACTGGTGACCTTGTGCGCCTTGACGTCAATGGCGGCGATGCGGGCCCCGGTGACGCGCTTGCTGCCACGGGCCTCAATCACGGCGCTGCCGGTGAGGATGCGGATGCCTTTGGCGCGCGCCTCTTCCACCAGCGCACCACGCGGGTTGCTGCGAGCGTCGGCGATGGCCACCACTTGCAGGCTAGCGTCGAGCCAGTCCAGCGCCACGCGATAGGCGTGATCGTTGTTGGTGCTCAGCACCAGTTTCTTGCCCGGCGCCACGCCGTAGCGGCGCACGTAGGTGGAGACCGCGCCGGCCAGCATGTTGCCGGGAACGTCGTTGTTGCCGTAGACCAGTGGCCGTTCGCAGGCACCGGTTGCCAGGACTACGCGCTTGGCGCGGACCCGGTTGATGCGCTGGCGCACCTGGCCGATTGGCGCACGGTCACCGAGGTGGTCGGTAAGGCGCTCGTGGATGGTCAGGAAGTTATGGTCGTGGTAACCGTTCACCGTGGCGCGCGGCAACAGCACCACGTCTGGCATCGACTTGAGTTCAGCGACAACAGCGGCCACCCATTCGGTCGCTGGCTTGCCATCCAGGCTCTCGCGGGAATCGAGCAGGCTGCCGCCGAACTCTTCCTGCTCGTCGGCCAGGATCACCCGCGCACCGCTGCGGGCCGCGGCCAATGCCGCAGCCAGCCCAGCAGGACCCGCGCCGACAACCAGCACGTCGCAGTGACGGTTCATGTAGTCGTAGGTGTCCGGGTCGTTCTCGGTCGGCGAGCGACCCAGGCCTGCGGCCTTGCGGATGTACTTCTCGTAAGTCATCCAGAACGATTGCGGGTACATGAAGGTTTTGTAGTAGAAGCCCGGCGGCATCAGCTTGCCGCCGACCTTGCCGAGAATGCCCATCATGTCGTTGTTCACGTTCGGCCAGCCGTTGGTGCTGGTGGCGACCAAACCTTGGTACAGCGCCTGTTGCGTGGCGCGCACGTTAGGAATCTGCGTGGCTTCGGTGGCACCGATCTGCAGCACCGCGTTCGGCTCTTCGGCGCCGGCGGCATAGATGCCGCGCGGGCGGGAGTACTTGAAGCTGCGGCCGATGATGTCGACACCGTTGGCCAACAGTGCGGCAGCCAGGGAGTCGCCTTCGAAGCCTTTGTAGGTCTGGCCGTTGAAGGTGAAACTCAGCACTTTGTTGCGGTCGATCCGTCCACCGTTGGACAGGCGATTGATCTGGCTCATACCTTCTCTCCCAGAGCCTGCGCGGCCGCTTTCGGACTCTCAGCCTTGTCGGTGAATTGCGGCTTTTGGCCGATCTTGTAGGTTTCCAGAATCTCGTAGGTCACGGTGTCACGGGTCACGTTGAAATACTGGCGGCAACCGGCGACGTGGTCCCACAGCTCATGGTGCAACCCGCGCGGGTTGTCACGGAAGAACATGTAGTCGCCCCACTCCTCGTCGGTGCAGGCATTCGGATCCAGCGGACGCGGGATGTGCGCCTGGCCGGATGCATGGAATTCCTCTTCGGAGCGCAGTTCGCCGCAGTGAGGACAGAAGATATGCAACATGTGGGATTTCTCCTGTTAGTGGGCGACGGCAGCAGCGCCGTGTTCGTCGATCAGTGCACCGTTGTGGAAACGGTCGATGGAAAACGGCGCGGCCAGCGGGTGCATTTCACCTTTGGCCAGGCTTGCAGCGAAGACATTGCCTGAGCCCGGGGTGGCCTTGAAGCCGCCGGTGCCCCAACCGCAGTTGAAGAACATGTTCGGCACTGGCGTCTTGGAGATGATCGGGCAGGCGTCCGGCGTGGTGTCGACGATGCCGCCCCATTGGCGGTTCATGCGTACGCGGGACAACACCGGGAACATCTCGACGATGGCCTGAACCGTGTGTTCGATCACCGGGTACGAGCCACGCTGGCCATAACCGTTGTAACCGTCGATACCGGCACCGATCACCAGGTCGCCCTTGTCGGACTGGCTGATGTAGCCGTGCACTGCGTTGGACATGATCACGCTGTCGATAATCGGCTTGATCGGCTCCGACACCAACGCTTGCAGCGGGTGGGATTCGATCGGCAGGCGGAAGCCCGCGAGTTTGGCCATGTGCCCGGAGTTACCGGCGGTCACCACGCCGACGCGCTTGGCGCCGATGAAACCTTTGTTGGTTTCCACGCCGATGCACACGCCGTTTTCCTTACGGAAACCGATCACTTCGGTCTGCTGGATCAGGTCCACGCCCAACGCATCCGCCGCCCGGGCAAAGCCCCAGGCCACGGCATCGTGACGGGCCACGCCGCCGCGACGCTGGACGGTGGCGCCCATCACCGGGTAGCGAGTGTTTTTCGAGCAATCGAGGTACGGAATCTCGTCGGCCACTTGTTTGGCGTTAAGCAACTCGCCGTCCACGCCGTTGAGGCGGTTGGCGCTGACGCGACGCTCGGAATCACGAATGTCCTGCAAGGTATGGCACAGGTTGTAGACGCCACGCTGGGAGAACATCACGTTGTAGTTCAGGTCCTGAGACAGGCCTTCCCAGAGTTTCATCGCGTGTTCGTACAGGTGGGCCGATTCGTCCCACAGGTAGTTGGAGCGCACGATGGTGGTGTTGCGCGCGGTGTTACCGCCGCCCAGCCAGCCCTTCTCGACCACGGCCACGTTGGTGATGCCGTGTTCTTTAGCCAGGTAATAGGCGGTCGCCAGACCATGCCCGCCACCGCCGACAATGACCACGTCGTAGACCTTTTTCGGGGTCGGCGTGCGCCACATCCGCTGCCAGTTTTCATGATGGCTGAGAGAGTGTTTGAAGAGGCCGAAGCCCGAATAGCGTTGCATAGTCATTACTCCAAAACCGACTCAGCGATAAACCGGGAAGTCCGCGCACAAGGCCGCCACTTGCTGGGCAACATTGGCCTCGACATCGGCGTCGCCGAGGTTGTCGAGGATGTCGCAGATCCAGCCGGCCAGCGTCACGCACTGGCTGACCTTGAAGCCACGCGTGGTCACCGCCGGGGTGCCGATACGCAGGCCCGAGGTCACGAACGGCGATTGCGGGTCGTTCGGCACGGCATTCTTGTTGACGGTGATGTGCGCGCGGCCCAGGGCGGCGTCGGCGTCCTTGCCGGTCAAGCCCTGACGGATCAGGCTGACCAGGAACAGGTGGTTATCGGTGCCGCCGGACACTACATCGTAGCCGCGCTTGATGAACACGCCAGCCATGGCCTGGGCGTTATCGATCACTTGCTGCTGATAAGCCTTGAAGCCAGGCTCCGCCGCTTCCTTGAAGCACACCGCCTTGCCGGCGATGACGTGCATCAGCGGGCCGCCCTGGGCACCGGGGAATACCGCAGCGTTGAGCTTTTTCTCGATCTCTTCGTTGGCCTTGGCCAGGATCAGGCCGCCGCGCGGACCGCGCAGGGTCTTGTGAGTGGTGGTGGTGACCACGTCGGCGTAAGGCAGCGGGTTGGGATAAAGACCGGCAGCGACCAGACCGGCAACGTGGGCCATGTCGACGAACAGCAGGGCTCCGACCTTGTCGGCGATCTGGCGGAAACGTGGGAAATCCAGGGTCTTGGAGTAGGCCGAGAAACCGGCGACGATCATCTTCGGCTTGTGCTCGACCGCCAGGCGCTCGACTTCGTCGTAGTCGATCAGGCCGGTGGTGGTGTCGATGCCGTACTGCACCGCGTTGTAGAGTTTGCCCGAGGACGACACCTTGGCACCGTGGGTCAGGTGACCGCCGTGGGCCAGGCTCATGCCCAGGATGGTATCGCCGGCCTGCAACAAGGCCAGGTACACGGCGCTGTTGGCCGAAGATCCGGAGTGCGGCTGGACGTTGGCGTAGTCGGCGCCGAACAGTTGCTTGGCGCGTTCGATGGCCAGGGCTTCTACTTTGTCGACGTGCTCGCAGCCACCGTAGTAGCGCTTACCCGGATAGCCTTCGGCGTATTTGTTGGTCAGGCCGCTGCCCTGGGTCTGCATCACACGCTTGCTGGTGTAGTTCTCTGACGCGATCAGCTCGATGTGATCTTCCTGGCGTTGCTCCTCGGCATTCATCGCCGCCAGCAGTGCATCGTCGTAACCCTGGATCTGGTCTTGCTTGCTGAACATCGCGTCTCTCCCAGCGGCGGCGGTGCGCCTTTCGTCTCGGTGAGGCACTGACCACCGTTCGGTCGTGCCCTTTGGAAGCGATGGTATGGCCGGCGCAGGCAGGTCAAATGCCTATGGACGCCACGCAAAGGTGCGTTTACGACATGCGCTGCAAAGGAGGCCCGGCGCCAACCTCCGTGGCGAGGGAGCTTGCTCCCGCTCGGCTGCGCAGCAGTCGTAAAACCGGCAAACGCGGTGCACCTGACAAATCGCATTCTCAGGCCTTGGGGCTACTTCGTAGCCCAGCGGGAGCAAGCTCCCTCGCCACAGGGTTACGCGGCGATCTGGCGAACCACGAGCAAGACCAGGAAATGCGCCGGATAAAGGCCATACGCCCAACGCCGCATCGGCGGAGGATGAAAACGACCAGCGTGTCGCAAAAGCATCAGCCCCAGCCATGGCGCAAACAGACACGCCAGCAACCCGCCGATCGCCACCCAATCCCCCAGCCAGGCCGCGCCATACAGTATTCGCCATTGATTGGCCGCCAGGCACACCAGCCCCGGCAGCAACGCGAAATACCAAGGTCGGCGAAACACCAGCAACATCGCCAGCGGCAGCAGGACGCCGAAAAAACCGAACATCAAGCGCGACGAAAACAGCGCCGCCAGCAGCAACGCCCCCGCCGCCAGCAAACGCGCCTCCAGCGTATGGGTTTGCCAGCTACGCGCCACCAGCAAGCCCAGGGTCAGGGTCGGCAGCACGTTCAAGGTGGCGGGCACAGGAATGAACAGCCGGTAAGGAATTTCGCTCACTGAGCTGAACAGCAACAGCCAACCCAGATACCGCCACGGACTCGCGCTGGCCCCGTTGCGCGCCAGGTTCGCCGCCATCGCCAGGCAAAACCAGGGAAACGCCAGACGCCCCGGCACATACAACCAATCGGCGGAGTAACCGACATATCGCAGATGATCGAGCACCATCGCCAACAGAGCCAACCACTTGAGCAGGTCCAGGGCCCCGTCACGTCGGTTCATGGGTACAGCCGCCCTAGGGTTTTGTGAGTTTCTGACTGAAACATCCAGTGTGTTCCCCCGCGATTCTTGGGTAAAGTGCGCACCACTATCGACCACCGCGTGCCGGACTCAAAGCACGCCGGACCACGGAATTCTCCATCCAGGAATTCTGTCAGGGATCTCTTACCCAGGACTCTCTATTTCAGGAGCAAGGCCATGACCGACAAGAGTCAACAATTCGCCAGCGATAACTATTCCGGCATTTGCCCCGAAGCCTGGGCCGCCATGGAAGAAGCCAACCAGGGTCACCAGCGCGCCTACGGTGACGACGAATGGACCCACCGCGCGGCGGATGATTTCCGGGCCTTGTTCGAAACCGACTGCGAAGTGTTCTTCGCGTTCAATGGCACGGCGGCCAACTCCCTGGCGTTGTCCTCACTGTGCCAGAGTTACCACAGCGTGATCTGCTCGGAAACCGCCCACGTCGAAACCGACGAATGTGGCGCCCCGGAGTTCTTTTCCAACGGTTCCAAGCTGCTGGTGGCGCGCACTGAAAACGGCAAGCTGACCCCGGAGTCGATCCGCGAGATCGCCCTCAAGCGCCAGGACATCCATTATCCCAAGCCACGGGTCGTGACCCTGACCCAGGCCACGGAAGTCGGCAGTGTCTATACCCCAGAAGAAATCCGTGCCATCAGCGTCACCTGCAAGGAGCTGGGGCTTAACCTGCACATGGACGGCGCTCGCTTCTCCAATGCCTGCGCCTTCCTCGGCTGCTCACCAGCGGACCTGACCTGGAAAGCCGGCGTGGACGTGCTGTGCTTTGGCGGAACAAAAAACGGCATGGCGGTGGGAGAAGCGATCCTGTTCTTCAACCACGACCTGGCAGAAGACTTCGATTATCGCTGCAAACAGGCTGGGCAACTGGCCTCGAAGATGCGCTTTCTCTCGGCGCCCTGGGTCGGCCTGCTGCAAAACGACGCCTGGCTCAAACACGCCCGCCACGCCAACCACTGCGCGCAATTGCTGGCGCAGCTGGTGAGCGACATTCCTGGCGTGGAACTGATGTTCCCGGTCCAGGCCAACGGCGTATTCCTGCAACTCTCGGAACCGGCCATCGCCGCGCTGACGGCCAAGGGCTGGCGCTTCTACACCTTCATCGGCAAGGGCGGCGCACGCTTCATGTGCTCGTGGGATACCGAAGAAGCACGAGTGCGGGAATTGGCGGCGGATATTCGGGAAGTGATGAGCCTTTAAGGCGGCGACCCAAAGCCTGGATGGCTTTGGGAGGCTTTTGTGGCGAGGGGATTTATCCCCGCTGGGCTGCGAAGCAGCCCCAAAACCAGGCACCCCGGTGTGCCAGGTCAATAGCGTTAGTTGCTTTGGGGGCTGCTACGCAGCCCAGCGGGGATAAATCCCCTCGCCACAAGAGCTCATCGCCTGCCAGAGAACGGATCAAAACTCGATCCGCACATCCCCCTTCGGCACGCTGCAGCACGACAGAATGTAACCTTCGGCCTCGTCGTCCTCGGTGATCCCGCCGTTGTGATCCATCTCCACTTCCCCGCCCAGCTTCAAGACCTTGCAAGTACCGCAGATGCCCATGCCGCAGGCCTTGGGGATCATCATGCCGAGCTTGGCAGCGGCGGCGTGGACGGTTTCTCCCGGTCCCACGCGAATACTCTTGCCGGAGGCGGTGAACTCCACCAGGTGCAGATCCGCCACATCGACTTCCGGGGCGTCGGCAGCCTGTTCGGCTTGCTCCACGGCATCGGCACGGGCTTCCGGTGGTGTGGCGCCGAAGGACTCCTCGTGGTAACGCGTCATGTCGAAGCCAGCGGCCTCCAGCAGGCGCTTGACCGCGTTCATGTATGGCGTTGGGCCACAGCAGAACACTTCGCGCTCAAGGAAGTCCGGCGCCATCAGTTCGAGCATCTTGTGGTTCAGGTAGCCTCGGTAACCGGCCCAAGGCTCGCCCAGGCCGTGCTTTTCGCAGATCAGGTGCAGATTGAAGTTGTCAATCCGCGAGGCCATGTGCTCCAGCTCGCGGTGATAGATGATGTCCTTGGGCGAGCGGGCGCTGTGGATAAACACCATGTCGACGTTGGCGTTGGTGTCGTAATACCAGCGCGCCATGGACATCACTGGCGTGATGCCGACGCCGCCGCTGAGGTAAAGCACCTTCGGGTTCGAGAAATCGATGGCATTGAACAGGCCGACCGGCCCGTGCACCGCCAGTTCCTGGCCTTCGTGCAGGGTGTCGTGCAACCAGTTGGAAACCTTGCCCCCCGGTACGCGCTTGATGGTCACCGAAAAGCTGTAGGGCACCGACGGCGAGCTGGAAATGGTGTAGGAGCGCATGATCGGCTGACCTTCGATTTCAAGCTCCAGGGTGACGAATTGCCCCGGCTTGAAAAAGAACAGAATCGGCTGATCAGCCATGAAGCAAAAGGTGCGCACATCCCAGGTTTCCTGGATGACTTTGACGCAACGGACAATGTGACGACCATTGGCCCAGGTCTGGGTGGTTACCGGGTTCAGGAAGCTGTTGGACATGCTGATCTCCACGGCCGACTGTCGGCCTCTTATGAGGCGATTCTGCGTATAGCGCGAATCGCCCATTTACCTATCTGCGACATTCACATGCTTACCGCGACCAGCCCCTAACGACAGGACCTTGCGCGTCGGGAACAGATTGGGCCATGTCGCCCATGGATAAGGTTCGCCCCCTGCGCGGCCCCACACTCGCCCCCAACAGACAAATAATATTTTCTGCCTTGCGTAGCACATTTGATTAGCCACTTTTCGCCGGCCACGTAGAGGGCCCATGAGGATAAAACGATGGACGTCACCGCAACCCTGAGCCTGGGCGATCCGCTGGAACCCGCACGCAAGGCCACCGCGCAAATGCTGCAGGAACGCGAGCGCACTTTCTCGCTGCCGCAGCCGTTCTACTCCGATGAGCGCCTGTTTGATATCGACATGCAGGAAATCTTTCAGAAGGAGTGGTTGATCGCCGGCATGACCTGCGAAATCCCGACCAAAGGCAACTACCTGACCCTGCAGGTCGGCAAGAACCCGATCATCGTGATCCGCGGCGCCGACGGCGTGGTGCATGCGTTCCACAACGTCTGCCGTCACCGTGGCTCGCGGCTGTGCACCAGCGAAAAGGGCAAGGTCGCCAAACTGGTTTGCCATTACCACCAGTGGACCTACGAGCTGGACGGTCGCCTATTGTTCGCCGGCACCGAAATGGGCGCCGACTTCGACATGAAGCAGTACGGCTTGAAGCCAGTCAACGTGAAGACCGCCGGTGGCTACATCTTCATCAGCCTGGCGGAGAACCCGCCGGCCATTGACGACTTCCTGGCGACCTTGACCCATTACATGGAACCCTACGACATGGAAAACACCAAGGTGGCGGTGCAAACCACCTTGATGGAAAAGGCCAACTGGAAACTCGTGCTGGAAAACAACCGCGAGTGCTACCACTGCGGCGGTGCGCACCCGGAACTGCTCAAGACCCTGCTGGAATGGGACGACGTCACCGATCCGCGGGCCGACCAGGCGTTCAAGGACCATGTGGCCGCTTCCGCCGCAGCCTGGGACGCCGAGAAGATCCCTTATGCCCACGCCAGTTTCGGCCTGCGCAACCGTATCGTGCGCATGCCGCTGCTCAAGGGCACCGTGTCGATGACCATGGACGGCAAGCAGGGCTGCGCCAAACTGATGGGTCGCATCAAGAACCCGGACCTGGGCTCGATGCGCATCCTGCACTTGCCGCACTCGTGGAACCACTGCATGGGCGACCACATCATCGTGTTCACCGTGTGGCCGATCAGCGCCCAGGAAACCATGGTCACCACCAAGTGGATCGTGCACAAGGACGCGGTCGAAGGCGTGGATTACGACGTGGCGCGCATGCGCCAGGTCTGGGACGCCACCAACGACCAGGACCGTCGCCTGGCCGAAGAAAACCAGCGCGGCATCAACTCCACCGCCTACCAGCCAGGCCCGTACTCCAAAACCTATGAGTTCGGCGTGGTGAACTTCGTGGACTGGTACAGCGAGCGCATGCTCAACAACCTGGGGGCGGAACCTGCGCCTTACCTCAAGGGCGTGCCGGTCCAGGGCTGACAGCAAAAGCTTCGCGAGCAAGCCCGCTCCCACAGTTGACCGAGTTTCTTCAGAAGGAACGCGGTCGAATGTGGGAGCGGGCTTGCTCGCGAAAGCGGTCTGGCATTCACCCAATTATTTGGAAGACCACCGCACCGACCCATCCTCCCCATAAAACGTCTCTTCGATGTTCTCCCCCACCAACCGCACCTTCACATACCCGTTCAACACTCGTTCCGGGTATGCCTCATCCCCCGCCAACTGAGTTTCCGACCACAACACCCCAGCATGTCCGTTCAACTCGCTGGTAGTGCCGTAGGGAATCGCCCCGTGTCCGGCGCAGCGTGCGTGCAACCCGCCCTGGGTGGCGTAGCAGATGCCGTTGTGCAAATGCCCCCAATACCAATAGTCCGGCTCACGCCCGAGGGCATCGCAGACGGGTTGGTAAAGCGCGGTCTTGTGGTGTCCGGAAATATCGAAACCCTGATGATGACTGAGCACCATGAGCTTTTTGCGCTTGGGCAGGCTTTTCATCCAGTCAATCTGTTGCGCGTTGAGGGTGCCGTCCATGTACAGATTCATGGCGTCCGAGGCGTAGGCACTGTCCAGGCCGACGACCAGCCAATCGTCGTTGTACAGAGCAAAGTAACTGGTGCCCTGTTGCACCGGGAAACGCTTGGCCAGCTCCTTGAAATAGCCGTGGGCGCCGCTGTACATCTCGTGGTTGGAATTGAGCGTGAACGAGCCGTGTTTGCCTTGGGGCCAGCCGACCATGTCGACGTCTTCCTGGGAATGGGTGCCGGCGTAGTACACATCGCCCAGATGAATGGTGAAGTCGGCCTCGGCCAGTTGCATCTGATTGGCGACAGCCACGGCCGGAGCATGACTGTCGAACGGTCCGGTGCCCCAGTCGCCAGCGATCGCCAGCACCACATCGCTGTCCATTTTCACCAGCGCCGGGTTAGTGGCGAACGGCGCGTGATGGCGCAGGTTCTCGATCCACTTGAGCAACGCCTCACTCCACAACAGGTCGAGCAACTCCCATTTGCGGCAACCGAGCAAGGTGCCGTCCTTGAGCACGCGGGTCGGCAGTTCGTCCTCGGTTTGTGGCAAGGCGCTGGCATTGCCGATCTTCAGGATCGAAAGACCGTGGGCCAGCTCCCACGGCACGGCCGGTTCGTCATCCGGCAGGTCGCCGTGATCGATGACGTGCCGGGCCTGATCGTGGCCGCGCTGGAGCAACTTGACGATGGCCTCGAACTCTTCAGGCTCGAGGTCGTTGACGAGTTTCTTCCAGGACATCTCCAGCCGCGTGACCAACCCGTGCAGGCGGACTTTGACCTTGTCGAACTCATGTTCCCAATGGTGCAGTAATGACATGTGAACGCTCCTTCGCAGTGCCCTGGGCTACAGGGTTTTCATGAATTCGATCAGGGCCCGTTTGTCGGCATCCGACAACTGCGTGCCATACAGGTGGCCGCCGTTGTGGTTGCCTTCCAGGCGGGTGTCGTATTTGAAATCCGCCGACGCCTTCATTTGCGCGCCGCTGGTGATGAAGCCGACCTTCTCCTGGTCGTAGATGTCGGAACCGGTGTAGAACACTTGCGGGCGCAACTCGGGCGGTTGCAACAAGTCCCACAGGGTCGGCACCGAACCGTTATGCAGATACGGCGCCCTTAGCCAGACGCCGTCGGTGGGGGTGTTGCTGTAGCTCTGGGTCTTGCGGTACGCGCCGAAGTCGAACGGCGGTTTCTTGAAGCCGTGGAACGCCGTCACCAGCCCGACGGTGAAGGAGTTCAGGCGATGGGGATCGGTGCCCAACTGGTCGATGTTGGTGGTGACCTGTCCTGTGTCGGCACGGCCGAAGTCGTGGCAAGCGGCACAGTTCTGCTCCCAGATCGGTTTGCCCTGGGCGACTTTCGCCTGGTCCAGGGCGAACGGCCACGCCGGCGCCTTGTGGCCCAGCAACCAATTGGTCACCCGGTTGAAACTCGGCGGCAGCACCGATTGCGGCGTCGCCCCCACGGCCATGGCCGCCGCGTAATTGCGTTCGTGAATCTTGTTGTTATTGCCGTCCCAATGCAGATACATCGACTCACGGGGTTTCTGGTTCCAGACCTGCGGCAAGTCCACGGTGCCGATGGTGGAGTCATCCGGGAAGCCGAACACCACCATTTTGGTCGGGTTGAAGGTATCGGTCCGCCCTGGACCTTGGGCCGGACGCAGCTTCTGCCAGGCGTAGGCCTGCTTCTGCTTGAGCAGTGCGCTCTTGGCCATGGGGATGATCAGGTAGCGGTTGTACAGTTTTTCGAAAAAGCCCAGTTGGAACTTGTTGTTGATCGCCGCCATGACCGCATCAGGAGTGAATTTCGGGTCGCTGGCACAATCGTAGGCAAACCACTGGAAGGCCTGCAATTGCAGGGTGTTGGCCGGTGCGGTGGCGACCGGAACCGCTACGTCACTGGCATTGGCCCGGTACGATCCGGTGTGGCATAGCGCGCAGTTCGGCTCCACGGTGGGATAACCCAGTTGCCGCTTGGCCATGCCGATGGGCAAGTCGTTACCGTTCTCATAGAGAAACCCGAACACCTCGTAACCGCCGGGCTTGGGCAGTTTTTCCGGGCACATCTGCGGCAGCACGGCGAACAGGTAATAAGGGATCCGCGCTTCGATGCCCAGGCCGATGGCGGCGTATTTGTAATGGTCTTCGTCGGAAGCGAAGTCTGGCTGGGGCACCTCTCGTATCATCTGGTACCAGGTCTGGTAGCCGATGAAACCCAGCAGCAATACCACCACCAGCGTGCCGACCTTGAAACCATGACGGTGCCAGCGCCGCGCCCAACCGACGCGCCACTCCCGCCAACCGGCGCAGAGCAGGGCCAGAGGACGCTGGGCGACCGGGCTGCCCAGGTACAGCAGCACGCCCAGAATCAGGAACATGCTCAAGTCGCCCATCAACATCGGCACGAACAACTGGCCCTGGTTATTGGTGTTGATCAGGTAGATCCAGAACACCACCGCCACCAGCCGCGACAGCACGCACAACCACGAATGCACCACGAAACGCGGCGCATTGAACCCCGAGGGCATATAGAACAGGCTGATCCCCACCAGCAACATGCCGGTGTTTTCCAGCCAGGGATCGGACAACACGGGCGGCAGACCGAGCATGGACGTCAGCAACGCCGGCGCGAACAGCGCCGGAATCGCGAAGACCATGTTCATCACAATCCCCACCCAGATGATGCGTTGGAACCAACGGATGTAAGTGTTCATGGCATCCTTTTCCTTATTCTTGACCCAGCACACAGCCTTTGTGGCCAGAAATTGCTCCCGCGGGGCGCTGTAGGAGCTGTCGAGCGAAGCGAGGCTGCGATCTTTGCGCAGCCCATTGAATCGAGAGGGAAAGATCAAGATCAAAAGATCGCAGCCTTCGGCAGCTCCTACAGAGGCCAGCGGGAGCAATCTCTGGCCACGGGATCAGTCTCCTAACCGAGGGCGGTCTTCTCCAGGTGTTCGAGGATGATCGGATACACATCCACCACCGCATCCTTGCCGAACATGCAATCGATGTGACCGTAGCCCGGCACTACATGGCGGCTGAACAGCTGCGGGCCGTGCATATCGCACAGTCGCTCGTAGGTCTTGAGGGTGCTTTGAGGGAGGTAGCACTGGTTCTCGGCACCGCTGATGAAGCAGATCGGCAATTTCAACCGATCGAAATGCGGCATGTAGACGTCGTTGCCCTTGAAGTCCACCAGATGCCCCTTGCGCACGATCAGCGCCAGGTGCTCGAAGGTCTGGATGTTCGACTCACCGAACAATTCATGCAGGTTGTCGTGCAGGGTTTCGTTGAGGGTGTCGTGGCGGTACAGCGACGCATACATGAACGTGATGCGGTGGCAGACCGGGTTGGTGCAATAGCCCTGGGCCTCGATCCGGGCATAACCGTTGAGGGCCTTGTCGTAGAGTTTGTTGAACCAGCTTTCCTTGGTGTCGGCGTAGGCCGTGAGGGACTTGATGCCGATAGCATCGAGCATCCCCGGCAAATGCAAACCGGCCTTCAGTCCGGTGGCGGTGGCAACCACCGTGTCGGCGGCGATCTGCGAGCAGACCACCGAGCGCACCCCTTGCAGCCCCGCCAGCATCGACATGAAGAACGTCGTCGCCCCGTAGCAATGCACCACACATTGCACGTCGCGGGCCAGCGTGGCCTGCTGGATCTGCTCGATAGCCGCCTTGAAGTCGTACTGGGCCACCTGGTCACCGTTCCATTCATGCTTGCTGGCCGGCAGCAGGATGCTCACCCGCAAGTCCAGCAGCCAGACGTCGTACTCGTGCTTGCACAGGTACTCCAGCAGGTTGGTCTGGATGGTGTCGGTGGAGAAAATATTCGACCCCACCCCCAGGCCATGCACCAGCATCACCGGGCCTTTACTGCCCGCTTGATAGCGAGTCAGACGTAGCTCGACGTTGTCCTCGGTCTGGAAAAAATGCACGGTCGGCGCCGGGGCGTCCAGCGGCCGCTTGCTGCGCGGCGGCGCGTCCGGGTTGAAGTACACATCGCCTGCAAATACCCCACCGTAGCTCTCCCACAAAATGCCGGCGAAGAACTTGCCGAAGCGGGCCAACGCTTCCACTCGCTCACGCTCGTTGCGGGCGTTGAGCACTTTCATGGTGGTCATCTGCTTGGCGAAGTCGGCCGGCAGAATGTGCATCACCCCCGAGCCGATGACCTCGCCGCTCTTGTCCGGCCCGCGATACAGCGTGACATAGAGCGTGCTGGTGTCGTGCCAGATGTTCAGCACCCCGTTGTCCTCGGGCACGGTCTTGAAGGCACTGAAGTAATAATCGCTGCCATCCTCGGCGGTCAGTTTCATGTCGTAGTTCATGTGCCGCACATCCACCTGTTCCTGATATTGCTCGAACAGGTTGAACACCCCGTTGCTGGCGACCAGCGGCTTGGGCGAGAGCAGCGGCGCATCCAGCGTACCCACCAGGGTTGCAGCGTGTTCCGGTTCCTTGATCAGGCGATTGAGGTCGGCGGCGGTGATGGTCAGGGTGAACTCGATGGACGAGTTATCGGCTTTGCCGCGCTTGGCCGCCGCTTCGTAAAGCGAAAGATCAGTGCCCTGGGGCTGGGTAAATGCCGTGGAGAAGTACCCCTTCATGGTTTCAGTGAACTGCACGCCCAGGGTCGGCGCCGCCACCGGTTTGCGCGGGGCCGAGGGTAGCGTGTAATCGATGATCCAACCGCGATCGGCCGCCAGCAGGCCCATGTTGCGTTCGCTCACCGCCGAAATGGTCAACAACGGGTTAACCGCCAGGGAAGTCGGGATCACCGCACCGTCGGTCACGTACAGGCCAGGGTAGACATCCGTACCGCTGGCGCCACTGAACACCTGGCCCTTGTGGTTGACCACGCCTTGCGTCGCGTCCTCCCCCATCACGCAGCCGCCCAACGGGTGGACCGAAACGATGCTGTGCTTGAGCAGCTTGGTCCAGATCGGATTTTCGACCCAGATCCCGCCCAACGCCTTGGTGCTCTGGTGCAAACGCTCATTGCCCAGCGTCACGTTTTCCTGCTCGCCGACGCCGGGCCAGTCGATGCGCAACTGATCCTTGTTGTCGAGCACCATGCGCCCCTTGCCGTTGTCGTGACTCATGATCAGGTACGTCTGCATGTTGTGCAGCGCGCCATGATACGGGCCGCGCAGAAAGCTCTCGGCTTCCCGGGCCTTGTACTTGAGGCTGGCACCCAGGCCCGTGTCGGTGGGCACACCAATCATCCCGGCGAACGCCGCCATGCTCGGCACCATGGGCCGGCCGAGTGCGCCGGGGATCGAGCCCTCCTCGATGACCATCCGGCTGCGCCAGTCACCCTCGGTACGCATGTCGATGATCGAGGTAATGCAAGGTCCCACCGGCTCCAATTCCTTGGCCGAATGGGCGCCGAAGCCGATGCCATTGATGGTCTGGTCGCAGTTGTGACCAAAGCCGAGGATGTCGCCGTTGCCGCTCATGTTCTCGCCCAGTTGACTGGACATCGACAGGCCCTTGTCCCGTGAGCGCAGCATGATCTCGGTAGAGCCCAGGGTGCCCGCGGACACCACCACGATGTCGGCGCGCACGAACAAGGTCGGCGCCGAGAACATTTCACGGCCGCTGTCCAGGTACTGGAAGTGCACGATCCAGCCATCGCCGTCGCGCTCCAGGTGCCTGACCTCGGCCTGGCAGAAAATCTCCGCGCCGTGGTTCCAGGCATCCGGCAGGTAATTCATCAGCGTAGTGTTCTTGGCCTTGTTGTTACAGCCCGAGACGCAATCTCCACAGCCGTTGCACGGCAACTGCTCGACGCCGACGTGGTTCAGGTTGTTAGGCAGCTTGTCGAATGTCACGTTGATAGGGGGCTTGTAAAAGTGCGCGTCCTGCTTGAGATAACTCGCAGATTTGCGGTTGGCGTCGAGCTTGGGCAGCTTCGGCGACGAGTCGGGATACGGGTTGGGCTTGAGCATTTCCCGGGCCCGTTCGTAGCCGTCCTTGAGCAGCGTGTCGCGATGTTCGCGCACCGCCAGTGGCCAACGCGGGTCCTCGAATACGCCGGGCTCCGGCTCCAGCGCAACGTTGGCGTTGATCAGCGACGTACCGCCCAGACCGCAACCGACCACCACGTTCTGCTGGGCGTTGACGTGCAGATCAAACAGCCCGGTGCGCGATCCGATGTGACCGTCCGGGTCATGCACCTGCAACTCCTCGGTGGCCGCGAGCATGGTGTTGGGGTATTCGCCGGGCTGGATCTCCCGACCCCGCTCCAGCAGACAAACCTTGCGCCCGGCCCGGGACAAACGTGAAGCAGCAATGCCTCCGCCGTAGCCGGAGCCGATGACAATAACGTCGTAATGCTCCTTGATGTCGCTGATGGGGGTCGAGATCCGTGTCATGTTCAAGTCCTCAAGGCAGATGGGGCAACTCTGCGGTTGCCTGCAAATCGACAGGCGCACGAACGCCTGGCCACTATCCCGTACGGGTTGGAGCGGCAGTCAACGGTGCTACAGGGGAAACTCAGGGCTCAACGAGGCGCTATAGACGCGCACGCTGATTGGTGGCGCGACGACGTCTGCGTTTGGGTAACCGGGTGGGAGGGGTCGGAGTACAGGTCGCAGCCGAGATCGGGTACCAGCAGGGGGGCTTGCTATCCATCATGCGTTCTCCCTGAACCAGATATGGATAAAGTGGCGGTGTCCTTGTGCCATGAGTGAAGACAGCCGCCAGGGCCACGTCAAGGTGGATCCTTAGAACTGTATGAAATTTGATCTATCGCGTCTGGGCCTATGCCCGCCGTGGCCCATACGCTTTCGCAAACAAGTTATCCACATGTCCACCCACAGCTAATGGGGACAAGTGCATCATTGCGACCTGTTTTTTTAAGTAAAAGCTAAAGAAAAACCGTGACTTATGAACAAAGAGCGTTTCTTTTCCATATCGATCAAAAACTGATCAGCGGCGTGAAAACCTTGTCTGTCCTGGCTTCTGGAGGAGAGCGAACACCTTATCCACAGAAGCGCCAACAGTGTTTGGGGGTAATTCTGACGGCTCTGTGGAAAACCGCGTCTGCGGCCGGTAAATAGCGGCTTTAGCGGAATTTTCCGGATAAAAATGACGAATTGATCATTTTATAACCAACCCCATGAAAGCCCCGTTCCGTATGGCTTGTAGACGGGAGCGAACATCTTATCCACAGAAGCGCCAACAGAGATTGGGGGCAAGTAGCGCTCTGCACGCAAGCTTATTCACAAACAAAACCGAGGAAAAACCGCGAGTTAGGCTGGTTGTTTTTTAAGCGCACGCTTAGGGAGCTTGATCCGCGTGGGGTGTGGCGAGGGGCGAACAGGTTATCCACAGAGGCGCGCACAGGGATTGTGGGTAAACACCCATCCTTACTGTGGGAGCGGGCTTGCTCGCGAAAGCGGTATGTCAGCCAATGAAGATGTTGCCTGACACACCGCTTTCGCGAGCAAGCCCGCTCCCACAGGTTATATGGCAAGCCTTGGAACAGCATTCAGCCCTTAGCGCCAGAGCTGTCCGCCGTAACGGTTAAGGCCGGTGCATCAAATACGCCTGCCCCGTCACGCGAATCATCGGATGGGGGACGACCTGGCAGGTTTTGACGATGCCAAAGCCATGGCGCTCATAAAAGCGCCGGGCGCCGGTGTTCGCTGCGTAGTCGATCAAGCTCAGGCCCTTGAGCTGCAACTGATCGGCACGCTGCTGAGCCCGCTCGAGAAAGCGCACGCCGAGCCCCTTGTTACGCCAACCTTCATGCAGGGCCAGACTCGAGATATAGAGGGTGTCGGGGACTTCCATGTCGGCGTAGGGCGCCAGGACCGGATCTGTCACTGGGGCGGCCTGTGGATCATGACGCGTCACATAAGCGTGCATCATGCCGATGACCTGGCCGTTGGCCTGGGCGACAAGGCAGTTCTGGTAGGAAAAATCGACACCTTCCCGGGCATAACGCGCGGCGCCCACCTCAAGAAGGTCCTGGCCTGGCTCCGCCAGCTGGCTCCAGATGTAATCCGATGCACCCTCCGAGGAGATCCGGAACAGACGAGCGATCTCGCGGGTATCCGTGGGCAAAGCGGGACGAAGTTCAACTTCCATTGATGTGGCTCCATTGGCTGTCAAACAGCTTTTTTAGGCGCAGGTTTGAGTCACGACAACATGCCGGGGCAGCGGTTTTATGGCTGGATGTTGCAGCGGGTCAGGTTGGTCGTTTTTTGAGCGAAGGCTTGAAAAGCCTGGTTGGCGCGGTTTGCGGATAGGCCCAAACAGGTTATCCACAGAGGCGCGCACAGGGATTGTGGGTAAACCTCAGCCCTTGTGGGAGCGAGCCTGCTCGCGATGGGGCCATGCCAGTCAACATGGAGGTGAATGGAAGACCGCTATCGCGAGCAGGCTCGCTCCCACAGGGACAGGGTGAGCTTGGATTTAGCGAACAACCCCTTCCTCAACCAACAACTTGAGAATCGCCTCGGCGCCCGCCTCCGGGCTCACGCCTTTGAGCACCTGCCCGCCTCCGCCGCTGGCCTTGGCCGTGGCGGCTTTCATGCGGTCGGCGCCGCTCTTGGCCTTGATCACTTTCAAGCGTTTGGGCCGTGGTTTGGCCGGTTGCAGGGTCGCCACCGCCAACAGAGCGTCGTCGATTACCTCGACTTCTTCAGCGTGCAACGCCCCGCGTCGGGCCGGGCCGTAGGCGCTTTGCCGGGGTTTGGGGGCGGCGTTATCCACCGTGGCGAGAAACGGCAGGCGCACTTTGAGACGTCGCCGCTGGCCGCGGGGCAAGGCTTGCAGCACCAAGGCTACGCCACTGTCGATGGATTCGACCTGGGCCAACCCCACCACCAGCGGCCAGCCGAGACTTTCCGCCAGCAGGAACGGCAACATGCCGGAACCCTCGCCGGTTTCCGCCTGACTGCCGGTGAGCACCACATGGGCGCCCGCGTCGCGCAGATAGTCGGTCAGGGCCGGCAGTGCGTCGGCGCCGGCAGGATTATCCAGTACGTAGAGTTCGTCCAGGCCCATGCCCAGATAGGCGCGCAGGGCCGGTTCAGCCACGTCGCCGGCGTGCAGCACTTGCAGGTCTTTACCGGCCAGTTGCAGGCCCAGTTCCACGGCCCGTGCATCCTGCTCGGCGCGCCGGGGCCGACCGGAGGTGGGGTGGGCGCCGATGGACACCAGGCTGATCACTTGAGTACTCATGGTTGAATCCTTAGCTTAAGCCGCATCGCGCTTGGCTTCGTTGCGGTACGCCTCTACCGCCGCGATCAAGGCCTGGAGAATCGCCGCGCTGTCGCCAATCACCGACAGGTCTGCCCGTTTGATCATGTCGCAACCGGGGTCGAGGTTGATCGCCACCACCTTGTCACAGGCACCGATGCCCTGCAGATGCTGGATCGCCCCGGAAATCCCCACCGCGACGTAGACCCGCGCTGTAACCCAGGTGCCGGACGCGCCAACCTGGCGATCCCGCGCCATGAAGCCATCGTCCACCGCTACCCGCGAGGCACCTTCGGTGGCGCCCAGGGCCGCAGCAGTCTGATGGAAAAGCGTCCAGTCCTTGACCCCGTTGCCACCGGAGAAAATGAATTCGGCCTCGGCCATCGGGATCGCGCCCGGGTCCACCGCCACCGCGCCCAGATCTTCGATGCGCGACAAGCTGCGCGCCACGCCTGTGGGTAACTCCACCGGCAGGGCTTCGTGACGGGTTTCACTGACCGGCTCGGCGCATTCAGCCGCCGCCAGGATCAACCGTGCCAACGGCCGCGCCAGGTCTTGCAGGCCGGCACCGGCGCGGCCGATGCACTCCTCACCCTTGACCTGCCAGACCCGCGTGGCCGGGCGCTCGCCCAAAGCTGCGGCAAACCGCCGGCCCATTTCGCCGCCACCGGTGCGGCTGTCAGGCAGCAACCAATGGCGTGGATTGAATTGGTTATCCACAGCTCGAAGGCCCTGGACTCGCTGTTCCGGTGCATAACCGCTGAATTCTTCACCTTCGAGCACCAGCAAGCGATCGACGCCCGCCGTCGCAAAGGCGTTCTCCTTGTGCTCACCGAATACCACCGCCAGCACCGCACCGTCCGTACCCGCAAGCTGATGGGCCAGGCCCAGCAAGTCGCGATCGTGACTGCTGAGGCGACCGCCGACCATGTCCGGCACCACGCTGATGTAGAACGCCGGTTGCGGCACCTGATGCAGCGGCAGTTGCACTTCAACAGCTGCGCTGCGCTTGCTCGCGCCGCCCTGCTGGGCGCCGCTGCGGTCGATACGTTTGATACCGTTAGGGCCGATGAAACCCACGCCGTGGACATTCTTGCGGATGATGCCGTTGGGGCCCATCCAGCTGTGCTGGACCGGTTGCATGGCCGCGTGCAGCGGGTGCAGGCGGTTACGGGCGATCCACTCGGCGCGAGGGTCGCGGCGGATGATGTCGCTCATTAGTGCACCTCCGCAGGTTCACGTTTGGCCGGAGCCGCTGGTTTATTCGCAACCGCGTCTTCGAGCAGAGCGTCGGCCACCAGTTCAGCGATGTCCTTGATCATCGGGCGCGGCTCGACCACGCCCTCAAGCATCGCGGTGCACTGTGGACAACCCACTGCCACCAGTTCGGCACCGGTTTCGCGGATATCTTCCATGCGCATGTCGGGGATACGCTGCTTGCCCGGAATGTCAGTGATCGGCGCGCCGCCGCCACCGCCGCAGCAACGGGAACGGAAACCGGAACGCTGCATTTCCTTGATCTTGATGCCCAGCGCACGCAACACCTGGCGTGGCGCCTCGTATTCGCCGTTGTAACGGCCCAGGTAGCACGGGTCGTGATACGTCACGCTGTCGCCCTTGTGCTGGCCGAGGTTCAGGGCACCGGCCTCGATGACTTCTGCCAGGTAGGTGCTGTGGTGCTGCACCAGATAGTTACCATCGAATGCGCCGTATTCGTTTTTCAGCACGTGGAAGCTGTGAGGGTCGCAGGTGACGATCCGGTTGAAGCTGTATTTGCCCAGGGTCTGAATGTTGCGCTTGGCCAATAGCTGGAAAGTCGCTTCATCGCCCAGGCGCCGGGCCACATCGCCGCTGTCGCGCTCTTCGAGGCCGAGCACGGCAAAGTCGATGTTCGCCGCCTTGAGGACTTTGACGAAGGCGCGCAAGGTGCGCTGGTTACGCATGTCGAAGGCACCGTCACCGACCCAGAACAGCACGTCGGTGGATTTCACCTCGCTGAGCAGGTTCAGGTTCAGGTCCGCCGCCCAGTTCATCCGCCCGCCCGGGGCGAAGCCGCCAGGGTTGTCGGTGGCAATGAGATTTTCCAATACTTCAGCGCCCTTGTTCGGCGTGGCGCCTTTTTCCAGGGTCAGGTGACGACGCATGTCGACGATGGCATCGACGTGCTCGATCATCATCGGGCATTCCTCGACGCACGCCCGGCAAGTGGTGCAGGACCACAGCGTCTCGGCGTCTACCAGGCCGTTGACGATCGGCTGGTGTGGATTGCCGCTGTGTTCGCCCACCGGTTTACCCCTGCCGTCAAGGGATGGGTAGGGGCTGCCGGCGAATTTCGCATCGGTGCCGCCGGCCAGGCCGACGACCATGTCCTGGATGAGTTTTTTCGGGTTCAGCGGCTGGCCGGCGGCAAAGGCCGGGCACGCGGCTTCGCACTTGCCGCACTGCACGCAGGCGTCGAAACCGAGCAGCTGGTTCCAGGTGAAATCCTTGGGTTTCTCAACGCCCAGCGGTGCCGCGGGGTCGTTCAGGTCCAAAGGTTTGAGACCGGTGGAGCGGCCGCCCCCGAAGCGTTCGGCGCGGCGGTGCCAGGCCAGGTGCAGGGCCCCGGCAAAGGCATGTTTCATCGGCCCGCCCCAGGTCATGCCGAAGAACATTTCCGACACACCCCAAAGCACGCCCAGGCCCAACAGCGCCACCAACACCCAGCCTCCGAAGTCCGCCGGCAAGATTCCAGCGACGGGCAAGGTCACCAGGAAAAAACTGATGGAAAACGCAAACAGGCTCTTGGGCAAGCGCATCCACGGGCCCTTGGACAGCCGTGACGGCGGATTGCGACGACGCAAGGCAATGAAGATCGCGCCGCTGAACATCAGCAGCGTGGCGAACAGCAAGGCATAGCCCAGGATGCGGTTCTGCAGGCCGAAACCATGCACCAGGATCGCCAGCAGTGCCGCCAGCACAAAACCGCCCGCCGTGGCGACGTGGGTGTTGGCGATGTATTTGTCCCGCGCCACCACATGGTGCAAATCCACCATGTAGCGCTTGGGCATGGCGAAAAGACCACCGATCAGGTCGACCTTGGACGGTCGCCCCCGGCGCCACATGTTCACCCGCCGCAAAGCGCCAAGGACCGCAAGGCCCAAAGCGGCGAACAGCAGGATGGGAAGAAGGGTGTTCAGCATGGTGAAGCTCCCAAAGACCTCAGGTCTTGCAGGTCGAGATGCCTTACTCGGTTCCTGTGGGAGCGGGCTTGCTCGCGATTCAGGCGCCGCGGTGCCTCAGGCAGACCGCGTTATCGTTCATCGCGAGCAGGCTCGCTCCCACAGGGTTATGTGCAAGCCGTTAGAAATCCTTGCACAACCGCAGGGCGTCGTAGATGGCGGCGTGGGTATTACGCTGGGCCACGCAGTCGCCGATGCGGAACAGCAGGTAACCATCGCCGCTCTGTTCCAGGCACGGTTGGGGCTTGATCGCGAACAAGGCTTCGACGTCGATCTGGCCCTTGTTGCGCGAACCTTCCTTGAGCGCGTAATAGATTTCTTCGTCCGGTCGCACGCCGTTTTCCACCACCACCTGATCCACCACGCGCTCTTCCTTGGCCCCGGTGTATTCGTTCTCCAGCACCGCCACCAGCTTGTCGCCTTCGCGGTAGACCTTCTCCAGCATCATGTCCCCGGTCATGATCACTTCCTTGGGGTACATGCTGCGGTAGTAGGTCGGGAACGAAGTCCCGCCAATGGCCACGCCCGGCTTGATGTCGTCAGTGACGATTTCGACCTGGCTGCCCTTGTCGGCGAGGAAGTCGGCCACCGACATGCCGGTGAATTCACAAATGGTGTCGTAGACCAGCACGTTCTTGCCCGGTGCAACCTTGCCATCGAGCACGTCCCAGCTGCTGACCACCAACCCTTCGGCGGCCCCCCAGTGCTCGTTCTGCTCGATGAACGGATGCCCACCGACGGCCAGCACCACCACATCCGGACGCAGGTCCATGATGGTCGCCGCGTCCGCCGCCACGCCCAGGCGCAGGTCGACTTTCAACCGCGCCAGTTCCAGCTGGAACCAGCGGGTGATACCGGCGATCTGGTCGCGCTGCGGGGCTTTGGAGGCCGTGGTGATCTGCCCGCCGATGAATTCTTTCTTCTCGAACAGGGTCACGTCGTGGCCACGTTCGGCCGCCACACGGGCCGCTTCCATACCCGCCGGGCCGGCACCGACCACCACCACTTTGCGTTTTGGCCCGGTGGACTTCTCGATGATGTGCGGCACGCCCATGTATTCACGGGAAGTCGCGGCGTTCTGGATGCACAGCACGTCCAGACCCTGGTACTGCCGGTCGATACAATAGTTGGCGCCCACGCACTGCTTGATCTGGTCGATCTGGCCCATCTTTATCTTGGCGATCAGGTGCGGGTCGGCGATGTGCGCGCGGGTCATGCCGACCATGTCGACGTAGCCGCCCTCCAGAATCCGCGTGGCCTGGTTCGGGTCCTTGATGTTCTGCGCGTGCAGCACCGGGACCTTGACCACTTCCTTGATACCGGCGGCCAGGTGCAGGAACGGCTCCGGTGGATAACTCATGTTCGGGATAACGTTGGCCAGGGTGTTGTGGGTGTCGCAACCCGAGCCCACCACGCCGATGAAATCCAGCATGCCGGTGTCGTCGTAGTACTTGGCGATCTGCTTCATGTCCTCGTGGGACAAGCCGTCCGGGTGGAACTCGTCACCACACAGGCGCATGCCCACGCAGAAGTCGTCGCCCACTTCGGCGCGCACGGCTTTGAGCACTTCCAGGCCGAACTTCATCCGCCCCTCGAAGGTGCCGCCCCATTCGTCGGTGCGCTTGTTGACCCGTGGGCTCCAGAACTGGTCGATCATGTGCTGGTGCACGGCGGACAGCTCAACGCCGTCCAGGCCACCGGCCTTGGCACGCCGTGCCGCCTGGGCGTAGTTGCCGATCACCCGCCAGATTTCTTCCGGCTCGATGGTTTTGCAGGTGGCACGGTGCACCGGCTCGCGCACGCCGGACGGCGACATCAGGGTCGGCCAGTTGAAACCGTCCCAGCGCGAGCGACGACCCATGTGGGTAATCTGGATCATGATCTTGGCGCCATGCTTGTGCATGGCGTCGGCCAGGTTCTGGAAGTGCGGGATGATGCGATCGGTGGACAGGTTCACCGAACTCCACCATTCCTGCGGGCTGTCGATGGCAACCACCGAGGAGCCACCGCAAATCGCCAGGCCGATACCGCCCTTGGCCTTCTCTTCGTAATACTTCACGTAGCGGTCGGTGGTCATGCCGCCGTCGGTGGCGTAGACCTCGGCGTGCGCGGTGCTGAGTACACGGTTGCGGATGGTCAGTTTGCCGATCTGGATCGGCTGGAACATTGCTTCAAAAGCCATGGCGCAATCCTCGACTTACAACGGCTTGACGATGAACAGGCCGTCGTCGTGGCCTTCTTCGGAACCGCCGTAGACCTGCTCGGCCACAGTGCGGATCGAACTGCCACGGGCGGCGAGAATCTGGTCCATGGCGCCGGCGAACCAGCCGGTGAACATGTAGTCGACCTTGCGCCCGACCTTGCCGTACACATAGACGAACGCGGAGTGTTCCAGCTTGACGCTGGCGGTGCCTTTTTCCAGGTCGATGTCCTGGATCTTGAACAGGCCCCAACCGCGCTGGGACAGACGCTTCATGTAGTGCTCGAACACCGCGACGCCTTCCAGGCCATGGCATTCGGCTTCTTTTTCACACCAGTGCCAGGCGGATTTGTAGCCGGCCTTGTAGAGAATCTCGGCGTAGGCATCGGCGCCCAGCACTTCTTCGATGCCCATGTGGTTATTGACGAAAAAGTGACGCGGCACGTAGAGCATCGGCAGGGCATCAGAGGTCCAGACACCGGTTTCACTGTCGACTTCGATAGGCAATTGAGGGGCGATTTTGGCCATGGAAACTTAACTCCGAAAATGCGTGGTATGCCTGCGACGCAAAAGGCCGCAGGTAAAGGATTCAGTGATGCGGCGGCGTTATTCGCCCCAGACGTCTTTCAGGACGTTGACCCAGTTCTCGCCCATGATCTTGCGCACCACCCGCTCCGGATGGCCGCGCTTGAGCAGCGTCTCGGTGAGGTTCGGGAACTCGCCCACGGTGCGGATGCCCAGGGGATTGATGATCTTGCCGAAGCTGGTCAAACGACGGGCATAACCCTTGTCGTGGGTCAGCATTTCGAAGAAGTCCTGGCCATGGCCCTGGGTGAAGTCGGTGCCGATGCCGATGGCGTCTTCGCCGACGATGTTCATGGTGTATTCGATGGCCTCGGCGTAGTCATCGATGGTCGAATCGATGCCCTTGGCCAGGAACGGCGCGAACATGGTCACGCCGACGAAACCGCCGTGGTCGGCGATGAACTTCAGTTCTTCATCGGACTTGTTGCGCGGGTGTTCCTTGAGGCCCGAGGGCAGGCAGTGGGAGTAGCAGACCGGTTTCTTCGATTCGAGGATGACCTCTTCGGAGGTCTTGGAGCCGACGTGGGACAGGTCGCACATGATCCCGACCCGGTTCATCTCCGCGACGATTTCACGACCGAAGCCCGACAGGCCGCCGTCACGCTCGTAGCAGCCAGTGCCCACCAGGTTCTGGGTGTTGTAGCACATCTGCACCACGCCAACGCCGAGCTGCTTGAAGATCTCGACGTAGCCCAGTTGGTCTTCGAAAGCGTGGGCGTTCTGGAAGCCAAAGATGATGCCGGTCTTGCCCTGAGCCTTGGCGCGCTGGATATCAGCGGTGGTTTTCACCGGGATCACCAGGTCGCTGTTTTCGCGGATCAGTTTCTGGCTGGCGACAATATTGTTGATGGTGGCCTGAAAACCTTCCCACACCGACACCGTGCAGTTGGCGGCAGTCAGGCCGCCCTTGCGCATGTCTTCGAACAGGTCACGGTTCCACTTGGCAATGATCAGCCCGTCGATAACGATGCTGTCGGCGTGCAATTCGGCTGGGCTCATCAGGCAGTCCCCTTTTGTCAGCGATTCATGCGCCGAATCGTGTGCCGGCGCTTTGGGGCCAGCATATGCCTCGGTGCATTGGCGACCGGGTGCAAAAACGACAGGGGAATTGCCGAAAGCGTCAATCCACGACAAAGGGCTATGAGCGGGCCACCCTGCCCGTCTGTTCTTTACCCGACGCTTGCGCCAGAATCCGCCGCATCACTGGTTTTCACTGGACTCGAGCGGCAACGCAATGAAATCAATCATCCTGGCTTTGGCCCTGAGCAGCACCGTCGCCCACGCGACCGAAGACACCGAACACAACCCCTGCGATGCCGTGGAAAACGACGTCCAGACCCTGGCCTGCTCGGCCTACGGCAAAACCGCCGCCGAACAACTGCTTGCCGACAACCTGCAGAGCCTCAACGAACGCCTGCAAACCCTCTACGCCGACAACAAGGCCCAGCTCGACGACATCACCCGCAAAATCAGGACAGCCCAGCAACTCTGGCAAAAACAACGCGATGCCGACTGTGCCATCGCCGCCTTCCCGGCCAAACCCGGCAGCGAAGCCTACAAAATCGCCGAAAACGACTGCATGGCCCAGGTGAGTGATGACCGGTCGGAGTTTTTGGAGTCGATTGGGCAGGAGTAACGTGGAGCTGTAAGCTGCACGTCACCACCGAGCAAAGAGATTCACATGAAAATCTGCGGCATCGAAATCAAAGGCAGCGAAGCGATCATCGCCGTTGCCTCGTTGGATCAGCAGGCGTTGACTCACATCACGCTGAACACCAAGAAAATCGCCCTGGACGACGATGACGAAGCCGCCAACGTCAAGGCCTTCGCCGCTCAGGTGCGGGCGTTCGTGGTGGATAACGGTATCGAGCACATCGCCATCAAGAAGCGCAGCAAGAAAGGCGAGTTCGCCGGCGGACCGACCACGTTCAAGATCGAGGGGGTTTTCCAGTTGCTCGAGGGCTGCGAGGTGACGCTGCTGTCACCGCAGACCATCAATGCGCAGAGCAAGAAACACGACTTCGCCTTACCCGCCACGCTGAACAAATATCAGCATGAAGCGTACAAAGCGGCATGTTCGGCGTTGGTGAAAAAATAAATGCGTCCCCCCCTGTGGAATGCGTCCCCCCGTGGCGAGGGAGCTTGCTCCCGCTGGGCCGCGAAGCGGCCCTGAACCTCGCACCCTGCTGTGTCATGTTGATTGAATGGATGACATTGGGCTGCTTCGCAGTCAGCGGGAGCAAGCTCCCTCGCCACGGGATGTATTTCCGGGTTCAATGCTGCTTTCGATACCCCTTCAACCAATCCGCAAACGCTTTATCCTCCAGCGCATAACCACCACGATTGGACTTCCACACCAGTTCCTTGTCACGCAGGGCATCGATGCAGGATTGGATGGTTTGAGTGCCGGGCACGATTTCGCTTCCCATACTGCTAAGCACCTTGCCCACAGCTTCCAACGTTGAATCGGTGAAGGGCGCAAAGGGCTCGTTGTTTTGCAAGCGCTCGGCCATGACCTGCAACACTGCCCGTTGTGGCACCGTCAGGGCATTCCAGGCGCTTTCAAATTCGGTCCAGACGCCGGCGCGCAGCATTTCGGCGCTGCTGCGCAGCAATTCGCCCAAATGACTCGCCTCCCCCAGTTCCAGGGCAATTTCGCCGATGACGCTGCGCAACATTTCAGGGCGGCGCCCCACCAGCTCAAATGCCTGGTCGAGGTCATCAGCATTGAACTGGTTGGTTTGGGCCAGATGAGCGTTCAAATGGGCGGCATAGGCTTTGGTGAACTCTTTGCCCAGCAGTGGGAATGGCGTGATGCTGGAACCATAGAAGGGTTGATTGCGGCTGAGTACCAGGTGAGCGAGTTTGTCGCGATTGGAGCCGATGAACACCAGGCGCAGGCCGCTGGTGGCGTCTTCACGCCCCTGGTTGAGCTGATCGCGGGCGGCCTTGAGGCCGAACATCGCATTGACCCCGGCCTCGGTGGTCAACGCATGCTGGGCTTCGTCGATCACCAGCATCACGGTTTTATCGGCAGCGCTGTGCAATAACTCCAGCGCCTGGGTCAGCGTCGCACCTTCAGGCAGTTGCGGCAGGCTGAAATCCCAGGACAACGTGCGCAAGAAGCTGAGTTTGTCGATGCCCATGGACTTGGCCAGCTTGCGAATGCCCTTTTCATAAGGCACCAGCGCTGCGGCAATAGCCGAGGCAATCAGGTCGGCAGGGTCTTTCTCCTTGTTGGCCCACAGGTCGACGTAAACAGCGAGCCAGCCACGCGCCTCGCATTCGGGAATCAAGTCTTCGCGCAGGAAGGTACTTTTTCCAGTACGTCTCGGAGCGGCCAGGAACAGGCCTGAGGTGTAATCCTGGATCCCGGCGCCGACCAGCCCATCGACAATATTGCGGGCCAGATCTGGGCGCCGAAAGACAAAACCGGGGTGCTTGGACATGGTTTTATACTCAATTATGGCGACAGGTATAATTTATAGTCGCGAGTATAATTGAGTATAAAAGCCTGTCAAACCACCTCCCGCCCATCCCCTTGGCGCCGCCGGTCTTCCCGCGGGCACCGTTCAAACCTCGCTCGATAACTGCGAGTGAAATACGACGGTGACTCGAAACCGCAGGCGATACTCACTTCCAGCACACTCATGTCGGTCTGGCGTAACAGTTGCCGGGCCTTTTCCAGGCGCAGGCGTAGATAGAAGTTGCTGGGAGTGTCGTTCAGGTGCAGGCGGAACAGGCGTTCGAGCTGGCGGCGGGTGACGTTGATGGATTCGGCCAGGGCCAGGGTGCTCAGAGGCGGTTCACTGTGGGTTTCCATCTCACCGATGACGTGCACCAGTTTCTTGTTGCGCACGCCATAGCGGCTGGCAATTTCCATGCGCTGGTGGTCTTTGCGCGGACGGATGCGGCCGAGTACGAATTGTTCGCTGACCTCAATCGCCAGTTGCGGGCCATGGGCCTGGCCGATCAGGTCCAGCATCAGGTCGATGGACGCGGTACCGCCAGCGCAGGTGATGCGCCGGCGGTCAATTTCGAACAGTTCCTGGGTCACACTCAGCTGTGGATAAGATTCCTTGAACGCCTCGATCGCTTCCCAGTGCAGGGTTACGCGATGCCCCTCCAGCAGCCCCGCCTCGGCCAGGACCACGCTGCCGGTGTCGATACCACCCAGGGTTACGCCCTCGCTGTCCAGCCGATGCAGCCAGCGCTCTAACGCTGGGGTCACGAACTTGAGCGGTTCGAACCCCGCCACCACCCAGAGGGTCGCGCCTTTCTTCAATGGCTCCAACGCGGCATCGGCGTTGACCGACATGCCATTGCTTGCCAGCACCGCCCCGCCATCGGCGCTCAACACATGCCAGCGGTACAACTCACCGCGAAAACGGTTGGCGACCCGCAATGGTTCGATGGCCGAAATGAAACCGATGGCCGAAAAACCCGGCATCAACAAGAAGTAGAAATCCTGGGACATGTAGCGCACTCGGTTGGCGGGTAGCGTGCGGTCCTTGATACGCCACAGGTCGCCGCAGTGCAAGAGCGAGTCGCCGCTGTGCGTTTTGCCGGCGGGCTGGCTGCGTAACTTGGCATCACCGGCGCGCAGATGCCGGAACCCATAACAAAGACTGCCGAGGAACCCGACATGAAACGACTGATCAGCTCCTGCGTTCTTGCACTCAGCACTACCACCTTCCTGAGTTCCGCTGCGATGGCGGCCGATCCCGCCGCGTGCCAGAACGTGCGCCTGGGTGTGGTCAACTGGACCGATGTCATCGCCACCAGCGCCATGACCCAAGTGTTGCTCGACGGCCTCGGCTACAAGACCAAACAGACCAGCGCCTCCCAGCAAATCATTTTCGCTGGCATCCGCGACCAGCGCCTGGACATGTTCCTGGGCTATTGGAACCCACTGATGACCCAGACCATCACCCCGTTCGTCGAGGCCAAACAGGTCAAGGTCCTGGAGCAACCCAGCCTCAAGGACGCCCGCGCCACCCTGGCCGTGCCGACTTATCTGGCCGACAAGGGCCTGAAGACTTTCGCTGACATCGCCAAATTCGAGAAAGAACTGGGCGGCAAAATCTACGGTATCGAGCCTGGCTCCGGCGCCAATACCCAGATCAAGGCGATGATCAGCAAGAACCAGTTCGGCCTGGGCAAGTTCCAGTTGGTGGAGTCCAGCGAGGCCGGCATGCTCGCGGCGGTGGACCGCGCCGTGCGGCGCAAGGAAGCCGTGGTGTTCTTCGGCTGGGCGCCGCACCCGATGAACGTCAACGTGCAAATGACCTACCTCACCGGCAGCGAAGACGCCCTCGGCCCGAACGAAGGCATGGCCACCGTCTGGACCGTCACCGCGCCGGACTACGCGCAAAAATGCCCGAACGTCAGCCGCCTGCTGAGCAACCTGACGTTCACCGCCGAAGACGAGAGCCGGATGATGCAGCCACTGCTGGATCACAAGGACCCGCTCGAATCGGCCAAGCAATGGCTCAAGGATAATCCGCAAGACAAGCAACGCTGGCTCGAAGGCGTCACCACCTTCGATGGCAAGCCTGCCGCCGACAACCTGAAACTGACCAGCAACTGAACCAACGCCATCCATCTGCGCAGCGCCAATCGGCTGCGCAGTGACTCATCACGCCTGTAAGGAACCTGCACCATGAACCACGACGTCATCATCACCTGCGCACTCACCGGTGCTGGCGACACGACCGCCAAAAGCCCACACGTGCCGGTCACCCCGAAACAGATCGCCGCAGCCGCCGTCGAGGCCGCCAAAGCCGGCGCCACGGTGGTTCACTGCCACGTTCGCGATCCGCAGACCGGCAAGTTCAGCCGTGACGTGGCGCTGTACCGCGAAGTGATGGAGCGCATCCGAGAGGCGGACGTGGATATCATCGTCAACCTCACCGCCGGCATGGGCGGCGATCTGGAGATCGGCAGTGGCGAAAATCCCATGGAGTTCGGCCCCAATACCGACCTGGTGGGCCCGCTGACCCGCCTGGCCCACGTCGAGGAGTTGCTGCCGGAAATCTGCACTCTGGATTGCGGCACCCTGAACTTCGGAGATGGCGACACCATTTACGTTTCCACCCCGGCGCAACTGCGGGCCGGGGCCAAGCGCATCACCGAACTGGGGGTCAAGGCCGAGCTGGAGATCTTCGACACCGGCCACCTGTGGTTCGCCAAGCAGATGATCAAGGAAGGCCTGTTGGACAACCCGCTGTTCCAGCTTTGCCTAGGCATCCCGTGGGGGGCGCCGGCCGACACCACCACCATGAAAGCCATGGTCGACAACTTGCCGGCGGACGCCGTGTGGGCCGGCTTCGGCATCGGCCGCATGCAAATGCCGATGGCGGCCCAGGCCGTGCTGCTGGGGGGCAACGTGCGGGTGGGCCTGGAAGACAACCTGTGGCTGGACAAAGGCGTGCTTGCCACCAACGGCCAACTGGTGGAGCGCGCCAGCGAAATCCTCAGCCGCCTCGGCGCCCGCGTGCTCACCCCGGCTGAGGGGCGCAAGAAGATGGGTCTGACTCAGCGCGGCTAAACCGAACCTGCACTTGGATCTGTTGTGAATGCAGATTCATGTACGCCACAGAACCATTGTGGGAGCGGGCTTGCTCGCGAAGACGGCATTCCTTTCGAAGGAAATCCATCGGATGTACCGGCCTCTTCGCGAGCAAGCCCGCTCCCACAGGGATTACCTAACTGTTGAGAAAAATCACCATGAGTTTCATCACCGACATCAAGACCTTCGCCGCCCTGGGCAGTGGTGTAATCGGCAGCGGCTGGGTCAGTCGCGCCCTGGCCCATGGCCTGGACGTTGTGGCCTGGGACCCGGCGCCAGGTGCCGAGGCAGCGCTGCGCAAACGCGTGGCCAACGCTTGGGGCGCACTGGAGAAACAAGGCCTGGCACCCGGCGCCTCCCAGGATCGGCTGCGCTTTGTGGCAACCATCGAAGAGTGCGTGCGCGACGCCGATTTCATCCAGGAAAGTGCCCCCGAGCGCCTGGAGTTGAAGCTCGAGCTGCACGGCCAGATCAGCGCCGCCGCCAAGCCTAATGCGCTGATTGGTTCCAGCACATCGGGACTGCTGCCGAGCGAGTTCTATGCAGGCTCCACCCACCCGGAACGCTGCGTGGTCGGACACCCGTTCAACCCGGTCTACCTGTTGCCGCTGGTGGAAGTCGTCGGCGGCAAAGACACCGCACCCGAAGCGGTACAGGCCGCAATGCAAGTGTACGAATCCCTCGGTATGCGCCCCTTGCACGTGCGCAAGGAAGTCCCCGGATTCATCGCCGACCGGCTGCTCGAAGCGCTCTGGCGCGAGGCGCTGCACCTGGTCAACGACGGCGTGGCCACCACGGGAGAGATCGACGATGCCATCCGGTTTGGCGCCGGCTTGCGCTGGTCGTTCATGGGCACGTTCCTGACGTACACACTGGCCGGTGGCGATGCCGGAATGCGCCACTTCATGGCTCAATTCGGTCCCGCTTTGCAGTTGCCGTGGACCTACCTACCGGCACCGGAGCTGACCGACAAGCTGATCGACGATGTGGTGGACGGAACGAGCGCGCAACTGGGCAGCCACAGCATTTCTGCCCTGGAGCGCTATCGTGATGATTGCCTGCTGGCGGTGCTGGAGGCGGTGAAGACCACCAAGGCCAGGCATGGCATGACCTTCACCGAATAACCCCTACCCTTGTGGCGAGGGAGCTTGCTCCCGCTGGACTGCGCGTAGGAGCTGCCGAAGGCTGCGATCTTTTGATCTTTCGCTCAGGGCTCAATTGTCTGGGAGAAGATCGCAGCCTCGTTGCACTCGACAGCTCCTACACCGCAACCCAGCGGGAGCAAGTTCCCTCGCCACAACGGTGTACACCCGCGACTATTTGTGGAGTTCCACCATGCCCACCCTCACCACCTACCAAACCCGCATCCTCCCCGAATGGGTCGATTACAACGGCCATCTGCGCGATGCCTTTTACCTGTTGATCTTCAGCTACGCGACCGACGCATTGATGGATCATCTGGGGATGGACAGCCAGAACCGCGAAGCCAGCGGCCACTCGCTGTTCACCCTCGAACTGCACTTGAACTACCTGCACGAAGTGAAGCTCGACGCCCAGGTCGAGGTGCGCACACAGATCATCGGCCACGACGCCAAACGCCTGCATCTCTACCACAGCCTGCACCTGGTCGGCGGCGATAAGGAACTGGCCGGCAACGAGCAGATGCTGCTGCACGTCGACTTGGCCGGCCCGCGCTCGGCGCCCTTCACCGAACAGACCCTGGGCAAGCTCAAAGCCCTGCTCACGGAACAATCCGACCTGTCGCCGCCGGCCTACATCGGTCGGGTCATCGCATTGCCACCGGCCCGATAAAACCCCGAACAGGAGATCGCCATGAACACCGCCGCCGCTTTTGCCGACTTCCGTCGTTACCCCCTGATCTGTGCATTGACCGCAGTGACACCCTTGACCGACCGGGTACAGGTTACCTGGGCCGACGGTCGGATCAGTCCCTTCCATCATCAGTGGCTGCGGGACAACTGCCCCTGCCCGCAATGCGTCTACACCGTGACCCGCGAGCAGGTGTTGGAAATCGTCGATGTACCTGAAGATCTGGCGCCCGGCGCGACCCGTTTGGACAGTGATGGCTGCCTGTGCGTGGATTGGCAGGACGGCCACCAGAGCCGCTTCGACCCGGGCTGGCTGCGCGCCCATGCCTACGATGACCAGTCCAGGGCTGAACGCCTGGCGAGCAAACCCAAGCGCCAGCTCTGGCAGCACGACCTGCAACTGCCGGTGTTTGATTACGAGGCGCTGATGGACGACGCCGACACGTTGCTGCAATGGCTGCTGGCGGTGCGCGACATCGGCCTGACCCAGGTGCGCGGCGTACCCACCGAACCCGGCTCGCTGAAACTGATCGCCCAGCAGATTTCGTTCATCCGCCAGAGCAACTTCGGCGTGCTGTTCAACGTGCAATCCAAGGCCGATGCCGACAGTAACGCCTACACCGCTTTCAACCTGCCGCTGCACAGCGACCTGCCCACCCGGGAGCTGCAACCAGGATTGCAGTTTCTGCATTGCCTGGTGAATGACGCCGACGGCGGCGAGAGCATCTTTGTCGACGGTTTTGCCATCGCCGAGGCGCTGCGCCAGGAAGACCCCGAGGCCTTTGCCGCGCTGTGTGAAATCCCGGTGGAGTTTCGCAACAAGGACCGCCACAGCGATTACCGCTGCCTGGCGCCCATCATCGCGCTGGATGCCCTGGGACAGGTCTCGGAAATCCGCATGGCGAACTTCCTGCGCGGGCCGTTCGACACCTCGGTCGAACAGATGCCCAGGTTGTATCGCGCCTACCGCCGCTTCATCGCCCTGACCCGCGAGCCGCAATTTCGCTTGATGCAAAGGCTTGAACCCGGTCAGTTGTGGTGTTTCGACAACCGCCGCACCCTGCACGCCCGCAATGCCTTCGACCCGACCACTGGAGCCCGGCATTTCCAGGGATGCTATGTGGATCGCGATGAGTTGTTGTCGCGGATTCTGGTGTTGCAACGGTAGACCGCGTCATCGTTCATCGCGAGCAGGCTCGCTCCCACAGGGGTTCTGTGTCGTGCACAAGACCTGTGGGAGCGAGCCTGCTCGCGATAGCGGCCTGCCAAACACCCCATCACCCTCTGATTCACCCAGGCAAAAAAATCCCCGATCAAGCCGTGACTGGATCGGGGCAGTTGCGTTACTGGAGGAGCTGTTGCGCGAGGGTGACCAAACCGTCGTGATTCAGCTTGGGGCCAGTGTGCCCAGTCCAAGCCTGGGCAAGTTAGCCGAAAACGACGCCCCCATAGTCATTCATGACATCGCGACCATTTGCCCTTGCCGCCGCTTCGACCGGCTACCAGAATCGAGTCACGACCCCAATCCCTGAACAAGGAAAAGCGTCATGATGCACGCCGATTTGATCGACCAGGAAGACCTGCTGGGCCTGCTCAAGACCCTGGGCCTCCAGATACCCAGCGGTTCCACCGCCGAACAGGCTTGCGAGTGTGCGGTGCGCGGGCTGGACACGGCCCGCGCCAATGAGTTGCGCATGATGGTCAGGAATATGTACACCAGCAGCGCCACCATCCTGCCCGCCGTGCGCCGGGCGATTGATCTGCAGCTGCTGCCGGCTTTGGCCGAGTATCAGAAAAACCAGAACGTCTGATCCTGTGGCGAGGGAGCTTGCTCCCGCTGGACTGCGCGTAGGAGCTGCCGAAGGCTGCGATCTTTTGATCTTTCGCTCAGGACTCAATTGTCTGGGAAAAGATCGCAGCCTCGTTGCACTCGACAGCTCCTACACCGCAACCCAGCGGGAGCAA
>NZ_FODL01000023.1:0-43634 GCF_900110355.1 Pseudomonas sp. NFACC39-1 | reverse complement strand
TTGCCCGGATCGTATTCGCTCTGCTGAAAGGGCAAAGCGAATACCAACCAAAAGCGGCTTGAGGGCTTCCCCTCAACCATAGAATCTCCCACAGTTGAGCGGGGTGCTGCTGATGCATGCGGTCCAATGTGGGAGCGGGCTTGCTCCGGGCGGCGATCCGACGAAGGCAATCTATCAGGCGCCGCTCACCATCGAAGCCTGTGCAGTGCGCAGCGCATGCCGATTACCCTTGAACAACACCAAGGTGGCAATCAACCCCAGCACTGCCGCGCCACTGAGCCAGATCCCCGGCGCGGCCTTGTTGCCCAGCACATGGATCAGATAAGTGCAGGCCGCTGGGGTAAACCCGCCGAAGGTCGCGGTTGCCAGACTGTAGGCCAGGGAGAAGCCGGTGGTGCGCACTTCGAGCGGCATGATTTCCGTCAAGGCGACGACCATGGCGCCGTTGTACGATCCATACAGGAATGACAACCACAATTCCACGATCAGCAAATGACTGAAGCTGGGGTTCGCCACCAGCCAGGACAGCGCCGGATATGCCGTGAGAATCGCCAGAATAGTCGCGCCCAGCAGCAAGGGCTTGCGTCCGATCTTGTCGGAAAATGCGCCCATCACCGGCAGCCAGAAGAAGTTCGACAGCCCGATGCATACCGTGACCAGCAACGCATCCAGGTCCGACAGGTTCAATTCGGCTTTACCGAAGGTCGGCGTGTAAGCCGTGATCAGGTAAAACGACACCGTGGTCATCACCACCAGCGCCATGCCCGCCAGGACGACGCCGAAATTCTGACCGATGGAACGGATGATTTCCGATAGGGTAGGGCGATGTTTTCTCGCCTGGAACTCAGGTGTTTCTTCCAGTGAGCGACGGATCACGAATATCACCGGCACAATCATGCAACCCACCAGGAACGGCACGCGCCAGCCCCATTCGCCCATCTCTTGGGGACTCAGCCAGTGATTGAGGCCCACGCCCAACAGACCGGCAAACACGACGGCCGCCTGCTGACTGGCGGATTGCCAACTGACAAAGAAACCCTTGCGTCCCGGCGTGGAAATTTCCGCCAGGTACACCGACACACCACCGAGCTCAACACCGGCGGAAAAGCCCTGCAGCAATCGCCCCAGCAGCACCAGCAGCGGTGCCGCCACGCCGAGGGTGGCGTAACCCGGCACACAGGCGATAAGCACCGTGCCGGCGGCCATCATCGCCAAGGTGATGATCAAGCCTTTGCGGCGGCCGTGCCGGTCGATGTAGGCGCCGAGAAAAATCGCCCCCAACGGGCGCATCAAGAATCCGGCGCCAAATGTGGCCAGGGACAGCATCAGCGAGGCGAAAGCACTGTCGGTGGGGAAGAACGTCTTGGCGATGGCCGTGGCGTAGAAGCCGTAGACCATGAAGTCGAACATCTCCAGGAAGTTGCCGCTGACAACGCGAAAAATCGCCTTGCCGTTGCTCGTGGTGGAAGACATGGGTCGGTACTCACTCTGACAATCTTGTATGGAGGCGCTGCACGCTGTGGGGGGGCTGCCTGTGGGAGCAAAGCTTGCTCGCGATGAACGAAAACGCAGCCTTGTAGCTGGACCGTGTCGCATGCATCGCGAGCAAGCTTTGCTCCCACAGGTTCGCGCATGCACGCGCTGAAGCCCATAATGGCCGGCGCGGTTTTGAGGGGGGATGAAGATTTGTTAACTGGACGGTGGCTGGGGCTTGTGGTGTTGGTCGGGGTTCTGGCCGGCTGCGGCAATGGCGACACCCTGGAGCGCTTCGATGGACCGACCATGGGCAGTCATTATTCCATTCGATACGTCAGGCATTCCGCCGGGCCCGGTCCGAAAGCGGTGCAGGCCGAGGTGGAAAACATCCTTGCCGAAGTGGATCGGCAATTCTCGACCTACCGCAGCGACTCGGACATCGAGCGTTTCAACGCGCTGCCTGCTGATAGCTGTCTGGTCATGCCCGGTCCGGTACTCGAACTGATCGGTGTGGGTGAGCAGTTGTCAGCCCAAAGCGACGGTTCTTTTGACCTGACGGTGGAACCGCTGCTGAATCTGTGGGGCTTCGGTCCTCAATCCCGAGAAGAGAAAGTGCCGACCGCGGAAGCCTTGGCCCAGGTGCGCCAGCGCGTCGGGCAGGGTCATTTGCGCATCGACGGCGACCGGCTGTGCAAGGACGCCGCGGTGGAGGTCGACTTCAACAGCATCGCTGCGGGCTATGCCGTCGACCGGATCGCCGCCAGACTCCAGGCCCTGGGCATCGACAGTTACCTGGCCGAAGCCACCGGTGAACTCAAGGCTGCCGGGCGTAAACCCGACGGCTCGGCCTGGCGCATTGCCCTGGAGGAGCCTCGGGATGACCGGCAAGTGGCTGAGCGTGTCATCGAAGTCAACGGCTACGCAGTCTCGACGTCCGGTGACTATCGTCGTTATTTCGAACAGGACGGGGCGCGTTACTCCCACACCTTTGATGCACGTACCGGTGCCCCGGTCCTACACAACCTGGCGTCAGTCACGGTGATTCATCCTTCGGCGTTGATGGCCGATGGACTGTCGACGCTGTTGCTGATTCTCGGTCCCGAACGGGGTTGGGACTATGCCCAGAAGCATGGCAACGGGGTATTTTTCGTGTTGCGGGACAATGACCGTTTCATCGTTCGCACCAATGAAGCATTTGAACGGATGACGGTCGGAAAAACCCAATGATGACAGCGCTGTGAAAGCATACCTGTGGCGAAATAGCGCAGGCAAAACTAGCCTACGACGCGACCAAGGGGTAATGTGCGCGGCGTTGACGCTTCTATAGACTGTGGCCGGGCTCGTGAACCGGCCTGAAAATTGTTCCTTCATGTCGCTGGCCGGCATGATTTAGCCGTGGTGCCAAGTGTGGCGTCGCGGCCTGTTCTGAGGAGTACGCATGGCTGTCTACAACTACGACGTGGTGGTATTGGGTTCCGGCCCGGCGGGAGAAGGCGCGGCAATGAACGCCGCCAAGGCAGGGCGCAAGGTCGCGATGGTCGACAGCCGTCGGCAGGTCGGTGGCAACTGCACCCACTTGGGCACCATCCCGTCCAAGGCCTTGCGTCACTCGGTCCGGCAGATCATGCAGTTCAACACCAACCCGATGTTCCGCGCCATCGGCGAGCCGCGCTGGTTCTCCTTCCCGGACGTGCTCAAGAGCGCCGAGAAGGTGATCTCCAAGCAAGTGGCCTCGCGCACCGGTTACTACGCCCGCAACCGGGTCGATGTGTTCTTCGGCACCGGCAGCTTTGCCGACGAGCAGACTGTTGAAGTGGTGTGCGGCAATGGCGTGGTCGAAAAGCTGGTGGCCAAGCACATCATTATCGCCACCGGCTCGCGCCCGTATCGTCCGGCCGATATCGATTTCAACCACGCACGTATCTACGATAGCGACACGATCCTGAGCCTGGGCCATACCCCGCGTAAGCTGATTGTCTACGGCGCCGGGGTGATCGGTTGCGAATACGCCTCGATCTTCAGCGGCCTCGGTGTGCTGGTGGAACTGGTGGATAACCGCGGCCAGTTGCTGAGCTTCCTGGACTCGGAAATCTCCCAGGCCCTGAGCTATCACTTCAGCAACAACAACATCACCGTGCGCCACAATGAAGACTACGACCGCGTCGAAGGCGTGGACAACGGCGTGATCCTGCACCTCAAGTCCGGCAAGAAAATCAAGGCCGACGCCTTGCTCTGGTGCAACGGCCGTACCGGCAACACCGACACCCTGGGCCTGGAAAACATCGGCGTGAAGGTCAACAGCCGTGGCCAGATCGAAGTTGACGAGAACTACCGCACCTGCGTGACGAACATCTACGGCGCCGGTGACGTGATCGGTTGGCCGAGTCTGGCCAGCGCCGCCCATGACCAGGGCCGTTCAGCGGCCGGGAGCATTGTCGACAACGGGAGCTGGCGCTTCGTCAACGACGTACCGACCGGCATCTACACCATTCCGGAGATCAGCTCGATCGGCAAGAACGAGCAGGAACTGACCCAGGCCAAGGTGCCCTATGAAGTGGGCAAGGCCTTCTTCAAGAGCATGGCGCGGGCGCAGATCGCCGGAGAGCCGCAGGGCATGCTGAAGATCCTCTTCCACCGCGAGACGCTGGAAGTGCTGGGCGTGCACTGCTTCGGTTATCAGGCGTCGGAGATCGTTCACATCGGCCAGGCGATCATGAACCAGCCGGGCGAGCTGAACACGCTGAAATACTTCGTCAACACGACCTTCAACTACCCGACCATGGCCGAAGCCTATCGGGTAGCGGCCTATGACGGGCTCAACCGGCTTTTTTGAGCGGCTCCGGCCGGTGGCCTGAGCCGGCCGGGGAGACCGATTTCAGCAATTCTCGAGGGTGGCAGTGGCCAAACCGGGAAAGTCTGTAATCAGGCTGTCAACGCCGAAGTCGGCGAGCCTGCGCATCAGCGCGGGTTCGTTGACGGTCCACACTGATACATGCAACCCCTGACGCTGGGCCTTGATCAGGCGTTCCGGCGTACACAGCGTCCAGTTGAGGGCCAGAATCTGGCAACCGTAACTCTGCGCGACCTTCAGCGGGTCGAGCCAGGCGTATTCGGCCACCAGTCCGCGGGCGATGTCCGGGGTCAGGTCCAGGGCAGCTTTGAGCACTTCCCGGGAGCTGGAGGTGATGGTGATTTTGTCCAGCAACCCGAAACGCTGGGCCATTTCGCGGATTCCCAGCACGGTGGCAGCGGCGCGGGTGCGTGAGGCACTCTTGACCTCCAGTTGCCAATGCTCGAAATCACATTTTTCGAACAGCTCCTCCAGGCGCGGGATCGGGCACGGCTTGATCCAGCCCGGGCCACCCTTGCGCGCATCGTAGGTCACCAGCTCGGCGGCCGAATGCTCCACGACCTTGCCCCGGCGATCGGTGGTGCGCTTGAGGGTCGGGTCGTGGATCACCATCAACTCGCCGTCCATGGACAGGTGCAGGTCCAACTCGCATCGGCGCACGCCGTGCTTGAGGCACTCCTGGAAACCGGTCAGGGTATTTTCTGGCGCTTCGCCCTTGGCGCCGCGGTGGCCATAAATGAGGGTCACGGTTCTTCCTTATTGGTGCCGGATTCGTTCAGTTCGCGCGCCAGGCGCCGCTCTTGCGCCTGTTTCTGCAGGATGTAGCGGGCCAGCAACTGACGCTGGGCGTCGGTGGGGCGTTCGAACTCGGTGCCCACGTCGTAGCCATCGCCCTTGGGGTCGCAATGAGTCACCCGGGCCCGCAGCAACAGCCCCAGAGCCTGGGGCATCAGCACCATCTTGATCGACAGATGCGCGCCGACGGCAATGGGGGTGGGGTATTGGAAGTCGATACCCCCTTCGGAAATGATCACCGGCTGCGGCTCGCCGATCTCGCCGAGCGCGGTCAGGGCAATGACCTGGCTGAGCAGGTCGATGCGTTTGTTCATCGCTTTGAGGTAAGCCGTGATGCTACGCTCGCGCTCGCTGATCTGGCGCAGCAGGTGTTGCGATTCGAATTCGCTCAGGTGCAATTCGCTGAGCAGATTGAACAGTGGAGAAGCATCCTGCAACACTTCCTGGCCAGCAGCTTCAGGAATGGAGAGGGGCCGAATTTCCAGTGCGATCGTGTCCTCGATACGGTAGTATTCGCGGCGATCTTCTTCATCTAATGTCGACATGGCGAACCCATGGTAGCGGCGGTGGTCTGAGTGTAAAGCTGGTTTGTGACCCCCGCCACAAGGACGTTCCTTTTCCCTCCGAACAAGCCCCGACATGTTCAGACCTCTCTTCGTATTTATCGGCACGCGTTATACCCGTGCAAAACGTCGCAATCATTTCGTATCGTTCATTTCCCTGACTTCAATCATCGGACTGGCCCTTGGCGTGGTCGTGATGATCGTCGTGCTGTCGGTGATGAACGGCTTCGACCATGAAATGCGCACTCGCGTGCTGGGCATGGTGCCCCACGCAACGCTTGAAACCGGCGAAGCCATCAGCGACTGGCCGAGCCTGGCCGCCAAGGTCAAGCAGAACCCGCAGGTGCTGGCGGTTGCGCCGTTCACCCAAATGCAGGGGCTGCTGACCAACAACGGCAAGGTTTCCAAGGTCTTGCTCAATGGCATTGACCCCGGGCTTGAGCGGCAGGTGTCGATCATCGACAACTTCATGCAGCAGGGCCAACTCGACGACCTGGCGCCCGGCAGCTTCGGCATCGTCATCGGTGACAAGGCCGCGGCCAAGCTCGGCGCGGCCATCGGCGACAAGCTGACCTTCGTGGCACCGGAGGTCACCGTGACCCCGGGCGGTATGTTCCCGCGTATGAAGCGCTTTACCGTGGTCGGCATTTTCCATGTCGGCGCCGGCGAGTTGGACGGTTACCTGGGCGTGACCAACCTTCAGGACCTGGCCCGTTTGCATCGCTGGAAGCCGGACCAGGTCCAGGGCCTGCGCTTGAAGTTCGACGACCTGTTTCAGGCGCCGCGGGTTGCCTGGACCATCGCCCAGCAGCTCGGCGAAGACCGTTACTACGCCCGGGACTGGACGCGCACCCACGGCAATCTGTACCAGGCGATTCGCATGGAAAAAGCCATGATCGGCCTGCTTTTGTTGCTGATCGTCGCCGTGGCGGCATTCAACATCATCTCCACCCTGGTGATGGTGGTGAACGACAAGAAGGGCGACATCGCCATCCTGCGTACCCTCGGCGCCACGCCGGGGCAGATCATGCGGATCTTCATGGTCCAGGGCACGGTCATTGGCGTGATCGGCACCCTCGTCGGTGCCTTGGTCGGCATGTTTGCCGCGCTCAACGTCAGCGCTGCGATTGCCGCCCTCGAAGGCCTGATCGGGCACAAGTTTCTCAACGCCGACGTGTACTTCATCGACTACCTGCCGTCGCAGTTGCAGACAGACGATGTGTTGATGGTCTGCGGCGCCGCGTTGGTCCTGAGTTTCCTCGCCACCCTGTATCCAGCCTGGCGTGCCGCGCGCACCCAGCCTGCGGAGGCGTTACGTTATGAGTGAGTCGGGTATGAGTGAAAAAGCAATCTTGAGCTGCCGTAACCTGGGCAAATCCTACGAGGAGGGTCCGGAGTCGGTGGTGGTGTTGTCGGGCTTGCAGTTGGAGCTGCATCCGGGCGAACGTGTGGCGATTGTCGGCACCTCCGGGTCGGGTAAAAGCACTTTGCTCAATCTGCTGGGCGGCCTCGATACGCCGACGGCCGGCAGTGTCTGGCTGGCGGGCGAAGAGCTCTCGGCGCTGAACGAGAAGGCCCGTGGCCTGCTGCGCAACCGCTCCCTGGGTTTCGTCTACCAGTTCCACCATTTGCTGCCTGAGTTCACCGCCCTGGAAAACGTCTGCATGCCGCTGTTGATCGGCCGCACCGCGATTCCTGAAGCCCGTCAGCGCGCCACGGCGTTGCTGGAGCGGGTAGGGCTGGGTCATCGCCTGGAGCACAAGCCGGCCGAGCTGTCCGGTGGCGAGCGCCAGCGCGTGGCGATTGCCCGGGCTCTGGTCAACAAGCCTGGGCTGGTGATGCTCGACGAACCCACCGGCAACCTCGACTCCCACACCGCCCAAGGCATTCAGGACCTGATGCTGGAGCTCAGCACGTCGATGCGCACCGCGTTCCTGGTGGTGACCCACGACATGAACCTGGCCCGGCAGATGGACCGCGTCCTGCACTTGCAGGAAGGTTGCCTGACGCCCATTTGACCGACCGAAACCCGGCGCTTGCTGCAAGCGCCGGGTCTTTTATTTTTATACGGTGCCCCGCGAATGTTCAGACCGTTATCGATCTTCATCGGCACGCGCTATACCCGCGCCAAGCGCCGCAATCGCTTTGTTTCGTTCATCTCCATGACCTCGATGATCGGCCTCGCCCTGGGGGTGCTGGCGATGATCGTGGTGTTGTCGGTGATGAACGGCTTCCAGCGCGAAATGAGCTCGCGCATCCTCGGCATGGTGCCCCACGCCACCATTGTCGGCGTCAAGCCGATTGATGATTGGCAGCCGGTGGCCGCTGCGGCGCTGAAAAACCCCGAGGTGACTGCCGCCGTACCGTTCACCGAAATGGAAGGCATGCTCAGCCATAAAGGCGCGATGCAGCCGATCCAGATCAGCGGCATCGACCCGGCCCAGGAAGGCAAGGTGTCCATCGTCGCCCAGCATATTGTCCAGGGGCGACTCGATGCCTTGAAACCGGGCGAGTTTGGCGTGGTGATCGGTGAAATCACCGCCCGGCGCTTCCGGCTGAACGTCGGTGACAAACTGACCCTGATCGTGCCGGAAATCAGCACCGCGCCGGGTGGCATCACCCCGCGGATGCAGCGCTTGAATGTGGTCGGCGTATTCAAGGTGGGCGCCGAGCTGGACGGCTCCATGGCGCTGATCCACGTGGCCGACGCCGCGCAAATGCAGCATTGGCAGCCGAATCAGGTGCAAAGCGTGCGCCTGGCGGTCAAGGACCTGTACGCCGCGCCGCAAGTTTCCGCCGACATCGCCACGGGCCTCGGTACGGCCTACAAGGCCGACGACTGGACCCACACCCAGGGCAGCCTGTTCAGTGCCATGAAGATGGAAAAAACCATGATCGGCCTGCTGTTGTTGATGATTGTCGCGGTGGCGGCATTCAACATCATCGCGACCCTGATCATGGTGGTGAACGATAAGGGCGCAGATATCGCGATCCTGCGCACCATCGGCGCCACGCCCCGGCAGATCATGGCGATCTTCATGGTCCAGGGCACGGTGATTGGCGTGGTCGGCACGCTGATCGGCGGCGTGCTGGGGGTGATTGCGGCGCTGAACGTCAGTGATTTAGTGGGTTGGTTCGAAAGGGTCACTGGCCAGCATATTTTCAGTTCCGACGTGTATTTCGTCAGCAACCTGCCCTCGGAGCTTCAACGCGGTGATGTGGTGCTGATCTGCTCGGCCGGGTTCATCCTCAGCTTCCTCGCCACGGTTTACCCGGCCTGGCGTGCGGCGAAGGTCGAGCCGGCACAGGCGTTGCGGTATTCCTGAGACCCCGCAGCCAGTCTCCCCGTGGCGAGGGAGCTTGCTCCCGCTGGGCTGCGCAGCAGCCCCAAAAGTGGGGGGGCTTATGCAAATTGATGTGCGGGCTTTCAGATTTTTGGGAGCGCTTCGCGCTCCAACGGGAGCAAGCTCCCTCGCCACGGGGTTTGTGTCAGGGCTGGCCTGCCTTCGGCAACTCAATCAAAAACCGCGTCCAGCCATCGGCCGATTCGCAGCGGATCTGCCCGCCGTGGGCGCGGACGATGGAGCGGGTGATAGCCAGTCCCAACCCAGCGTGTTCACTGCTACCTTCTTGGCGGGCCGGGTCGGCGCGATAGAAGCGGTCGAACAAACGCGGCAGCAAGTCCGCTGAAATCCCGTCACCGCTGTTCTCCATATTCACCTGCACCTGCCCAACGTCCTCGACAATATGTACCCGTACTTCGCCACCGTTAGGCGTGAAGCGCAAAGCATTGTCCAGCAAGTTGGAAAGGGCTCGGCGCAACATGCTGCGGTCGCCCTCGATGCGGCCGTTGCCTTCACGGCTCAAGCGCACGTGGGCGTCTTCGGCCAGCGGGGCGAAAAACTCCAGCAGCAGATCCACTTCCTGAGCCAGTTCCAGCGGTTCGCGGCTGGGTGCCAGCAAGCCGTGGTCAGCCTTGGCCAGGTAGAGCATGTCGTTGACCAACTGCGCCATCCATTGCAGCTCTTCAAGGTTGCTGTGCAACGCTTCGCGATAATCCTCCAGCGAGCGTTCGCGGGTGAGGGTGACCTGGGTGTGGGTCAACAGGTTCGATAACGGGGTGCGCAGTTCATGGGCGATGTCGGCAGAGAACGCCGAGAGCCGCTGAAACGCATCATCGAGGCGTCGCAGCATGTCGTTGATGCTGTGGGCCAGTTCCGCCAGTTCGGCGGGCATGTGTTCTTCCGGCAGTCGGGCATTGAGCGAACGGGCTGAGACGCTGCCGGCGATGGTCCCCATGCGCCGCAACGGGCGCAAGCCGCGCCGGGCGGCCCAGGCGCCGAGCAGGGCGGTAGCCAGGGCCGAGAGGCCGACTGTCAACCAGATCAGGCGCTGCATGCGTTGCAGGAAGTGCTGGTGGTGGGTGATGTCCAGCAGCAGCGTCAGTTGCGGCGAGTCGGGGCGGTCGGGGTACAGCGGTGCATTCAATACCCGGTAGTCAGTGTCGGCATCGCTGAGGGTGGAGAGGCCGGGACGCTCCGGCAATTGCGCCGGAATCCGCAGCGAACTGTCGTACCAGCGCACGCCATCACTGCCTTTGATGCGCAAGGCCAAGTCGGCCTGGCGACTGAGTTCACTAGCCAGACGGCTTTGGGTTTGCTCGGCATCAAGCCCTTGCAGGGCGCGCCGCAGGTCGATCAGCTTGCCTTCGAGCAGTTGCTGATCCAGCTCGATGAAGTGCGCCTCGCTGCCACGGCTGAACAGCACGCCGGCAAACAGGGACACCACGGCGGTGCAGGCGGCGAACAGCAGCGCCAGCCGGCTGCTCAGCGACCAACGCCCCCTCACAGGCTGCGCTCTTCAAGCACATACCCCATGCCCCGCACGGTGTGGATCAGCTTGCTGGGGAAGTCATCGTCGATCTTGATTCGCAGGCGCCGTATCGCGACTTCGATGACGTTGGTGTCGCTGTCGAAATTCATATCCCAGACTTGGGAAGCAATCAGGGATTTGGGTAGGACCTCGCCCTGGCGACGCAGGAGCAGCTCCAGCAACGCGAACTCTTTGGCCGTCAGGTCGATGCGCCGGCCGCTACGTTCGACGCGGCGGCGGATCAGGTCCAGGCGCAGGTCTGCCAGTCGCAGGCTGGTTTCCTGGGGTGTCGAGCTACCCCGGCGCAACAGGCTGCGGACTCGTGCCAGTAGTTCGGAAAAGGCAAAGGGTTTGACCAGGTAATCGTCGGCGCCCAACTCCAGGCCATGCACGCGATCCTGAACCGCATCCCGCGCGGTGAGAAACAGCACCGGTGTATCCAGGCCGGCCCCGCGCACGGCCTGCAGAATTTGCCAGCCATCGCGGCCGGGTAGCATCACATCGAGGATCAGCAAGGCATATTCGCCGCTCAAGGCCAATTGCTGACCAGTAATGCCATCGGCCACCAGATCGGCGTTGAACCCCGCTTCGGTCAGGCCCTGGCGCAGGTATTGGCCGGTTTTGGTTTGGTCTTCGACGATCAGCAGTTTCATGGGCAGCTCAAGGCGTTGTTGGAACGAGGGCGTTATACCGCGTCGGGCGGGGCCGTGGCGCTACCTGACAAAGTTGTAATCGGGCCGTCAGCCGATTGGCAGGCGTACAGGGATAGAGTTCCCCCAAGCTCAATCCCACAGGAGTATGGACATGTTAATGGCAAACCGCTTGATCCTGGCCGCCTTTGCACTGGTGCTCAGTACGCCCACGTGGGCGTCACCGGGCCATTTCGATTTCGGCCAGCCTGCATCGGCGGCCAAGGCCACTCGCAGCATCGATGTGGTGATGGGGGACATGACGTTCGATCCCGGTGCGCTTGATATCAAGGCTGGGGAGACCGTTCGGTTCGTACTGATCAATAACGGTCAGTTGCTGCATGAGTTCAACCTGGGCAATGCCGCGATGCACGCCGAACATCAGCAGCAAATGCTCAAGATGCAACAGAGCGGACAGTTGACCCCGACCGCAATGAAGCCAGGCATGGCTCATGACGCGATGGGCCACGGGCAGGCCGGTATGCGCCACGAAGACCCCAACAGCGTGTTGGTGGAACCGGGCAAAACCGCCGAGTTGACCTGGACCTTCAACAAAGCCATGCGGCTGGAGTTCGCCTGTAATGTGCCCGGCCATTACCAGGCCGGTATGAAAGGCAAGCTGACAGTCAGTCAGTAAGCACTCAAAGGCTGGGGCAAAGGCTGATAGAATCGGCTGATTCTTCAGTCAGGTTTCCGTCATGCATCCCGCAGCCGAACATTCGCCGCTGGGCAAATCCAGCGAATACATCGCCACGTACACGCCGTCACTGCTGTTTCCGATCCCGCGCACCGCGAAATGGGCGGAACTGGGCCTGACGGCCGAGACCCTGCCATACAAGGGCGTGGATTTCTGGAACTGTTTCGAGCTGTCGTGGCTGCTGCCGTCCGGCAAGCCGGTGGTGGCCATTGGCGAATTCGCAATCGCGGCGGATTCACCGAACATCATCGAATCCAAATCTTTCAAGCTGTACCTCAACTCGCTGAACCAGACGCCCTTCGCTGATACCGCGAGCCTGGAAGCGACCCTGCGCCAGGACCTGTCGGCGGCCGCCGGTAAACCGGTGGGCGTGCGGATCCGCAGCCTGAAAGAGGTGGAAAGTGAAGGTGTCGTGGCGCTTCCCGGCGTATGCATCGATGACCTGGACATCAGCGTCGACTCCTACGCGCATCCGCGCCCGGAGCTGCTGCGTTGCGACGAGTCGCGCATCGTGGAGGAAAGTCTGCACAGTCATCTGCTCAAATCCAATTGCCCGGTCACCAGCCAGCCAGACTGGGGCAGCGTGGCGGTGCAATATCGCGGTGCGGCGCTGGACCCTGCCAGCCTGTTGGCCTACATCGTCAGCTTCCGCCAGCATTCGGATTTCCATGAGCAGTGCGTGGAGCGGATTTTTCTCGACTTGCAGCGATTGCTCAAACCGGAAAAATTGACGGTGTATGCGCGCTATGTGCGGCGCGGTGGGCTGGACATCAACCCGTATCGCAGTACCGAAGAGGTACAGCTGCCGAACCATCGCCTGGTCCGGCAATAGATATCCAATGTGGGAGCGAGCCTGCTCGCGATGAGGTTGGCACATCCGTCAGTGTTGTTGACTGACGCACCGCTATCGCGAGCAGGCTCGCTCCCACAGGGGGATTGCATTTCATATCGTGAAAACTGAAAAAGCCCCGCTGTTGATAGCGGGGCTTTTTTGCATCCGGCGGGTTCAGATTCCCATATTGCCCAAGGCTTGCACGATGTTGCGCAAAGTCCCGGCAATGGCGGGGTGATCCAGTTCGAAGCGTTCGACGGCCAGGTTCACGCCATCGACCAGGTCATTGTTCTGCAGCTTGTTATCCAGTTCGATCTCGGCTTCGAGCTGAATCATCAGTTGATGCAGATTCTCGCGTTCAGGCCCCGAAAGCGGCGGGTTCTGTTCCAATTGCTCGCGCAGTTCATCAAGTTGTTTCTGCAATTCGCGGGCAGGCATTGGCGTACTCCCTTTATTGATAGGCACAGCCATGGACCGCGACGGTGCGTCAAAAGTCCGTGGCTTGCCTTAAGAGTAATCCACCCTCGTGCACCCTGCATGATCTCGGTCAGGGCTTTTCACCTTTGAGCCGACGCAGGCTGATATCCGCCAGGCAGGTGTCGAGTTCACCCAGGTGATCGATCACCGAATGCACCCCCAGACCGAACAACTGCACGGTGGCCCTGGCGCGCTTGGTCTCGCGTTCCTGTTGGCTCAGGATCTGCCATTCGTTCGGCGCCAGGCCACACAGCGAGCCGCAGGACGCCAGCCCGATGGTCCACAAGCCGGCATTGAGCCCCGACTGCAACAAGCGAGGCTCGCCGCTGACCAGCACGCAACCGTCCAATTGCTGGACGTTCAACGCCATCAAGGCCTGCCAGCAGGCATGCGGGGCCGGCCACGGATAATTTGTTGCTGGAAGTTGCGGCGATTTGATCCACGCCGGTAACGAAGCTGCCAGGCTATGACTGACGGCGGGGGGCAGTTCGTCGAGCCAGGCGCAGGGAATCTCCTGAAGCTGCAGAAGGCGCAGGCTTTCGAGGGCGCCGGGGGTTGGCTGCGAATGCTCGGTTGGCACTGCTCCTGACTGTCGCGCCCTTGCCCCGAAATCCACCAGACAACCGCTCAAGCCAAACAGTACGGCGGTCAGGCTGGGAGCGGGCAAGGGCAGGGTTTCGGCGCGGGGCATGGGAACGTCCTTGAAATATCCCGCAGCCTAACGTGCCTCAATGACAGTCCAATGACAGTGAAATGAAGGCGCCGGGTGCGGAAAAATCCTACGAGCAGCTTCTCTTTCAGTGCTGTCTATCCAAGCGTTCCGCTTTATACTAGCCCCCTTACCGCCTGGGCTCGGCGCCCTTGCCTGAATAATCCAAGGAGTTTTCCCTATGCGCTGGAGCCATTGTCTAGCTCAGCTGTGTGTGTCTGCCTGCGTCCTGCTAGTCCCCTTCGCCGCCCAGGCCGCAACGGAAGACGATCCTTGGGAAAGCATCAACCGCCCGATCTTTACCTTCAACGACACCGTTGATACCTACGCGCTCAAGCCGCTGGCCCAGGGTTATCAGTACGTGACGCCGCAATTTCTCGAAGACGGCATCCACAACATGTTCCGCAACATCGGCGACGTGGGCAATCTGGCCAACAATGTATTGCAGGCCAAGCCGGCTGCTGCAGGGGTCGACACGGCGCGGTTGATCTTCAACACCACCTTCGGCCTGTTGGGGTTCTTCGACGTGGGTACCCGGATGGGTCTGCAACGCAGTGATGAAGATTTCGGCCAGACCCTGGGTTACTGGGGCGTGGGCAGTGGCCCGTACGTCATGCTGCCATTGCTGGGGCCAAGCACCCTGCGTGACGCGCCGGCCAAGTTCGTCGATAACTACGCGGCCCCCTATCGTTACATCGACAACGTCTCGGTGCGTAACTCAATCTTCGGCCTCAACATCGTGGATACCCGCGCCAGTCTGTTGTCCGCCGAAAAATTGGTGAGTGGCGACAAGTACGTGTTTATCCGCAACGCCTTCCTGCAAAACCGTGAATTCAAGGTCAAGGATGGCCAGGTCGAAGATGATTTTTAACTTCGCCCGGTAACCCCAGGAAGGCGGCCTCAGGGCCGCCTTCTTTGTTTTGAGGCACTGTTTAAGCAGGGATCCAACCTTCCATTGAGTTACGCTTCGCCCGGTTCTTATAACTCTCTGTACTTTGACAAACCAAGACGGCGAGCGGCTATCTGCATGAGCTTGAAACGCCCCGCGGATGGGAGTACCGTCTGCGCCTTAGAAGGGCACCTCTGATGTAACTGTGTGTAGGACAAGGACCTGCGTGCGGTGCGACAGAGAGGCTAGAAAGCGAATCCAGTAGCCAGCGCCAGGCCCAGTTGCCCAGCCCGCTACGCCAACCTAATTCTGGCGCCGTTTGCCCACATGCCAAAAACCAGTGCCACGCTGCTGATAATCGATGATGACGAAGTGGTGCGAGCCAGCCTCGCAGCCTACTTGGAAGACAGTGGTTTCAGCGTCCTGCAGGCCAGCAACGGTCAACAGGGTCTTCAGGTATTCGAGCAAGACAAGCCCGACCTGGTCATCTGCGACCTGCGCATGCCGCAGATGGGCGGACTCGAACTCATTCGCCAGGTCACCGAGCTTTCCTCGCAGACCCCGGTCATCGTGGTTTCGGGCGCGGGCGTGATGAATGACGCGGTCGAGGCGTTGCGCCTGGGCGCGGCCGATTACCTGATCAAGCCCCTTGAAGACCTGGCCGTGCTTGAGCACTCGGTGCGCCGGGCCCTGGACCGTTCACGCCTGTTGGTGGAGAACCAGCGTTATCGCGAAAAGCTGGAAACCGCCAACCGCGAGCTGGAAGCCAGCCTGAACCTGTTGCAGGAAGACCAGAACGCCGGCCGCCAAGTGCAGATGAACATGTTGCCGGTCAGTCCCTGGACCGTCGACGATTTCCGGTTTGCCCACCAGATCATCCCGTCTTTGTATCTGTCGGGGGATTTTGTCGACTATTTCCGGGTCGATGAACGTCGAGTGGCGTTCTACCTGGCGGACGTTTCCGGCCATGGCGCGTCGTCAGCGTTCGTGACGGTCCTATTGAAGTTCATGACCACGCGCCTGCTGTTCGAATCCAAGCGCAACGGCACGTTGCCTGAGTTCAAGCCTTCAGAAGTCCTTGGTCATATCAACCGGGGCCTGATCAGTTGTAAGCTGGGCAAACACGTCACGATGGTCGGTGGAGTCATCGACGAGGAGACGGGTTTGTTGACCTATAGCATCGGCGGTCATCTGCCGTTGCCTGTGTTGTATACGCCAGACAGTGTTCGTTACCTGGAAGGGCGCGGTTTGCCGGTGGGTCTGTTCAACGAGGCCACCTACGAAGACCACGTGCTGGAACTGCCATCGACCTTCAGCCTGACGCTGATGTCTGATGGCATTCTGGACCTTTTGTCAGAACCTACACTCAAAGAGAAAGAAGCGGCCTTGCCTGAACGGGTAAGCGCAGCGGGCGGCAGCCTGGAAGGCTTGCGTCAAGTGTTTGGATTAGCCACGCTAGGGGAGATGCCGGATGATATCGCCCTGTTAGTGTTGAGCAGGAATCTTTGATGAGTACCGGTAGAATCCAGTTCGCCGAGCAGGACGGCACCTTTGTCCTGAAGTTTGTCGGTGAAGTGCGCCTGACCCTCTGTTCGGCGCTGGATGCGACTATTGAGCGGATCTTCACCGCGTTGAACTTCAACGCCATCGTGATCGACCTGACCGAAACCCGCAGCATCGACAGCACCACCCTGGGCCTGCTGGCCAAGCTGTCGATCCTGTCGCGGCAAAAGGTCGGCCTGCTGCCGACCGTGGTCACCACCCACAACGACATCACCCGGTTGCTGCAATCGATGGGCTTCGACCAGGTATTCAATATTGTCGGCGATCCCGTGCCATGCCCTGAGTGCCTGGACGATCTACCCGATCAGGATCAATCGGAAGAGGAAGTGCGGATCAAGGTGCTCGAAGCCCATAAGATCCTCATGGGGCTGAACGATTCCAATCGTGAAGCGTTCCATGACCTGGTGAGTGCGCTGGAGCGGCCCTGATTCATAGGTTTGCGTCGACTGAGCGGGCCTCATCGCGAGCAGGCTCGCTCCCACAATGGATCGATGGTGTTCTTCGATTTTGTGCTCAGAACCCAACCCCCCTGTGGGAGCGGGCTTGCTCGCGAAGGGGCCGGTAGATTCTGCATCGATGCAAGCTGACCCACCGCCTTCGCGAGCAAGCCCGCTCCCATAGGGGGATTTGGGCAGATTCGGATATCGTGGTCGATGGGTGACCTTGTGGGAGCGAGCCTGCTCGCGATGACGCCCGGCCAGCAAGCCACCATCCCAAGCCTATAAAAAAGGGCGAACCCATCAAGGTTCGCCCTTTTGCATCACCTTCGAATTACCTCAAAGCTTGGCTTGCAGCAACGCCTCAAGCTTCTCCTGGTCCCGCGCGAACTGACGAATGCCTTCAGCCAGTTTCTCAGTCGCCATGGCGTCCTCGTTGGACAACCAGCGGAACTGCGCTTCATTGAGACTCAAGCGCGCTTCGCCGGCTTGCCCAGGCGCCAGTTTACGTTCCAGCTTGCCTTCGTCGGCGGCCAGTTTCTCCAGCAGTTCCGGGCTGACCGTCAATCGGTCGCAGCCGGCCAATTGCTCGATCTGGTTGAGGTTGCGGAAGCTGGCGCCCATGACCACGGTTTTGTAGTCATTGGCCTTGTAGTAGTTGTAGATGCGCGTCACCGACTGCACGCCCGGATCATCGGCACCGGTGTAGTCGTTGCCGTTGGCCTTCTTGTACCAGTCGTAGATGCGGCCGACAAAAGGCGAAATCAGGAACACGCCGGCATCGGCACAGGCCGCGGCCTGGGCGAAGGAGAACAGCAGCGTCAGGTTGCACTGGATGCCTTCACGCTCCAGCTGCTCGGCGGCGCGAATACCTTCCCAGGTGGACGCGATCTTGATCAGCACGCGATCGCGGCCAACACCGGCCTTTTCGTACAGGTCGATCAGGCGATGCGCACGTTTCAACATGGCTTCGGTATCGAACGACAGGCGCGCATCCACTTCAGTGGAAATGCGCCCCGGAATCACCTTGAGAATTTCTTGCCCGACCGCCACGCCGAAGCGGTCGCTGGCCAGGCCCACATCGCCCTTGCAATCCGCCACACAAGCGTTCAGCAGCTCGGCGTAGCCTTGAATGGCCGAGGCCTTGAGCAGCAGGGAAGGGTTGGTGGTGGCATCCACGGGTTTAACGCGGGCGATGGCTTCGAAGTCGCCGGTATCGGCCACTACGGTAGTGAATTGTTTGAGTTGTTCCAGCTTGGAAGTCATGAGCGTGCTCTGTCCTATGGGTCTGTTGACATTACCCGAGGGCCGGCAGCCACTCAAGGGCGTGAAGGAGGATCAATGGCCCCAGCGGCAACAACCTGAAAACGGCTGTTTGAAAGGCCGGGGTGGGTATCGATAGATACGATGCCAAAACAGGACTCAGGTTCAAAGCAAGTGACGGTCAGCGGCCTTCCAGCATGCCCGCCGCCTGATCCAGCAACGCCAGCGGGTCCTTGGTTTTGTGGATATCCACCGACAACAACTGCCGAAACCGCCGTGCCCCCGGAAACCCGGTGCCCAGCCCCAGCACGTGGCGGGTGATGTGATGCATCGCCCCACCGGCGGCCAGATGATTGGCGATGTAAGGTCGCAACTGCGCCAACGCCTCGGCGCGGGTGATGACAGGCGCGCTGCTGCCAAACAGTTGTTGATCCACCTCGGCCAGCAGATACGGGTTGTGATACGCCTCGCGCCCCAGCATCACGCCATCGAATGTCTGCAAATGCTCATGGCAGGCTTCCAGCGTCTTGATCCCGCCGTTAAGCACAATTTCCAACTCCGGGAAATCCGCTTTCAACCGCGCCGCCACGTCATAGCGCAGCGGCGGAATGTCACGATTCTCCTTGGGCGACAGCCCCTCCAGAATCGCAATCCGCGCATGCACGGTAAAACTCGTACACCCGGCGTCACGCACCGTCCCGACGAACTCACACAACTGCTCGTAACTGTCCCGCCCGTTGATCCCGATCCGATGCTTGACCGTCACCGGAATCGACACCGCATCACGCATCGCCTTCACACAATCAGCCACCAGCGCGGGATGCCCCATCAGGCATGCGCCGATCATGTTGTTCTGCACACGATCGCTTGGGCAGCCGACGTTGAGATTGACCTCATCATAGCCATGCGCCTGAGCCATCCGAGCGCACGCGGCCAAATCAGCCGGGACACTGCCACCGAGCTGAAGCGCCAGGGGATGCTCGGCTTCATGGTGGCGCAGGAAGCGCTCGTGATCACCGTTGAGCAACGCGCCCGTGGTGACCATCTCGGTGTAGAGCAGGGCGTGTTTGGAGAGGATGCGTAGGAAGAACCTGCAGTGGGGGTCAGTCCAATCCATCATCGGCGCCACGCTGAAGCGGCGGGAGAGTGATTGGGGGGCGGCTGTGATTAAGGGCATTGGGGAATCTGAATGGGTAGGGCAGAGGCGGGGAGTTTATCAGGAATGGGATAGGGTAAGGCTGGCGGGGCTAGATTGGTGAGAGAGTTGAATCTCCCGGCTGGGTCAGAGATTCCCGGTTTTGGTCGGGAATCTTAGGGCGCTGGTTGCTGTGTTGGGATTGCATGCCGTCGCAGGGGCGGTAAATAAATCCCCTTTTTTCCTCTTATCCGCCCGCGTGGTCGTTGCCACCGTGCGCGGCGATGAACATGGTGACGGCCGCCCGGCAATAGGATTCGATTTCGTTGTCGTCCTCTGCTCTTACCTCATCGAAGCGCGCGATCATCAGGAGATCGGATCCTTTGAAAAGCGCGGCAAACAAGCGGGCGGACTGGAGAGGATCGGGCACGTTCAGAACCGCCTTCGCGTGCAACTGACGCAACAGTGCCTCGATCTGGGCAATGACATAGGCGGGGCCGGCTTCGTATTGGCGCTTGCTTAACGACTTTTGATTCGTCTTGTCGGCCATGATCATGGCTTCGACACTGCGCACGTCGGGGCTCAACAACGTGCGAAGCAGGGATGTTCCCACCGCCATGAGCTGATCTGCCGCCGAACCGCCGACGCCTTCAATAAGGGCCTGCGGTGCAAACTGATGACAGTGGGCCGCAATGGCCGCACTGAACAGCGCCTCCTTGTTCTCGAAGTGCCGATAGATGCTTAGCTTGGATATCTTCGCCCGCTGGGCGACCTTGTCCATTGTCGTCGCTTGAAAACCCAATTCCACAAAAAGTTCGCCTGCGGCGTCGACTATCGTTTGGCCAAGCGCCTCGTTGGCGGGCCGGCCGCGCCGGGCCTGGCTGTTTTCGGTCATAAAAAATTCCAGTACTTGACAGTATTCTAATTCGTGAATTATGGTACTTCAAAGTATCTAAAAGATACAAGCCTATCTCCTCATCCATACACGGAGCCCATCACCATGAATGACGTCATCATCATCGGCGGCAGCTTTGCCGGGCTTGCCGCCGCGCTGCAGCTTGGCCGTGCCCGTCGAAAGGTCACCGTTCTCGATACCGGCCTGCCGCGCAATCGCTTCGCCGACCACTCGCATGGACTGCTCGGCCACGACCACCAGCCACCGCTGGAGATCCTGGCCGAGGCGCGGCAGCAGCTGGCGCGCTATCCTACGATCAGGCTGGTCGCTGCCCGGGCCGAGAGCGTCTCCGGCGCCATCGACGATTTTTCCGTCCTCACGGGTGAGGGCGAAACCCTCAGGGCGCGCCGCCTGATCCTGAGCTATGGCGTCGCCGACCAGATGCCTGAAGTTCCCGGCTTTGCCGAAGGCTGGGGCTCCTCAATCGTGCCTTGCCCCTATTGCGACGGCTTTGAAGTTGCCGGCCGGCATTGGGGTCTCGTCTGGTCCGGCCCAATGTCGCACAACTACGTCAGGCTGTACCACGATTGGACTGACACGTTGACGGTCTTCGCCAATGGTCACGACATTTCACCCGACATTCGGGCCGATCTGGCGCGCCGTGGCATCCCTGTCGTCGATGGCCGGGTCACCGAAATCGACCATGACGAGAGCCATAACGCCACCGTCAGGCTCGACGCCGGCCCCTCTGTCGCGGTCGACATCCTGTTTGCGCATCCGCGCAACAAGCCGTCCGCACGCCTGCATGAATCGCTGGGTCTCGCCACGGTCGATACGCCCCAGGGCATCGTCCTCAAGGTCGACGAGCGCCGCGAAACCAGCGTGCCCGGCATCTACGCCGCCGGCGACCTCGCCAACCCCGGAATGCCCTCGGTTACCACGGCATCATGGCAAGGCGCGACGGCGGGCATCTCCGCCCAGCAGTCGATGCTGGTTTGAGGGCACTTCGGTTGTCGCAGGCTTCTAAAGGTCGCTTCGAAGCAGCATTGATCACGCCGGTTTCAACTTCATACTAGACGGGAGCACCCACCATGGCCGACCAAAAGCCGCAAGACCGTAAATTCAAACCGCTAGACGATAAATTCCCGCTTGAGCGCCAGCTCGGCATCGCGGCCGCGCCAGTCGTGCTCATTAACCTCTTCACGCTCGATTACGCCGACGAAGCGGGCTTCCTGGATGCTTTCAAGGCGGCTGCCGAGATCATAACGAAGCAACCGGGCTTCATTTCCATGCAACTGCATCGAGCGATCGGCGATAGCCCGACTTACCTGAACTATGTGGTGTGGGAATCCACCGAGACGGTCCGCGCCGGCCTCACCCATCCTGAGTTCGTCGCGAAGCTTTCGGCCTATCCATCATCCGTCGTAGGCAGCCCGCACCTGTTCCAGAAGGTCGCCGTCCCCGGCTTTTGCACGGCCTGAAGAGCGAATCAAAACGAGGAGATGTCATGACAGAGCAAAATGCCTATCAGGTCGCCGACTGGAATGGCCAAAGCGGAGAGTACTGGGCCGCCAACCAGGCCCGGCTCGACGCCATGTTTGCGGTGTTCGGCCAGGCCGCGATAGAAGCCGCCGCACCCGCGACGGGGGAGTGCGTGCTGGACGTCGGCTGCGGCGCGGGTGCGTCGAGTCTGGCCCTGGCCGCCCGCGTCGGCGCGGGCGGCCATGTACTGGGCGTGGACATATCCGAACCGCTGATCGGTCGAGCGCGGGCCCTTGCGCCACAGGATACGCCGGCCCAGTTCCGGGTAGCGGACGCCAGCAGCGCCGAGCTGCCAGAGGGCGCATTCGACATCCTGTTCTCCCGTTTCGGGGTGATGTTCTTCGACGATCCGACAGGGGCGTTCGCCCATATGCGTCGCGCGCTCCGGCCGGGCGGGCGGGTCGCTTTCGTCTGCTGGCGCGGCGTGACCGAGAACGATTGGGTGCGCCTGCCGATGGGCGCGATCAAGGGCATTGTCCCGCCGACCGCACCGCCCGATCCCGAAGCGCCCGGCCCATTCTCGTTCGGCGACCGGGGACGCGTGACACGTATCCTGACAGCGGCCGGCTTCAGCGATATCGCTATCGCGCCCTTCGATGCTTCCATCCCGTTCGGCGAGGGCGGGACGCGGGACGCGGCGATCGACGACGCGGTGAAGATGGCGTTCGAAGGCGGCCCATTGTCGCTTGTGCTCGCTAGTCAGCCCGACGACATCCGTGCCCGCGCCTGGGCCGCGGTTCGTGCCGCCTTCGCGAGCCTCCCCGGCGAGCGGTCGGTGATGATCGACGGCGCGGCGTGGATCGTCATGGCACGCAATCCGGCAAGCTGACAAGGATTAACAGTGGAGACGCCCCTGCTCGGTGGAGCGGGGCGTCTTTGGCCGGTCAGATTGATGTCCTTTCTTGCTTGGTCATCCGTTCCTCGGCAAAAGCGGCCACTCACGAATGTCTTTACTCTTATTCCACGAATTATCTGATCGATACCGAGCACGGCGTCATCGATGGATTGGAGCGACAAGCATTACAGCGTAGCCATCTGCATGGCGAGGATCGTATGCGCCAATCGGTTGGACCCAAGTTAAATAAACCTATCCCCTCTGTTTGGTGGCTGTCTGGCTAGAGCCTCGCCCCATAGTCGGGTAGGGTTGCTTGAGCCCTCTCCCGATACGAAACAAGGATGAAATCATGACGATGACCGCTCTTCGCTCTCGTTTGGCCGTCAGTCTCGGCCTGAGCCTGGCCCTCGGTGCCTTCGCCCCCGTTGCTTTCGCGCAGCCCCATCAACAAGTCCTGAGCGACGCCGAACAGTACAAGGGCGAAGCCCTGAAACTGCTGGAACGGCTGGTCAACATCGACTCAGGCTCCGGGTATGTGCCGGGGTTGAACCAGGTCGGTGACATTGCCATCGATGAATTGCAGAAGTTGGGCGCCACCATCGAAAAGGTGCCCAGCTCGGACGGCACCCAGCACATCCTGGCGACCTTCAAGGGCTCCGGTAAGGCGAAAATTCTGCTGATGGCCCACATGGACACGGTGTTCAAGGAAGGCTCGGCCGCCGAGCGTCCGTTCCATATCAAGGACGGCCGGGCCTACGGGCCGGGGGTGATGGATGACAAGGGTGGGATCGTCGCTGGGATCTATGCGTTGAAGGTGCTCAAGAACCTGGACTTCAAGAACTACGCGCAAATCACCTTCCTGCTCGACGCCAGCGAAGAAACCGGCTCGGACGTTGCCACCGACCTGATCAAGAAAACCGCCAAGGCCCATGACGTGACTCTCAACCTTGAACCGGGTCGTCCGGCCGATGGTTTGGTGGTCTGGCGCAAGGGCAGTGCCACGGCGCTGGTGGAGGTCAAGGGCAAGGCGTCCCATGCCGGTGTCGCGCCGGAGCTGGGGCGCAATGCGGCGATGGAAGCCGCGCACCAGATCCTGCAACTGGGCAAGCTGGGCGACGCGGAAAAGAAAACCACCATCAACTTCACGGTGCTCCAGGCCGGCGACCGGACCAACGTGATTCCCGACCAGGCCAGCGCCAAGGCCGATGTGCGGGCAGCGGTACCGGAAGAGTTCGACCGCATCGAAAAAGACCTGGCGCGCGTGTCGCAAGACAAACTGATCGCCGACACTGAAGTCACCACTAGCCTCAAGCGCGGCCTGCCGCCGATGCCGCAGACGGCGGAGTCGGACCGTTTGATGGCCATGGCCCAGGGCATCTATGGCGAATTGGGGCGCAAACTCACCGAAGAGGGCAGCGGTGGCGCGGCGGATGCCAGCCTGTCGGCTGGGGTGGGCACGCCGACGCTGGATGGCTTCGGCATTGTCGGCGGCAACATTCATACGCCTGAGGAATACGCGGAGGTTGAGAGTGTGGTGCCAAGGATTTATCTGTTGTCGCGGATGATCATGGAGTTGGCGGGGCGGTAAAGCGCTGCCGGTTCTTTAAGGGCACACAGGCTTTTGTGGCGAAGAACCTTGCTCCCGCTCGGCTGCGCCTGTAGGAGCTGTCGAGTGCAACGAGGCTGCGATCTTTGTCCAGACACTTGAGTCTCAAGGGAAAGATCAAAAGATCGCAGGCTTCGCCAGCTCCTACAGCACCCAGCGGGTTTGGGTGGTGAGCTTGTTAGCGCGGATCGACGTTATCCAGCGCCCGGTTCGCCAGCAAACCGCCCAGTTCGATCAGTTGCTGAATGCCCAGGGCGACGTGGCGCCGGGAGCCTTCCAGATCGAAGGCCAGGTCGCTGACCATGGCATTGGCCGAGGCCAGGGTTTCGCTGAGGTTGGCGAGCAGGGCTTCGGTGTCGATGCCGTTGACGACGGTGAAGACTTGGTTTGGAGCAGACTCGGGCTTGGTTGATTTGGGTTTCAGGTAGAAATCGAGGGCGCGGTCGGCGGCTTGGTCGAATTTTTTGGTGTTGGGGGTGGTTGGATCGGTGTCTGGCGGATTAGGTGTTGGTTTGAACATGGATGAAACTCCTTGGTTAATGGAGCCGCAACCTTTTGCTACCAAACATTAGGTGGCGGCTATACGCAGGTTGGTAGACCGGGTACCAAGGCAAACCCAGCGCGCCACAAGGGCGCCCCGCGCACAGCCGCCATAACAAACCTGCCGACGAAAGTTGTCAGCGGCGTGTATCTGCCGGAGCTGTGCGCCTTAGTTTTACCCGGGCTACCAAACCCGATCGCTGATTCATCAGCGACCGGAAAACGATAAAGCCCGACCCCAAGGCGCACAAGCCGGCGGATTCTGGCGTAGTTGTAGGCAACGGCGCAAGACGAGGCAGGCAGGTCCTACGTCGAGGCTGACGGGATAAACATTTGGCCTTCCTGTGTCAGTAAACCCAAACCTCCACCCGCCGATTCCTGACCCGGCCTTCATCCTCGCTGTTGGCCGCCACCGGCATCAGGGCGCCGAAGCCGCGTATTTCGCGTAGCGCCACGCCGTGTTTGACCAATTCGCGCCGCACCGCCATGGCCCGCAACCGCGACAGCAGGTCGGCGCGCGCCGGGTCGTCCTTGGCGTCGCCAAACCCGACTAGCGTTACTCGGCGGTCGAGCTTGTCGTGCTGCTTTATATAGGCGAGCACGCGCCCCAGGTCCTGCTGGGCCTTGTTGTCGAGGCTGGCGCTGCCTTCTTCGAAGCGGAAGTTGACCGACAACCGTTGCGCGTGGCGGCTCAGGGCTTGATAACCCTCAGGCATCAGGGCATTGGGGGTGACGGCCATCGCCTGCACGGTTTGGGCGATGAAGCCGTTGGCCGCGACGATGGCCTGGCCCTTTTCGCTTTGGGTGAAATCAGCCAGGGCCTTGGCCCACGGGTTTGTTTCTTGCGGTGGCAGGTAAAAGAACAGCCGGCGGGACAACGGGTAGTCTTCGGTGGCGATCAGGTGGGTCAGCGGCAGCATGGGCTGGGAGTCGCCGTCGACAATCGCCAGCGCCTTGGCCTGGCGTACGTAGGGCAAACCGATGAAACCGATGCCTTGTGGGTCCTGGCTGACCGCGTCGGAAAGCTGCTCGCTGGATTCGAAGCGCTGGGCAGAAGCGGCCAGGCGTTTGCCTTGTCGGTTGAGCACCAGTTCCTTGAAGGTGTCGTAGGTGCCGGACTGCTCATCCCGCGCGTAAAGATGAATCGGGCCGCCGGCGCCACCCAGCGCTTCCCAGGAGTTGACCTCGCCGCTGAAGATCTTCGCCAGTTGCCGGGTGTCGAGCTGGCGCAGCGGGTTTTGTGGATGAAGAATGATCGCCAGGCCATCGATGGCGATGACTTGTTCGGCGTCGGGATGTTTCAGGTCGCCCAGATGGGCCAGTTCCTTGAGTTCGCTGTCCTTGATCGGCCGCGAAGAGGCCGCCAGTTCGGCGCTGGCGTGCTTGAGGGCGGAAAACCCGGTGCTGGAACCATGGGCGGCAATGTCGATTTCCACCCGCCGACCATCGGCGGCCTGGCCGACGATACGCTGTTCGTTCTCGCGGTCGGTGATTTCGGTGCGGACTTTGAGCAGCCCTTGATCCGCCATTAGCGCCTTGACCAGCGCCGGCCCCAGCGTAGCGCCGATGGTGTTCGAGCCTTGTAGGCGCAGCGCGGGGCCGTGTTCGGGAATCGGCAGGCCGCTGGCCCATGCCGCGAGCGGCAGCCAGAGGGCCATGAAAAAAACAACGCGCAGCCGCATGCCGACACCTTTTGAACCTGAGGACGTGCCGGAAGATTAAGTCAGTCAGGTTACTGAAAAGTGACAGGCGTGCGACTTGTTAGCCGCAGTTCGCCGCAGATCCCTTGTGGGAGCGAGCCTGCTCGCGATGGCGGTGAATCTGCCACATTGATTTTGAATGTGCCGCCGTCATCGCGAGCAGGCTCGCTCCCACAGGGTTTGTGGGTATGCCCTGGATTTAGCTCAACTGCAGCCAGATCGGCGCATGGTCTGAAGGTTTTTCCATGCCGCGCAGCTCATAATCCACGCCGGCATCTTTCACCCGTGGCAGCAGGCCATGGGAGGTGAGGATCAGGTCGATGCGCAGGCCACGCTTGGGCTCGTCTTCGAAACCGCGGCTGCGGTAGTCGAACCAGCTGAAGCGGTCGGTGACGTCCGGGTTCAGGTGGCGGAAGCTGTCCACCAGGCCCCAGTTTTTCAGGCGTGCCATCCACTCGCGTTCTTCCGGCAGGAAGCTGCATTTGCCGGTTTTCAGCCAGCGCTTCATGTTGTCCGGGCCGATGCCGATGTCGCAGTCTTCCGGGGAAATATTCACGTCGCCCATGACCACCACGGGCTGGTCATTGCTGAAGCGGCTTTCCAGCAGTTGCTGCAGGTCGTTGTAGAAACGCTCCTTGGCCGGGAACTTGGTGGGGTGATCGCGGCTTTCGCCTTGGGGGAAATAACCGTTCATGATCGTGACCGGCACGCCGTTGGCATCGGCGAAGGTGCCCCAGATGAAACGCCGCTGGGCGTCTTCATCGTCGCCCTCGAAGCCTTTGTGCAGCGTCAGCGGGGCCTGGCGCGAGAGGAGGGCGACGCCGTAGTGACCCTTCTGCCCATGGTAATGCACGTGATAACCCAGGGCCTGCACCTCGGCCAGGGGGAATTGCTCGTCGTGGACCTTGGTTTCCTGCAGGCCGATCACGTCCGGCTGATGCTTCTCGATCAGCGCCGCCAGCTGATGGGGGCGGGCGCGCAGCCCGTTGATGTTGAAGGAGACGATCTTCATGGTCGGCTGTCCTGGCAAAACTGCGATGCTAGCTGACATGTAGGAGCACGGCCAGCGTGGCAGTAGGACAAATGCGCTGCTAATGTCCTGTGCATGTAGGAACGATCACAGCCTAATCGGGTTCGTACTCAATAAGAGCGGGGCCTCACCGAGCCTCGCCCAGGAGATTGACCGTCATGCCAGAAACCTCCACCGCCATCGCCGACATTCATATGCTCGACCGCGGTTATTCGCGCGAAGCCCGTTCATTGCTCTACCAGGCTTACCGGCATGAACCGACTTTCAGCTTTCTCTTTGAGTCTGAGCGCCCCGGTTATGAACATCGGGTGCGGGCCACGGTGCGCGAATTGGTCAAACAGCACTTTCTCCAGGATTTGCCGGCCATCGGCCTGCTGGTCAACGACCGCCTGATCGGCATCGCCCTGATTGCTCCACCGCAGCGCCGCCTGGGTATCACTGAAAGCTGGGCCTGGCGCCTGCGCATGGTGTTGAGCACCGGCTTTCGCTGCACCCGGCGTTACCTGGACTACCACGCCGCAGTGACGGCCTGCCTGCCGTCGGATTCTGTCCATGTATTGCCACTGCTGGGGGTGCATCCGCAGTTTCAAGGCCAACATTTCGGCGAACAGTTACTGGCGGCGGTGCATAACTGGTGTGCGGTGGACGAAAACTCCCAAGGCGTGGTGCTAGACACCGGCAACCCCCGTTACCTGGAGTTCTATAAACGTCAGGGTTACGAGGAAATTGGCGAGATTGCGGTAGGACCTGTCCGCGAACATGTGTTCTTTCACGCCAACCCGCAGGTATTGCACAGCGCAACGGCGTAATCCGCGGAAACTTTTGAGACATGTCCGGCTCTATCAGGCTTCCAAGCCCGTGATAGCATCCGCGCCATGAATTTCCCAGGACGAATGACCAGTGGTGCGCTCTTGCTGTCGATCAGCTGCGCGGCGCTGGCACAAAGTGAATTGGCTGTACGGGTCAAGCCGTCCAACGACCAGCTCAAGGCTAACGTAGAAGGCTATATTGGCGGCGTGGGCGATCGTGACGAAGAGGCCTTGCTGCGCTTCAGTCGGGGTGCCGAGGAGCAGGCGCGTAAAGCCGCCCAGGCGTTGGGCTACTACCAACCGCAGATCGACAGCGAGGTCGAGGGCGGCAAGACCCCGCGCCTGATCCTGACCATCGATCCCGGCGAGCCCGTGCACCTGCGCAATGTCACCGTGCGCATCGATGGCCCGGCCGCTTCCCTCAAGGCTTTTCGCGTACCCGACAACGCCGCGCTCAAACCCGGCGCGGTGCTTAATCATGGGCGCTATGAAGACGCCAAGCGGATGATCCAGAACCAGGCCTCGCGCTACGGATTTTTCAGCGGACGATTTGTCAGCCAGAAGCTGTTGGTGGACCCCCAGGCCGGCGTCGCCGACATCGAGCTGGTCTACGACAGCGGCCCGCGCTATGCCCTGGGCCTCGTGCACTTCGAAGGCGACACCCCACTGGACGAAGACCTGCTGCAACGCATGGTGCCGTTCAAGGCGGGCGAGGCGTACGACTCGGAACTCATCGCAGAACTCAATCAGGCCCTGCAATCGAGCGGCTATTTCGAAGGCGTTCGGGTGGACGCGGCACCCACTGCCGCCACCGATAATGTGATCCCGGTGGCGGTCAAGCTCGACACCCGCAAGCCGCGCACCATGGGCCTGGGCCTGGGGTTCTCCACCGACGTCGGCCCACGGGCCAAGGCCAACTGGACGCGCCACTGGGTCAATCCCCAGGGCCACAGTTATGGCTGGGAAGCCGAAGTGTCGGCGCCCCGGCAGAACGTTGGCCTGTGGTACGACGTCCCCCTGGACCCGCCCTTGACCGACAAGATGCGCTACGCCGGTGGTTATCAATATGAAGAGCTGTCCGGCACCGATAGCCTCAGCAAGCTGCTGACCGTGGGCCCCGAATGGCACAGCAAGTTGCCCAGTGGCTGGCAGCGGGTGGTGTCGCTCAAGTGGCAGCGAGAGGAGTATCGGCTCGGCGACGACTCGGGACTGAGCACCTTGCTGATGCCGGGCGTGAGCTATTCCTACCTGCGCAGTGACAACCGCATCGATCCGCGCAACGGCTATCGCATTCAGTTCGACACCAAGGTCGCCAAGGAAGGGCTTGGCTCGGACAACAACCTTTTATATGGCACGGCCATGGTCAAGGGCCTGACCACCGTGTTCGACAAGCATCGCCTGCTGGCCCGTGCCCAGGTCGGTGGCAGCGCCACCAACGGCTACAAATCCATTCCGCCATCGCTGCGCTTCTTCGCCGGTGGCGACCAGAGCGTGCGCGGTTACGATTATCAGAGCCTGTCACCGGAAAACTCCGAAGGTGATCGCATCGGTGGGCGCTACATGGTCGCCGGCAGTCTCGAGTATCAGTATTCGATTGCGCAAAAATGGCGGTTGGCGACCTTCGTCGACCAGGGCAACTCCTTCAATAGCCTTGAGCTGCCGAGCCTCAAGACGGGCGTTGGCGTCGGTGTGCGCTGGGTGTCGCCGGTGGGGCCGATCCGCCTCGACCTCGCCCACGCGCTGGACGACGACGGCGGCATTCGCTTGCACTTTTCCATGGGGCCCGAGTTGTGAATCGTGGTTTGAAAATAGCCCTGCTGGCGTTCAGCACGTTACTGCTGGTGGCCTTGCTGACCCTGAGCGTCGTGCTCGGCACACCATGGGGCAGCCGTTGGGCGCTGGGCGTTGTGCCGGGTTTGAGTACGGATAATTTCCAGGGACGGTTGGGCGGCCAGTGGAGTGCCGACCACCTGGTGTGGCAGCAGGACAGCAGCCGAGTGGAACTCGATCAGGTGATCTTCGCCTGGTCGCCGCTGTGCCTGGCGCGCATGACCCTGTGCATCGATCAGCTCAAGGCCGATAAGGTCAGCCTGCAATTTCCTCCGTCCGCTGACGAGCCGAGCAGCGGTCCGATCACCTTGCCGGACCTGAACTTGCCGCTGGCCCTCGAACTGGGCGACGTGCAGGTCGGCAGCCTGTCGTTCAATGGCAGCGAACAGCTCAAGGGCTTGCAACTGGCCGCGCATTGGACCGCCCAGGGTCTGCAGATCGACTCGGTGCAGTTGCAGCGCGACGAGCTGAGCCTGAAGTTGTCCGGGGTGCTGCAACCCGGTGGCGACTGGCCGCTGAAGGCCGAGGGCCGGCTGACCTTGCCGGCGCCGGGCGCTACACCGTGGGCGCTGGACCTGAAGATCGATGGCAATCTGCTGAAAACCCTCAGCTTCAATGCCGACAGCAGCGGTTATCTGCAAGGCCGATTGGTCGGTGAGCTGCAACCGCTGGCGGACAACCTGCCGGCCAAGGTACGCATCACCGCCGACGGCTTCAGGGCCAGCGCCGATCTGCCGGATACCCTGATGCTCAATCAGCTGGAGTTGACCGGCGAGGGCGATCTGAGCAGCGGCTACCAGTTGCTTGGCAAGGCCACATTGCCCGCCGAAAAAGGCCCGGTGGCATTGCTGCTGCAAGGCAAAGTGGACGCCAACGGTGCGCAGATCGCCGGCTTGGACCTCAACGCCAGTGATCAGCAATACCTCAAGCTCACCGGCCAGTTGGACTGGCGCGAAGGCCTGAGCGCCGAGGCGAAAATCGCCTGGCTGGACTTCCCCTGGCATCGCCTCTATCCGCTGATCGACGAGCCGCAAGTGGCGCTGCGCAGTTTCAACGGTGAAGTGTCGTATACCGATGGCAGATACCTGGGCAATTTCCAGGCAGCGCTGGACGGTCCCGCCGGAGCGTTCAGCCTGGACAGCCCGTTCAGCGGCGACCTGACGACCCTCCATTTGCCGCAACTCAAACTCGCCGCCGGGCAGGGCAAAGCCGAAGGCCATCTGACCCTGGAGTTTGCCGACGGCATCGCCTGGGACACGGCGCTGGATCTGTCGGCCATCAACCCGGCGTACTGGCTGGGCGAGCTGCCTGGCACTCTGGCCGGGCCGTTGCGCAGCACAGGCTCGATGAAAAACGACCGCCTTGAGCTTGATGCGGACCTGGACCTCAAAGGCAAATTGCGCGGCCAACCGGCACTGTTCCAGGCCAAGGCCAACGGTGCTGGCGAGCAGTGGAACCTCAGCGCGCTGGACATTCGCCTGGGTGACAACCGCATCAACGGTACGGGCAGCCTGCAAGAAAAACTCAGCGGTCAGATCGATATCAAACTCTCGCGCCTAGCCCAGCTCTGGCCGCAACTGCGCGGCCAGGTGAGCGGTCGCTTCAATGTGGCCGGGACACTCAAGGCCCCCCAAGGCAAGCTCGACCTGCAAGGCACGCAACTGGCGTTGCAGGATAACCGCCTGCAAAGCCTGAACCTGGACGCGACCCTCGACAGCGCGCAGCGGGGCAAGGTTGACCTCAAGGCCAGCGGTATTCGGGCGAGTGACACCTCGCTCGGTGTCCTGACGGTGAGCGGGCAGGGCGACATCAGGCAGCAAAAACTCACCCTCGACCTGCAAGGGCCACAGCTTGAAACGACCCTGGCGCTCGATGGCATGCTCGACCAAGGCAACTGGCGCGGGCGTCTCAGCACTGGCAATGTGCAGGCCGGCGGCCAAGCCTGGCGCCTGCAAGCCCCGGCGAAGCTGGAGCGCCTGGCCAACGGCACGCTCAACCTGGGGGCCCATTGCTGGCGTTCCGGTCAGGCCAGCCTGTGTGGTGAGGATCAGCGCCTGATGCCGGAGCCGAAGCTGCGTTATCACCTCAAGCAATTCCCCATCGAAAGCCTGGCCCAGTGGATGCCCAAGGATTTTGCCTGGCAGGGCCGGCTCAATGCCGACCTGCAACTGGACCTGCCGGCCAGCGGCCCGAACGGACGCATCCTGGTGGACGCCAGCGGCGGTACTTTGCGGATCCGGGACAAAGACCGCGACGATGGGCAATGGCTGGACTTCCCTTACCAGACCTTGACCCTAGACAGTCGCCTGACGCCCAAGCGGATCGACACCCACCTGAATTTCGTCGGGGCCAAGCTGGGCGAATTGATGCTCCAGGCGCAGATCAACCCGTTGCCGGCCAGCAAACCGCTGAGCGGCTCGTTCCGCCTGAGCGGCCTGGACTTGTCCGTGGCCCGCCCATTTCTGCCGATGGTGGAAACCTTTACCGGGCACCTGAATGGCAGCGGCACGCTCTCGGGTGGTTTGTTGGCGCCTCAGGTCAACGGCAACCTGTTGATCAGCGATGGCGAAGTGTCCGGCCCGGAACTGCCGGTCAGCCTCGAAGACTTGCAGATGCGCGCCACGATTGCCGGTGACACGGTGCGTCTGAACGGTGACTGGAAAAGCGGCAAGGACGGACGGGGCAGCCTGACCGGGGACATTGGCTGGGGCGAAGCCCTGAGCCTGAACCTGGCGCTCAAGGGTTCGCAATTGCCGGTCACCGTCGAACCTTACGCGGTGCTGGAGGTGGCGCCGGACCTGACCATCACGATGCAGGGCGAGCGGCTTTCCATCGCCGGTAAGGTCCTGGTGCCCAAAGGCGAAATCACCGTGCGCGAACTGCCGCCGTCTACCGTCAAGGTGTCGGATGACACGGTGATCGTCGGCCACCAGACCGAGGAGGGCAAGGCACCGATGGCCATGGCGATGGACATCGATGTGATCGTGGGCCAGGAAAAGCTCGCGTTTTCAGGCTTTGGCCTGACGGCCAACGTACAAGGCCAGGTGCACATCGGCGACAACATGGACACCCGGGGCGAGCTCTGGCTCAACGACGGTCGCTACCGGGCCTATGGGCAACGGCTGACGGTGCGTCGGGCGCGGCTGCTGTTCGCCGGGCCCATCGACCAGCCTTACCTGGATATCGAAGCGATTCGCCAGACCGATGATGTGATCGCCGGTATTCGTTTGAGCGGCAGCGCCGAGCAGCCGACCACGCAAATCTTCTCTGAGCCGGCCATGAGCCAGGAGCAGGCGTTGTCTTATCTGGTACTCGGCCGGCCGCTGAGCACCACCGGCGAGGACAACAACATGCTCGCCCAGGCGGCACTGGGCTTGGGGTTGATGGGCAGTGCGGGAGTTACCACCAGTCTTGCCAACACTTTGGGGATTGAAGATTTCCAGCTCGACACCCAGGGCAGCGGCGATGCCACCAGCGTCGTGGCCAGCGGCAATCTGACGGAAAAACTCAGCCTGCGTTACGGCGTTGGCGTGTTCGAACCGGCCAACACCATCGCCCTGCGCTACAAGCTCAGCAAACGGGTTTACCTGGAAGCCGCCAGCGGCGTCGCCAGCTCCCTGGATATCTTCTACAAGCGCGATTTCTAAGCCTCCCCCCCATCATCTGTGGGAGCGGGCTTGCTCGCGAAAGCGGTGTGTCAGACGACTTTGATTTGACTGACACACCGCTTTCGCGAGCAAGCCCGCTCCCACATTTTTATCTGCGTTTGTCGGGTTATGCATAGCACGCTAACTATTTGTTTGACATTTGCTGCCTAGGCAGTAACATCTCGACATACATTCACTGCCTAGGCAGTAAAAGGTGGTCAGATGAAACATTTCACCCCGGACGATTTCCACAATTGCCACCTCGGCATGCTGCTCGGTCGTGCCGCGCTGCTCAAAGACCGGATCATCGATACCCACATGGAACCCGTCGGCATCACCGCCGCGCAGTTCAAGGTGTTGATCATCATGGCCCAGCACGGCATCGATACGCCGGTCGAGCTGTGTCGGTACCTGTCCCTGGACAGCGGTTCGATGACGCGAATGGTCGATCGTCTGGAGCAGAAAGGTTTTCTGATTCGCCAACGCTCGGCCGATGACCGTCGGCAGGTGCGACTGGTGCTGACCGAAGCCGGCCAGGCCTTGGCCGATCGCTTGCCGGTTATCGGCGCCGATGCCATGAACCAATTGGCGGCCGCCATCAGCCGCGAGGAGCTGCAAATCCTCGAACAAATCCTCAAGAAAATTCTGCTCGCCGCCGGTGATCCCATCACCGTGTTGCGGTTGGGGGGCAAATGAGTCGTAAAACCTTGCGTACCCGCATCAGCCTGGTGTTGCTTGCCATGAGCCTGGCCGGTTGTGCCAGCTACAGCGGCCTGAACACCGAAGGGGTCAGCCTTGAAGCACAACACCTCAAGGCCGGGCAATCTCTTAACGGCGTCACGCTGTCGCCCGCTGCCTGGCCGAAAAGCGATTGGTGGAAAAGCCTCGGCGATCCACAACTCGACGGTCTGATTCGCGAAGCTCTGCGCGACAGCCCGGACATGCAGATCGCCAGCGCCCGGGTGCACCAGGCCAGCGCCGCTGCCTACGCCGCCAATGCGGCGCGCATGCCGACCCTGGATGCCAGCGCTAGTGTCAGCCGTTCGCGCCTGGCCCGTGACCAGGACCCGCAAGGGCAGGGCGGGGCGTACAGCACGCTGCGTTCGCTGGGCGTGGATTTCAATTACAACTTCGACCTCTGGGGCGGCCAGCGCGCGGCCTGGGAAGCGGCCCTGGGCCAGGCCCGTGCCGCCGAAATCGACCGGCAGGCTGCCCAGCTGACGCTTGCTGCTGACGTGGCCCGGGCCTACAGCGATTTGGGTCAGGCCCATATCATTTATGACCTGGCGTCCGAAGACCTTAAGCGTACCCGGCAAATGCTCGACCTGGGCAAACGCCGCCTCAGTGCCGGGATCGATAGCGAATACCAGTTCCAGCAGACCGAAAGCCTGGAAGCCAGCGCCGATGCGAGCCGGATCGACGCGCAAAAGCGCCTGCAAAGCGCAAAAATCGCCTTGGCGGTGCTGTTGGGCAAGGGACCGGACCGCGGCAATGAAATTGCTCGCCCCCACGTGCTGCAAGCCAGTGCCGTCGCCTTGCCATCGAACCTGCCGGCCGAACTGCTGGGCCGTCGTCCTGATCTGGTTGCCGGCCGTTGGCGCGTCGAGGCGGCGGGCAAGAACATTGAGGCCGGCAAGACGAATTTCTACCCCAACCTCAACCTGAGCGCGGCGGCGGGGGTGCAGTCGTTGTTGGGCGACGCGATGTTCGGTTCGGCCAGCCGTTTCTTCAACGTGGCACCGACGGTGTCACTGCCGATCTTCGACGGCGGGCGATTGCGGGCGGACCTGGATGCCCGGGATGCCGATTACGACATGGCGGTGGCGCAGTACAACAAGAGTCTGGTCAAGGCCCTTGGGGATGTCAGCGACACCATCAACCAGTCGCGCGACATCGAGCGGCAGATCGCCGCGCAGCAACACGCCACCGATATCGCGCAGAACTCTTACGACACCGTGGTTCAGCGCTATGGCTCCGGCATCGGAAATTACCTGGACGTGCTGAGCATCGAGCAGCAATTGCTCCAGGCCCAGCGCCAACTGGCGAACCTGAATGCCGAGCAGATCGACCTGTCGATCCAACTGATGCAGGCCCTGGGCGGTGGCTTCGAGACCGACACCCTGGCTTCGGCCGCACCGGCCTCCACCACGCCGAACAACTGATTCGAGGTACTTGTCATGGCGACTGCCGAAACACCCCAACCCTCTGAAACTACCCAGAACAGCAGCAACCCGCGCAAGCGCAAGCTGATGCTGCTGGGGCTGGCACTGATTGTCGTCCTGGGTGGCCTGGGCGTCTTGGCCTGGCACGAACTGTATGGTCGCTGGAGCGAGAGCACCGACGACGCCTATGTGAACGGCAACGTGGTGGAGATCACGCCGCAAGTCACCGGCACTGTGGTGAGTATCGGTGCCGACGACGGGGACCTGGTTCGCGAAGGTCAGGTGCTGGTGCAGTTTGATCCGAACGACGCCGAGGTCGGGCTGCAAAGTGCCCAGGCCAATCTGGCCCGTACCGTGCGCCAGGTGCGTGGTTTGTACAGCAACGTCGATGGCATGCGCGCCCAGGTCAAAGCCCAGGAGGCCGAGGTACAAAAGGCCCAGGAGAACTACAACCGACGCAAGAACCTGGCGGCCGGCGGGGCGATTTCCCGGGAGGAACTGTCCCACGCCCGCGACGACTTGACCTCGGCGCAGAATGCGTTGGCCAACGCCAGGCAGCAACTCAAGACGTCCAGTGCCTTGGTGGATGACACCGTGGTGGCTTCCCATCCAGACGTGCAATCGGCCGCCGCGCAATTGCGTCAGGCCTACCTGACCAACGCTCGCAGCACCTTGATCGCGCCGGTCACCGGGTACGTGGCCAAGCGCACGGTGCAGTTGGGCCAGCGGGTGCAGCCGGGCACGGCGCTGATGGCGGTGATCCCGCTGGATCAGTTATGGATTGACGCCAACTTCAAGGAAACCCAGCTGCGCGACATGCGCATCGGCCAACCGGTGGATATCGAAACCGACCTTTATGGCAGCGATGTGAAGTACAGCGGCACCGTCGACAGTCTCGGTGCCGGCACCGGCAGCGCGTTTGCCCTGCTGCCGGCACAGAACGCCACCGGCAACTGGATCAAGATCGTGCAGCGGGTGCCGGTGCGCATTCATATCAATGCCCAGGAACTGGCCAAGCATCCTTTGCGGGTTGGCCTGTCGACTCAGGTCGACGTCAATCTGCGAGACCAGAGTGGTCCGGTGCTGGCCCAGCAGCCACCGAAAAAAGCCTCTTTCAGCACCCAGGTCTACGACCGGCAACTGGTCGACGCCGACGCCATGATTACTCGCTTGATCCACGAAAACAGTGCCGCTGCCAGCAAGACCGCCCAGCGCTGAGGTCGCAATGCATGGCTACTTGGGTCATTACCTGAACCTGTGGGAGCGAGCCTGCTCGCGATAGCGGCGGATCAGCCAGCGTGCATGGCGACTGACAAACCGCCATCGCGAGCAGGCTCGCTCCCACAGTTTTTGTCCCCATTTCAACCGGGACTTTTGCGCGACTTTCTCATGTCCGTTTCGCTTCATAGGATCTCGCAATGAGCAATAACGCGTCCTTCACGCCGCCCAGCCTGTTGCTCAGCACCATCGGGCTGTCGTTGGCGACGTTCATGCAAGTGCTCGACACCACCATTGCCAACGTCGCCTTGCCGACCATTTCCGGCAACCTGGGCGTCAGTTCGGAGCAGGGCACTTGGGTGATCACCTCGTTCGCGGTGAGCAACGCCATCGCCTTGCCGTTGACCGGTTGGCTGAGTCGCCGCTTTGGCGAGGTGAAGCTGTTTTTGTGGGCAACCCTGCTGTTCGTGCTCGCCTCGTTTCTGTGCGGTATCTCCACTTCGATGCCGGAGCTGATTGGCTTTCGTGTCCTTCAAGGGCTGGTGGCCGGACCGTTGTACCCCATGACCCAGACCTTGCTGATTGCCGTGTATCCGCCGGCCAGACGCGGCATGGCCCTGGCATTACTGGCGATGGTCACGGTGGTGGCGCCGATTGCCGGGCCGATCCTCGGCGGCTGGATCACCGACAGCTACAGCTGGCCGTGGATTTTCTTCATCAACGTGCCCATCGGGATCTTCGCCGTGATGGTGGTGCGCCAGCAGCTCAAGGCGCGGCCGGTGGTCACCAGCTACCAGCCAATGGATTACGTCGGGTTGATCACGCTGATCATCGGCGTCGGTGCGCTTCAGGTGATCCTCGACAAGGGCAACGACCTGGACTGGTTCGAGTCGAACTTCATCATTATCGGGGCGGTGATCTCGGTGATTGCCCTGGCCGTGTTTGTGATCTGGGAAATGACCGACCGCCATCCGGTGGTCAATCTGCGGCTGTTCGCCTACCGCAACTTTCGCATCGGCACCATTGTGCTGGTGGGGGGCTATGCCGGGTTCTTCGGCATCAACCTGATCCTGCCGCAGTGGTTGCAGACCCAGATGGGCTACACCGCCACCTGGGCCGGGTTGGCGGTGGCGCCCATTGGCATCCTGCCGGTTTTGATGTCGCCCTTCGTCGGCAAATACGCCCACAAGTTCGACCTGCGCCTGCTGGCTGGGCTGGCGTTTCTGGCCATTGGCCTGAGCTGCTTCATGCGCGCCGGGTTCACCAACGAAGTGGACTTCCAGCACATCGCCCTGGTGCAGTTGTTCATGGGGATCGGCGTGGCGCTGTTCTTCATGCCGACCTTGAGCATCCTGATGTCGGACCTGCCGCCGCACCAGATCGCCGATGGCGCGGGGCTGGCGACGTTCTTGCGTACCTTGGGCGGCAGCTTTGCCGCGTCCCTGACCACCTGGATCTGGATCCGCCGGGCGGATCAGCACCATGCGTACCTGAGTGAAAGCATCAGCACCTATGAGCCGGCCACCCGCGAGGCGCTTAACCATCTCGGCGGCGCGAGCGCACCCGCTTATGCCCGGCTCGAGCAGATCCTCAACAGCCAGGCGTACATGCTCTCCACCGTGGATTACTTCACGCTGATGGGCTGGGCGTTCATGGGGCTGATCGTGCTGGTGTGGCTGGCGAAGCCGCCGTTTGCGGCGAAGGCGGGGCCTGCCGCCAGCGGCCATTGAGTCAAGTATCTCCTTGTGGGAGCGAGCCTGCTCGCGATGGCGGTGGATCAGCCGGTACAGATGGGGACTGACGCGCCGTCATCGCGAGCAGGCTCGCTCCCACAAGGGGGCTATGTGTGGCTGGAGATCGTGTCGGGCGCTGGGAGTTGCGGCGGCGGGGCAAAGCCAAACGGCGCCAACGCAAACCCCTGTTCATCCACCTGCAACGCCCAGCCCTGCTTGTCCCAATCCCCTAACACAATGCGTCGGGCGGCGTGTTCGCCCAGTTGCAGTTTGTGGATGGCGGGGCGATGGGTGTGGCCGTGGATCAGGGTCTTCACGCCGTACGCTTGCATGATCCGCGGGATCTCTTCTGGCGTGACGTCGACGATGTCATTGGCTTTCATTCGCGTTTGCGTACGGCTTTCGCTGCGCAGTTTGCGCGCCAGTTTGTGGCGGCTGGCCAATGGCAGGTGACGCAGGATGAACAGCGTGACCGGGTTGCGCAGCCAGCGCCGCAACTTCATGTAGCCTTCGTCGCGGGTGCAGAGGCTGTCGCCGTGCATCAGCAGCACCGGTTCGCCGTTGAACTGCACGACACTGGGGTCCTTGAGCAGGGTGCAGCCGGCCGCTTTGCAGAAGGCCTGCCCGAGCATGAAGTCGCGATTGCCGTGCATCAGGAAAATGGCCGTGCCGCTGTCGCTCAGTTCGCGCAGGGCCTGGCAGATGGAACGCTGGAACGGCGTCATGGCATCGTCGCCGATCCAGGCTTCAAAAAAGTCGCCCAGAATGTACAACGCTTGCGCCGAGCGGGCGCGTGTGGCGATCAAATCCAGAAACGCCCGGGTAATGTCCGGGCGCTCCTCTTCCAGATGCAAATCTGAAATCAGCAGTATCACTCAATGATCTCGGCTTTCTCGATGATCACGTCGTCTGCTGGCACGTCTTGATGGCCGGCCTTGGACGTGGTGGAAACGCCCTTGATCTTGTCGACCACGTCGGTGCCTTCAACCACTTTGCCGAACACCGCATAACCCCAGCCCTGGGTGGTCTTGCTGCTGTGGTTCAGGAAGCTGTTGTCGGCCACGTTGATGAAGAACTGCGCGGAAGCCGAATGCGGCTCCATGGTGCGGGCCATGGCGACGCTGTACTTCTCGTTCGCCAGGCCGTTGTCGGCTTCGTTCTGGATGCTTGGGCGCTTGTCTTTCTTTTCTTTCATGCCTGGCTCGAAACCGCCGCCCTGGATCATGAAGTTACCGATGACACGGTGAAAAATGGTGTTGGTGTAGTGGCCGTCGGTGACATATTCCTTAAAGTTGGCAACGGTGGTCGGTGCCTTTTCTTCATTCAGTTCCAGCACGATGTCGCCGTGGTTGGTGGTCAGTTTGACTTTGATCATGATCGGTACTCTTTCAAGGAATTCGTGGGTTTCGGGGCTGTAGTGCCCGCAACCGGTCTGGCTGCAATTGGGCCAGGCTGGGCAGTTTAGCGCGCCGAGCGGGTTTTTCGAGGCGGTTTTTCATCTGATGGTCGATTAAATTCAATCGTTTGCCGGCCTGGCCTGTCAGGTGCTTGACAGCATCGGCTATGATACGGGCTTTGATTTATCAGGCCGCACCCGGCCGCGCACTTGTACGTTCAAGGATCCTATGAGCAAGCCCACTGTCGACCCTACCTCGAATTCCAAGACCGGCCCGGCCGTGCCGGTCAATTTCCTGCGCCCGATCATCCAGGCGGACCTGGATTCGGGTAAGCACACGCAGATCGTCACCCGTTTTCCGCCGGAGCCCAACGGCTACCTGCACATCGGTCACGCCAAGTCGATTTGCGTGAACTTCGGCCTGGCCCAGGAGTTCGGCGGCGTCACGCACTTGCGTTTTGACGACACCAACCCGGCCAAGGAAGACCAGGAATACATCGACGCGATCGAAAGCGACGTCAAGTGGCTGGGTTTTGAATGGGCCGGTGAGGTGCGCTATGCCTCGCAGTATTTCGACCAGTTGCACGACTGGGCGGTGGAGCTGATCAAGGCCGGCAAGGCCTACGTGTGCGACCTGACCCCTGAACAGGCCAAGGAGTACCGTGGCAGCCTGACCGAGCCGGGCAAGAACAGCCCGTTCCGTGATCGCAGCGTCGAGGAGAACCTGGACCTGTTCGCCCGCATGCGCGGCGGCGAATTCCCGGACGGTGCACGGGTGTTGCGCGCCAAGATCGACATGGCCTCGCCGAACATGAACCTGCGCGACCCGATCATGTACCGCATCCGTCACGCCCATCACCACCAGACCGGCGACAAATGGTGCATCTACCCCAACTATGACTTCACCCACGGTCAGTCGGACGCCATTGAAGGCATCACCCACTCGATCTGCACCCTGGAGTTTGAAAGCCATCGTCCTTTGTACGAGTGGTTCCTGGAGCACCTGCCGGTGCCGGCTCAGCCGCGCCAGTACGAATTCAGCCGCCTGAACCTGAACTACACCATCACCAGCAAGCGCAAGCTCAAGCAACTGGTGGATGAAAAACACGTCAACGGCTGGGACGACCCACGCATGTCGACGCTGTCGGGCTTCCGTCGTCGTGGCTACACGCCAAAATCGATCCGCAACTTCTGCGAGATGGTCGGCACCAACCGTTCCGACGGCGTGGTGGACTTCGGCATGCTGGAATTCAGCATCCGCGACGACCTGGACCACAGCGCTCCACGCGCCATGTGCGTGCTGCGCCCGTTGAAAGTGGTGATCACCAACTACCCGCAAGACAAAGTCGAAAACCTCGAGCTGCCTTGTCACCCGAAAGAAGACATGGGCGTGCGCGTCCTGCCGTTCGCCCGGGAAATCTACATCGACCGTGAAGACTTCATGGAAGAGCCGCCAAAAGGCTACAAGCGCCTGGAGCCTGCCGGTGAAGTGCGCCTGCGCGGCAGCTACGTGATTCGGGCCGACGAAGCGATCAAGGACGCCGATGGCAACATCGTCGAACTGCATTGCTCGTACGATCCCGAGACCCTGGGCAAGAACCCGGAGGGTCGCAAGGTCAAGGGCGTGATCCACTGGGTGCCGGCCGCTGCCAGCGTCGAGTGCGAAGTGCGCTTGTACGATCGCCTGTTCCGTTCGCCGAACCCTGAAAAGGCCGAGGACAGCGCCAGCTTCCTGGACAACATCAACCCTGACTCCCTGCAAGTACTCACTGGTTGTCGTGCCGAGCCTTCGCTGGGCAACGCACAGCCGGAAGACCGTTTCCAGTTCGAGCGCGAAGGTTACTTCTGCGCGGATATCAAGGACTCGAAACCCGGTGCTCCGGTGTTCAACCGTACCGTGACCTTGCGCGATTCCTGGGGTCAGTGATCAAGTCTTAAGGGAAACCCTGTGCTTACGATCTACAACACGCTCACCAAGAGCAAAGAAGTCTTCAAGCCGCTGGACGGTAACAAGGTCCGCATGTACGTCTGCGGGATGACCGTGTACGACTACTGCCACATCGGCCATGGTCGCAGCATGGTCGCTTTCGACCTGGTGACCCGCTGGTTGCGTTTCAGCGGTTATGACCTGACCTACGTGCGCAACATCACCGACATCGAAGACAAGATCATCAATCGCGCCCGCGAAAATGGCGAGCCGTACGATGCGCTGACCGAACGCATGATCAAGGCCATGCACGAGGACGAGGCGCGCCTCAATATCCTCAAGCCGGACCTTGAGCCCCGTGCCACGGACTATATCCCTGGCATGCAGGCCATGATCCAGACCCTGATCGACAAGGGCTACGCCTACGCCCCGGGCAATGGCGACGTGTACTACCGCGTCGCCAAGTTCATGGGCTACGGCAAGCTGTCGCGCAAGAAGATCGAAGACCTGCGCATCGGCGCGCGCATCGAAGTCGACGAGTCGAAACAGGACCCGCTGGACTTCGTGCTGTGGAAAGCCGCCAAGCCGGGTGAACCGAGCTGGGAGTCGCCGTGGGGCGCCGGGCGTCCGGGCTGGCACATCGAGTGCTCGGTGATGTCCACCTGCTGCCTGGGCGAGACCTTCGACATTCATGGCGGCGGCAGCGACCTGGAATTCCCGCACCACGAAAACGAAATCGCCCAGAGCGAGGCGGCCACCGGCAAGACCTACGCCAACGCGTGGATGCATTGCGGCATGATCCGGATCAATGGCGAGAAGATGTCCAAGTCCTTGAACAACTTCTTCACCATTCGCGATGTGCTCGACAAGTACCACCCCGAAGTCGTGCGTTATCTGTTGGTGTCGAGCCATTACCGCAGCGCCATCAACTATTCGGAAGATAACCTCAAGGACGCCAAGGGCGCCCTGGAGCGGTTCTACCATGCGTTGAAGGGCCTGCCGAAGGTCCCGGCCGCCGGTGGCGAAGCCTTTGTTGCGCGCTTCACCGAAGTGATGAACGACGACTTCGGCACGCCGGAAGCCTGCGCGGTGCTGTTCGAGATGGTGCGCGAGATCAATCGTCTGCGTGAGAGCGATCTCAATGCGGCGGCGGGCCTGGCGGCGCGTCTGAAAGAACTGGCCGGCGTACTGGGTGTGTTGCAGCTCGAGGCGGATGACTTCCTTCAGGCCGGTGCCGAAGGTCGCGTGGACGCCGCCGAGGTCGAAGCGTTGATCCAGGCACGCCTGACGGCGCGTGCCAACAAGGACTGGGCCGAATCGGACCGCATCCGCGACCAGCTCACCGCCATGGGCGTGGTGCTGGAAGACGGCAAGGGCGGGACGACCTGGCGTCTGGCTGACTGAGTCCTTAGGCAACCCCCCCTGTGGGAGATTCTATGGTTGAGGGGAAGCCCTCAAGCCGCTTTTGGTTGGTATTCGCTTTGCCCTTTCAGCAGAGCGAATACGATCCGGGCAA
>NZ_FODL01000024.1:0-42978 GCF_900110355.1 Pseudomonas sp. NFACC39-1 | reverse complement strand
CCGCCCACGGTGCAGGCCAACATCCTCACCGGCTCCAAGGACACCTTTACCAACAACATCCCCTCGGCCCGCGCCGCCGGGGCGGTTGTTTCCCAGGTCGCGCCGGCCGGCACCGAATTGGACATGTCCGAGCCGGAAGAAGAAGCCGAGCCCAGCTACCTGGACATGGCCGGCAACTTCTTCTCGCAGATGTGGCGCCCCACCGTCGCCTCGCCCGCCCCCGGCACAGAGACCCGACCGGAAGACCTGGTGATCTGCACCAAGCACCCACCGATGCCGCCGCAGTTCATGGCCGAAGGCTCGGACAAAGTCACCATCAACGGCCAGCCCGCCGTGCGCAGCGGCGACCGCAGCACCTGCGATGCCAAGGTCGTGTCATCCGGGCTGATTTCACCCGACGTCACCATTGGCGGCGGCTCGGTGGTGGTGCGCGAAATCCGCAGCGGCAAGACCCCAGGCGTCGGTCTGGCAGTCACCGCGCTGCTGATGCTCAAGGGCGGCAAAGGCAAGTTCTTGAGTAACCTGCCGTGCATGCTGGTGAGCGGCGCAGCGTCGATGGCGGTCAGCAGCGCGATGGGCGCCGCGGCCAACGCCACCATGGGCTCGTCGAATCCGGTGCACGTCGCCACCGGCGCCAAAGTTCTGGGCGATGTCGAGGAGATGGACTTCGTCCTGCCCGGCATCTTGCCGATCGACTGGCAGCGCTTTTACAACAGCCGCGACGAGCGTCACGATGGTGTGTTCGGTGCGGGCTGGAGCGTGGCTTACGAGGTGCGCGTCGATATCTTGCCTCACCCCGAGGGCGGTGAGACGCTGGTCTACACCGATGAGCAGGGCCGGCGTATCGACATGGGCTCCATCCCTCTGGGCGGCGCCGTGTTCAGTGCCGGTGAAGGGCTCAGCGTACGACGGCATGCCAATGGCCAATTGCTGATCGACAGCTCGGACGGCCTTTACCGGCTGTTCGAACCCACCCCGGGCCGTGCATCGCTGCTGCGCTTGAGTCAGTTGGGCGACCGCAATGACAACCGCATCTACCTCGACTACGACGACACAGGTCGGTTGGTGCAGCTACGAGACACCTTCGACCTGACCAGCATCGCGCTGGCGTACCACAAACGCTGGCCGCAACGGGTCAGCCGGATAGACCGGCTTTACGCGGATCAACGTCGTGAAGTGCTGATGCACTACGATTACGACGCTCAGGGTGATTTGGCCCAGGTCCGTCAATCCAACGGCCACGTGAAACGCCGCTACGCCTACAATGCTGGACGGCGCATGGTTGAACACCAACTGCCCACCGGGCTGCGCTGCTTTTACGAATGGGCCCTGATCGAAAAGCGAGAATGGCGGGTTGTTCGCCACTGGACCGAGGCGGGCGACACTTACACCTTTGACTACGACCTGACTGCCGGGACTACGCGTATCACCGACGGTTTGAATCGTGTCAGCACCCGTCGCTGGGATAGTCGGTATCAGATCACCGAAGCCACCGACGCCCTGGACCGTACCTGGGTCTTCGAGTGGAACGACGAAAGCCAGTTGGTGGCGGCGACCGCCCCCAACGGCGGACAGCATCAATTCAGTTATGACGAGGCGGGTAACCTTTGCCAGACGTCTGACCCCCTCGGACGTAGCGAGTCAACACTGTGGCTCGAACACTGGGCGCTGCCCCTGACTGAAACCGATGCCGCGGGCAATACCTGGCAGTACCGCTATGACTCGCGTGGCAACCGCATTCGCGAAACCGATCCGTTGGGCAACGTCACCCGCTATCGTCATGACGCCCACGGTCAGGTGGTGGAAGTTGTCGACGCCACCGGCAAACGCAAAACCATGCGTTGGACGCCCCTTGGCCAGCTCAGCGAACACACTGATTGTTCCGGCTACACCACGCGGTTCAGTTATTGCGAACGCGGGTTGTTGCTCAGCAGCACCGACGCTTTGGGGGAACGGACGCGTTTCAGCTATGACGACCAAGGCAGGCTGCTGACCAAGCAATTACCGGACGGACGTAGCGAGCAATACCAGCGCGATGCGAGCGGCCAGTTGATCGGCTACAGCGACCCCGCCGGGCACACCACGCATTTTCAGCACACCCTGAACGGGCAACTGCGCGTGCGTACCGATGCTCATGGTCGCCGGGTAGAGCTGAGCTACGACAACTACGGTCGGCTGCTGGCGCTGACCAACGAAAACGGTGAGTGCTACCGGTTTGCCTGGGACGCTGGCGACCGCTTGACTGCCCAGCACAGCCTGGACGGCAGCCTGAAACGCTATGCCTACGACCCGCTGGACAACGTCACCCGCGTGGAAGCGCTCGCGGTGCCCGGCAGCACCGACCTGGACCTCTCGCCGCAAGCACCAATCGTCCACGAACTGGAACGCGATGCGATGGGCCGGCTGGTGGCCAAGATCACCCAAGACGGCCGCACCGAGTACCGTTATGACGCGCTCGACCAAGTCAACGCCATCACCTTCACCCACCAGAGCGGCGAACAACAAAGCCTGGGCTTCAGCTATGACGCCCTGGGACAACTGATTACCGAGCAGAGCTGGGCCGGAAGCCTTGAACATCGCTATGACGAGCTCGGCAACCTGACCCAAACCCAGCTCCCCGACGGCCGCTGGCTGAACCGCTTGCATTACGGCAGCGGCCACCTGCACCAGATCAACCTCGACGGCCAGGTCATCAGCGACTTCGAACGCGACCGCCTGCACCGTGAAGTGCTGCGCACCCAAGGGCGCCTCAGCACCCGTAGCGAATACGACCGCAGCGGTCGCCTGCGCGCACGCCAACGTCGGCAGCAGGGTCAGTCCGCACTGTTGCCGCCGGCGGCGCAATCGCTGTTTGGCTATGACAGCAGCGATCAACTGGTAGAACGCTTCGACAGCCAGCCTGATGCCTCTCATCGCCAACTGCTGCACTACGACGCCACCGCACGCATTCTCGCCAGCCAGGACAACCTCCAGGGCCAGCGTGAAGGCTTCGCCTATGATCCGGCCGCCAACTTGCTCGATAGCCTGGGCACTGGACGGGTCGCTCATAACCGGTTGCTGACCTATCAGGACAAGCGCTACCGCTATGACGGCTTCGGCCGCATGGTGGAAAAGCGCAGCGCCCGGCATGGCGTCCAGCGGATGCGCTACGACGCCGAACAGCGTTTGGTGGAGGTTAGCAACGATAATGGCTCGGTCGTGAAAATGACCTATGACCCGCTGGGTCGGCGTATCGAAAAAGCCGAATACGACCGCCATGCCACCCTGCTAAGCCGCACCCGTTTCACCTGGGATGCGCTGCAACTGTTACAGGAACACCGCGACGACCAGACCAGCCTGTACATCTATGCCGACGACAGCCACGAACCGTTGGCGAGGGTCGACGGCCTGGGTGAACACCAGAGAATCCGTTACTACCACAACGACTTCAACGGCCTGCCCGAACAGCTCTCGGAAGCCGACGGGCACACGCTTTGGCGGGCCCGTTACCAAGTGTGGGGCAACACCGTAGAAGAGCTACGCGAACCGTATTTCATCGAAGAGCAGAACCTGCGGTTCCAGGGCCAATATCTGGACAGGGAAACCGGGCTGCACTACAACATCCTGCGCTTCTACGACCCGGACATCGGTCGCTTTACCACACCAGACCCCATCGGTTTGGCCGGTGGGCTGAACCTCTACCAGTACGCGCCAAACCCGGTGAGCTGGATCGACCCCTCGGGTTTGATGAAGTGCTCGACACCACCTAAGGGCCGCAAGGTCAACCGGACGGTTTATCGTTTTGAAGAGCCAGGACGGATCAGCACGACCTGGACGGCGCACAAGTGGAACGTTGCATCCAGACACCGTTACACCGCCCCCGGACTGGGTGGTGTCTATGGCGCCAATTCACGCAAGACCGCCATGGGCGAAGTCAACCACTGGGGTGTGGACCTGTCCACTCGGGTATTGGTAAGCAAGAAAGTGCAGCTCAACAACGTCCTGGATCTCACCCGGGCTGATGTGCGTAAACAACTGGGGGTTTCGCTAAAGAGCATTACCGGCAACAAGTACACCCAGACTCATCAAATCGGCGCCTGGGCCAAGGCCAATGGTTATGATGGGATCCTGGCACCGTCGGCGCGAAACCCGACCGGCAGCAACTTGATTTCCTTTGCAGGGTTTTAAAAATGGGACTGGAAGACGAATACGTCGGCGATGCCGATTGGCAACGTTTCGTGCGGCTGTACGAAGAGGACTACCTCGACGACAACGCCCGCGCGCTGGCCAAGGCCATGAATGACAACCTCGACATGGCAGTGGTGCTCTACGGAAAAAGGGGGCTCAAGGAAGGGTTCTGGTGGCTGGAGCAGACCGTGCCCGCCCTGGGTAACAAACGCCCGGCCGATTGTCTCAAGACCCCGAAACTGATCAAGCGTCTGAGAATGGCCTTGATGAGCATGCCCTGACCCGCCAGCAGAAGAACCGCAGGCTGGATAACGTCACCCGCGCTGGCCAGTATGTTCGCTGAGCGTTGATCCCCAAGGCTCGCCGCCAGCATGCACGCCGCCAGATCCTGGCAGGTGGCGCACCCGGCCAGCGCGATACGGCTCTGTCGGCCGTACTCATTGGCGCAAGAAGCATCGAATTTATCAACTGAGGTGTGAGGGGACGATTTCAAGGCGGTTCTCCTGTCCGCCAACCAAGCTACGTCACGCGTCGCGATAAGAAAAATTCATTGCCTTTATGCGCTGCATTCCCTTGAGGAATGATGCATCCGTCGATGTTCGTTACGGGTGAATTGATCTATTGAACAAAGATGCAAACGGGCACGGTACAAGCGCCACTCTGCCCCGTTACGGTGATGAACTTGATCGTGCTATTGGTGGGAATCAGGATATTGATAGGCACTTGCGGGTAGTTCTGGCTTTGATAACTCTGGGTTTGCTCAAGCGTTTGCTGCGCTCGACCTGGTTGACTGACCACAATGGCGCCCTTACTTCTGTTCAAAACCTGCGCCGTGGTCTTGATCGCAGGTGGTGCATCCACGACCGCACCGGCCGCTGGCGCTTCGCCCTCAGATGAGAGCGAAGGGGCTGTTGCCGTATCGGCGCTGGTGACTGGCAGGTAAAACGCAAAGAGCAAACCTACCAGGTAGCACGACCTTTTGGTGTCCATTTCTAGAGTCCTCGATCAGGTAACAGGGTACGCAACGTGAGCGCCCTTCGAGACCTTGATTTAACAATCTGCATGACGGGCCGTCACCTGTAAGAACTAACAGGTGCAGCACTCAGCGCACGGCACATGAGCCCGATCGTCAAAGCCTCTCGCCACAAATTGCAGGCATCCTTCAGACCGCGCCTACAGCCCGACTGCCGCGCTTGCGCCAAGCTACGCATCCTTGCGCCTTTGCCTACAACTACGCCAGAATCCGCCCGCTTGTGCGCCTTGTCTGCGGGCTCTATCGTTTTCCTGCCACTGCCCATCAGTGGTCGGGTTTAGTAGCCCGGGGTTGTGTCAGTAAGATGTACGAGCTCTCCATCCAGGCAGATTTCTACCTTGCTCTTGATGGTGGCTGTGCGCAGGGCGCTTCGGCGCGCCGGCAATGCTGATCTCCCCGGTCTACTAACCTGCGTACAGCCGCCACCCTTCTTTTAGTAGAGAAGAGGTTGCAGCTTAACCATGGAGTAATCAGCAGATGTTCAAGCCTACCCCGAATCCGCCAGAGGCGGACCAAGCTCCCCCGTGCACCAAATCCAAAACCAAAAAGCTCGACGAAGCCGCCAATCGCGCTCTGGATTTCTATCTATCGCCAAAGCCGGCAAATCCCGAAGACGCGACCAAACCGGGCCAGCTATTCACCGTCGTAAAAGACATCGACAACGAGTCTCTGTTGGCCAACCTCAGCGAAACCCTGGCTTCGGCGGATGCGATGGTCAGCGATCTGGCCTTCGAGCTGGAAGGCTCGCGCCGTCACTTTGCCCTTGGCATTCAGCAGTTGATTGAACTGAGTTCGTTGCTGGCGAACCGGGCGCTGGATAACGTAGATCCGCGTTAGCGGGTAAACCATCCGGGGCGCTGGACAAGCGTGCCGGCGCTGAAAGCAGCGCTGGAGCTGCCGAGTGCAACGAGGCTGCGATTTCCCCTCGACAATTAAGTCGTGAGCGAAAGATCGCAGTCTTCGGCAACTCCGACACTGCACCGCGCCCTTCGTCGCCTGAAAAGGAACTTCGCCCCGAATCCCTTATCTCAAAGAGCACTTCGCCATACTGGCGGGCTTTGGAGCAAGCGCGTGCCAATCCACAGCAGTGCACGTTCTTTGAGATTTGTGCCGATGGTCGACAAGAACCTACAGGATTCGTCCCACCCTCATTGGCCCGAAGCGGCCCAGACGCTCATGGCGCTGATGCACGCCCAGGGCGAAGTCGCGCGCCTGAGCGAGCGTGAGCAGCTATTCAGCTCATTGCTGGTCAGCGTCAACGCGGTGCTCTGGGCGTTTAACTGGGAAACCCGACAAGTCCTGTATGTCAGCCCCGCCTATGAACGAATCTTCGGTCGGCCGGCAGGTCTGGTGCTGGCTGATTTCAACGAATGGCGCGACGCAATCTACCCCGACGACCTCGAATACGCGGAGCGCAGCCTGGCCGAAGTGCTGGTCAAAGGTGCCGTGGAAGATCGTGAGTACCGCATCATCGCTGCCAATGGCCAGATCCGCTGGCTGAGCGACAAGTGCTTCATCAACCGTAAGGCTGAGTCGGGGCAACCGGTGATCGTGGTAGGCATTGCCGAAGACATCACCGAAAAGAAACTGCTGGAAAGCGAACTGCAACGACTGGCAACCACCGACGTGCTGACTCAGAGCAGTAATCGCCGCCACTTCTTCGAATGCGCTCACCGTGAATTCGAGCAGGCACGACTGCAGGGAACACCCATGGCGTTCCTGTTGCTGGACATCGATGATTTCAAAGTGATCAACGACACCTACGGTCATCAGGAAGGCGATAATGTGCTGCAGAAAATCGCCGAAAGCGGACGCTCCGTGCTCAGGCGCGGTGATCTGTTTGGACGAATCGGTGGTGAAGAGTTCGCCGCGGTGTTCCCTGGCTGTGCCCCGGACATGGCCCTGCAAGTCGCCGAGCGTCTGCAGCGCGAGATTCAGCGCCTGGCTTTCCGCAGTGGGGAGAACAGCTTCGGCATCACCGTCAGCCAAGGCTTGACCAGCCTTACCGCCGAAGATCAGAGCCTCGACACCCTGTTCTCCCGCGCCGATGCGGCCATGTACGAAGCCAAGCGCCAGGGCAAGAACCGCATTATTGCCGCGTGAATGACCTTACCTGAGATCAAGTGTGGGAGCGGGCTTGCTCGCGAAGAGGGCGTCATGTTCAGGAGAGATGCAAGCTGAACCACCGTTTTCGCGAGCAAGCCCGCTCCCACAAGGGTCATTCGGCGGTCTTACTTTCTGCGTATGCGCATCAACTCTGGCAATCCGATCTTCAGCAAACGCGCCGTGCGCCCACGGGCCAGCTCTTCAAGCCCTTCATGCTCGGTCAGATGAGCCATTTGCGCCGCCATGCTCATCACCAGTGCCTCACGGGAATAAACCCCACCACCCAGGCTATAGGCCGCCGCGATCAGCTCGCGCAGCTCCAGCGGCAGGCGCCAGCGAGTGCGCAGCGCCGAACCGAAACCGGCGCCGTACTTGTCCAACGAATTCCCGACTTCCTCCAGTTCATCCAGCTCGCCACCCGCCTGCGTCCATTCTTCCAGGCAACGCAGCAGCGCCAGGTCCCCTAGTCGATGCAACAACCCGGCGCAATAACAGCGCTCCGGTTCCAGGTCCAGTAACCGCGCCAATATTCGCGCGTACTCGGCGGTGTGCAGCGACAATTCCCAGTAACGCTGGGCATAGTCCGCCAGGCACGGGACGCTAAGCCGGGCGCAGCGCTTGAGGGTCAGGCCGAGGACCAGGTTCATGCTCTGCCCGGTACCGAGCTGATGCAGCGCTCGGGCCACGGTCTGCACCGGAACACCCCCTTGCTGCTGGGCGGCACTGTTGGCTGCCGCTATCAGCACTGCGGTGATCTGCGGGTCGGTGCGCAGCTCCTCTTCAAATAGCTTCAAGTCCAGGCCAGCGGGGTTGAGGCTGCGCTTGACCGCCACCTGCACGTCGGTCATCAGCGGCGCACCTTCGGACATATCACGCCGCCGCTCCAGAAAGGCTGCCAGGGTCAATCCCGCCCCCAGGACCGGCCCTTCACTGGAGGTTTCTTCGCCACCCACCAGCAAGCCCTGCAAGCGCTGGGTCAAGTCTTCCCGGTTCAAGGGTTTGGTCAGGTAGGCCGTCGGCGCCAGAGGCAGGACTTCACGCACACTGGCGCTGTCATTGCGTCGACTCATCAGGATGAACGGCAATGGCGGGGTGCGATGCTGCTGGCGAAGGCCGCGCAAGATCGTCAGGCCATCGACACCCGGCAACTCCCAGTCGGCGATCACCAGGTCATAGGGATTGTTCGCCAGCAGCTCCAACGCCTGTTTGCCCTCGCCACAGGTATCCACCCGGGCATCACAGCGCACACCCGACAACACCTGTTCAAGCAGCTCACGGGACGCCGGATCAGCCTCGGCGATCAATACACGCGGTACAGCCGGTAACGCCACAGCGGTCATGCAGCACACTCCCTTGCCATACTTGCACCTTAGACCTTGGCGGCCGTTCCAGACAGTTCAAAAACCCGAGGGATATGCTCGTGGACATGAAAAAACCCGCCGAAGCGGGTTTTTTTGTGGATCAGTGCACAACCGGAACTCAGAGCTCGGAGAAGCACTCTTCGATGATTGCCAAGCCTTTGTCCAATTGCTCGTCTGGCGAAGTCAGCGGTACCAGCACCCGCAGGACGTTGCCGTAGGTGCCGCAGGACAGCAGGATCAAGCCCTTGTCGCGGGCCTTGGCCACAACCTGAGCCACGGCCGCCGCGTTCGGCTTGTGGGTATCGCCATTTTCGAACAACTCCACGGCGATCATCGCACCCAGGGCACGGACTTCGCCGATGACCGGGTATTTCTTCTGGATGGCCTTGAGGCCAGTCACCAGACGCTCGCCCACCGCCTTGCAGCGATCCAGCAGGTGCTCTTCCTCAAACACCTCCATCACCGCCAGCGCAGCAGCGCAGGCAATCGGGCTGCCGGCGTAGGTGCCACCCAGGCCACCGGGGGCAATAGCGTCCATGTACTCGGCCTTGCCGCAGACACCGGCCAACGGGAAACCGCCGGCGATGGATTTGGCGAACGTAGTCAGGTCGGCGGCAACGCCCATTTGCTCCATGGCGAAGAAGGTGCCGGTACGACCGGCCCCGGTCTGTACTTCGTCAGCGATCAGCAGAATGCCGTGCTGATCACAGAGGGCGCGCAGGCGCTTCATGAATTCCTTGGGCGCCACGTAGAAACCACCCTCGCCCTGTACCGGCTCGATGATGATTGCCGCGATGTCACGGGGTTCGGCGTCGTTCTTGAAGATGCGCTCGATGCTGGCGATGGAATCGTCGATGCTCACGCCGTGCAGTTCGTTCGGGTACAACGCGCGGAAGATGCCGCCGGGCATCAGGCCCATGCCGGCCGAATACGGCACGACTTTACCGGTCAGGCCCAGGGTCATCATGGTGCGGCCGTGGTACGCGCCGGTAAAAGCGATCACACCTGCGCGACCCGTGGCGGCGCGAGCGATTTTTACCGCGTTCTCCACCGCTTCGGAACCGGTGGTCACCAGCAGGGTTTTCTTGGCGAAATCACCCGGCACCTTGGCGTTGATTTTTTCGCACAGTTCCACATACGGTTCGTAAGCCAGAACCTGGAAGCAGGTGTGGGTCAGCTTGTTCAGCTGTTCGGTCACCGCGGCGATAATTTTCGGATGCACGTGGCCGGTGTTCAGCACCGCGATGCCGCCAGCGAAGTCGATGAACTCACGGCCTTCAACGTCGGTAACGGTGGCGTTCTTCGCCGACTCGGCGAAAATCGGGTGAATCTGGCCAACACCGCGCGGTACAGCGGCTTCGCGGCGTTTCATCAGGGAAGCGTTGGTCTTATTGCTCATCAAATATGTCCTCATTCGCAGCTCAGGGCGGCGTGGGCCAAGGCGTACATGGACGGGAGACAACTGCGACAGCATGCGATGATCGACTGTCACAGCGTTCCGGCCACAAGAAACAGAACAGGTGAAACGCGCAAAGGGACAGCGCTCTCGTGCCCTTTGCGCTTGCAGCAGATCAGATACCGAGGCAGAGGTATTTGATTTCCAGGTAATCCTCGATGCCGTACTTGGAGCCTTCACGGCCCAGGCCCGAGGCCTTGATACCGCCGAACGGCGCGACTTCGTTGGAGATCAAACCGGTGTTGACGCCAACCATGCCGTACTCCAAGGCCTCGGCCACGCGGAACACACGGCCCAGGTCACGGGCATAGAAGTACGAGGCCAGGCCGAACTCAGTGTCGTTGGACATCGCGATCACTTCAGCTTCGTCTTTGAAGCGGAACAGCGGCGCCAACGGGCCGAAGGTTTCTTCCTTCGCCACGGCAGCGTTTTTCGGTACGTTGGTCAGGATCGTCGGCTCGAAGAAGTTACCTTCCATCGCCTTGCCACCGGCCAGCACAGTCGCGCCTTTGCTGATTGCATCGGCAATGTGCTCTTGCACCTTGGCAACCGCTTTCTCGTCGATCAATGGACCGGTAGTAGTGCCATCTTCCAGACCATTGCCGATCTTGAGCTTGGCGACTGCCACTTTGAGTTTTTCAGCGAAGGCGTCGTACACCGAATCCTGGATGTACAGACGGTTGGCGCAGACGCAGGTCTGACCGTTGTTGCGGTATTTGGAAATGATCGCGCCTTCGACGGCCTTATCCAGGTCCGCGTCGTCGAACACGATGAACGGCGCGTTGCCGCCCAGTTCCAGGGAGACTTTCTTAATGTCCTTGGCACATTCGGCCATCAACTGACGACCGATTTCGGTCGAGCCGGTGAACGACAGCTTGCGCACGATCGGGTTGCTGGTCAGCTCGCCGCCGATGTCGCCGGCACTGCCGGTGACCACGCTCAGCACGCCTTGCGGGATGCCGGCACGGTGGGCCAACTCAACCAGCGCCAGCGCCGAGAACGGGGTTTGCGAAGCCGGCTTGATGACCATGGTGCAGCCAGCGGCCAAGGCCGGACCGGCCTTGCGGGTGATCATCGCAGCCGGGAAGTTCCACGGGGTAATCGCCGCAGTCACACCGATCGGCTGCTTGATCACGATCAGACGCTTGTCGGGCTGGTGGCCAGGAATCACGTCACCGTAGATGCGCTTGGCTTCTTCGGCGAACCATTCGATAAACGAGGCGGCGTAAACAATTTCGCCCTTGGCTTCGGCCAGCGGCTTGCCCTGTTCCAGGGTCATCAGGCGACCGAGGTCATCCTGGTTTTCGATCAGCAATTCGTACCAGCGGCGCAGCTTGTTGGCGCGTTCTTTGGCAGTGAGGGCGCGCCAGGCCGGCAACGCCTTGTCGGCGGCTTCAATCGCCCGGCGGGTTTCGGCAGCGCCCATTTTCGGCACGGTGCCCAGCACTTCGCCCGTTGCAGGGTTGGTGACCTTGATCGTCTGACCATTGTCCGCATCGACCCAAGCGCCATCGATAAAGGCTTGCTGGCGGAACAACTGGGTGTCTTTAAGCTGCATGTCGGCTTTCCTTAACAGCACCGCGCGCACGCGGAGCGAATTAGATGTGTAGAAAGGCGCCTCAGGGGCTGCCGTCAGGGAAATCATCCACCGGGCTGAAGCACAGAAATAACGCACATAAGCACAGACGTGCGGTTCAGCACCCAGACAAGAGCGTTTGAAATCTCAAACGAATCCTAGGGCGGATAGGGGGGAAGGACAATAGGCTGTTCGAAAAAAAGAACGAAAAAGCCAAATTTGCCTGCTTTTTCTGATCAGCGTAGCCGATGCCCGCCTATGCTTACGAAAAGACCGGCAAATCAGCAGCATGGACGCCCGCATTGCATATGAGTATCATGGCGCCCGCGTCGCACCAGTAGCTCAGCTGGATAGAGTACTGCCCTCCGAAGGCAGGGGTCGTGGGTTCGAATCCCGCCTGGTGCACCACATAAAACAAGGGCTTAGGTGAAAACCTAGGCCCTTTTTGTTTTTCATGTGTCCAAAATGTGTCCATTCTGTGCCCATCCAAGTTGGCACTCGGAATGAGCACTGCCCTTACCTTACTGGGCGTCTGAACGTATGAGGCTCTCAATGCAGTAAAACTTTGCTCACTGCTTGTGGAGAGAGTCCATATACCCGGTTCCAGTGGACCATAACCCTGCATCGCATAACCGTCGCCAGGCCTGAGGTGTAACCCCGATCTGGCGGCGGAAGGTACGGATGAAATGGGATTGGTCACAGAATCCGTGACTATGGGCGATGTCGGTCAGCGAGGAGTCGGTCGTGAGCATGATCTGTCGAGCAGATTCGATGCGCCGACGTGCGACGTAAACCAGTGGCGTTACACCAAAGGTATTTTTGAAAGCATGCGAGAAGTAGCTGACACTCAGGCTTAGCACAGCAGCCATCTGATTTGTGCGTATTGATGAGTCGAGGTTAGTGTCGATGTAGTCAATCAGCCGTTTAGTTTGCCAACTGGATAGGCAGCCGTGGCGGCTTTTTAACGGGCTATCGCTCTTTTGCATCATGACCAGGGCACGGGTCAGGCATAGACAGGCTGAGTCACGATCGATGCTCAGGTGCGCTTGAGCCTCGCTAAGCAATTGCATGACGCCATCATACGTTTCGTCGGAAATACAGCGCTGAGTCTGGCTGTCTACTGCGGTTGCCGGGGTAACGGCATGCAAGGTGGCACGCATGGCGGTGCTCCACTGTGGATCTTTTGTGTCCGACGCCATGCTAGGCCGTGCACTGATCGCACATAAGACAACAATGGGGGGCGCGCGCCCCCCTCAAAAGTGGGGTATTACACAGTGATGATGCCGCGCTGAATGCCGAGGGTGACCGCATGGGTGCGATTGCTGGCCCCCAACTTGTCCATGATGCTTCTTAAATGCCCCTTGATGGTGTCCTCCGCGATCATGAGTTCCGTCGCGATTTGCTTGTTGGGTTTACCCATGGCGACACATTGCAGGACCTGGATTTCTCGAGCGGTCAGGGAGTCGCGGCTTAAGTGATCAGCCAGCTCAACAGCAATCTCTGCCGGGATATGGCGCTTGCCGGCAGCAATGGAGCGGATGGCATCCAGCAGTTCCTTGCGCAGACTACTTTTCAATAAGTAGCCGAGCGCTCCCGCCTTGATTGCATGCAATGCCCGTACATCACCCCGATAGGTGGTCAGGATGGCAATGCGCGCGCCAGGAAACTCGGCGCGAATGGCATGAATCGCCTCGATGCCATCCATCTCAGGCATTTGTAGATCCATCAGGGTGACGTCCGGGCGCAGCGAGCGAAATAGCTGAAGCGCTTCGCAGCCATTGGTTGCCTCGCCGACCAGCACTATGTCTGATTGGGCTTCAAGGACCGCCGCTATACCCTCGCGCAGCAGAGGGTGGTCGTCGACGACCAGCACGCGTATCTGTTCATTCTCCGGATGCACGCTTAGGGCCTCAATTGAGTCAATGCACGTAGCCACTGGCTGCGACGTCGCGGGATACGTCGATAGGCCGTTGATGCGGGTACAGTCAGTTGAATTTCAGTGCCACTGTGGACTCCTCTTTGAATAGACAGCCGGCCGCCTATTTTTTGTGCCCGCTCCAGCATGCCGTATAAGCCCCAGTGATCGGGGCGTATATTGGGCGGCAGATACTGTGGGTCGATGCCGCTACCATTATCGCCAACGCTTAGCTGAAATGCGTGCCGGGTGTAGACGATCCGGATTTCCACGTTCTGCGCATTGGCATGTCGAAAGGCGTTCATGATCGCTTCACAGCCTATCCGGTAGCTTTCTTCTCCGACTATAGGGTGCAGTGGCAGTGGCGTGCCGTGGCTGTTCAGGGTAAAGCGCGTACTGCCTTCTAGCTGCAGCTCACTCGTGACAGCGGCAAATGCATCGATCAGATTCAGAGCAGGCTCGTTCAGATCACGCAGGTTACTCACCCGCTCTCGTGCCTCCACCAAAACCTGATCTGCGCGGTCTAGCGCCCTCTCCATTTTGCATCGTGCTGGATGAGTGCTGGGGATTTGCTCAGTGGCCGCCTGGAAACTCAACATAAGACCCTGCACACCCTGGAGTAGGGTGTCATGCAGCTCACGGGCGATTCGCTCGCGCTCGGCATGGCGTTCCTCAAGTCGGTCACGCAGATGCTGGGCTGAACGGCGAACATTGAACCGATGCAGCATCCACAAAATACTCGCCACTGCTAGACCGCTCAACATTATAAAGAGTGGGGTGCGGTAGAAAACGGGTCGAATACTGAAGCTGAGCACGGCCTCCTCGGTACTCAGTATTCCATCCTGATTGGACGCTAATACGCGGAACCGATAATCCCCGGGGCCGAGCCCCGTATAGATGGCACTACGTTTTGAACCCGCCTGCTGCCAGTCGGTGTCGAACCCCTCTAACAGATAGCGAAAGTGCAAACCTTGCATGCCTGAGAGACTCAGCGCGGCATAAGAGATTTCGATTCTCTTTGGCTCTGCGCCCAGTTGTGACAACTCACTTGGCCGGGGCTCCTTACCATCGACATTGAGTGATTGGATGACTACCTTGGGGGCCGCTTTACTCTGCACATAGCGAGTCGGATCAATCCAGGTCACGCCCTTACTGGTGCTGAACCATAGACGTCCATCCGTGCTACGCACTGCAGTGGGTAATGGGAGCACTTGGTGCGGGTCATTGGCCAGGCCACCAATCACCTCATAGCTGCGGTAACGTATCGGGTATTGCGGGTCAGCGATGGCGCGCTTTACCTCACGAGCGGTCAACTGATAAACCCCGGCTTTGCCATGGAGCCAGAGATCATAGCTCCCATCACCTTCTGGTTCTCTGGGAGGTACGGCTAGAATCGCGTAGATATTGTCGAACAGCCCATTGTCCGGTAGGTGAAGGCTGTGGAAGCGCTCACCATCGAAGAAGGCCACTCCACGCTGGCCACCCACCCAGGTGAGGCGGCCCTGATGCAGCATCGCCGTGACATGACCCACCTTTAAGCCTTCGTCTGCCCCCCAGTGTCGTTGGTCCCTGTCGTCGTGGGTCACAATCAGATTATTGCGGTAGCCGAACCAGAGTCTGCCAAGAGGATCGGTGGTAGCGGTGACAGGCATTAACTGGCTTGGATCAGCATTCGGCGGCGCAACCATTGACCAACGCCCGCTTCGAAGAACGAACAGCCCCTTGCGGTTGATCGAAACCCAAAGGTTGCCCGCCTGATCGAGCGTCATCGCGCGGACGGCTGAGTCAAGCCCATCCTGGGTTGGCAATGACGCGACTCGCTCGATTTTGTCGCCTTGCGCACGCCAGATACCCTTGCTGCCAGCCATCCAGATATCACCGTTAACATCACTGAAGGCATTACTAATCGGTGCCGGTATATCCAGAGTGGCCAATCCAGTACTGCTCAGGCGCATTGCCGGTTGGTTGCTGGTACCTGCCCAGACACTGCCTGCCGCACCGGCAACCAATGCCAAATTCTGGGCGTTGTGTGGAAATGCGGCCGAGACCATAGCGCTTGGCCGAAAACGGTCTAGCCCGGCACTGGTGCCCACCCAAATATTGCCGTCGACATCTTCGAGTAATGGGAGAACGATATCTGCACTCAAGCCATCCTTGGCCATGAACGCTTCTTGGTGACTGCGTACGTCAGTTATCGATAGAGCACTGAGGCTGGCAGAGGCGTGTACATAGCGAACGCCTTTACCGCTGGTGCCCACCCATAGCGCCCCCGTGCTGTCGAATAACAAACCATTGGCACCATCGATGACGGTCACCTGGGTAGCCGCATCCCCTTCGTTTGGCACGATTCGGCGCAGCGAACCGCCATACCGCTCTGCCATCCAGATGGCCCCATCCGGAGCCTGAGCCATATGACTCACCCACCCCACCGCAATGCCTGCATCGATAAACGCTTTGGCACCTGACGGCAGGTAGAAAAGGCGATCTTCATTGGCTGCCCATAGCGTGCCATCACGGTCGACGAGCACAGCACGGGCATTTCGCCCCGGAAAGTTCCACTCGGTACCGATACGTTGCCACGCGTTACCGTCAAAACGCGCCAAACCATCGTTGGCGGCGATCCAGACTGCGCCACTGCGATCCTTGGCGATGCTATAGATCACCCCGCCAGGCAATCCAGCACTGACGGGGTAACGGGTGATGCCTGTGTCGGTGATCAGGCTAATGCCGCCTGCACGCAGACCCGCCCACAAGCCTTCATCCTCCGCCTTGAGTACGGAAATGATACCCAGCGGATTGCCGTCCGGCGGCGTGTATCGCGCGAAGTCCAGGCCATCAAAGCGATAGAGCGAATCATTGGTTCCAAGCCAGAGATAACCGTCTCGGGTCTGAGCCAAGGCCCCGACCTGATTGGGGCCTTCATCAGCGACGGTCCAGCGGTGGTGCTCCAGCTTGTCCAGTAAGTAGTCGGCGGCCGTGACGGCCGGACTAAACCATGGCAGGCCAACCAACAGCATATAGATTGCCAGCGCCGTGCAGGTGCGCCAGCGACTTCCTGGGGTGGGCTTCTGCTGTTTGGCTGGGGAAAAGCCCAATACGCTGATCACCGCGCGAACCTGAAATTAATCAAAAGCGACCCAGTTGAGTTTGCGCCCATTCAATTGTGTAGTCAGCTATTTGCTCCCAACCGGGTTCGGCGATGAGCCAGTGGCTGTGCCCGGCAAAGCACTTGAGCGAGGTACTGGCCGCCGAGCGATTGTATTGCCGATAGTTCGACGTCACCAGGCATGGCCGTATGCTGTGATCGTTCTCGGCGGCGATCAACAGCAACGGTGCTCTGTGGTCATTGGCAAAGTCGACATGTGTGCCAATACCGAAAGCCGCTTCAAAGAAAATCCGCCCCGGTGCTGGCACGATATGGCTTGCCTGTATCAGCGAAAAATCCTGGATCGCCAAAACCCGAGTCAATTGTTGGGCAGATTCTCGTAGCGGAAAATACATGACTCGCTTCCAACTGCCCCAAGCCATGCGCATGGGGATCGCCTTGTAGAGGATGCTCAAGTGAGGCATTAACCCACGAGGGGGCATCGCTGTAATCGATATCCCGGCACAGCCAAGACCACGATCCAAAAGTATCTGTACGAGCAGGCCACCCAGCGAGTGGCCAATCAGCAAAGGGGGCTGAGGCATGCGCCGAATCAGCGCTGCATAGTGCTCAATTATTTGTGTGATCCCAAGCCTTGGGAAGTCGGTATGTGGCGCCTCGCGCAGACTCTCTGGCGACCCCTCCGATAAGGGCCAGGAGGGTGCAACGCAGGTGTAGCCACATGCCCGATAGCGGCTGGAGAAATTATCCCAGGCGGCGGCAGACAGCCATTCGCCATGTATGAACAGTACGGTTGTATTCATCCCTGATCCCATGCGCTCAAATGTGGGGCTTAGTGGGTGCCAGGTAGTGCTGAATACGTATGGCCACCCCGGCAACCTGGAACTGGCGAGCCGCAGCCTCGGTGCGTTGTTCGGCGCGGGTCACCCGGCCGTGGTGGCGCATATGTTCGAGCCAGGACTCATCAAAGAAGAATTCCAGCCAACGTTGCGGATGCTCACTGTCCTGGACCAGTCCCCAGGAAAAGGCACCATTGCGCATTCGCATGCGGCGTACATCTTTCATGGCAACGAGAAACTGTTCTGTCTGCGGCGGATCGATCTGGTACTCAAGGGTGACCATGACCGGTCCGCGCTCCTGATCCTGTTCGTCGCTCAGAATGGGAGCAGGCCAGTGCAGCGACGGTGCCAAGTCTTCGGCTTCGGTCACCGGCAGGTGGAAGCGCAGCGTCAGCACGATGCCCATCAGCAGGAGCCCGCCGGCGATCAGCAGGGTGAGGCTGATCGACAGGTGACTGGCGACCAAGCCCCAAAGCGCGCCACCGGCCGCCATGCTGCCAAAGAACACCAGGATGTATACCGACAACGCCCGCGCCCGGACCCAGTTGGGTACGCAGGTTTGTGCCGCCATTTGCAGGCTCGACAGCACGGCGATCCAGGCCGCGCCACTGATCATCATCACCGGTATCAGCCAGTACAAGTTGCGCACCCCGGCCAGGGCGGCAAGCACCAAGGCGTAGAGCAGGCTGGAGCCAGCTACCAGGTGATCGGGTTTCACCGCATCACGGATGCGCGGCAGTAAAGTCGCGCCGAGCACTGCACCGATGCCGACGCTGCCGAGCAGCAGGCCGAAATCGCTGGCGCTGCCGTTCAGCTCACCGCGCACGATCAACGGCAGCAGCGACATGCCAGCACTGGCGCCGACGAAGAATGCCGCCGACCGCACCAACACCGCTTGCAATGGCTGGGAGCTGCGGCTGTAACGCCAGCCTGCGCGCATGGCCCCGAGCAGCCGTTCCGCCGGGAACAGCGCAGGTGCCTGTTCGCGTTTCCAGGTGTACAGCACCGCCATCACCGCGAAGAACGACACGGCGTTCAGCGCGAAGGTGGCCCAGGGGCCGGTGAGACTGACCAGCACCCCGGCAACCGCCGGCCCGATGGCCCGGGCGACGTTGATGCCGAGGCTGGACAGGGCGATGGCCGAACCAAGGTCTCGCTTGTCGACCAGTTCGGGCGTCAACGCTGACCAGGCCGGCATCATCAGCGCCGTCCCCGCGCCCATGCCCAGGGTGAGGAGCAGCAGCAGCGAGACGGTCATCATGCCGTTGAACGTGAGCAGAGCCAGGAGCATCGCCACCACGGCCATCCACACTTGCACCTTGAGCAGGTAGCGACGCTTGTCGACGATGTCGGCCATGGCACCGGCGGGAAGAGCAAGAAAGAACATCGGCGCGGAGCCTGCAACCTGCACCAAGGCAACGTGCATGGGGCTGGCTGACAGCGTCGTCATCAACCAGCCGGCCCCTACCTCGTGCATCCAGGTGCCGATGTTGGAGGCGATGCTGGCCAGCCATAGCCAGCGGAAAGTGCTATGGCGCAGCGCGCTCCAGGGGGAGCGCTTTTCGATAGCCGTCTCCATGATCAGAAAGCGAAGCAGGAGCAGCCGAAGGCGCCCCAGAAGCCTTGGTAGTCACTGATGGGTACGGATGACCGGCGCACCTTGTCATGGCTGTGCGCATGCACCGCGCAAGGGCCTGAGCATTGATGCACCTGAGTCAGCAGCGGTGAAGCGGGACGCCAGTGGCCGGGTACCTTGGCAACCGGTGACCAGTCCGGCATGACCGGAAGGCTGGGGGGCGACAGCTGGTCGAACTCCGCGGCCCCATAGACCACTTTGCCGTCGACGATGGTCAGCACGGATTCGATCCACTTGATCGCCTCTTCCTCGACACTGAAGAAGTCCGCCGACAGGGCCGTGAGATCGGCCAGTTGCCCGACCTTGATCTGGCCCTTCTTGCCTTGCTCTGACGAGAACCAGGCACTGCCATGGGTAAAGAGCTGCAGTGCGGTGTCACGTGAAAGACCGTTGGGGTAAAGCTCCAGCCCGCCAACGGTTCGGCCGCTGACCAGCCAATAAAGCGACGTCCAGGGGTTGTAGCTGGAGACGCGGGTTGCATCAGTTCCCGCACCCACGGGTACGCCTTCGGCCAGCATGCGTTGAATGGGCGGGGTCTGCTCGGCGGCCTTGCTGCCGTAACGGTCGACGAAATACTCGCCTTGGAAGGCCATGCGGTCCTGAATGGCAATGCCACCGCCAAGGGCGCGTACCCGCTCGATGTTCTTCGCACTGATGGTCTCCGCGTGATCGAAGAACCATGGCAGGCCGTTGAAGGGAATGTCGCGATCGACCCGCTCGAAGACATCGAGCATGCGCGAAATGGATTCGTCGTAGGTCGCGTGCAGCCGGAACGGCCAGCGCTGCTCCACCAAGTGACGGACCACGGGCTCCAGGTCCTGCTCCATAGTCGGCGCAAGGTCTGGGCGAGGCTCGAGGAAGTCTTCGAAATCTGCGGCAGAGAACACCAGCATTTCGCCGGCCCCGTTGTGCCGGAAGAAGTCATCGCCATCGCCAGGCTTGACCATGCCGCTCCAGTTCTTGAAGTCGATCAGCTCTTCCTTGGGTTTCTGGGTGAACAGGTTGTAGGCGATGCGCACACTCAACTGGTTGTGCTTGGCCAGCTCGCGGACCACCTCGTAGTCGTCCGGATAGTTCTGGAAACCACCGCCAGCATCGATGGCACTGGTCACGCCGAGGCGGTTGAGTTCGCGCATAAACTGGCGTGTCGAGTTGACCTGGTATTCCAGCGGCAGCGTTGGTCCCTTGGCCAGGGTCGAGTAGAGAATCATCGCGTTGGGTTTTGCCACCAGCATGCCGGTGGGTTCGCCATTGCTGTCGCGGACAATCTCTCCGCCCGGCGGGTTCGGCGTGTCGCGGGTATAGCCGACAACGCGCAGTGCCGCCCGATTGAGGAGGGCGCGGTCATAAAGGTGCAGGACGAATACCGGCGTATCGGGTGCGGCCTTGTTCAATTCCTCCAGGGTTGGTAGGCGGCGCTCGGCGAACTGGAATTCATTCCAGCCGCCCACCACCCGCACCCATTGCGGAGCAGGTGTGCGATCGGCCTGATCTTTGAGCATCCGTAACGCGTCGGCGAGAGATGGAACACCCTCCCAGCGCAGTTCCAGGTTGTAGTTCAGACCACCACGAATCAGGTGCAGGTGCGAGTCATTGAGACCTGGTATCACCGTGCGCTTTTGCAGATCTATAACCTGTGTCGCATCTGCGCGGACCGCCATGACCTCTACGTCGCTGCCCACGGCAATGAATTTTCCGTCCTTGATGGCGACAGCTGTAGCGTGTGGCTTTTCCCGATCCACGGTGTGCAGACGACCGTTATAAAGGATCAAATCGGCTTTCATGGAGCCTCCCGGGGAGTTGGCGAAAGAGGTGCCGGCGGAGCCGACAAAAGGCAGGGCAGACCAGAGTGCTCCCGCTGCCCCGAGAACTGAGCTGGTAGCCAGAAACTGGCGACGGCTTTTGTCTGACGGATCCTCACTCATAATCATTCCTCGCGACGTTGTGGGTTGAGCCAGGCAGCTAATCACCGGGTCATCATTGGCATGAACAAATAAACCACCAGCAGCACGATACTCAGCGTGTCCACCACCGCACTGACGGGATAACTGGCTAGCCAGGTAATGCCGCGTACGGCAGGAACCTGGGAGACCACGTTGCGGGTTATGTTTGCGCAGGACTCGGGGCGGAAATTGTATGAATGTGTGGTTTTGGGACGGCACTGCTGCTGTGTAAGCGAGGGATCAAGCAGGGTTTAGCAGGGGGCCAATGGCAGTACTGCGCAGCGCAAAAACGGCGTATACCCAGGGTGTACCCGCTACCGGAGTCCATTGATTTGCAGTCGGGTCGACCTGCTGGGTCGACCCGGCAGAAGTCAGATCTTCGCCGCGACAGGCTCCAGCGTCGGTCCGTGTGTGACGCGCTCTGGCGCCTTGTGCACCATGGTGTAGGCGTAGTCGACGCCCATTCCATATGCGCCAGAATGCTCTTTGACCAATGACATAACGGCGTCGTAGGTGTCGCGGTTCTTCCAGTCACGCTGCCACTCCAGCAGCACTTGCTGCCAGGTAACGGGGACAACGCCAGCCTGAATCATGCGTTGCATGGAGTAATCATGCGCAGCTTGGCTGGTGCCACCCGAGGCGTCGGCCACCATATAAATTTCATAGCCGGCATCATGCATCGCTGACAGCGCGAAGGTGGTATTGCAGACTTCGGTCCACAAGCCCGAGACGATCACTTTGTTACGGCCATTTTTTTTCAGCGCATCGCGTACTTTCTGGTCGTCCCAGGAGTTCATCGAGGTACGCTCAAGGATCGGTGCTTCAGGGAAAACAGCCAGTAATTCCGGATAGGTATGGCCCGAAAAGCTCTCTGTTTCGACAGTGGTGATGATGGTTGGAATCGAGAAAATCTTTGCGGCCTTGGCCAGACCCACGGTGTTGTTCTTCAATGTCTGCCGATCAATGCTTTGTACACCAAATGCCATTTGCGGCTGTTGATCGATGAAAATCACCTGGCAATTGCTGGGTGTCAGCACTTCGAGTTTTGGATTGGTCATTTCGATCACCTGATGTGTGTTCGCGCGTGAATGCTGATGATCGCCATGGCTTAAGCACAGGGCTGCAAGCATGGCGACGTCTAGAGAGAGGCCCGTTTTGAGTAGGCCCTCAGTCCCTCAATCCTTCTGAAAGGCATCGCTACTATCTCCAGAGTGGTCGCCTGAAAATTGGACAGGGTTACGGTTCTGGAACATTTATGCGGTCAATGGATTGCTTTTGGCAGGGAGGGTCAGCATTCACGTGCGTCGGCCACTATTGATCTATGCCCGCCAACCATTGGTCCAGCAAGAAGGCGCAGGCTTTCTCGAGATCATTTGCATAGCGCTTTGCATCGCGACGCAAGGCGACGGGGTCGATGCCTGACGTGGCCAGCTCACTGGCATGCCCCAGTAACCAATGCTCGAATCGTGCGCCGCTGACTTCAGGATGAAACTGCAGACCGAGAACGTTTGGCCCGCGGGAGAAAGCCTGAGTGCGACAGAGCGGGGTGGACGCAAGCAGGCTACAGCCTTGCGGCAGGTCGAAGGTGTCGCCATGCCAGTGCAGAACGGGCACGTTGCGCAGCGCGGCGAGGGGCTGATGTTCAAGGGCCGGCGTCAGGTCTAGGGCCGACCAGCCGATCTCCTTGGCCGGCCCAGGATAGACGCGCGCCCCGAGAGCTGCCGCCATCAACTGCGCACCGAGGCAGATACCGAGCGTCGGTCGGTCAGCCGCCAGACGTGCTCGCAATAGCTCTAACTCGTCGCTGAGGAGCGGATAGCTGGCGTGATCGTAGACGCCAATCGGGCCGCCAAGGACCACCAGAAGGTCGGCATCAAGCGGGTCGAGCAGGCCGAGGTCGCGCTCTGCCGCTTCGACGTACTCGATGGTGTAGCCGGCTTTGCGCAGGGGCGCCTCAAAGCTGCCAAGGTCTTCGAAACCGACATGGCGGATGGCTTGCAAGGTGCGCAGGGTCATGATGAGTACTCCGAAACAGAGGAGGACCGCGCGGCCCTGGCCATGAGAATGTGTTCGAGGTCCTTCAGGGCGGCCGCTGCGGTGGCGATCGGCTCCACACCGCAGCCGATCGCCAGCGTCTCACCCATCGCGTCGCTGCTGATACGGATCGCCTTGTTCTTCCCGCTTACGAGGGCGAACGGGTCGGACAGCGGATAGGTCTTGATGCCGACACTGGCGCGGATCGCACCGTCGGCGCGGGTGAGGCTGCCGACCAGCTTGGGCACGAGCCCCTTCGCGCGCCAGGCCTCGATGCGCTCTGCCGTGACCGATTGAATGCCTTCGACCACCAGGTCGTCCATCGTCAGGTCGGCACCAAGACCGAAGTTGGCCAGCAGCAGAAGTTTGCAGGCGGTATCCCAGCCTTGCGTGTCGTTGCGCGGGTCAGCTTCGGCGAAGCCTCCTGCCTGCGCTTCACGCAACGCCGCATCGAAGCCAAGGCCCTGCGTGCTCATGGCGTCAAGCAGGTAGTTGGTGGTGGCGTTGAGGATGCCCTCGATGGCGAGCACCTTGCAGCCGGCCAAGCTATGGTCGAGCAGGTCGAGTGTCGGCAGGGCGGCGGCCGCCGCACCACTGAGTTTGAGCATTGCCCCCGAGGCCTGCGCGAGTTCGCGCAATTGTCGCCCGCTGTGGACCAGGGCGCCCTTCGATATCACGATGCAGTCCTGGCCGGCCGCCAGCGCCGTAAGAAGGTAAGCAAGACCCGGCTCGCCACTGCGAAAATCGCTCGGCCCGGCCTCGATAAGAACATCTGCGCCGCTCGCCATCACGAAATCCGGTCCTGACAGACCAGCCTGCAGGGCATCCAACTGGTTCGCTTGCAGGCCGTTCGCGTCAGCCAGGCCTGCACGTGATCCGCACACCGCCACCAGGCGAACGTCCACGCCGTAAACCTGGCGATAGCGCTCGCGCCGGGACAGCAGCAGGTCGGCTGTGGCACGTCCCACGCCGCCGAAACCAGCGATGGCAACCTTGAGTGTTTGCATGAGTTCGCTCCTTTCGCGCCTACCTGGCAAACAGATTGTTGATGAAGTGGCGGTCCGCCACGCCATGCCCATCTACCGCGTTCGCCGGTACGGCGCTGGATCATTGGTGGGTGGGATCATCGTATCCAGCAACAAGATTCATAAAAAACTATATGTTCTGATCATGAGCAAAAGAAAAATTTATCAATTGTCATGATCAAGGAACTTCGTACCCTGATCGCTATGGCACGCCATGACACATTCAGAGCCGCAGGTGATCGGGTCCACTCGACTGCCGTGGCGGGTGTTATCGAATGCTTGCAGGGCGCAGGTGTGGTTAAGGCGGTTGTGAATCGCCCCGATTTTCCAGACACCGTCCAGGCGAGTGGTCAAACATCGAAGGGGCGAATCTGGTTTTTTACTCAACGCTTTTGCAACACCTCTAACCGCGCCGGCAAATCCTCCTCGGGAAAGCGCTTATGCAGCGCAAGCAGCTTCTCATCAGCCGCCTTGCTCTCACCGGTCTGACGCAAGCGCAGGATTTCCAGCAGTTCCTGCTCCAGCGACGGCAGGGCAACGGGCGCGCTTTTGCTCATTCTCGCCGCGGGCTTATCGGCAAGGACCTGGTCAGTGTTTGCCTCGGCTCGGGCCCTTTCGCCCTGGGGCGCCATCCGGGCTATCGGCGCGGGAGCAGACATGGAGGGCGGCGGTGCAGCGGCGACGGCGGGCTCCTGCCGATTGGCGGAAAACTCCATTGAGGCCGGTGAGGTCAGATCGCTCTGGGGCACTGGCGAACGCACCACCAGACCGATCATCAACGCGACACCGGCGACCGTGGCGAATGCCATCTGCCAGCGTGGCCGTTGGCAGGCCTGCAGCCAGCGTTTCCACAAACTCGGCGCGGGCGTCGGGGCTTCGCGACGGGCGGCGGCCAGGATGAAGGCGTCCAGGGAGGCGGGCGGCTCGCCGCTGGCGTGTTGGCGAAAATGCTCGAGGAGCATTTCCTCGTCGGAATCCGGGGTCTGTTTGGAATCAATCATGCGGGTACCTCCTCGGCCAGCAGTCGATGCAGTTTCTGCTGGGCGTAACGCAAGCGGCTTTTAACCGTTTCCAGCGGGGCGCCGGTCAGGGCGGCGATCTGCGGCAGCTCCAAATCACCGTGCAGGCGCAGCAGGAAGACTTCCCGCTGGTCTTCGGGCAAGGCTTGCAACGCGGCGTCCAGGCGGGCCTGATCGCGACTCAGACTCAACTGCTGTTCGGGGTTGCTGGTGTCGTCGGGTTGGACATGAACCTGTTCGTCGTAACTGTCGTGCAGCGGGTTGCGGACACCGTGTTTGCGCCAGTGATCGATCAAGCGGTTGCGGGCAATCTGAAACAACCAGGTACGAAAACTCGCCCGCCCTTGTGGCTGGGTAGTGCTGCGGATCAGGCTGAGCCAGGTGTCCTGAAAAATTTCCTCGGCCAGTTCAGTTTTATTGCTCAAGGACACGAGAAAACGGTAAAGCCCTTGACGATGGCGGGCGTACAGGGCTTCGAAACAAGCCCCGTCGCCATCGCGGTAGCGGGCCAGCAGCGATTCGTCGCTGGGGCAATCAAGCGGCGCGGGCATGTGGGTGGCGAACTCCTTTGCGGTCAACACAGTTCTGGCAGCCGACAAGAGAATACTGTGGGAACGAGCCTGCTCGCGATGGCGGCGGATCAATCAATGATGATGGTGATCGTTCCACCGCTATCGCGAGCAGGCCCGCTCCCACATTTGATCCTCGTCGAGGTCAGGATCAGCGTTCAAGGCTCTGCGCAAGCTCCACCAACTGGACAAATTCGGCGCGCAGCCCAAACGGATCATCACCCCGGGCGGAACGGGCCAATTGCGCGGTGTCCTTCAAGCTCATGGTCCCAGTGTAGCGGCCATCCTCCTTGAGCTGTTGGGCGAAGGCGGCCACAGCGGCCGAGAAGCGCAAGTCATCGCTGGCCTTGTCATTTTTTTGCGTGCTGGCAATAGGATGCTCGATCAAACGGCTGCTCCCGCCTTCAACGGGCTTATAGCGCACGCGCAGCATCGCCAACTCCCCTGTCTTGCCGTCCAGCTTGGGTGTGCTCGCATAACGCAACGGTTCCAACCAGCCCTGCTCGCCCTTTGGAACAATTTCATACAAGGCGGTCACCGTGTGCCCCGCACCGATTTCGCCCGCATCCACCTTGTCGTTGTTGAAATCTTCACGCTTGAGCGCGCGGTTCTCATAACCCAACAGCCGATACTCACTGACCTGGGCGGGGTTGAATTCCACCTGCAGTTTCACATCCCGCGCCACCACTGCCAGGGTTGAACTGAGCTGGTCCACCAAGACCTTGCGCGCTTCAAGCAAGTTGTCGATGTAGGCGTAGTTGCCGTCACCGGCGTCGGCCAGTTGCTCCATCAGGTGTTCGTTGTAGTTATCCACACCGAAGCCCAGCGTGGTCAGGGATACGCCGCTTTTACGCCGGTCCACCGCCATTTGCTTGAGACTTTCGAAGTCACTGATACCCACGTTGAAGTCGCCATCGGTGGCCAGCAGGATGCGATTGATGCCTTTGTCGATAAAGCTTTCCTGAGCCATCTGATAGGCCAGCTCGATACCCGACGCACCGGCGGTGGAACCGCCGGCGTCCAACTGATCGATGGCGTTGCGGATCTTGACCTTGTCGCGGCCCGAGGTCGGTTTGAGCACCACCCGGGATTCGCCGGCGTACACCACCAGAGACACCCGATCCTGCTCGCGCAATTGATCCACCAGCAGTTTCAGGGTGCTTTTGACCAATGGCAGGCCTTCGCGCCGGTCCATGGAACCGGAAACGTCCACCAGAAATACCAGGTTGGCCGGCGCCAGATCCGCCACGGCGCGATCGCTCGCCTTGATGCCAATGCGCAACAGGCGGGTGTGAGGGTTCCACGGCGACGGGGCCACTTCAGTGGTCACGCCGAAGGGAGAACCGTCGGTGGGCAAGGCATAGTCGTAAGGGAAATAGTTGACCATTTCCTCCAGTCGCACAGCGCCTTCGGGCGGCAGGCTACCTTGATTGAGCAAACGTCGCACATTGGCGTAGCTGCCGGTATCGACATCGACGCTGAAGGTCGATACCGGCGTTTGGGCAACGCTATGAATGGGGTTGTCCGGCAGTTTTTCATACTGCTCGCGGGGCTCGGCGCGGTAATCCCCCGCGATAGCATCGTTGCGCACCCTTGGCGAAGGCATCGAAGCCGGGGCGGCCATGCGCTTGACCAAAGGCTCGTGCACGTAAGCGACTTCGCTTTGCCGCACCGGGGACGGGGACGCAGACGGCGGTTCGGCCGGCTTGGCAGCCTCCCGGGACGAAGACAACCCACAACCGGCCAATGCCACCAGCAAGGTCACGGCAAAGCCCTGGGCAGAAGGACGTAGGAATGAAGGAGGACGGGACATGGGCTGAACCTCGTGAATGAATGATCCGTTCACAGGGTCAGACGCGAGGCACTCGTGGTTCGGGTTAACGACCACGAGATTTTTTAATACGCGGGCAGGACTAGCGGGACGGAATGGCCCGCAGGTCGTCGGCAATAAAGCTGCTCAAGTGGCCGGTGTAAAAGCCTTCGACAGCGGAGTTACCGCTGTTGGTCAGAGCACCCATCATGCTTCTCATGTTCTGAAATTGCCCGACCGCGCCGCCCGGCATCAGCCCCTCGCGAGCCTGGGCAAAGTGCAATACCTCGGCACCGGCCTTCTTCACCTTGACCTGATAGCTGAAATCGACACTGGCGAGGAACGTGCCATCGGCAACGATTTTGCTCATGAAGCCACCTTGGGTGTCTTGAATACGTCGCGCGTAGACGCTGTTGACGTCCAGAAGATAGTCGGCGGCTTCCTTGCTGGAGGCATAACGATTGTCCTCGAGCAGGCGGCCGATCAGGTCGGTGTGCAATTGCTCACGGACCTTTTCATCAGGCAAAAAGCGATCGTTCTTGCCTACGACTTCAACGTCGAAGGTGTCGATCCAGAAGGTGGCGGTTTTGGGGATCGTTACCGGAGTGGCGGAAACGTAGTAATCGGGTTTGGAGGCACAGCCCGCCATAAGGCAGAGGGCCAGGAATAGGGCAAAAATTCGCATGTCTGAATTCGTCCTTGAAAGGTAGCGGCATAGTGGCAGCAGCATTCTACGGCGTTTGGACGGCTTCTCAAGTTTTGGCGGCAGCGGATGGCGACAAAACCCCGGCCGTTACAGACCGGGGCGATTTTATGGGGGCGGCTTGCGGATAACAGTTACAGACCAGCGTCACTCCCCCGCCATCTCTACCACCGTCTTCCCTTGCCCACGCGCCTGGGCTACTTGCGCAAACGCCTCATTCACGTCTCCCAGGCCAAACCGATGCGGGTCTACCTTGATCCGCAGCACCCCGGCCTCAACCAAAGCCGCCGCTTCGCGCAATATCCGCCCATGATGCTCGCGCCCCTTGCCGGTCAGCAGCGGCATTAAGGTAAACACCCCGGAGTAACTCGCCCCCTTGAACGACAACGGTGCCAGGCTGTGTTGTCCCCAGCCGAGACAGCTGAGTACGTGGCCGGTATAGGTTTTCACTGCGTTGAAGGACGCATCCAACGTCGAGCCGCCGACGGTGTCGTAGACGATGTCGAAACCTTCGCCATCCGTGTGCAGGCCCACGTAACTGTCGGTGTCCTGCGTCCGGTAGTCGATGGGCGTCGCGCCCAATTCGCGGATGAAGTCCAGGCTGGTGGCCGAGCCGGTGGCATAGACCTCGGCGCCGCGGGCCTTGGCAATTTGCACGGCCATTTGACCGACGCCGCCCGCGCCGCCGTGGATCAGCACTTGTTGGCCGGCCCGAACATTGGCCCGGTCTACCAACCCTTCCCAGGCGGTGATGAAGACCAATGGCAAGGCTGCCGCTTCGCGCATGCTCAATGAACCGGGCTTGAGCGCAATCAGGTGAGCATCGACGGCAATGTATTCGGCCAGCGCACCTTGGGCGCCACCGATCCCGCCGGCCATGCCGAACACGTCATCGCCGGGTGCGAAATCGTGCACGCCCTCTCCCAGCTCAACGACTGTTCCGGCCAAATCGATGCCCAGTACGGCGGGCAGCGGCTGGCGGGCATGAGCGCCACCACCTGCCGCGATCTTGGTATCCAGAGGATTGATCCCTGCGGCGTGAACCTTGATCAATACCTGTCCTTTGCCGGGAATAGGCCGGGGGATGTGGCGAACGACCAGCGGAGCCTGAGCGGTTTGGGCAATGGCGGCGAACATGGTGTTGTTCATGACAGTAAACCTCCAATGAGTGGGTGAGTACATGTTGCGGCCGTCGACGCATTCCGATAAGTAAGCAACTATGGATAGGATTTATTCCAACCAGAGGCCAAATCCCGATGGATCTATTCGACGCGATGCAGATGTTCGTGCGAGTGGTAGAGCGCGGTTCGTTCTCGGCGGTCGCCCGGGAGATGAACCTGGGCCAACCAGCAGTCAGCAAGCAGATCCGCGGGCTGGAACAACACCTTGGCGGTGCGTTGTTTGCCCGCAGCACTCGCCATCTTGCGCTGACCGACCAAGGACAGCGTTTCTATAGCCACAGCAAGGAAATACTCGCCAGCCTCGACACGGCACGGCTCAGCTTCACCCATGGCCAGGAGCAGATCGCCGGTCCTTTGCGTGTGGCCGCACCGGTGAGTTTCGGGCGGCTGTGCATTGCGCCCTTGATCGGGGAGTTTTTGGCGCGCCATCCTCAGGTTCAAATCGACCTGAAACTGAACGACCAAAATGAAGATGTGCTGAAAGAAAACATCGACGTCGCCATTCGTATCGGCGTGGTGAAAAACGAAGGGCTGGTCGCGGTTTCCCTCGGCGCTAGCCCGCGCCGGGTGTACGCCGCACCCGCCTACCTGCAACAACACGGCACACCGCTGGAGCCGGCGGATCTTGCCCGCCACAATTGCTTGGGCTTCACGCTGCTGGAGCACTACGACGTTTGGCGTTTCGACCAGCAGGACAAGCAGCACCGCGTGACGATCAAGGGCAATGTCACCAGCAACAGCAGCGAGGCAATCCGCGAGATGGTTCTTAGCGGGCTGGGCATTTCGCTTTCACCGCAGTGGTTATTCGCCGCGGATGTTCGCCAGGGAACCGTGTCCAGCCTGCTGGATGCTTATCAACCCGTAGCGCTGCCCATCAGCGCCGTGTTCAGCCAAGACCGACGCCGCTCGGCAAGAACTCGCGCCTTTGTGGATTTTCTGCGCGAGCGCCTTAGAGCTGCCGGTCAGGCGTAACGAACCTGACTGATATCAATCGCCACCAGCAACTCCCCCTCCACCGCCTGATCATCGGCATCGCGCCGATACGCCCGGCGCTTGCTGGGTACGAGCAGCCCATCGGCCTTGATGTAGTCCTCCACATACTGGGCCGCCGGCAGGCCACCGCTCACGTCCACGGTGTAATCATGCCGGCGCAGCAGATAGTCGTCGCCAAAGTAGAAGTCCTGGACCGGGCAGTGAGTGGCGAGGGTGTCCGGGAAGCTCACCCGCAAGCGGCGCCAGACCTGTCCGCCTTCCTTCCACGGTTCCAGTTCCTGGGTGGTGACGCCCGGAAAAGTAAACAGGAACGGCATGGTCAGGTAGGACCAGAGCGCATAGCCATTGAAGTAGGCACGGTGAAGCGGATCCCAGGGAGTGGTTGGCTCGTGCTTGAAGAACGAAGCCCTAGGGTCCGAACGCTCAGCGATCACTTTGCCCTCGATGGTTTCGATGGCGATGCGATCCGGCGTGAACGCGGTACGCTGGTTCAGTGCACCGAACGGCATGACCGAGGCGCGCTGCTCATGCAGCCAGACGGTCATCTGCCGTGGAGCACTGTCTTGCGTTAAGCCCTTCATGGCCCACAACGAGCCGCCGGTCACAAGAGTGACCTGGACAGTGTTGAAAGTGTTCCAGCGCTCGAGACCGCCGTGGGCAATCAGGACTTGTTCCAGCAGGTCGTGCTTGTGCGCCTTCATGATGGCCGTCCTCCTCGAGTTGGAAACGGGGTCATTCATGAGTGTAGTCGTGCACCTGGGGCTGAGTCCCTACGATTCACAAGCCAACGAGGGCTGCGCGGTCTTCGAGTGTCGGGCGGGAAAATACGCCGCCGCGCCCACACCCACCGCGCCCATCACCACGCAATACCCCACGCACACCCATGGGCTCCACGGCACCAGTGCGATCAGCACCAACGGCGTCACGCTGGCCCACAAGGCATAGGCAATGTTGTAGGTGAACGAGATGCCGGACACGCGGATTTTCGGCGGAAACAGGCTGACCATCACCGATGGCACCGCACCAACCACGCCGCAACCCAGGCCCGCCACAGCGTAGGCCAGGCCCAGCCAGGCGCTGCCGCTGATCAGGCTGGCGTAGAGCACGGCGATGCCCATCGGCAACAGCAGGCTGTAGAGCATGACAGTGCGCCAGGCGCCGATGCGGTCGACGATGAGGCCGGCCAGGACGCAGCCGATGTTCAGGAAGACGATGCCCAGGCTGCTCAGGGCGAACGTGTGACTGGGGGTCATGCCGAAGCTTTTTTGCATCACGGTCGGGGTGATGACCACGAACACCACCACGGCGGACGTCAGTACGCAGGTGAGGATGGCGGCGGGCAACAAGGCATGGCGATGGTCCCGCAGGACGGTGCGCAGCGGCAGTTCCGTCGCGCCTTCACGCTTGGCTTGCAGGGCCATGAAGATCGGCGTTTCGCTCAGCCAGCGGCGCAGCCAGACGCCGATTACACCGAAGACCCCACCCAGCAGGAACGGCAAGCGCCAGGCGTAATCGAGAATTTCTGCTGCAGTGAATATCTGCGCCAGCGCCGTGGCGGTCAGGGCGCCCAGCAAGTAGCCGAAGGTCAGACCGGCCTGGAGGAAACCCAGCGCGTAGCCGCGATGCTGCAGCGGTGCATGTTCGGCCACGAACACCCAGGCGCTCGGCACTTCGCCGCCCACCGCCGCGCCTTGCAGGATGCGCAGCGCCAGCAGCAACAACGGGGCGAAATAGCCGATTTGCGCGTAAGTCGGCATCACGCCGATGAGCAGGCAGGGCAAGGCCATCATCAGGATGCTCAGGCTGAACACTCGCTTGCGCCCCAGGCGATCGGCGAAGTGCGCCATGAGGATGCCGCCCAGGGGCCGTGCCAGGTAGCCAGTGGCGAAAATCCCGAAGCTTTGCAGCAAGCGCAGCCACTCGGGCATTTCCGGGGGAAAGAACAGCTGGCTGAGGGTCAGGGCGAAGAAGACGAAAATGATGAAGTCGTAGATTTCCAGCGCACCACCCAGGGCGGCGAGGCCCAAGGTTTTGTAGTCGGATCGGCTGAATCGGGCGTCTGGCAGATGAGTGGTGGCAGTCATGGGCAGATTTAAACAAGAAAAGTTTTTGAGAAGGACGGTTCAGGCGTCTTGGCCGTCGTCCATGGGCTGTGCCGGTGGTTGGTCTGGCTCAGCGTCTTCGGCCTCTTCAGCAGGCAAGAAATCCTTGCGGCTCTGGGCGATGGCCCGGCGTATTTCGTCGCCTTTGGTGGGGCAGTTCTTGAGGCGGGCGATGCCGTCGGGTTTCTGCGTCATCGCCATCCTCCGGTATGAATGAACAGGGGCTCGATAGTGCTCGCTTTTGGCGCGTGATGCCAATTTTGTGGTTGGAGGTTGCTGCGCAACCCAGCGGGAGCAAGCTCCCTGGCCACAGGAATCTGTTGCTTGGGTTAGCGGTGGTAGCGACGCACTACACTGCTGTTGCGCAAGACGTGACCGTTGATTCTTTCCATCAATTGAGGGCGTGTGAGGCCGGCTGGCAGGGCGTGCGGGGGCAGGTCGAGGGCGTATATCTGGATCAGGTAATGATGAGCGCTGTCGCCGATGGGCGGACAAGGGCCAATGTAGCCGCGGGTGTTTTTACTGTTGGTGCCGCTTATGCCTTCAAGGGCGGACTGGGTGCCCATACCCGTCGGGATCTGCCGCGTGCTGGCCTTGATGCCGTAATGAACCCAGTGGTCGACGCCCTGGCCTTTCTGGCCGTCCGGGTCGTGCATGACAATGGCGTAGCTAAGGGTGCCAGGCGGGCCCGCTGTCCAGCTCAAGGCCGGGGAAATGTTCTTGCCTCCGCAGTTGTTGGCGTCACTGGCGGCGGCCGCGGTGAACAGCCTGTTATCCGACACACCTGGAATGCTGAGGGTGAAACGTTGCTGGGCCTGGGCCGCCCCTTGTGCGCACAGCACGAGGGCGATGGCCGCCAGCCAGGGAGTCAGGGAAGTCGATCGAGTCATACCGGGCACCTTATGCAGATCAGGCCATGGACGGCCTGCGAACTATAGCCGCAGCGCCCGCCGGGTTTCAGTGACAATTACGATGAACTTCGAATCCGCCACATTTCATCTGCGTTGACCGTGATTAGCAACACCCCCGTCCCCCTGTGGGAGCGAGCCTGCTCGCGATGGCGATAGTTCAGTTGGCATCCATGTTGACTGAAATACCGCTATCGCGAGCAGGCTCGCTCCCACATTTTGATTTGTGCTGACCGTAATATCCGCGACAACCCAATCTCTCTGTGGGAGCGAGCGCGGCGTTTTGAAGGAAATCTCCGAGGAGCTGGAAAGCAACAAGATCAACAATCACAGCCTGCGGCAGCGCTTACACCGAATGATCGACCGGCAGGTGAATCACCCGGGGTCGCTCCAACGGTGCCAGTGGCGGCGGTTGCAGTTCCGGGCTCAGCAGATGGAAGTGCGCCACGACATGGCTGATATCACCGTCCTGGTTGTTGTGAATAATCTTGGAGCCGGGCCGGCGCAACGTGTCCAGACGCGCGTCGGTCAATTTGAAGCTTTCGCTCAAGCCTTGATCGTCCACCACCGGCGCGGGCAGCCGCCGCTGGGCGAAGCTGCGGCTTTTGCGCTGCTGATAGCGCGCCCAGGTAATCAAGATCACCGCGTTGACCAAGGCGATCCAGCCATATACCTGCAACGTCCCGAGAGTGTCCATTAGCGAACCACCGAGGCGCGGGCCTGCCTGGCTGTCAAACATCGGCCAGAGCCCGTTGACCAGCAGATACAACAGCCCCAGCCACGCCAGCACGGTAAAGAGCGCATCGATGACCACCAGAAAAGGTCTTTGTCGGGTCCTGATAATTTTCATCGGATCACTTCCTCTTCTTCATCATCGAACGGTTTGATGCCGCGATCCGGGCTGACCCAGCGCGCACGCTTCTGATGCTGCCCGAACAGCACTTTCGGAAAACTCACCAGGGTGGTGAACAGGCTGATCAGCCAGAACACCAGCGGGTACCACACCACCCAGAACATGATGTGCCACAAGCCTTTTTCGTAGCGGCGATCGATCAGGATGCTCACCGCGAACTGCATCAGGCACACCACCGCCAACAGCAACCCGGTGAAGGCCGGCGGCATGAGGTGATCGACTGCGATGGCCGCTGGCATTTCGACGAATTTACCGGCGCCCCAGAAGATCACCGACAGCAGGAACGTGAACGCCCAACCGGTGGACAGGCAATATTCGAACAGCAGCGGCCACAGGTAGCGGTGGCGGTATTGCCAGATGCCGCGGATGTTCTTGAACAGCACTTCGGCTCCGCCCTGGGCCCAGCGCAGGCGCTGCCGCCACAGGCCGCGCAGGGTTTCGGGCATGAGGATCCAGCACAGGGCACGGGGCTCGTAGAAGATGCTCCAGTGGTCCAGTTGCAGCTTCCAGCTGATGTCGATGTCTTCGGTGATCATGTCCGGGCTCCAGTAGCCGACCCGGTGCAGGGCCGTGCGACGGAAGGCGACGATCACGCCGGAGACGGTGAAGATCCGCCCGAAGACTCGCTGGGTACGCTTGATCAAGCCAATGATCGAGGAGAACTCGCCAACCTGCACCCGACCGATCAAGGTAGAACGAGTACGGATACGCGGGTTGCCGGTCACCGCGCCGAGGCGGGCATTGTCCAGCATCGGTGCCACCAGGTAGGCGCAAGTGTTGGGCGCCAACAGCGCATCACCGTCGATGCACACCAGGTATTCACTGCGCGCCGCGATGGCGCCCATGCGCAGGGCCACGGCCTTGCCCTGGTTTTCCGCCAGATGCAGCACGCGCAGGCGCGGATCATCAGCCGCCAGTTGGTCGAGCAATTGGGCGGTGTTGTCTTTCGAGCCGTCGTTGATGGCGATGACCTCGATGTTCGGGTAATGCTGGCCCAACGCGGCGTGAATGGTATCGGCGACGTTGTCGCCCTCGTTGAAGCACGGAATCAGAATGCTGATCAGCGGTTCCCCGGCCAGCGGCGGCGGCAGGGTGTCGTCCTTCCACGGCCAGTGACGCTCCCAGTGCAGCCAGAAATACAGGCCGCCGGCGATCCACAGCCCGGACATGAATAGCGGGTAAAAGAACACGAAGTCCATCAGGAATTGCCCGGTGACCAGGAAAATCAGGCCCAGGGGCACCCCAAGGACGATCGCCAGCACCAGCAGGGCGAGCAGTCTGTCGAGCATGTCAAGGATTCCACTTGTTGGAGAGCGCCGGCCGCACGGTTTTCACAGCGGGCTGGTCTTCGATGAAGTTGTCCGGGTAGTAGCCGAAACTGGTCACGCCTGAACGCTTGAGGCGGCCCATCCATTCGGCCAATTGTTCGCCGTCGATGTCGCTGACCGGTTTGCTGTGCCAGTCACGGGCCTGCAATTCGAATACCGTGCGCTTGAGCGCACCGGGGCGGGCCTTGACGGTCTCCACCAGACGCTCAAGCCAGGGGCCGGATTGCTCGCGGGTCTGCTTTTCCATCAACGGCATGGCCATCGGGGCCGTCCAGTTGTAGGCGCCAAGGAAGTCGTCCAGGTTCTGGGCGAACCAGGCTTCGCTTTCGGGATTGAGCATCGGCTCGGCGAAAATATTGCGCGCTGTTTGCACTTGCGGGCCACGAATCGCGCGGACCTTGGCAGTGAGCTCGTGGGTGAAGTCGATCAGGTAGCGGCTCTTGAAACGGGTCCAGCGCTGCATCGCCGCCGGGTCGTCCCGCAAGGCAGCGATAGACGTCGGCAAACCGTTGGCGGCATAGACTTTCAGGGCAGCGGGGCCGGCATCCTCGAAGTCGGAGAACACGGCGTCGTCATGGTAGAGAACGCCGTCCACCGAACTCATCCGCGCCAGGTCTTCGTAGATTTCACCGATGACCCGCCGCACGCTCGGATCGAAGGGCGACAAACGTACGTACTGATCCGGGTCCACACCCGTACGGCCGGTTTCCGGGTTCCAACGTTGTACACGGGGCAGCTTCGGATCCAGGCCGAAACTGAGCACTGGCATCCAGGCGAATACCTTGGCGTTGGCACGGGTTTTCAGTTGCCACGCGACCCGATCGAACAGATCGGCCCGTACCGGCAGATGACGGTTGGGAAAGTACAGCGAATGCACCAGGCCATCGCCTTTCGGATCGGCAAAGGCTTGCAGGAAAACGGTGTTGGCACCCAGGTCGTAGATGCGCTGGATCAGCTTGCCGACATTGGCTTCCTGCTGCACAGGGTCAGGGTCGTAGACGTAATCCAGATCGACATGGACCACCCGCAACGGATCCATCGTCTGCACGCCGACGATACTCTCGGCGAAGTGGGCACCATCCGGATCGGAGGCCACCAGAAAACGTGGGCCACTCATCAGGTTGTTGAGGCTGTCCAGACCATCTTCCAGAGTCAGGGCCATTTGGTAGCCTTCGCTGCCGATCACCTGCAAGGCGGTGCCATCGGCGGCACCGTAGGGCCAGACCCACACGCGCGGACTGTAGCCGGTGACCTTGCGGATTTTCTCGGAAATGGCCACCACGTCCTTGCGCTGGCGAGCCTGGAAATCAGCTTCGCTTTCATAGCGACCGGTGGCGGGATCGTAGCGCCGGGTCGTCGCCGCCGGTTGCAGGTTGCCTTGCGGGTTGGCCAGTACCCCTTTGTGATTGGCGTCGGTGTGGGCGGCGATTTCCACCAGGCCCGATTTCGAGACCTCGCGAATTTGCTCCCAGGTCAAAAACTCGGAACGCTTGCGCGGTACCCCAGCGAAGTCCACCGACTGGTTCAGCGGCGTGTCGATCCAGCTGCCAACCGGGGCCAATAATGCCGGCCAGTTGTAAGCGCGGAGAATGGGCATGACGCGGGTGTAGAAGCTTGAATAACCGTCGTCAAAACTCAACAGCACCGCCCGCGGCGGCAGTTCCGGGCCACCGTTGCGAGCGGTGATGATCTGGTCCACGGTGACCGGCTGGTAGTTGTTTTCCCGCAACCAAGCCAATTGCTCGATCAGGCGTTCGGTCCGCACGGCCACGAGCGCCTGGTCGGGGTCGCGGTCTTCCACGTCGTGATAGGCGATGCCGAGCACATGGTTTTTCGGCCACGGGGCGTCGTTGGCCGCCAGCGGGCGCTGCGAAGGCGGTGTGAACGCCGGGGCTTGCTGGGCACAAGCGCTGATCAGCAAGACCCCCAGCAGAAGGATGAATCGCGAAATGACAGGCATCTTCAAACTCTTCTAGAAGCGGTAGGTGAGGTCGACAAGCAGGCGCAGATCGCTTTCGCGGTCGCCGTCATAGGGGCGGTTGAGCCAGCTCAGTGCGGCGCCGGCCTCAAGCACGTCGTTCCAGATAAAACGCTGGCCGTAGCTGAGCAGACCCATGGCACCGGTGCTGTGGTCGCGCTGGCTGTAGGTACCGGCGCCGGCCTGGAATTGCTGGCTCCACGTCGTTTCGTAGCGGCGGTACAACACATGATTGGCACTGACGGTCGGCATGACGCTCAGATCTGACTTGGGGTTGAAGTAGGGGACTTCGTCAGAGCCGCTGTTGCGACTGGCACCCACTTCCAGCCCCAGCTCCACTTGCAGCCGCGGAGCGCTGTAAATGCCTTCGCGACCGGTGAGCAAGGTTTCGAGACGGTTGTTACCGTCACTGAAATGCGATGGGCTGACCGCCAGTTGCCACTCTCGGCTTTCGTGGGCACGCCAGCGAACGAAACCACTGCCACCGTTGGCGCGGATACCGCTGTTGAGCGCCCGCAGCGGGGTCGCGGCCGAGAGGTAATCGAGGCTGCCACCGTACTGCCAGTGGTCGTTGATGTCCCGGGCCACGGCCACGCGTGCCCCCTGCTTGTCACCGGAGCCGTACGAGTGGTTGGAGACTTCCGCTTCCAGCGTCATGTCACGGGTGCGGCGCTCCACACCCAGACGCTGCCAGCGATGGTGGCCGGTGCCTTCTTCGAAATCACCGGTGGCGTAACCGACGCCACCGAATAGCCGCCAGTCTTCATTGATGGGAGGGCTGTAGAGCAGCGTTTCAATGCCGAAGTCGCGACTGCCGGTGACTGCACCGGCATCGCCGTTGCCGCCGCCATAACTCTTGCCGGTGTAGGCTTCGATACGCAGTTCAGCCATGTCGTGCACTTCGCGCTGGCGTTGCAGGCGTTTGACATGGGCGTTCTCCGGGTAACGAGCGACCACGTCGTCGGTCAGCGCATCCATCTGCCGCCACTCCTGCAAATCCATGGCGGCGCGGGCCTGGGCGACTTCCAGCTCACGGTTACGCGGGGTCGTGGTCTCGACTTCCTTGAGCAGGCTTTCAGAACGTCGCGGCCATTGCCGAGCCTGGTACAGATCAGCCTGGGCCAGACGCAACCCGATATTGCCGGGCCCGTGATTGACCAGGGTCGCCAGGCGCGTCTCGGCGGTGGGCAGGTCGGCGCCATAAGTGCCGGCCTGAGCGGCAAGTTGTTGAGCGTCCATCCACTGGTCATTGGGGTTGCCGATGGGCAGTCCCTTGAGCTCGACGCGTGGTTGCTGGGACTTGGCCAGGTCTTCGGCCAAGGCACGGGCCTCTTCGGATTTTTCACTTTCCAGCAGTGCGTAGTAGAGCGCGGTGCTGTCTTCGAAGCGGTCCGCCGGATCGGCGTCAGGTGCCGTCAGTACCCGGCGGTACAGATCAACGGCAATCTCCGGTTCACGTTGCTCCAGATAGGAGGACGCCACCCAGCGCAAGGCATAAGTGGGAATGACAACCCCTTCGGCGAGCAGCTTTTGGTATTCGGCAATCACTTCAGCTCGTCGAGCACGGGCGTTCAGGGCGCCGATGCGGTCGATGCGCCAGCGCAGTACATCGTCATGAGCCTCGGCCACCGGAGTCCAGGTGGCGAGCAGCTTGTCGTAATCGGCCAGGGCGCGGTCTGCGATAACGAAGCGATCCTTCTCGCTGCGGCTGGCCATGTCCGCCAGACGCACCCGTTCAGCCGCAACATCGCCCTCCAGCCGCCGCTGCACGCCCTGATCGATCAACCCGGGTTGCAGTCGAGCCAGACGCAAGGCCGGCTCAGGCAAGCGGGCACGTTGCAGCGCAATGATGTATTCGCGGGCAACCTCGAGATTGTTGCCGGCGCGGGTAAAAGCCTGGTCGTATTCGAACAGCGCCTCGTGTGGACTGTTGGCACGGGTCAGGGCATAACCCAAGGCCAGCCGACGCGTCGGGTCCTCAGGTTTGGCTGCGACCATGGTCCTGGCACGACTGACTGCTTCGTCGGGTTTACCGGCGTCGGCCTGGGTCAAGGCCAGACCCAGTTGCAGATCGGGATTCTGAGGTTCGACTATCAAAGCCTGGCGATAGAGCGCGGTAGCCGAGTCCCAACGCTTGAGATTGCGATAGGCGCGGGCCGTTGCAGTCAACGCCGCAACTGGCAGGTCGCGATAGCGGCCTTGGGCCTCATAGACTTTCACCACCTCGGCATCGAAACCGGCCCAGCTGGCGATCTGCAGATGGTCACTGATTTGCGCGGTGCTCGCCTGATCGACCGGGACCTGGCGCAAGGCGGTCAACGCAGGCGTGTAATGGCCGGCGCGAGCATCATGCACCATCTGGTCATAGGCGGTATCGGCAAACGCCAGCACCGGCCAGCACAATTGGCTGCACAGCGCGAGGCGAAACAACGGGCGCAAACCACATTGAATAAAGGGACCCACAGTACGCGGCATTCGTCAGCATCCTTACATGGCCAGCCGGGTCGCAGTGCCCCCTTGCCCATCAAACAGGAAGCCGGATCAAAGGAATCCAGCCAAGCTCTAATGGGCCTAGTTTTGCACTCTCGGGCGGGTCGTCTTCCAAAACGCCATAATTCTTCAGAATCGATGCAGATTTTCGCGGGCAAAAAAAAACCGGCCCGTGCGCAATGCACGGGCCGGGCTTTGGATGTTGCTCCAGCCGATTACTGGATGGTGACGCCGCCACCCAACTTGTTCATCACAAACGCGGTGAATTGTTCGACTGTCATCTTCTGACCGTTGAAATCAACCTGATTGTTGGCGTAGTGCAGCTTGGTGACCACATCGTTGCCTTCAAGCGTTGCCAGCTGTGTGCCCACCGCCATCGCGCTGAACATATCGCTGGTGGCAGTGGCCTGATCGGCGATCAACTTGGCGTCGGTCTGGCCTTCCATTTGCGCCTGCACGGTCAAAAGGTCCACCAGCATCGGCTTGGACACTTTCAAATTGAAATCCAGTAAGGCGAGCAACTGACGACCCAGTTGATCGGGTGGCAGGTCCATGGACTGCGGCTTGGCAAGGTCGATCACCAGCGTTGCGCGGCTTTCACCATTGGCCGTATTGAACGACAGGTTTTCCAGTGCCACTTGCGGACCGCCGGCCAGGAGTTTTTCCAGGTCAGCCTTGACCTGCGCTTCCTCAGCCTCGGTCAGAACCAACTCTGGCGCTGGCTCGCCGGCTGCCGCCGCTTCAGCCGCCGCTTGTTCGTAGGGTTGCAGCTTGGTTTGATAAACCTGCATGAGCGACATGGTGGCCGGGATGTCCAGGTTCTTCAGGCTGACCGCCATCTGCGCAGAACCGATGGCCTTATCGTTGAAGGACAACTCTCCGATCTTGTAATCAGCACGCCCCGAAGCGCTGGTGCCATTTTCGGTACTGTTGTTCTTCATCTCGAAATTCTTCAGGCCCAGGACCGACTTCTGCTCGCCAAAAGTAGTCTTGCTGTTGCTCAGCATCAGAACGTTATCACCCATGTAATACCCATAGGTGCTCTTGCTCAGGTTACTGGCGAGCGTCAGGCCGTTAAGCTCGACTTGCACCGGTGTCTGGTCCTCAGCGACGGTGGTCAGCTTGAAGCTGTCCATATAACCGTCAGCCTTGATCTTCTCTGCCTGGGCGCTGGAGGCCAGGTCGATCTTCAGACCGGAGAAACTGAGCTGGGATTGTTCATCCAGCTTGGTGTCCAGGGGCAGCAACTCGAACGTCCCGTGGGTCGACTGGTCGTAGCCCAGGTTAACTACCCCTTTGAGCGGCGACTTGTCCTTGGCAGCGACGAACCATTTCTCGGTCAGCGGCGTGCGCTCAAGTTCGGTGTGGCTGGTGGCCATGACCGGCACCCATTTGAGCGTCATCAGGCGCGAGAACGGCAGCGGGCCATGTTCGATGTTGTCGACGAACAGCAATTCAACCGGTTCATCACCAAACATCTCGCCTTCGCCCTTGAGGCGGTAATGGGCGGTGCTGCTGAAAGTCCCACGGTCCAATGAAACCAGCTCGATCGAAGCCGTGCCATTTGACCCGGCCAGGGCCGTTTGCATTTGCTTGTTGCTGTCGGCAATGGCGGTTTGCAGCACTCCTTCGAGTTTCGTTCCGGTGTACCAGGCGCCACCCGCGCTGATTGCACCGACGACCACAACGATTCCCAGAAGTACGCTTGCTGATTTATTCATGAGTGATCCGATCAATATCCATGGTTGAAAAAGCCGTCGTCTTCCCTGACACCGCTAAGGGTGTGGCTCGACGCCGCGAAGTGGAGGGAGATTACCATCAGGCATGCCATCGGGCCCAATGTTTAAAGGGGGGAAGGGTTTTCTTGAGAGAGGGTCTACGAATATTGAACTTCAATCTCGTCGAGTTGATGGTCGAACGTCTTCAGCCGTGCCGTCCAGGTGTACACCAACACTTCGAAATCGCGATTGATCACCGTCGCGCCCGATGAGTCCGCGCGAGGATCGCAGAAGTCCAGTTGATAGCGCTCCCGGGCCATAGCGTTAGCGACGTCGCAGAGCTCACGAGCGTTGTTCAGCCAGTGCCAGTCGTCTTCGGCGACCTGTTTGTCCAATGCCGCACATTGGGTCTTCAAGGCCTCGAGACTTTTTTCCAATGGAGTACCGGTGAGCTCACCCATGACTTCCTGGAATGTGCGGCCAGGCTGCCAGTAACTGCCCCAGAAGTAACGATCAAAGACCGTTTCGACCCGGCGTAACGCAACCTTGGTATCCCAGATCAGCACCAGAGTCTTGCCCTGCTCAAGATGCTTTTTTTTGATGCGTTGACCTTGGAGCGATGCCCAGGCCACGATTGCGATGGATATCACACCGATCAGCGCAGCCGCGCTATCGAGGAAGATCAGTGCTTTGTCGATCTGGTGAGTCAGCATGACGCCATAGAAATAAGTGGCCGAGAGCAACACCAACGCTGCCAGGGCGCACCAGAAGCCAGGAGCATAAGGGTTTTTCATTATTGGAATCCCCATGACCAGTGACGTCGCGGGCCATTTTTCAGATGCCCCGACTATCACAGCATAGCAATGGCCACAGGGTTTGCCGTGTGTCTATAGCAATCATGAGGGGCGATCCGATTACCGGCCCAAAACGACAAAACCCCTGTCTGCATCAGCAGACAGGGGTTCTGGGAATTCAATCTTGACGATGACCTACTCTCACATGGGGAAACCCCACACTACCATCGGCGATGCATCGTTTCACTGCTGAGTTCGGGATGGGATCAGGTGGT
>NZ_FODL01000025.1:0-34343 GCF_900110355.1 Pseudomonas sp. NFACC39-1 | reverse complement strand
ATCGTTGTCACGGCAGGCGTGGTGCTCGGCACCAGGTTTTCAAAGTTGCCGCCGGTTGCGCCGGTAATGGTGGTGCTGACGGTGCTGCCGTTGTTGTAGACGTCGTTGGCCGGGGTGTCGACGTTGACGGTGCCGGTGGTTTGCCCGGCGGCGATGGTGATGACCGAGCCGTTGCTCAAGGTCACGGTCACCGGCGTCTGGGCCGGGTTGGTCAGGGTGGCGGTGTAGGTGATCTGGCCGCCTTCGGTCACCGTGTTGCCTGCCGTCAGCGTGACGGTGGTGGTGTCAACGGTGTCGGTGATCTGGGTGACTGCCGGTGTGGTGGGCAAGGTCACGGCAATGCCGGTGCCGCCGGTAGTGCCGGTGACGGTGACGCTGATCTGGCTAGCGTCGTTATAGACGGTGTCGTTCGGCGCCAGGGGAACGTTGACGCTACCGGTCAGTTGCCCGGCGGGAATCACGATCACTGCGCCGTTGGATAAGGTCACGATCAGGTTGGTCTGAGGCGCCTGGGTGACGGTCGCGGTGTAGACCAGCACGCCGCCGGCCTCGGTCAAGGTTGGGGTGGCGCTCAGAGTCAGCGTCGAATCAAGCACCGCGTTGGCAGTGGTATCGGCGTCGGTGTCGCCGCCGGTGATGTCGTCGTCAGCGGCCGCGGCTGCGCTCAAGCCCTCAGTCGGGAACCCGATGGTCGGGTCGACGCTGCCAGCGGTGGCATCCAGCATCACAACGCTGTGGCCGCCACCGGCGGCCCCGCCCGTACCAGCAGCAGTGGCGCCAGCGGCGGTGGCTTCAAGGGCGGTCGTCGGGTCGACGCCGGCGGCAATGGCCTGCTGCAGTTCTTCTACCGACGGCGCAGCCTGGACAGTGGCCTGGGCGAGATCGGTGGAGGAGTCCGGGGCACTGGCGCTCCACTGGGTGTCGCGCCCCAGGTCCAGCGTGCGCCCATCGGCCAGCTCCAATGTAACGGCGCCAGCAGCGCCGGTGTCCAATTGATCGCCTGTAGACAGGCGGTCACCTTCAATGAGCACACGCCGGATGCCTTCGGGGGATACGACGAAAACCTGACCAACAATGCTTTTGACGACGGCAATAACACTGCTCATTGAAGACTCTCCGGGTGCCACGTTCAGTAGACTTCCATGTACCGGACAGCCTGGGGCTGCGCCGGTCTGGACGCTCTTGCTTCGCTAAATAAGGTTGTTTTGACGCTTTGTTGTGTCAATATTTTGGCTTGTTTTTTGGTTTATTTTGTTTATGCCAAACTATTGACCTTCTGCCGGCCATCCTAAACAATCGCTTCAGTAATGTCACATTGATATTTAAGCGGCGACCTGTTCTTTCGGTGCATGATTCACTGCCTGTTTCGAACTTTCCGACATACGGTCATCCCGGTTGCCATCATCCGATGCAGCGCCACCTTTCGCTGTGATTCAAGACAAGAGTTTCGGGAATAATCCAACCATGCGTTTGCACGTGTTCAAGGCTTTACCTTTCGCCCTCGCCGCCAGTTTCGTACAAGCACAAACCTTGCCGCAGGCTATGCAACAGGCGCTGGATGTCCATCCTGAGATTCAGGCTGGTGTGAACAGCCGACTGGCGGCGGACTACCAGCTCAAGGCCGCTAAAGGCGGCTACCTGCCTAGAGTGGACCTTGCAGCGGGGTACGGTCGCGAAGGTACTGACAGTGTGACGACCCGCTCGGGCAGCAATAACCATTGGGAAACCTTGAACCGTAGCGAGTCCAGCCTGCGCCTGACGCAAATGGTTTTTGACGGTTTTGCGACGTCCAGCGAAGTGGGGCGTCAACAAGCCACCGTCAATGCCCGTGCCTACTCATTGCTGGATGCCTCCGAGCGCACCGGGTTGACCGTGGCCCAGGTTTATCTCGATGTGCTGACCCGACGCGAGTTCGTGCGCCTGGCCGAGGAAAACCTCAAGAGTCACGAGCGCATCTTCGATCAAATCAAGCTGCGCACCGACCGTGGCGTGGGCAGCGGCGCCGATCTGGATCAGGCTGAGGCGCGCATGGCCCAGGCCCGTAACAACCTGATCACCGAGCAGACCAACCTGGCCGATGCAGAGACCAACTACCTCAGCGCCGTGGGTCAGATGCCCGATCAACTGGAACGCCCCGCCGACTTTCTGGCACTGCTGCCGGCCAATCTGACTGAAGCTCGTGCCCAGATGCTGGAAAACAGCCCGGTGTTGCGTTCGGCCGAAGCAGACATCGCGGCTGCCGAGCAACAGTACGAAGCCGCCAAGTCGAGCTTCTACCCACGCTTCGACGCCGAGTTGGGCCGTACCGCCGACAACGATCTGGATGGTCAGAACGGTCACAACAACGAATGGCAAGCCATGCTGCGCATGCGTTTCAACCTGTACGCCGGTGGTAGCAACAAGGCGGATCTGGAATCCAAGTCGTATTTGTCGAACCAGGCCTTGGACATCCGCAACAATGCCCTGCGTCAACTGACTGAAGAGTTGGGCTTGGCCTGGAACGCCCTCAACAACGCCAATGCCCAAGTGCCGATTGCCCAGCAGTACGTCGATCACAGCGCCAACGTACGCACCGCCTACCAGCGGCAGTTCGGCCTCGGCGAGCGGACCCTGCTCGACTTGCTCGACAGTGAAAACGAGCTGTTCAGCGCCTCCCGCCGCCTGGCGGAGATCAAGAACGTGCAGTTGTTCAGCCAATATCGGATCAAGGCAACCATGGGGCAGTTGCTCAAAAGTCAGGGGGTTGTCGCGCCGTTGGCATCCGTTGTGCAGAATGACGTCAAGCCCAGGGTCCAGTTGCCTGGGATGAATTGAGTCATCCATCCCGTTTCGATCAGCAAAGAGTGCCCAGCGTGGAATCAGAAGTCAGTCGAGTCGAACTCATCCATGATCCGCGCACGCTGCATGACGACCCGTTGCTGGACGGCTTGCTGGCGCTTTGCATGCTCCATCAGAAGCCGGCCAGCGCGGCGATGCTCACCACCGGCCTGCCGTTGCCCAAGCAACGATTGAGCGTCGAATTATTGTCGCGAGCGGCGGCGCGTGCCGGTCTGCAAGGCCGGGTGCTGCAACGCCGGCTCGAGCAGATACCGACCATCGCCATGCCGGCCCTGCTGTTGCTCAAGGATGGTCGCAGCGCGGTGTTGCTCGGCTGGGTCGGCGATGACCAGGCGCGTTTGCTGCTCAGCGAAAGCGACGGCGGTGAAGTGACGGTCAGCCGTGAACTGCTGGCCGACGACTACAGCGGCAAAGTGTTCTTCGCTCAACCGCAACACAAATTCGACGTGAACCACGGCACGCTCATTCCTCGGGCGCGTTCGTGGTTCCGCGACACTCTCAAGCGGTCGCGCTGGCTGTACGCCGACGCCATCGCCGCCAGCTTGCTGATCAACATTATTGCCATGGCGGCGCCGCTGTTCGTGATGAACGTTTACGATCGCGTGGTGCCGAACCAAGCCGAGTCCACCCTGTGGGTGCTGGCGATCGGTATTACCGGCGCCTATGTGTTCGACCTGATCCTCAAGATGCTTCGCAGCCTGTGCCTGGACCTGGCCGGCAAGAAAACCGACCTGATCATTTCGGCGACGCTGTTCGAGCGCATCGTTGGCATGGCCATGAAGTATCGCCCGGCACGGGTGGGCAGCTTTGCCCAGAACATCCATGAATTCCAAAGCCTGCGGGACTTTCTCGCCTCGCTGACCCTTACCAGCCTGATCGATCTGCCGTTCACCTTGCTGATCTTCATGGTCATCGCGATCCTCGGTGGGCATCTGGTGTGGATTCCGGTGCTGGCCTTTCCGATTGCCCTGCTGATCGGCTACGCCTTGCAAAAGCCCCTGGTGGCGACCATGGAGCGAACCATGGCCCTGGGCGCCGAGCGTCAATCGAGCCTGATCGAAACCCTGGCCGGTCTGGATGCGGTGAAGGTCAACAACGCCGAGAGTGAGCGCCAGTATCAGTGGGAACAAACCATCGGCACGCTCAGCCGCCTCGAGCTGCGGGTGAAGATGCTGTCCGGCCTGGCGATGAACATCACCTTGCTGATCCAGCAGTTGGCCGGGGTGATCATGATTGTCTTCGGCGTCTATCAGATCATCGACGGCAACCTGAGCATGGGTGGATTGATCGCCTGCTACATGCTCAGTGGCCGCGCCCTCAGCCCATTGGCGTCGCTGTCGGGTCTGTTGACTCGCTATCAGCAGGCGCGGGTGACCATGGTGTCGGTCGATCAGATGATGGAGCTGCCCCAGGAGCGCAATTTCGAAGAGCGTCCGTTGAGCCGTAAGGTCTTGCAGGGTGCCATTGAATGCCGTCAGTTGAATTTCACCTACCCGAACCAGCAGAACGCTGCGCTGAAGAACATCAACCTGGTGATCAAGCCGGGGGAAAAGATCGGCATCATTGGCCGTAGCGGCTCGGGCAAGAGCTCCCTGGCCAAGTTGCTGGTGGGCCTGTATCAGCCGGACGACGGTGCACTGCTGGTCGATGGCGTGGACATCCGCCAGATCGACGTCAGCGAGTTGCGCTACAACATCGGATATGTGCCACAGGATATCCAGCTACTGGCCGGCACCCTGCGGGACAACCTGACCTCCGGCGCCCGTTACGTCGAGGACGAACTGGTGCTCCAGGCCGCCGAACTGGCCGGTGTGCATGAGTTCGCGCGGCTGCATCCGCAAGGTTATGAACTGCAAGTGGGCGAGCGCGGGCAGAACCTGTCCGGCGGGCAGCGACAGAACGTCGCCCTGGCCCGTGCGCTGCTGCTCAACCCGCCGATCCTGCTATTGGATGAACCCACCAGCGCCATGGACAACACCGGCGAGGAGCGCTTGAAACAGCGCCTGGCCGCTGTGGTGGAAAACAAGACGGTGCTGCTGGTGACGCACCGGGCATCCTTGTTGTCGCTGGTGGACCGCCTGTTGGTGATCGACCGCGGGCAGATCCTCGCCGACGGCCCGAAAGCCGCGGTGATGGAAGCGTTGAAGAAGGGGCAGATCAGTGTTGCTTAAGTCGGGTTTGAAAAGTGCCGTGGGCCGTTATTTCAAGGGCTCGGACTCGCTGCATGGCCAGCCTCTGCCTGAGGTCAACAAAGCCCTGATCGAAGACGCCCCGCGGGTGGTGCGGCTGACGATCTGGGGGATCATCGGCTTCTTTGTCTTCCTGTTGCTGTGGGCCAACTTCGCGCAGGTCGACGAAGTGACCAAGGGCGACGGCAAGGCGATTCCGTCGTCCAAGATCCAGAAGATCCAGAACCTGGAAGGCGGGATCGTTGCCGAGCTGTTTGTCAGCGAAGGGCAGATCGTCGAGGCCGGCGCGCCGTTGATTCGCCTGGATGACACGCGGTTTGTCTCCAATGTGGGGGAAACCGAAGCTGATCGCTTGTCCATGTTATTGCGGGTCGAACGTTTGAGTGCCGAGGTCGATGATCGGCCGCTGAACTTCCCCGACGACGTGCTCAAGGCCGTACCGCGTCAGGCTGCCAGCGAGGAGTCGCTGTACATCAGCCGCCGCCAACAGCTGCACGATGAAATCGGCGGGCTGCAGGAGCAGTTGATTCAGCGTCAGCAGGAACTGCGCGAATTTGTTTCCAAGCAGTCGCAATATCGCTCGGCCCTTTCACTGCAGCGCCAGGAGATCAACATGTCCGAGCCGCTGGTAGCTCAAGGCGCGGTGTCGCCGGTGGAAGTGCTGCGGCTCAAGCGGGCTGAAGTCGAAACCCGTGGACAACTGGACGCCACGACTCTGGCGATTCCCCGCGCTGAATCGGCGATCAAGGAAGTGCAGCGCAAGATCGATGAGACGCGCGGCAAGTTCCGCAGCGAAGCCCTGACCCAACTCAATGAGGCGCGTACCGACCTGAACAAGGCTCAGGCCACCGGCAAGGCTTTGGAGGATCGGGTAAGCCGTACACTGGTCACCTCGCCGGTGCGGGGTATCGTCAACAAGTTGCTGGTGAACACCATCGGTGGGGTCATCCAGCCCGGCAGCGACCTGGTGGAAATCGTACCTCTGGACGACACGCTTCTGGTGGAAGCGAAAATCCGTCCCCAGGACATCGCCTTCCTGCACCCCGGTCAGGACGCCACGGTGAAATTCACCGCGTACGACTACACCATCTACGGTGGATTGAAAGCCAAGCTGGAACAGATCGGTGCCGACACCATCACCGATGAAGACAAGAAAACCACCTATTACATCATCAAGCTGCGCACCGAACGCAGTCACCTGGGCACCGCTGAAAAGCCCCTGTTGATCATTCCGGGCATGGTGGCCTCGGTGGACATCATCACCGGCAAGAAAACCGTGCTCAGCTACCTGCTCAAGCCCATCATCAAGGCCCGGGCCGAGGCGTTGCACGAGCGGTAATTGAACCAATCCTGTCACGAGCTTGCTTGCGGTGGCCGGCTTTCTTCAAGGTGGTGTCCATATCACCAGTAATCCGGCTTGATGGCAGGGGCCTTGTGAGTGGGCACTCGGTCAGGGAACTGGTGGGACTGGAGCTCGTCGCAGGTGACAACGCGACGGGTCCAGTGAGCGTATTGCTTTAAAGAGCCCGGAGATGGACGATTTAGCTCGGCACGGTGGGGAAGGACGACGCCGATGGTTATTTCGGGAAAATCCTCCCGGACGGCCCTTAAGGCAGGAGTCATGTCGGTGTCGCTGGATACAAGTACTATCTGTTCCAAGCACTCATTGTCGTTCAGCTTCGTTTGCCTGGCAGCGGTTCGGTACATGCTGATTGCTATATGGACATCCGTTTCTTTTTCCTCCAGCTTCCAGATGTCGACTTTGTCCTTGCGAGAGGCTTTCGTCTTCCTATCAATGAAGCGAGGGGCTTTGGCAGGTTCAAGTTGATGATGACCGTAATGGACGCGGATATTGGTCGTTTTCAGCGCGCGGATGTAGGTGTCCTGCGCTTCCTTTGATACTCGACCTCGGGTAGCCAGCAGAGGTTTGACCGATGAAGTGAAGTAATCAACTGAAGCAAGTGTGCTACGTGGATTTTCTATGTGTGCGATATGTGCCAACAGGCTTCGCAAATCCAGCCATTTGTAAGGCGTATCCGCCAATAGTCCGTAAAAGACATTGTAGCCATCAACAAAAAATGCAGTCCGCACGAATTTATTCCCCAGAAACGAAAAAACCGGCCTAAGCCGGTTTTTTCACCCCAACAGCCAGAGAACTGAATCTCTGCGTACGGGGTTGAGTAGGGTCATCCTAAGTTGAGCGTGTCATGACGTCAACCGGGGCCTGGATCACCCTCATTACCGGCGAATCAGTTTCGAAGGTACGCATGGTAGAAGGGCAAGCCCTTTTTCATTTTATCTGTTGGCGTTTGTTGCGGAATAGAAGCGTCCTTTTGATATCGAAAAAGATCCATCACTCAAAACCGGTTGGAAGGAATGTAAAAATCCCATTTCTCTGTAGGATTTGATACCCGTTCAAATCTGCAAAGAACCCGGCTGGTTTTTGACTCCATTCTGGTCTTTTTGAAACAACATATTTCTACCCATCACGGCTACTCCCTTGACGCCCCCCACCGCTGTCGTAGACTCCGCCCATCCGTCAGGGAGTAGCGGTTATGCGGCGTTCAGCTAGTTGGGTTTGGGGGTTGGTCTTTGTAACGTGCTGGGTGCAGGCGCAAACGCCTGCTTCCGATGATCCGCTGCTCGAGAGCGGCATCAGGGCCAGTGCACCGAGCGGCAATGAGGCGCGCGGGGTGCTTCGGGCACGGGATCAGGCGGTGCTTGCCAGTGAGTTGGCCGGGCGAATTGTCGAGTTGCCGTTCAGTGAGGGGGAGTCTTTCAAGCAGGGCGATACCCTGGCGCGTTTCGATTGTTCAGCGTACCAGGCTCAGCTCAATGCAGCTCGGGCTGCGAGCCGTGGTGCCAGTGAAGAACTGGCCCATAACAAGCAATTGGCAGCGTTGAAATCGGTCGGGCGTTTCGAAGTGGCGCGCGCCGAGGCCAGGCTTAGCGAGGCGCAGGCGCAGTCCCAGGTTTATCAGGTCCAGGTCAAGCGCTGCAGCGTGATCGCGCCGTTCGATGGGCAGGTGGTGGCGCGCGAGGTCCAGCGCTATGAAAGCGTGGCCGCCGGCGCGCCGTTGCTGGACGTGGTCGACAACCGCACTCTTGAAATCCATCTGCTGGTGCCTTCGCGCTGGATGGGCAGGCTCAAGCCGGGCCAGTCCTTTACCTTTGTCCCCGATGAAACTGGCCAGCCGCTGCAAGCGACGGTCAAACGCCTTGGCGCGCGCATCGACGAGGGCAGCCAGACTTTGCTGCTGGTGGCGACGCTGCCCGACGCCAAGGGTCTGTTGTCCGGTATGAGCGGTACGGCGCGTTTCGCGGAGTTCAAGTGAACGCGCCGATCACGGGCAGCGCCGAACAGGTATTTGCCCGATTTCTTGACCTGGAACGCCAGACGCGGGCCGCGCGTACCCCGGTGCAACTGAGCTACAGCCTGGTCAATGATGGTCAGGCCCTGTTCGGGTTTCGCCATGCCGCGCTGTTGATCGCTGGCAAGGTCCAGGCGGTGACAGGTGTCAGTGCGGTGGAGCCGAACGCACCGTTTGTGGCGTTTGTCGAGCAGGCGGTGGCGCAGTTGTTCAAACAGGGCGTACTGAATCAGGCTCGGGTGATTGCCGCTGATGGGGTGAGCTTCGCCATTCAGGCGGACTGGCGAAGCCTGTCGGCGGGGCAGGTGTTCTGGCTGCCGTTGATCGATCATCAGGGACAGGTATTCGGCGGTTTGTGGCTGGCCCGTGACCTGCCATGGGCCCCCTCTGAACAAGTGCTGCTGTCGCAACTGGGCGACACCTACAGTCATGCCTGGCTGGCGCTGCAACCGCGCAAGCCGTGGCGCTTGCGTTGGACCCGCAAGCGTCAGGTCGCCTTGGCGGCGGTGCTGCTGCTGGGCTTGCTGGTTCCTGTCCGTCAGTCGGTATTGGCTCCGGCCGAAGTCGTGCCGCTGGGCGGGCAGGTAGTGGCGGCACCGCTGGACGGCGTGATCGCCGAGTTTCTGGTCAAACCCAACCAGAGCGTCAAGAGCGGTGACTTGCTGTTGCGCTTCGAAAGCACCAGTCTCAAGGCCCAGGCCGATGTGGCCGAGCGCGTGTTGGGCGTGGCCGAGGCGGAGCTCAAGGCCAACTCTCAGCGCTCGTTTGCCGATGCCGAGTCGAGTTCGAAGATCGATCTGTTGGCTGCTCGCGTCGAGCAGAAACGCGCCGAACACGACTATGCAATCGAGTTGCTCAAGCGCAGTGAAGTGCGCGCCGAACGAGACGGTATTGCGGTATTTGCCGATGCAGAACGTTGGCTCGGCAAGCCGGTGCAGACGGGTGAGCGGTTGATGGAAATCGCTGATCCGAATCAGGCCGAATTGCGTATTGAGCTGGCGGTGGGCGACGCGATTGACCTGGCCCCTGGTGCCCAGGTGGCGTTGTTCCTCGACAGTGATCCGTTGCAGCGACACCTGGCCAGGCTCGAACGTTCGGCCTACGAGGCGCAACCCACTGCTGCCGGGCAACTGGCGTATCGCCTGGACGCGCGTTTCGATGACGCGGCGCCGCGCATCGGTCTGCGGGGCACGGCAAAAATTTTCGGCGATCGCGCCCCGCTGGCGCTGTACCTGTTGCGGCGCCCCCTGGCCGGCTTGCGCCAGAGCGTGGGTCTGTAGCATGGAACTGCCGAGCCTGCGGCCAGACCTGCAATTGTCCCCGGCGGCCCCGGACCCGGACGGCTCCCCTCAATGGACCTTGGCCGATCCGGTACGCGGGCGCTATTTCAAGCTGGGTGCGGCGGCGATGCGCATGCTGCGGCACTGGTCCCTCGGTGACCCGGAGCAGGTGTTGCAGGCCGCGAACCGTGAGCCGGGCCTACCGCTCAATGGTGAGTCGCTGGAGCAATTGCTGGGCTTTTTGCGAGGTCACGATCTGATCAGCGCCATGGACCCGCAACAGCGCGACAGCTATCAGTTCAAAACGGCCGCCCAGCGTCAGAGCCTGTGGCAGATCCTGCTGCACCAGTATCTGTTTTTTCGCATTCCGTTGTGGCGCCCGGATGCTTTTCTCAACCGCGCCTGGCCTTTTCTCGCCCGGTTCGGGCCCGCCATCCTGCGTTATGGCATGCCGCTGACCCTGGGCGTGGGTATTTTTCTGGTGTCGCGGGACTGGCAGCGCTTCGTGGCGACTTTTCCGCACCTGTTCAGCCTGGGTGGCGCGCTGGCGTTCGGAGTGGCGTTGTTCTTCGCCAAGTTATGCCACGAGTTCGGTCATGCTTTCATGGCCAAGCGCGCCGGTTGCCGTGTGCAGAGCATGGGCGTGGCATTCATGGTGCTGTTGCCGATGTTTTATACCGACGTCAGCGACGCCTGGCGGATCAATGATCGTCGTGCCCGGCTGCTGATCGGCGCCGGTGGAGTGTTGGCCGAATTGTTGCTGGCGTGCATCGCCTTGCTGGCCTGGTCGCTGTTGCCCGACGGACCAGCCCGCACCGCCGCGTTCATGTTGGCCAGCGCCACCTGGATCACCACGTTGATCATCAACCTGAATCCCTTCATGCGCTTCGACGGTTATTTTCTGCTCAGTGATTTCTGGGCCGTGGATAACCTTCAGGGGCGAGCGTTTGCATTGTGCCGCTGGCGCTTGCGCGAAGCCTTGTTCGGCTATGGCGCGGCGGCTCCGGAACCCTGGACACCGAAAATGCGTCGGCGCCTGCTGGTATGGGGATACGGCGCCTGGTTATGGCGCGCGGCGTTGTTTCTCGGTATTGCCCTGGCGGTCTATCACTTGTTCTTCAAGGTGTTGGGCATTTTCCTGATGTTGGTGGAATTGGTGTGGTTCATTTTTATGCCCATCGTGAACGAATGGCGGCAGTGGTGGAGCCGGCGCGAGCAGGCCCATGGTCCGCGAGTGCTGCTCAGTGGCCTGGTGTTACTGGCGTTGGCGTTGGTGCTGCTGTTGCCCTGGCGCAGCGCCGTCGAGGTGCCGGTCATGCTTGAGGCCGGTCGTGCCAGCGCCTTGCATGCGCCGGTGGCGGCGCGGATCAAACAGGTGAATGTGCATGACGGCCAGACCGTGGCCCAGGGCGAGGTGTTGATCGAGCTGGAGTCGCCGGACATGGCCTCGCGCCTGGCGATTGTGCGTCGGGAAATCGAGATCCAGCAGCTGCAGATGCGTCGCCAGGCTGGGCGCAGCGAAACCGCCGCCGATGCCGGGATCGTCGAACAACAACTGGCCGAAGCGGTGGCTGAATACCGTGGCCTGGCCGCCCAGCGCGAGCGCCTGCTGTTACGCGCGCCCCATGCCGGACAGGTGCGCGATCTATTGCCGCAGTTGTCGGTGGGGCGCTGGTTGTCACCCACCCAGCCGCTGGCGCGGGTGGTACAGGCTGACTCCCGGTTACGCGGCTACCTGACCGAGGCCGAGCTTTGGCGGGTCGAGCCCGGGGCCACGGGGCGGTTCATCGCGGACGATCCAATGCACGCCTCGATTGCTGTGCAATTGAACGAGATCGATACCAATGGCGTGGCCTGGGTCGAGCAACAGGCGTTGACGTCCGATCATCACGGGCCGATTGCGGTGCGCCGTGACTCGCAACAACGCGCCGAGCCGGTGCAGGCGCAATATGGCGTGCGTTTGAGTGCAATGGATGACACACCTGCTCCGGCTCAACCGCTGCGTGGCGTAGTGGTGTTGCAGGGGCACGGTGAATCGGTGCTGGGAGCGACCTGGCGTCGGCTGGCGGCGTTGGGTGTACGGGAAAGCGGGTTCTAAGGAGCAGGCATGGAGTCAGTCGCGGCAGAGGGTCTGGTAGTGCGGCCATCGCGGGTCAATGATGGCCCGTTTTTGCAAAGTCTTTATCAGGCGGCGCGAGCGGATCTGCAATGGATCGACGGCGAGCCGGAGCAGGTGCAGCAGGTGATCGCGCAGCAGTTCCAGGTGCAGGAGCAAGGCATGGGAGAGCACTTTCCTAATGCCATGCATTACGTCGTGGAAAAGCTCGGCACAGCTATCGGTGCGTTGAGCGCTGATTTTGGCCCCAATGAGATTCGCGTGCTGTACCTGGCCTTCATCCCCCAGGCGCGCGGACAGGGGTACGGTCGGGCGGTGTTGCAAGGGGTGCAAAAAGCCGCGCAACAAATCCGCTGTCCGGTGGCGACCGTCGTCTGGGCCAGCAACCCCCACGCCCGCCAGCACTACCTGGCGCTGGGTTTCGAAGTGCAAGAGCGCAACCCGGCGGCAGAGCGCTTGGTTTGGTATCCGAAAGGAAGCTGAGCAATTCTTGCAGGTCTATGAACCCTTGTGGGAGCAGACTTGCTCGCGAAGGCGGCTGACCAGTAACAAATCAGCCAACTGACACACCGCCTTCGCGAGCAAGTCCGCTCCCACAGTAGACCTCTAAGAACACAGGTTGGTACTCGCTTCTCTGCCGCTAGTTGAACGCGATATAGAAATACCCCACCGTCGAATCGCGTCCCATCGGCGGGATTCGCGACACAAACACCCCTTCGAGTCTTCCCAGCTCTGGCACCTCCAGCCCACAGAGCCCGTCCACGAAGTCCGTGCCATGCAGGCTGTTGAATTCCACGCTGAACGGCATGCGCTCGGCGCTCGGCATCTTCGCCCGAGGTGCTTGCTCGAGGGTTTCGAACCTTACGGGCAGGGTACTTCCGTCGGGTAGGGTCAAGCTGCTGGTCTGGCCCAGCAGCGCTTGGAAATGGTGGCTATGAACCTGTAGCAGCATATCGACACTCCAGCAGGCCGGAGGGCCGCAGCCCTCCGGCACGCTATCAGTTACGGGACGGGAAGATGCCTTGCAGGGCAATGCTGAAGTTGATTGCCAGGAACGGGTTCATGATCTCCATTGGCTGCCCGTTGCCTGCGGGGGAAACCGTGCCGCTGACGGTAGTGGTCACCCCCTGCAGCGACACGGGTGAGGCGCCAATCTGGTCTGAATAAATAGCGGCCGAGCCCGGCCCGGTACCCGAGGTGCCGATGAACGAGTTGGTTGCCGTTGGCGTATTCACCGGATTGCTGGCCGGGTTCGCCAGTTGCAGGGTGGTCGCAGCCGTGATGCCCGTGAGGGCATGAGTGTGCGCGGGCAGGTTGGCCTGCGTCGCGGTGACGCTTTCAGTGCCGGAAACCGTGCCGATGTCCCGCGGGCTCAGGCCTATGCCGGTGCCCATACCCATGGGCAAGCGACCTTGCAGGTTGGGCAGCATAAAGGTGGTCTGGCCGTTGCCTCCGTAGGTCACGCCGATCAGGGCAAACAAGGTCTGATATTGAGAAAGGGCCAGTGTTTGCCCGTTGCACAGTGCCCAATCTCTGGGCGCGAAGTCAAAGGCGAACGACTGGATAGTGCCGATGAATACTTCCATAGAATCCTCATCCATCAGGTTATTGGTATGGCGGCTGGTCACGCACGGCTGAGCGTAGACGCGGTTGTTTCATCCTGCCGGGAGAAAAGCACGGAAAAATCCTGCCGTTTGGCTTAATCGATTCAGGTCAAGAAAGCGTTCATACCGTCCATCTTTTTTACAGCTATCGAGGGGATTGATGGCAAAGTAGTACTAGGCGGCAATTATTTCATCGGCTACGCTTCGCGATACAAAGGGACTACAAACAAGGTGAAGGGATTGTCGCAGTTTCACTTTATTTCCGGTTTACCGCGCTCGGGCTCAACCCTGCTCTCTGCCATTTTGCTGCAAAACCCGCGCTTTCATGCCGGCATGACCAGTCCCGTCGGATCGCTGTTCAGCAGCGTCCTGCAGCAATGCAGCGCCGGCAGCGAGTTTGGTTCGGTGATTGACACCGACCTGCGCCGCCGCCTGTTGCGCGGGCTGTTCGACTCCTACTACGCCGACAAGGCCGACAAACCTGTCATCTTCGATACAAATCGCCAATGGTGCGCGCGGTTGCCTGCGCTGCATGACCTGTTCCCCCAAGCCAAGATCATCGCCTGCGTGCGTAACGTCGCCTGGGTACTGGACAGCCTTGAGCGGCTTTACCGGGCCAATCCGTTCGAGAACACCAAGCTGTTCAATGACGATGATGAGCGCAACACCGTCTACAGCCGCTGCGAAACCCTTGCCCAGCGCAACCGCCTGGTGGGATTTGCCTGGACGGCGCTCAAAGAGGCGTATTACGGCGAAAACGCCGAGTCCATGTTGATCGTCGACTACGACCTGTTGAGCCAGGCCCCGGAGCGGGTGATGCGGCTGGTGTACGAGTTCATCGGTGAGCCGTGGTTCGAGCACGATTTCAATCACTTGACCTACGACGCACCGGCCTTCGACCAGGCGCTGGGCGTTGCCGGCCTGCACAAGGTCAAGCCCAAGGTGGCGCTGCAAACCCGGCGTACCCTGCTGCCACCGGATCTGTTTGAGAAGTATGCCGAGTTGTCGTTCTGGCGCGATGGGTCCGCAAGCGCCGCCAATGTCATTCGTATGAAAACCGACGCCGCGGTCAGCTGACTCGCGGTTTTTTTCATTTGCGTGTTTAAAAAGTTCGAATCCAGGTGAACGTCATGTGGTGGAGCAAAGGCAAATCGCGGGTAACCGAGGGCGCACAAGCCCTGGCATCGCCAATGATCATGTCCCTGGAGCCGCGAATGCTGTTCGACGGCGCGGTGGCGGCTACCGTGGCCGATGCCGCACAGGCGGACGCCCAACCCACCGCAGACGCGGCGAAGACGCCTGCGGCTGACCAGGCTTCAGACAGCCATGCGCCTCAGGGCCAGGCCGATGCCACCCAGGCCGCTGTGCCGGGCAAGACCGTGGTGTTTGTCGATTCTCGGGTCAAGGACTCGGCAGGCCTGCTGGAAGGCGTTGCGCCCGGTACCCAGGTGGTGCAATTGGATGCCACCAAGGACGGCCTGCAACAGATCGCCGATTACCTGGACACCCACCAGGGCATCAGCTCGGTGCAGATCATCGCCCACGGTAATGCCGGTGACTTGTGGCTGGGCAGCGCCTACCTGTCGGCAGATAACGTCCAGGCCCGCGGCGAGGTGCTGGCGCAGATCGGCCAGGACATGAACGCTGGTGGCGATATCCTGATTTACGGCTGCTACACAGCCGAGGGCGACAGCGGCCTGAAGCTGGTCAATTCACTGGCGCAGTTGACCGGCCGCGACGTGGCGGCCTCCACCGACCGCACGGGGCTTGGCGGCGACTGGGAGCTGGAAATCGCCACCGGCAACATCGAAAGTGCCAACGTGCTCTCGACCAAGGCCATGAACGAGTACCAGTGGGGCCTGGCCACCTGGACCGCCACCAACAATTTCAATTCCGGCATCGGTTCTCTGCGCGCAGCTTTGGATTCTGCGCAGAACGGCGACATCGTCACGTTCAATGCCAACATGACCGTCGCGCTGACCCAGGTACTGGTGGTCGACAAGAACGTCACCATCGATGGCGATCTCAACAATGACAACGTGGCCGACGTCACCCTCGACGGGCAGTACCGTACCCAGATCATCAACGTGACGGCTGGCACCACGGCCACCCTTGATGGCCTGGTGATCACCCGGGGTATGACGGCGGGCAACGGCGGTAATGGCGGCGACGATGCGCTGGTGTCCAAGGGTGGCGGCATTTACAACGCCGGCACCCTGACCCTGAGGAACGTCACGGTCACCGCCAACGCCGCTTCGGGTGGTGGGGGCGGCGGCGGTGTGACACCGCAATACTCCGGTGGCGCCGGCGGTGGTGGCGGTGCGATAGGCGCCAGTCCAGGCAGTATCGGTGGTAGGGGCGGCGACACCCTCGGGTATATGGGGTCTTCCGGATCGGTTGGCCAGGGCGGTACCGGCGGCAGTAACAACGGCAGCCAGGGCGGTAGTGGCGGTTCCTCTATCGGTGGCGGCGGCGGTGCGGCTTATCCTGGCTATAGCACTGGTTCTTCCGGTGGCACGGCCAGCAGCGCTGGATTGTCCATTGGCGGTGGCGGCGGTGGTAACGGCTATAACGACATCGGCGGTGCCGGTGGCGGAGCGGTCGGTGGTATCTACAACGACACGGGCGCGACCCTGCGGATCATCGGCAACACGGTGATTTCCAACAACGTCGGGGCGGGCGGTGGCGGTGGCGGTGGCGGCGGAGGTGGCTACACCCAAACGGGCGGTGCCGGTGGCGTCGGTGTCGGCGCCATCTGGAACAAAGGCTCGATCCTGATCACTGCGGCCAACTTCGCAGCCCTGGCCGGCAACGTCGGCGGCAGCGGCACTGGGGGCTCGAGCGCTGGCAGCGCGGGCGTTTCGCCAGCGTCGGTGGCCAACGTCTACGGCGACGGCGGCACCATCGATACCAACTATGTGCCGGACGAGACGCCGCCCACCGCGACTGTCGTGGTGGCCAATACCAGCCTGAACTCCGGTGGCACGTCGCTGGTGACCATCACCTTCTCCGAAGCCGTGACCGGCCTCACTGCGGCCGACCTGACGGTGCAGAACGGCACCATCGGTACCTTGACCAGCGGCGACGGTGGCATCACCTGGACCGGCACCTTGACCGCGGCCAGCAACATCGCCGACACCACCAACATCATCACCCTGAACAACACCGGGGTTGCCGACCTGGCCGGCAATGCCGGCGTGGGCACCACCGACTCGAACAATTACGTAGTCAACGACACCGTGGCGCCCACGGCGTCCATCGTGGTCAGCGACACCGCCCTAAGGGTCGGTGAAACCTCGTTGGTGACCATCACATTCTCCGAAGCGGTCAGCGGTTTTACCGCAGCCGACCTGACGGTGGCCAACGGCACGCTCAGCGGCTTGAGTTCCAGCGATGGCGGCATCACCTGGACGGCTACCCTGACACCGGACGCCAGTATCACCGACACCAGTAACCTTGTGACCCTGAACAACACCGGGGTCGCTGACCTCAATGGCAACGCTGGCGTCGGCACCACCGACTCCAACAATTACGCCATTGATACCCTGCGCCCGACAGCAACCATCGTCGTGGCTGACACGGCACTGAGGGCAGGCGAAACGTCGCTGGTGACCATCACCTTCAACGAGGCGGTGAGCGGTTTCACCGTCGCCGACCTGACGGTGGCCAACGGCACGGTCACCGGGTTGAGCAGCAGCGACGGTGGTATCACCTGGACCGGGACACTGACCCCGACCGCCAGCATCAGCGACACCACCAACCTGATCACGCTGAATAACAGCGGCGTTGCCGATCTGTCCGGTAACGTTGGCACCGGCACCACCGATTCGAACAACTACGCCATCGACACGCTGCGTCCCACCGCCACCATCGTGGTGGCCGATACCGCGCTGAATGTCGGCGAAACATCGCTGGTGACGATCACTTTTAGCGAAGCTGTCACGGGCTTTACCCTGGCCGACCTAACCGTCGCCAACGGTTCACTGAGCGGGCTGAGCAGCAGCGACGGAGGCATCACCTGGACCGCGACGCTCACCCCGAGCGCGTCCATCAGCGACGCCACCAACCTGATCATCCTGGCCAATACCGGTGTGGCGGACGCGGCCGGCAACGCCGGCACCGGTACCACCAGTTCCAACAACTATGCTGTCGACACGGTGCGCCCGACCGCGACGATCGTCGTCGCCGATAACGCCTTGAGTGTCGGCGAAACCTCGCTGGTGACCATCACCTTCAACGAAGCGGTAACAGGCTTTACCACCGCCGACCTGACGGTCGCCAACGGTACGATCACCGGCCTGAGCACCGGCGACGGCGGCATCACCTGGACCGGCACGCTCACACCAAGCGCCAGCGTCAGCGACACCAGCAACCTCATCACCCTGGATAACACCGGTGTGACTGACGCGGCGGGCAACGTTGGTACGGGCACCACCGATTCGAACAACTACGCCATCGACACCGCGCGTCCGACCGCCACCATCGTGGTCGCCGACTCGGCCATTGGCGTCGGCGAAACCTCGGTGGTGACGATTACCTTCAGCGAGGCGGTGACCGGTTTCACCCTGGCCGACCTGACCGTTGCCAACGGCAGCCTGAGCGGGCTGAGCACCAGCGATAACATCACCTACACCGCGACTTTCACGCCGAGCGTGGGCGTCAGCGATAGCACCAACCTGGTCACGCTCAATAACACGGGCGTGGTGGACGGCGCGGGCAATACCGGCAGCGGCACCACCGACTCCAACAACTACGCCGTCGACACCCTGCGCCCGACCGCCACCATCGTGGTCGCCGATACGGCGCTGAGCGTCGGCGAAACCTCGCTGGTAACCATTACCTTCAGCGAGGCGGTCAGCGGTTTTGACAATTCGGACCTGAGCGTCGCCAACGGTACGCTGAGTGCGGTCAGCAGCAGTGATGGCGGCCTCACCTGGACCGCCACCTTCACTCCGGCCCTAGGCGTCACCGATACCTCCAACGTCATCACCCTGAACAACACCGGGGTCAGTGACGCGGCGGGCAACACTGGCACCGGCACCACCAACTCTAACAATTACCAAGTCGACACCAACGTACCGACGGCGACTATCGTGATCGCCGATTCCACGTTGAGCATCGGCGAGACGTCGTTGGTGACCGTGACCTTCAACTCGGCGGTCAGCGGGTTCGACAATTCGGACCTGACCGTCAGTAACGGCACGCTCAGCACCATGAGCAGCACCGACGGTGGCGTCACCTGGACGGCCACCTTCACGCCGAGCGCCAGCATTTCCGATACCAGTAACGTGATCACGCTGGACAATACCGGCCTGATCAACGGCGCGGGCAATGCCGGCGTCGGCACCACGGACTCCAACAACTATGTGGTCGATACGGTGCGCCCCACCGCGACCATCGTCGTGGCCGATACGGCCATCGCCGCTGGCGAGACCTCGCTGGTGACCATCACCTTCAGCGAGGCGGTGACGGCGTTCACCAGTGCCGACCTGACGGTGGCCAACGGCGTGATCTCCGGCCTGAGCAGCAGCGACGGCGGCATCACCTGGACCGCGACCTTCACGCCGACCGCTGGCGTCACCGACACCAGCAATGTCATCTCGCTCAACAGTGGTGGCATCGTCGACTTGGCGGGCAACGTCAACGTCGGCACGAGCGATTCCAATAACTACAGCGTCGACAGCCAGCGTCCGACCGCCACCATTGTGCTGAGTGACTCCGCGTTGAGACCGGGCGAAACGGCTCAAGTGACCATCACTTTCAGCGAGGCGGTCACTGGCTTCACCAACGCCGACCTGAGCGTGGCAAATGGCACATTGAGCGCCGTGAGCAGCAGCGACGGCGGCTTGACCTGGACCGCCACTTTCACGCCGGACCTGGGCGTGACCGACGCCACCAACCTGATCGTCCTGGACAATACCGGTGTGAGCGACGTGGCGGGCAACACCGGAACAGGCACCACCAACTCGGCCAACTACGCAGTCGAGACGCGGGTGCCAACCGCCACCGTCGTGGTGGCTGATAACGCACTCAGCGTGGGGGAAACCTCGCTGGTGACCATCACCTTCTCGGAAGCGGTCAGTGGGTTTGATAATGCTGACCTGAGCGTGAGCAATGGCACACTGAGCAACGTCTCGTCCACCGATGGCGGCGTGACCTGGACGGCCACCTTTACCCCGGCCAGCAACATCAGCGACACCAGCAACCTGATCAGCCTGGACACCAGCGGCGTGGTCAACGTTTCGGGCAACAACGGTGTCGGTGTGGTGAACTCCAACAACTACGCGGTCGACACGGTGCGCCCTGGCGCCACCATCACCGTGGGCGACACCCGCCTGGGCATCGGCCAGAGCACCACGGTGACCATCAGTTTCACCGAGGCGGTGTCCGGTTTCGACCTGTCGGACCTCAGCGTTGCCAATGGTGTGTTGTCCAACCTCGCCAGCAGTGACGGCGGCCTGACCTGGACGGCGACCCTGACGCCTACCGCGGGCGTCAACGATGCCACCAACTTGATCCTGCTCGACGCCAGCAATGTGCAAGACCTGGCCGGCAACGTCGGCGTGGGCATCGCCATTTCCAGTAACTACGCACTCGACGCCACCCGGCCGACGGCAACCATCGTGGTCGCCGACCCGAACCTGACGGCGGGCGAGACGACCCAGGTGACGATCACCTTCAGCGAAGCGGTGACGGATTTCGATCTGTCGGACCTCAGCGTCACTAACGGTGAACTCACCAACCTGAGCACCAGTGACGGCGGCAGGACCTGGACGGCCACGTTCACTCCAACGGTAAACCTCACGGACCCGAGCAACTTCATCGCCCTGAACACCGGTAACGTCAGCGACCTGTCGGGCAACGCCGGAGCAAGCGTGGCGGTGTCCAACAATTACGCCATCGACACCGTGGTGGCCAACGATGTGAAGCCACCGCCGGAGTTCCTGACGTCCGACCCTGTCACGGTCGTGCCGCCTTCCGAGGTGCCGTTGCAACCGATCGTTTTTACACCACCAACCGGTGACCTCGGCTCGCCGCTGGGCTTTCCACCGCTGTTTGAACAACGGGACGTGGGCGGCGGCATTCGGCCGATCGGCGACATCTTCATCAACCGTGGCGCATTGGCGCCGAGCTACATCGCCCAGGTATTCAGCTCCGACGCGGCGGGCGATGGCTCCGGCCAGGGCTTCCTGGGCTTCGGTGGCGGCGATGGCGGGGTGTTCGGCAGCAGCACGATTTCGGGTCTGTTCAATCAGGACACCGGCTCCGACGGGGAATCGCTGGACGCCTTCGACAGCCAGTCGATGCAGGGCGGTGATGGGTCTCAAGGGGTATTCGGCGCACCAACCCTGGGCCAGCAACTGCAACACATCAAAGACACTGAGCAGCGTCAGGTCGACAGCCTGGCAATGGCATTGCAACAGGTCGGCATGAGCCAGGCGCAGGCCTGAACAACTAAAAAAATTGGGGCAGCCAGGGGCAATCCAGGGAATGAATAGAAGTCAGAAATTATTCGCAATGAGTGTGCTGGCGTTGACGGTCAGCGGATGTGCGGTCACCAGCGAGCCGATCGAGCGTAGCGTCAGCGAGCAGCGCGCCCAGACCGATCTGCAGAACATGTACAAGGATCAGGAGCCCCTCAGCGGCCCGCTGACCCTGCACCAGGCCATGGCCCGTGCAGTGAAGTACAACCTGGAAGGCCGCTTGAAGATCATGGAAGAGGCACTGGCCAAGCGTCAGTTGGACCTGGCCAGTTTCGACATGCTGCCGCGCATGGCTCTGGACGCGGGTTACGTGGGCCGCAACAACGTCAGCGCTTCCAGCAGCCAGAGCGTGGAAACCGGTACCCAGTCTCTGGAACCTTCGACTTCCCAGGACCGCGACCGCGAAGTGGCCGACCTGACCATGGTCTGGAACGTGCTCGATTTCGGCGTGAGCTACATCAGCGCCAAGCAGGCCGGGGACCAGCGGCTGATCGTGCAGGAGCGTCGGCGCAAGGTCATCAACACCATCGTCCAGGATGTGCGTTCGGCTTACTGGCGAGCCATGGCCGCCGAGCGCCTGCTCAAGCAAATCGACAGCCTGATGGTCCGAGTCGATACGGCTCGCGGCAACAGTCAGAGCATGAGCGAGCAACGCATTGGCGACCCGGTGCAGGCACTGGGTTACCAGCGTTCGCTGATCCAGGCCACCCGCCAGCTCGAAGAGCAGCGCCGGGCGTTGTCCCTGGCCAAGACGGAACTGGCGACGCTGATCAACCTGCCCCTGGGCACCGAGCTGACCTTGGCCACCCAGGATGAATACGTCATCCCGGAGCTCAAGGTCGACCTCGCGCGCCTTGAACAGGAAGCCCTGACCAGCCGCCCGGAACTGCGCGAGCAGGACTACCAGACGCGCATTACCGCCGCCGAAACCCGCAAGGCCATGCTGCGCCTGTTACCTGGGCTGGAGTTCTCCGCTGGAGGGCATTACGACAGCAACTCGTTCCTGGTGGAGCAGGGCTGGGCTGACTATGGCGTGAAAGTCACCTGGAACCTGTTCAACGTGATCTCCGCCCCGGCGGCCATCAACGTGGCCAAGGCCGGAGAAGAGGTTGCGGCGGCACGGCGTCAGGCCATGTCGATTGCCGTGCTGGCGCAGCTGTACGTGGCCAATGCCAATTACCGCGAGGCGCTGCGCCAGTTCAAGACCAGCCAGCAGTTGGCGGATATCGACGGGCAGATCGTCGGTCAACTGCGCAACCGCCATCAGGCCGCAGGCTTGGGTGAACTGGACCTGATCCAGGGCGAACTCAATACGCTGCAGGCTGATTTGCGGCGGGATCTGGCCTATGCCGACCTGCGCAACGCCTACGGCCAGATCTTTGCCAGCGCTGGCCTCGACCCGTTGCCCGATGAAGTGCAATCGACCCAAGTGCAGTCGATTGCCACGGCGCTGGCCAACCGCGAAGCGGCGTGGGCCCAGGGCGATATCGCGGTGCCGACGGCAGCGGTGACCCAGTAACAGGCCGCACGTAGGGTGCGCCCGGCGTTTTCCCGGCTGCCGGTAACGGTGAACCTGCCTTTGCTGTTGCAGGCACTGGCAGCCGTTGAGGACGATCACTGGCATGGCCACTTCAACAGCGCCTATTACAGCGGTGACTGGAGTGGCGTGGCGCTGATTTCGGCGGCCGATGCCTTGACCCCGTTGTCCCCCGGGCGCGGTCAGCCCGTGCACCGCGCGCCTTGGTCAGACGATGACCGTTGGCACGAAGCGTTGCGCGACTGGCCGCTGGAGATCGTCTCGGCCCGGCTGCTGCGACTTGGGCCCGGTGGCTGCATCCACGAGCATCGCGATTATGACCTGGCGGGGGCGGACGCCGATCTGCGCCTGCACGTTCCACTGCTCAGCCCGCCAGGCGTGGATTTCTGGCTGGATGGGCAACGGATTCCGATGACGGCGGGTGAATGCTGGTTTCTTGACTTGTCGCTGCCTCATCGCGTCGATAACCACAGCACTCAGCCACGGATTCATCTGGTGCTCGATTGCCGCCCCAGCCCATGGCTGCAAAGGCAGGTGGCCGCTGGGTTGCTCAGCACACCGGCAATCGGGGCTGAGCGAAGTGATCTGCTGTGCTTTGAGCAACTCGTTGAAAGCGACCCGCAACTCGCCCGGACCTTGCAGAGCCTGCATGACGTGGAGGCTTTCATTGAGTGTGCAATCGCGATGGCTGCCGAACGCGATTTGCACTTTACCCGGGAGCAATTGCAGGCGGCCATGCGCAACGGTCGCCGGCAATGGAGTGACCAATGGAAGGCTTGAACCTGGACGGCTGGCTGCCGATCCGCGTGTGGCAAGCGGCGGGGCAGTGGCAGGTTGACTGGTGCTGGTTCGGCGAGGCGCGATTGTCGCAACCGTTCTTCGGCGACGCGGTGGAGCAGGCCCTGCGGTTGCCTTTCAACCAGGCGTTCCGCCGCCAGACCCCTTTAAGTGTCCTGGACCAGTGGAGGCAACAAAGCCCGGGCCTGCCCCCGAGTGCATTCATCTTCCATGCCTCCCGCTGCGGCTCGACGTTGATCAGCCAGATGCTTGCGCAACTGGACGATCACATCGTCATTTCAGAGCCGCCGCCTCTGGATGCTCTGCTGCGCAATGCTATACCACCCGTTGACCGGAGCATGGCGCTCATGGGGCTGATGTCGGCCTATGGGCAACGCCGCCGAGGCGTGGAAGAGCGCTTGGTGATCAAGCTCGACGCCTGGAACATCGGTGAGCTGGCGCTGCTGCGCGAGTGCTTTCCCGCCACGCCCTGGCTGTTCGTGTACCGCGACCCTTTGGAAATCGCCGTTTCCCATTTGCGTCGTCCCGGCATGCACATGGTGCCGGGGATGATCGGGCCGAGCGTGCTGGACGACGGATTGCCCTTCAGCGGCCAGGAAGATTTCGTCGCGCGCCGACTGGGACGGCTGTTGCAGGTAGGGCTGGAGCGCTGCCATGAGTTTGCCGGGCTGACGGTTAATTACGCTGAGTTGCCTGATGCGATGGCAGGTCGGCTGGCAGAATTTTTCGGACTCAATGACGCCCAGCGTCGCCAAGTGTTTGCGATGGCGGGGCAGCATGCCAAGCAGCCGGGGCAGGCGTTTGCCGGTGACAGCGAGGACAAGCGCCGGGAGGCTTCGTCAGGGCTACGGGATCAGGTGATGCAGTGGGCGCAGGGGCCCTATGAGGCGCTCGAAACCTGGCGCGTTGGCAGTTGTTCAGTTGGCATCAATGTCGACTGACCCAGCGCCATCGCGAGCAGGCTCGCTCCCACATTTGTTCTGTGTTGCCGCAATATCCCCGATTCTCTGTGGGAGCGAGCCTGCTCGCGATGACGCCGGTACATCCAACATCACTGCAAACTGACCCTCCGCTTTCGCGAGCAAGCCCGCTCCCACAGGATGAACGCGTTAGCTTCAAACCAGGGCCAGCTGAGCGCAACCCTCACCCCCAACGCCGAGGCTCCCCAACCAACTGCCCCTGCACCCCAAACAACCCCATCTCACGAATCACCGCCAGCTCCCCCTCAGTCTCCACCCGCTCAGCAATCAACGGCAGGTCAATACTATGAGCAGCACGCTGGATCGCCTCGATGAACAAACGCTTGTCGCTCTCCTGGTCGATGGCACGAATGTAGCTGCCATCAATCTTCAGGTAAGCCAACCCCAACCGCGACAAGTTACCGATCATGCTGAAACGCCCACCAAAACGCTGCAGGCTCAGGGAGAACCCCAGCTCACGCAGCTGCCGGGTCAACTGCTCCAGCACAGCTTGCTCCGGCAGTTGCTCTTCACCAATCTCCAGGGTCAAGCGCGGCCCAAGGTTGGAATGGGCCCGTAGGATTTCAAAGACTTTGTTCAGCGCCTGCGGATCGGCCAAGGTCGCCGAAGACAGGTTCAACGCCAGGGATTGTTCGTGCCCGGCCATTTGCTTGAGCACCTGTTCGAGCATCAAACGGTCCAGCCGCGCGGTCCAGCCGAAGCGCTCCAGCCAAGGCAGGAAGCGCCCGGCGGGGATGGTCTGGCCCTGCTCGTCCAGCAACCGTGACAGCACTTTGTAATGCAGCACCACTTGGGTGTCCTGAGCGGCCACCACCGGCTGGAAGTAAAGCTCGAAGCGCTGATTACTCAAGGCTTGGTCGAGCAGATTGTGCCAGGCATGGTGATCGTCACCGACACTGGCCGAGGCGCTGTGGTCCAGGCAGGCCCAACCCGGCTCGCCCTGGCTTTCGGCCTGGGCCAGGGCCTGGTCGCCGAGCTGGAGCACGGCTTGCGGCGAGTCGCCATGAACGAATGGAGCAAGTCCGATGGAGGCCACCGAAGCCACGTCGGTCGCACCGGTGGCATGCAGGCTCGCCAACGCGCTGTCGAGGTTCTGCGCCAGTTGCAGCGCTTCCTCGCGCACCAGCCCCGGTGCCAACACGGCGAACTCCCCGCCGCGAATGCGCGTCACCAGGTTGTGGGTTTCAGGGTAGCGGGCGCATTCACGCTGTAATTGTTCACCCACGGCCTTGAGCAACTGGTCGGTGCGCTGCCCGCCCAGCCGTTGGTTCAGTCCGGCCAGGTCCTTGACCCGCAGCAACAGCAGATAACCGGAACTGGCCTGCTCGGGATTGCTCACTCGGGCGTGGAGCTGCATTTCGAAATATCGCCGGTTGGCCAGGCCCGTGAGATTGTCCTGATAAGACTCGACCCGCAGTTTTTCGCTACGCTCAGCCTGCTCCTGAAACAGCGCCTTGAGCTTCTCGACCATCTGGTTCATCGCCTGCACCACCCGGCGCAGTTCCGGGGTGCGCGGCAGCTCCGGCAGGCTCAGGAACTCGCGACGAGCGATGGCATGGGACTGATGCACCATGTAGTCCAGCGGCTTGAGCTGACGCCGCAGCAGCAAGGCCCCCAACACCGCGCTCACCGCGCCGCACAGCAGCAGCCAGCCCAGACTGCCCAATGCGCTCTGCCACAGCTTGGCGAGGGCGAACATCGGGTGGCTGACCACTTCGACCCGCGCCGCCTGCTCCCAACCGCGGCTGACAATCGCATCGCCACCGGCCGGCTCCAGGCCGATGAGCTTGATGAACCATTGCGGCACGTTGCCGGCGTCGGGCGTGCCGGTGCGCTCGACCAGGGTTTTGTCGGTGGCGACATCGACCACACGGATGGTTGCGTAATAGCCGCTGTCGAAAATCGAGCTGACCATCAACTCCACCATCGCCGGGTCGTCGATGTTCGGCGTCAGCGACAGCGCCAGCGCCGTGGCCGCGTCCTGGGCGTGGGAGCGCAACTGGTTGACATACTGGGCCCGCGAGCTTTCCAGGCTGACCATGAAGCTGCCGCTGAAGGCAACCACCAGGAACAGACAGATAGCGATCAACAGCTGTTTGAACAAGGACATCTGAGCGCGCGCTCCTAGTTAGTCGTCTCGACCGGAAAACCTTCGGCCTGCATTTTTTTCAACACATCCTGCCACCGGGACAGGCGCTTGGTGTCACCCACTTTCTTGTTGCCCTTGGCGCCTGGCAGCCACAACCCCTCGGCATTGAAAGAGTAGACCGGCAACAGATCGGTCCGCTGGCTGGCCGGCAGGATGCCGTCGATCAGGCTGTCGAGTACCAGCGGCATGGCATCGGGGGTCGCGTAGTAGGTGAGCACCATGTGCGCACGGTTCTGCCGCAACGCCTTGACGTAGGTGATGCGCAGCTTGTCACTGGACACCCCCAGGCGACGCAGGCTGAAGTACTTGGCAATGGCGTAGTCCTCGCAATCCCCGGCCCCTTTCCACAGGGCCTGGATCGGGGTCTCCCAGTAATCGACCTGACGCCACAGGTCGATGTCTTCGACGTAGCGCACCCGTTTGTTGAAAAATAGGTTCACCACCCTGAGCTGCTCTAGCTCCGGCGTCTGCTTCTGGGTCGCCAACAATTGCTGCCAGGCATCGATCCGTTGCTGCCCTTCGCCCAACGGCCCATATAACGCTTGCGCCCGCCGGCTGATCTGCGCAAAGTCCCAGTCAGCCTGCAGGCCGCCCAGCATGAGGCCGGCCAGCAACAATGCCGAAAACAGCCAGCGCAAGGACCTGGGAACAGGGAAAGGTGCAGCCAAGGGAAATACGTCCAAAAAGGGCCGTGGGAAATGCGTTGGATGGTGAAGCCTGGCCCGGCAAAAGACAATGGCAAGGTGCGATCACCACAAGCAGACTAAACTTTAGTTCAGGAACCGGGGCCGCGAGGTTTTGACGGCTTGGCAATCTGTAACTAATGTTGGCTTGGATCCAATTTTTGTTACTACCAGTCAGGGTGCGTTGTCGTGACACAGAAGCCCAAACCGCTAAGCGCTATCCAGGTCAACGGGCCCATTCCCGCTGCCCAGGCACGCTCACTCATCGAAGAATCCCTGCGCGAGGCCATACTCGACGGGCGTCTGCCCTGCGGCACCGCCCTGCGTCAGCAGGAACTGGCCGACCTGTTCGGCGTCAGCCGCATGCCGGTACGCGAGGCCTTGCGTCAGCTCGAGGCGCAATCACTGCTCAATGTGGTTCAGCACAAAGGCGCCGTGGTGGCCCCGTTGATCACCAACAATGCGATCGAGACCTACGCCCTGCGTTCAGTCCTTGAATCTTTCGCTTTACGCCTGTCCATTCCCCTGCTCGATGCCGAGGACCTGGCCATGGCCGCCCATTACATCGAGCAACTGGAAGCTCAAACCGACCACGCTGAAATCGGCAGGCTCAACCGGCTGTTTCACATGTCGCTTTATCACAAGGCACCCAACAGTAAACTGCTGGACCTGATCGAGCGCGAGCTCAATGAGGAAGAACGCTTCTTGCGCTTTCATCTGTCGTCCATGGGCTTGGGCAAACTGACCCAGGACGATCATCGCGCGCTGCTGGAGGCCGCTACGGCCCAGGACATCGACAGAGCGGTTGCCCTGCTGGAGCTGCATCTGGAAAAAGCCTGCGTCACCATCCGTCGCTATCTGGAACAACAAACCAAGCCGGTGACCTGACGCCCGCGCCCTGAGGGGCGCATCACTTTCTTACACATCCCTCCTACACGGTTTCTCGCCCGCCCGACGAGGCCGCAGCGTAGCCGCGCCCTGTCGCCCCCATCAGTTCAATGGCACTGCCATCGATTTGGGCCCACTCTTGCGTTTGTCGATTAAAAAACAGACCTGAAGAAGTCAGCGCCTGGCCGCAGCCAGGCGAATCGAAGCCAACACGCAAGGAGCACCGCCCAACCGGCGGGATGATCGGAAGTCCGACCGATGTCCCCCCCATAAAACAACAACTTCTTATTTCCCTGTCCCCTGAAGTGCTCCGAGTGAGGCATTCACTCAACTTCTTCAATTCTGATACTTCTCTATCGGAAGGAGCGGCTTCGCCTGAATAAAACTTATATTAAAAGTTTTAATACCCCTCTTCGCGCCCAATAAACAACGCTCTTTAAATAATTAAAAAATTACTTGCCGCTTACTTGTTCGGTGTATTAGCTTTTTATCCGTCGAGTCGTTATCGACCGCTTACGTTTATGGCAAAGGCCCGAAAAACCTTACCCAGACGCCATAAATGCGCCGTTAAGCCGAGCACTTACATACTTTCAAAACTTATGGACTCCGGTTCAGGCACCCGCTCGCTTTTTTATTAAAAGCCGGGTGACTTTTCCGAACAAACATCATTGATGAGGACGTTCCGATGTTACCCACCAAAGAACAACTATCTCTGAAAAAACACGCCCTTGGCGAACACCCGGTTTTTTCCGAAATAACATCAATCGATCTGCTGCGCCGCTTTATGCAAAGCCATGTCTTTGCCGTGTGGGACTTCATGTCACTGACCAAACGGCTGCAACGGGAGCTGACCTGTGTCCACCTGCCCTGGTTACCGCCGGCCGACCCACACGCTGCACGTTTGATCAACGAAATCGTCCTGGGCGAGGAGTCGGATGACCGCCCCGGAGCCGGCTATTGCAGCCATTTCGAACTGTACCTGGACGCCATGCGCGAGGTTGGCGCCGATACTCGCGCCATTGAGCAGTTCATCACCCTGCAACAGGAAGGCGTCAGTCCCGAAACGGCCCTGGAGAGCGTCGAGGTGGAGCCAGCGGCGGCCCGGTTCGTCCGCCAGACCCTGCACACCGCGCTGCACGCACCGGCCCACAGCGTGGCCGCCGCCTTCGTGCATGGTCGCGAGAGCGTCATCCCGCAGATGTTCCAGCGCATGCTGGACGCCTGGGGCATCGGCCTGGATCAGGCGCCGACGTTCCGTTATTACCTGCAGCGGCACATCGAAGTCGACTCCGAGGACCACGGCCCCGCAGCGGAAAAACTCTTGGCCCGGCTGATCGATGGCGACCCGCAACGCGAAACCGAGGTGCTGGCCGCCGCACTCGCTGCCGTCCAAAGCCGCACCGCGTTGTGGGACGGGTTACGCCAGAGCATGGCCGAACCGGTTGCGCAGGTGGCGCCATGAACGCCGTCGAATACCAGTCCTTCGCCGACGCCTGGGAAAGCCGCGCCACGATCCGCACCCGGCCACGGCGCCGGGTCGAAGACGACGACAAGTTGATCTTCCCCATGAGCCGTCAGCCCCTGGTGCACAGCCAGACCTTCCTTAGCCACTGCCCGCAATTGCGCGACTTTGCGCTGGTGCAGAGCCTCTACAAGTTCATCAACGATGTGGTGATCTTCGAGACCGAGCTGGTGGACCACACCGCCCGGCGCATTGCCAAGAACAGCTTCGGCATCGAATTCCCGTTCGCCTGCCGCTACGACGCAATGACGGTGGTGGTGGACGAGGATTACCACGCACTGGTGGCGATGGACTTCATGCAACAGACCATCGAGATGACCGGCATCGCACCGATCCCATTGCCCGATCAGATCGAGCTCAGCCGCGCCATACCGGCAACGCTGGCCCAGGCGCCGGAGCATCTGCTCTGCGCCGTGGAGCTGATCTGCATCGCCATTGCCGAGAACACCGTGACCAACGAAGTGGCGGCATTCGCCCGGGATGATTCGGTCAAGGCGTCAATCAAGGGCCTGATGGCCGACCACTTGCTGGATGAGGGTCGGCACTCCGGGTTCTGGACGCGGCTGGTGCAAATCTACTGGCGCAGCGCGCCCGAAGCAGACCGCGAGGCGATTGCCCGATTGATGCCCGGCTTCATCAGCCAGTACTTGGCGAGCGATCTGCAACAGGCGTTCGATTTCCAGCTGATCGCACACCTGCCCGTCGACGAATCGGTGCGTCAGTCACTGCGCGAAGAAGCCGGTGCGCTGGCCTACCCCATCAATCGTTTTCATCCGTTGGTGGGCAATATCACGCGCTTTTTTCGCAGCAGCTCGATGCTGGCGTCCCCCTGCGTGCGTGACGCCCTGGCCGACTATCTGACCCCATGAGGATCCGCCCATGAGACGCCTCGAAATTGCACTGTCTGGCACAAGCCAGGCCATGACCGACCTGGCCCAGGAGCTCGAACTGCACGGCCACGGTGTTGTGCATCTTGAATCAGCGAACCACCACGCAGCGGTCGACCTGTTGATTGATGACGGGACGCTGCCCTGCACCCTAGACGCCCGCTCAAACCTTCAGGTGCGCGTGGCGCTCCAGTTTTTTTCCGGCCAGGCATTGCCACAGCCGGTGGTGGTTTTTCGAGACAGCGCGCATCGGCCGTTGTCCCAGGAAAAGATCGCCCCGCACGGCGGCGGCAACGGCCAGTCTTTGCGACTGCGCGCCTTGGCGGCGGTGGTCGAGCACGGTGCGCGACTGGTCAGCCAGCTTTCCCGGGATCAAGGCTGTTTCGATCACTGGCCGGCGGTGCAGACCGACGCCTGCGATGAATCGTTGCAGGGACTGGATGTGTTAGAGCCGCTGGCCTTCGAGCACCACCTCAATCGCCCCCCAGTGCCTTGGTTGCTGGCTGCAGCCAAAGTGCCGGTGATGCATGACATCGAACAGCGCATGCTCGATGACGGCACGCAACCGGCGCTGTGGGTCGAGGGTCAACTCGTCGACTACAAATCCTTGCGCAGTCTGGCGTTGCTCTTGCAGGCGTCGATACTCAAGCAACTGGCAGGGGCAAAACCTGGGGTGATTGGTGTCTGCCTGCCCAAGTCCGCGCAGTTGTACGCAGCTATCCTGGCGGTGCTGGGTTGCGGGGCGGTGTACCTGCCGCTGGACCCGCAGCACCCCGCGCAACGACGGCGCTTTATCCTGGAGAACGCCAACGCGGACCTGCTGCTGCACGACGGTGACAGCGACCTGGGCGAGCTGTCGTTGCCGACGCTGGATGTACGCAAGCTGCCTGCACCCCAGCCCGGCATCCCGGCCTCGCTGATCCGCCGCGTGGTGGACATCGACGAACCGGCCGTGGCCATCTACACCTCCGGCACCACCGGCCAGCCCAAAGGCGTGCTGCTCAGTCATCGCAACCTCAGCCATTTCTGCGCCTGGTATAGCGACTATGTCCGCTTACAGCGTGACAGCCGGGCATTGCAGTTCTCCACCATCAACTTTGACGCCTCGCTGCTGGATATCCTGCCGACCTTCATCCAGGGTGCGAGGCTGGTGGTGCCCAGCGAAGACCAGCGGCGCGATCCGCAGCAACTGGTGGCATTGATTGAGCAACAACGCGTCACTCACGCTTTCTTGCCGCCCGCCCTGCTGAGCGTGATCCCGCTGGATGCGCCGTTGGGGCTGGCGCACCTGATTACCGGCGGTGATGTCTGTGAGCCGTTCGTGATCGAACAGCTCGCACCGCAGTGCAGTTTCCACAACATCTACGGCCCGACCGAAACCACGGTGCTGGTCACCACCCGGCAATTCGGTGTCGGTGACAACAACCGCAACCTCGGCGTGCCCATCGCCAATGGCCGGGTGCTGATTCTGGATGAGCAGCTGCAACCGGTGCCCCAAGGCACACCGGGCGAGCTGTACATCGCCGGGCCTGGGGTCGGCCTCGGCTATCTGAACGACCCGGCGTTGACCGCGAGCCGCTACCTCAACCTGACGCTGCCCGGCGGGGCAACGCTGCGGGTTTATCGCACGGGCGATATCGCCCAGTGGACCGACAACGGCATTGAGCTGTGTGGTCGGCGTGATAACCAGGTGAAGATCCGCGGCTTTCGGGTCGAGCCCGAGGAAATCGAGCATTGCCTGCGCGACAGCCAACTGTTTCGCCAAGTAGCGGTGGGCATTGATGAACGTCGGCGAATCCTCGCGTTTCTGGTTCACCCTCGGGAAGAGCGGGCCGGCGCCGCCCTCCAGGCTTTGCGCGAGCATGTACAAAACGCGCTGCCCAGCTACATGCACCCGGCGGCCTACGTGCAATTGCCCAGCCTGCCCTACACCAGCAATGGCAAAGTCGATCGCCGGGCCTTGCTCGCCACGGCGGTGCAAGTACAGGTCGGCAGCCATCGGCGCCAGCCGCAGAACGTTCTGGAAACGCAGCTGCGGCAACTGTGGGCGGAGTTGCTGGAGCTGCCGGTCGACGACATCGCCACCGATGAAAGCTTCTTCAATCTCGGTGGCCATTCGATCCTGTTGTCTCAACTGTTGCTCGGGGTCCGCGAGGCCTTTGGGCGCAGCCTGTCGATCAATCGCTTCATCGAAGCACCTACGCTGATGACGCTGGCGAAGTTGCTGGACGATCCTGAGCAAAACAGCACATCGACCCTCAGCCCCCAGGCCCTGATCGATGCGCAAGCGGAACTCAACCTCGATCCGCTGCCTGTCAGCCGGTGTGGTGATGTGCACAAGGTGGTGGTGACCGGGGCCAACAGTTTTCTTGGGGTACACATCGTTGAGGCCTTGCTGGCCTGGGGCGCCACCGAAGTCGCATGCCTGGTGCGCGAATCCGGTGGACAAAGCGCGGCCGAACGCTTCGCCCAGGCCCTGCGGGACAATCGGCTGAACCACCTGGACCTGAGCCGCGTCAGTGTCTACGCCGCCGACATCACCCAACCGCAATTGGGTTTGCCGGACGACGTCTACGTCCGCATCGACCGCACCTTCGGCGCATTGGTGCACAACGCGGCCCATGTCAATCACGTGCTCGACTACGAGTCTTTGGCGCGGGACAACGTGGAGCCGATCTTCGAATGCCTGCGCCTGTGTGAAGGGCGCAGCAAGAAGATCTTCAACTTCGTCTCCACGCTGTCGGCGTCCAGTGCCCTGGATGCCGACGGCCAGGTCCTGGAGCAGCCCGCCGCAGAGACGCCACCGATCTACATCAAGAACGGCTACAACCTGTCCAAATGGGTCGGGGAGCGGATCCTGCAGCGGGCCCGGGACCGTGGGGTGTGGGTCAATCTGTTTCGCCCGGGCAACATCAGTTTCAACAGCCTGACCGGGGTCTGCCAGCCCCACAAGAACCGGTTGATGCTGATGCTCAAAGGCTCGATCCAGCTCGGTCAGGTGCCGGATCTGTCACTCAACTTCGACCTGATGCCGGTGGACTTCCTGGCGCGCTTCATCGCCTTCCATGCCAGTCGCTATCAGCCGACGCAGGCGGTGTTCAACCTGCACAACCCCGAGCCCTTGAGCTGGGACGCTTATGTGGCGTCGTTTCGTGACAGCGGCCGCACATTTTCCCTGGTCAGCGTCGCCGACTGGCAACGGCAATTAGGCCGGGTCGATGCCGACAACGCCCTGTTCGGCGTACTGGGCTTCTACCTCAACGGCTTCGAGGAAGACATCGGCGACATCTCGTTGATCAACCACGCCAACGCCCGGGCCGGCGTCAGGCAGATGGGTGCCCGCTACCCGGAAAAATCCCCGGCCCTGCTGCGCCGCGGTGCTGATTACCTCAAGGCCATCGATTTCATCTGAAGCACCCTCAACTGTAAAAAAAGGAGCAAGACCATGAATGCACTTCAACCCGACACTTTGATCAAGAACCCCCACGCCTGCGAGGTCGAAACTTCAGTGGAAGTACCCGCCAACGCGGCGAGCGTCTGGGCAGTGGTGGGCAATTTTGCGGGGTTCGATCAATTCATCCCGGCACTTGAGCACATCGAAATGACCGGCGATGGCGTGAGGTCACTGCGCAAGAAGTTTTTCCGCGACGGGCAGAACCTGGTGGTGGAACAGCTCAACAGCCGTGATGACCAGGCCATGCACATGACCTGGACGCTGATCTACAACACCCTGGGCATCGATAACCTGTGGGCGGCAATGCGCGTCGAGCCCCTGGCGGACAACCGCTGCCGCGCCACCTGGACCATCATCGCCGACCACACCGATGCGCATACCCCGTCCGGCTTCCGGGATTTCCTGCAAGGGTTTGCCGATGAGGCGATGGGGAATGTGCAAGTGATGTTCAAGTAAACACCACTCCCTTGTGGGAGCGGGCTTGCGCGCGAAAGCGGTGGGTCAGCTGACGATGATGTTGGCTGTGCCGCCGTCATCGCGAGCAGGCTCGCTCCCACACTGAT
>NZ_FODL01000026.1:0-32408 GCF_900110355.1 Pseudomonas sp. NFACC39-1 | reverse complement strand
CGCCTTCGCGAGCAAGCCCGCTCCCACAATGGGATCGAGGTACGGCCGGAGAGACAGGTCGGCTATAAGGCCGCCTCGCGAGCAAGCTTTGCTCCCACAGGTTCTGCTCAAACAGCTCTGATGGTGTACACCCGCTATAGCCAGGCCGGCTGTCAGGCCGCCTCGCGCTGGCTTTTGATCTGGGGGCCCCGTTAACCACGCTGGCCGAATGCAGGTATTGCGCAGTGGGCATCCCGGCATGGATGCCGGGATAGCCGCGCTGGGCCATGGATGGCCCTTCGCGGCGGGCCCACGGAGCAATGCCGGAGTGAGGGCACACCGAGCCTAAGCGAGGTGCCGAGTGGTGGGGCAAAGACCTTTTGGTTACTTTTGGGGCGTTTGCCAAAAGTGACCCGCCGTAAGGGCGGAACCCTAAGCCGCCGTTACCGCAGCAACGGATATGTACCCAGTCAACAAACCCCAGGCCGGCTGTCAGGCCGCCATCGCGAGCAGGCTCGCTCCCACAGAGGATCGGGGCTATTGCGGCAACCCAAAACAAATGTGGGAGCGGGCTTGCTCGCGAAAGCGGGGTGTCAGTCAACACACATGCTGACTGAACTGACGCCTTCGCGAGCAAGCCCGCTCCCACAGGTTTTGTGCGCCGATCACTCCATAAAGGAATGATCAGCAGCCCTCACTCAATCAAACATTCGGGCAAGGAACCGGCGCCCAGTCACCCAGGTCCGGGTTTTTGCACATGCTGTTGACCTGGCTGGTACCGGCGCTGGCAACCTGCTTGCTTTCATCCTGCTTGGCCTTGGCGGTCTGCAGGGTTTTCTCGGTGGTCACCGCTTCTTTCGGCACGGTTGGCAACACCGGCTTTTTCGCCGGTTTCACAGCTTTTTTGGTCTTGGTCGAAGCCACAACCGGCTTGGTTTCCGCGGTCGCCACGGTCACCACGTCGGTACGCTGCACACCCACTTGCTGCAGGTCTTTTTCATAGGCCTGGGTGTAGTTGTTCAGGTCTTCGGCGGCTTTGCCGTTGACCGCGACGATCAGGTCGTTGGACTCTTTCAGGCCGGAGACAATTTCCGCCAGGCGCTTGCGACCTTCGGTTTCGTTGACAGTCTTGGCCTTGCGGTCGGCCACCAGCTTGCTGAACGCGTTCTGGTAGCACTGCTGCGAAGTCTTGGCATAAGCCGTGCTGCGGTCGATGTCGGAGACGCTTTTATTGACGTCGGCGGCGTAGGAGGCGATGCGCTGGTTGTCATCGGCAATCTGCTTCTGGCGCTCGGTGTAGTAACCGGTCGCGCCACCGGCCAAGGCACCACCGGCGGCACCGATGGCGGCGTTGCGACCACGGTTTTCCGAATCCGTCAGCGCACCCAACAGGGCACCACCGACCGCGCCAACGGCGGCGCCGGTGAGTACCGATTTGGTCATGTTGCCCTCGGTGGAGCGCAAGTGCTGCACCGGCTCGTAGCAGTTAGGGTAGTACTCGACCTTGGTGCTCGACGCGACCTTGGAAGTCGGCGACGTAGCGCAGCCGGTCAGTACGGTGCTGAAGCCGACAGCGACCATCAGCAGGTGACGCTTGGAAACCGAAGTAAAAGGTTTACGGGAGAAAAGCATGATTGTGTTCTCTTTTTAAGTGTTGACCAGCTCAGCACGGCCCACCGCCGCCTGAGTCCCTTCCAAGCTCGCTGTCAATCAACGATCAAGACCGCTGACTGCTCGATGCGAGCAGTTCCTTCAATATCGCCGCCGGGTCGGCTCGTTTTTGCTGACGATACTGACCGACATGGCGAACGAATAACGTGGCGCGCGCCACCAGGCTCTTGCCCAGCACCGGCTTGCGCTCCAACTCCTCCTTGATGCGTTGAAACTGCGCCTGGATCACGGCATCGGTGTAACGCGTGCCGGTGGCCAGGTTGTCGATGTAAATCGCCACGGCGCCGTCGAGGGCGCTGCGGCCGTTGTTGATGGCCGTGGCGAACAGCTCGGCGCTGGCCTCGTCCTTGGCGTCCACGGCCTGCTGGCGACTGTTCTGCAAATTGGTCAGGCGAATGTTGTAGTTATTGATGGTCTCGACCACCAGGGCGGCCGACTGGATCAGGTTGCCCGCCGCTTCCTCGCGCTGCTGGGCGATGAGCGAGACGTTGCGTTTGAGCTCTTCGTTGACCAGCCCCAGCTCGGCTTGCAGGCGCGGGTCGACGCTGGCAGCGATGATGCTGTCCAGGCGCTTGGTCGGGTCTTCGGCTTCATCGATGGCATCGGTCAGGGATGCGAGGCGGCCTTCTTTCTCCCATTGGGCGAACAGCTCTTTGTAACGTGAGCGCGGCGCCGACAACGCCCCGACCGCCACGCGGAACCCGGTGGTTTCGTTGCTTTGCTCGGTGCCGTCGGCGGCGAATAAGGGATATTCGCGGCGCATGCCGGTGAACAGCGTGCCTTCGCCTTCCAGGTAGTTGCCGCCCTTGACCACGAAGCCACCGTAGGCGCCCTGGCGGCGACCGGCATGCACCAGCTGGAAGGATTCCTGGACCATCTCGGCGGCGTTGCCGATCACGTCGAACAAGCCGATGGGGTTCGGCAGTTTGATGCCGACGGGCATCAGCCGCGCCGCCTGGCCGGTGCCGCCCGCGACCTGGTTGAACACCGCCCAGTCGGCCAGTGGCCCGTCGCTTTCACTGCCTTCCAAACGGCGGGGAAACAGCCTTCCTTCCAGATCCTGACGGCTGACGGCTTGCCCACCACGAGCGGCGAATTCCCACTCGACTTCGGTGGGCAAACGCACGAAGCCCAGCCCGCCGTCTTCGGCGGAGCTGCCGCGCCCGCTCACCGGCAGCAGCGCCTTGTGGTACTTCATCAGCCAGGCGCTGTACACCGCAGCAAAACGTTCCGCCTCGAATTTCGACAGTTTCACCTTGGGCAACCGTCCGGCCATGCCTTGTGGAAGCTCCGCTTGCAGCGCCTCGCAGGCCGGTGCCGGCTCACCGCTGGCCAGCGATTGCGCCTGGGCCATGACCTGGGCGTATTGACGCGCGGTGACCTCGTATTTACCGATGAAGTACAGCATCGGTTTGAGCGGGGTCTTGGCGTCAGCCTTGGGCATCAACGGCGCGATGGTTTTGTTCCAGTCCTTGGGCAGGTCCTTGAGGGTGAACTGGCCATTGATGAAGTCCCGACGATAACCGGAAATGAACGACTGCTTATAACCGGCCTCGCCTTCGCTGAACGGGTAGCCAAGGCTGATCTCCCGATCATCCAGGGTGCCTTGGGCGAGGATGTAGACATAACGGAACACCATTTGCCCTTCGCACGGCAGCGGCAGGCTGACGTCACCGGGCAGCGGTTTGGGGTTGTCCAGTTTGTCGGTGCTTTCGTCGGCCCAGGTCAAACCGGCCAGGCTCAGCGCCACGGCGGCGCCCAATAACTTATACATCGCGAATTCCTTCACACGCCTGGATGCGCGCCACCCGCCAGCCACCACACGCCGCCGCCACGGCGCTGACGCCGAGCACGGCCACCAGGGCCAAGGTGTAGTGATGCACCAGCAAATGACTGGCGTACTCGCCCGGCATCTGCGCAAATAAATAATTGAGGCCCGACTGCGCCAGGCCATACAGCCCGGCACTCAACAGGGCCGCCAGTGCGGCGCTGTAGAGCGCCTGCAACACCACGAACAACAACAGCGCCGCCGTGGAAACCCCCAGCAGGCGCAACACCGATAGCTCCCGGCGCTTACGTTCGACCGCCGCCAGGGCACCGGCAAAAATCGCCGCGAACGCCCCCGCCAACGCCAGCCCGGCGATGATCCAGAACACGATCGACAGGTTGCGGCTCAGCGATTGCACTTGTGCAATGGTCTGGGCCTGGGTGGATACCAACAGGTTCTGCGCCGCGAAGTACTGGCGCAGCGGCTCCACATCACCCAGCCTCCGGGCGTACAGGCGAAACGCCGGGTAGACCCGCTGCGCGCTCTGCCCCACCGTATCGCCCGGCCAGCCGAATGCGGGCACGGCGCGACCGTCGCGGTAGTCCTCGGCCGCTTCCAGTAGCGCCAGCGGCGCGAACAAACCATCCCGGGCAAAAGCCTCAAGCGGCAACACGTGCAACACCTGCACCCGCGTGCGCTGCGCCTCGCTACGACCGGCCACCTGCCGACTGAAACTGGCCTGCAGCCAATCACCGGCCTTGGCGCCGAGTTTTTCGGCGGCGGTGTGGCTGAGCACCACTTGATCCAGCCCTTGCGGCACCGGCAGGCGCTCAAACAAAGGATCATTGGCCGCCGTGGGGATCATTTCGACGGTGACGGGCGCAGCCTCGCTGCTCAAATCCGCAGTGGCCGCAATCTGCCGCGTGCGGGCCAGGGCAAACGCCACATCACTGCGCCGGCCCAATTGCTCAACGAACTCAGCGCTGAACCGACCGCCGCCCAACGGGATGATTTCCCGGGTCGCCGGGTCATTTTCCAGGCGCTCGGTGAGGCTGCTGACCAGGCCGAATTTCAGGCCGAACAACACCAGCAACGGCGCGACCACCGCCACCAGCGCCAGCACCGAACAGGCCGACAGCCAGGCATCGTTGCGGTAATCCTGCCAGGCCAGGGAAGCCACCAGCGCGCCGCGCATCAGCAAGCCTCCCCGAGGGTCGCGGTGACGCCGCCATCGCCGTCGCGACAACAACTGATGCGCCGCACCTGCAAACCACTGGCGCGAGCCAGTGACTCATCGTGAGTCGCAACGACACAGCACACGCCGTGTTCGCGGGCCTGGCTCACCAACAACTGCATAACCCGTTCAGCATTCAGCGGATCGAGGGCGGCGGTGGGTTCATCCGCCAGCAACAGGCGCGGCCCATGCGCCAGGGCCCGGGCGCAACTGACCCGCTGGCGCTGGCCGACGGACAATTCTGCCGGCTTCTTGCCCAGTTGATCAGCGATGTCCAGTTGCCCGACCAGGCGCGTGACGCTGCCGTCATCTGCCATGCCGAGCAGTTTGCGCGACAATTCGATGTTGCCGCGCACGTCCAGAAAACCCAGCAAACCACCGGTCTGCAACACATAACCAAGATGCCGGCTGCGCAGGTCCGCCAAGGCGCCCTGCTGCCCCGCACGCCACAGCGCGGCGACGTCCAACGGCGTGTTGGCCGGCGTGAAATCGAACTGCCCGGCCTGATCCGGCGCCAGCACCAAGGCCAGCAGATCCAACAAGGTGCTCTTGCCGCAACCGCTGGGGCCGACCACCGCCAGTTGTTCGCCAGCACGCAATTGCAGCCGTGGAATCACCAGACTGTAGCGCTGGCTGCCGGCGCCCCGGCTTTTGTGTACGGCACTGATGTTCAGCATCATGGCAGCGTCGACAATGGAACGCGGTACAGGGCATCGCCCGGCTCGGCATCGCCGAACCGCACCCAGTTGGCCAGATCATTGTGGAAGGTCTCGTAGAGGCGGATTTTCGAATCCAGCTCGTCGATGAAATCCTCCTGCTCGGCCACGCTCAGGGACAGCCACAGGTCCTGGGTCATGTTCAGCGACTTGCTGCGGTACGGCAGCCCTTCGAGGTACTCTCCGAGAATCCCGCCGTCAGCCAGGTTGCCACCCTTGCGCAACGCCGAAGGATCACGGCTCATGTAGGCACTGGCACTGGCGATTTCCTGAAAGAAATCCTTGGGCGACGTCTGGGTCTTGCGCGCCGCATCGACGATCAGCTTCAACGACTGCTGCAAGTCGTTGAGCTGCAGCTTGGTCAGCATCACGCAGACCTGGAACGCCGGCAGCGCCGGGTTGGTCAGGTCACGGTCGGCGGTCCAGGCGCTGACCAGTTGCGGCGCCTGGCTGGCAGATTTGCGCCCCAAAAAGTCCATGTGCATCGCGTAGCCCACCGCCGCCGATTTATCCGTCAGACTCGGCGCGGCGCCCAGCTGCGGCACGCTTTGCGGTTTGTTGCTGCGCACCTGATGGACCAGGTCAGCGAACACCGAACCGATCTCGTCAACGCGCTCGCCAAACTTGCGCACATCGGCGCCCGGCACCGGGATGTACAGGTCACCGATCTGCGGGTTGGCGTCAGCGGTCAGGGTGCGATATTGGCTCTGCGCACCGCCGTGGGTTTTCTTGCCGGCGTCGCTAAGCAGGTGCAAGGCGTAGATCTTGATCTGTTTGCCCAGCGCCGCCTGACGCACTTCGGCTTCGTTCATTTGCGTGGCGGCAAACGGATCGTTCTTGCGCAGGGCGCCGGCATCGGTGACCAGCAGGATCAAGCGCCCGCCGTAACCGGACCAGTCCATGCCTTCAACGGCTTCCATGACCCCGGCAAACGCATCTTCGTTGAACGAGTGGCTCGACACCGTGGACGCCTTGACCTGCCGCGCCATTTCCATGAAACGCTGCGGATCGCGACCTTGCTCCAGGGTGATCAGGGTTTTGGCAACGTACTCCAGGCCGGGGGTTTTCTGGGTGCTGCTGCGAAAACCCACCATGCCGAAGCTGACACTGTCCAGCTCGCCACGCTCGGCGATGCGGCTTTGCAGTTCGTGGACCACGTCGCGGACTTGATCGATGTAAGGCTGCATCGACACGGTGGTGTCCACCACCAGCACCACGGCGGTACGGAACGCGTCGGCGTTGGCGGTGCTGATGGGCGTGTTGGTTGTAGCCCTCGGCGTGTTGCCGGGGTCGATGGACGCCACGTTCAGCAACTGCACCGGCTGGCCGGCCTCGTCGAAGCTTTCGCGGGAATCGAAGATCGGCAACAGGTAGAACTGGTTCTGCGGCACAGCGCTGGCGGCCGGTTCCAGGGCCAGCACTTGCTGGTTGTCTTCACGGTTCTGCTGGGCCTTGAGCAAGACATTCCTGGCCGCTGAAGGGTCGGCCAGCAGCTTTTCCACTTCGCCGGGCTGACGCAGGAACATCACCGGCGCACGGCCGGAACGCTCGGTGAACTTGAGCACCAGGCTTTGCTTCCAGTCGCTGACCTGCGTGGCCGGCAACCAGCCGTCGCTGCGCCCGTCCGTGGCCGCGCCAACCCGCAACCAGGGGCTGCCATCAAGGTCTTTACGCTCATACACGTACAGCACGGAAAACGCCGGCAACGCCTTGCCCGGCGCCGCGCCCGCTTCTTCAGCGAGCTTGGCACCCGGTTTGCTCAGCACACGCTGGAACAGGGTTTTCTTGCCAGCCATCAACAATGGACGCTGACCACCATCGGTCTGCGTCGCCACAGGCGGTTTTGCCGGGAGCACTTCAACGTCAGGAGCCTTCACTGGCGGCGGATTAACCGGCGGTGTCGAGACAATCGGCGGCGTGTCTTCTCCATCGTCGCCCGACAACCACCAATAACCCGCGCCACCCAACGCCAGCGCCACGGCTACCGCGACGGCGGCGAGTGCGAACACCGGCCCCTTGCGTTGTTCCGAGACGCTGGACTGCGGTGTCGGTTTCACGGGCGGCGCAACCGGTTTGGGCGGCGGCGTGGGCTGCGCCGGGCCGCTCGGAATGTCGATGGACACTGGCGTCAATCCCGCCAGGTCATCGCCGGAGGCTGGGGTCGAGACGGGCAGCGGCAACGGCCGGATCAACGTCGCTTGCGCCGATTCCTCGGGCAGATTGTCCAGGGCCCGCAACAGCGCCGCTGCATCCGGGAAACGCTCCGCCGGGTCTTTGGCCAGCAGTTTGCGCAGCACGTCCTGGTAATGACCGTGATGCACCGGCAGCTCCGGCAACGGTTCGGTCAGGTGCGCCAGGGCCGTGGACAGCGCGTCATTGCCGGTATACGGCAGTTTGCCGACGAGGATTTCGTAGAGCACCACGCCCAGGGCATACAGGTCGGCGCGACCGTCGATGTCTTGCCCACGAGCCTGTTCCGGGCTCATGTAGCTGGGCGTACCGACGGCGAAACCGGCCTGGGTGAATTGGGTGCGGTCGTCCAGGGACTTGGCGATGCCGAAGTCCGAGAGCACCGCCGTACCGTCAGCGCGGAACAGGATGTTGGCCGGCTTGACGTCACGGTGCACCAGGCCCAAGCCATGGGCGTAACCCAGGGCCGAGGCAATCTGGCGGATGTAGATCAGGCCCTGCTCCGGCGACAGGCCGGCGGCAATGCGCTCCTTGAGCGTGCCGTTGGGCAGGTATTCCATGGCCATGTAATACAGCTCACCGACGTTGCCGATGTCATGGATGGTGACCGTGTGCGGGTGCGACAGGCGCGCCAGGGTCTTGCCTTCGCGCAGGAAGCGCTCGCAGAACGTCGGGTCGGCCGCCAACGCGGCCGCCATGACTTTCAACGCCACCTTGCGCTCCAGGGAACGCTGGGTCGCCAGGTAGACGCTGGCCATCGCGCCTTCACCGATCGGCCCTTCGATGTCGTAGCCCGGGATGACAATGTTCAAGGTCAAGCTCATGACGGCACCTTCACGACAACCACCGTGATGTTGTCCGGCGCGCCGCGCATCAGGCCCAGGGACACCAGGCTGCTGGCGATCTCGCCGGGATCATCGTGGTTCAGGACTTCACGGATTTCATCGTCCTCGACGGTCTTGGTCAGGCCGTCGCTGCACAGCAGGTAGCTGTCGCCGGGCACCAGCAGCAACTCGACCATTGCCAGGTTCAATTGCGCCTCAACCCCGATGGCACGGGTGACAATGTTGGCCCGTGGATGCACCCGGGCTTCGGCTTCGCTGAGCAGGCCGCTGTCCTGCAGGTCCTGGACGTAGCTGTGATCGCGGGAAATGCTGTCGAGCTTGCCGTCGCGCAGGCGGTACAAACGACTGTCACCGGCCCACAGGCACATGCCGCGCAGGTCTCGCGCAACCAGCACCACCACGGTGCTGCCCATCATGGTCACGCCGCGATGGGCGGTTTCTTCACGCACGGCGGCGTTGACCCGCAGCAAGTCGCTGTGCAGCGCGGCGACGTATTCGTCCAGCGAGCGGCCCGCGGCAATGCCGCGCAGGCTGTCGATGATCAGGCTACTGACGTAGTCGCCCGCCGCGTGCCCACCCATGCCATCGGCGACCACCCACAGGCCGTTTTCCGGCAGTTCCAGGCACGCGTCTTCGTTGACCTGGCGAACCATGCCGACGTGGCTCTTGCTTGCAGACTTGAAGGCTTTCCCAGCACTTGGACGCATCTACACAACACCTTCTTGGCCGAGCAAAAATTGCGCAAAATCAGCGGCGGCCGGCAAACCCTGGCACCGCATCAAACCGGGCGCGATACGTTCCGAACCCTGACCCCACCACAAGCTCACGCCTTCGCAGGCCGCTTCGGCCAGGGCGCTCATGCGCCGCTGCGGGTCGGTGGCATCGAAGCGATGCAGGCTGGCAAAGCGGCTGCTCGGCGTACGCGGCAGGTGCATCGGGCTGCCGAGGGTCTCCAACTGTTCATTGAACGCCTCAAAACTGGCCTCCACACTCAACGTGCTCAGCAACAGGTTCTCCACCCGTTCGAACCAGTCGTCCGCACCGCCCACCACGGACGCCGGGTCCGCGTCGGGGTCCAACAGCACCGCGACGGTCAGCGGAAAATAACGGCCAACCCGATCGATACTCGGCATCACCACGCCCACGGCGGCGTCGGGCCCACAGACCCCGGGCGCGACCAGGAAACGCCACAGCGGGCTGACCAGATAGGCATCCAGCCAACGCTCGCCCAGGCCGGTCTGGCTGGCGAGCAACCCCGCCGCCAGCCACGAATCCCACGGGCCGATAAAACTCTGGGGCAAGCCACGGCTGACGAAGTCCCCGCGGCTGGCCAACTTTCCATAGAAGCCCGGTGTACTCATAGCCGCTCCGGCAGGCTGAAGCCGCTGAGCACGCGGCTCTTGAACGGGTTGAAGGCGCTGTTGGCCCGCAGCTCGTAAGAGGCGCTGGCGCCGTCGACCCGCAGCCGCAGGTTGAAACGGTCCGGCGAGTTGCCGGCGGTCAGGTCCGATTGCTCCAACAGGCGGAACCAGGCCCACGGGCCGTCCAGGGTGATACCGGAACGACCATTGGCCGAGGGCGGCAGGATCGAGATCCGCACCACGCCGATGCTGCCGGGGTTGGGCCACTGCATGGCGGTCGGACGGCTCGGGCCGTGGTCGTAGCTCAGTTGCTGGCCGTCGAGGTCGAGCAAAAACTGGGTGATGGTCGAGTCCATCGCCACCGGCTTGAGCTCGAAGCGCACCAGCGGCTGAGTGCCGCCGGAACGGAAAAACGCATCGCGGATGGTGGCCGCACGCTGGAAGGTTTGCAGTACCCCAGGGGCGATACCGAGCTTCTGTGCCGCGCCCGGTTGCCAGCGCCAGGCCGGGGTCGAGGTGTCGACGTAGGGCTGCAGGTATTTGCGGAAGTAGTTGTCCATCACCCCGCCGACGCCGAAGAACTGACCGAAGTCGTCCAGGGTTGCGTCCCGCGCACTGCCCGGCGACATGGGATAACGACCGGCCAGGGACTGGCGGTAGATGTTCACCACTTCGCTGGTCCAGGCGGCGTTCAGTTGATTGCGCACCCCGCCCATCATGCTGTTAGTGGTGGAGTTGACCACCGACTTGACCAGGCCTTGCACCAGCGGCGGCTGGCGTTCGGCGTTGAGGCTGACCCGTGTGGCAGCGGCCTGGGCCTGATTCTTGGCTTCGCCGAGCAGGGCGTCGCCGCTGGCGCCGACCATGGCGCTGACCTGCACGTACAAGGCATTCATGTCGGCGAGCAGGCCATCGATAGCCGCCGGTTCGCCTTCGTTTTTGCTGACGATGCTGTTGAGCTCGGCAAAATGCGCGGTGACTGGGTCAACGCTGGCCTGGGGTGCGTTTTGCGCGGCCTGTTCCTGGCCGAGCAAGCTGCCCAGGCGTTCCTTGAGCTTATCCACACCGCCTTCAACCTGCTCGCCTTGGGCCGCCAGCAAGCGTTCCTCCTGTTGCAGGTCGGTCTCTTTCGCCACCGCCACCAGCAGTTTTTTCAACGGCGAACTTGGCCCGGACAGTACCCGCAAGACATCGGCGGCCTGAGCCACGCTGGTGATCGGCACGAAGTCAATGTCGGCCAGCAAGGCGTCCCATTGGCGCTGGTAGTCCTGGAAATACAGGCGGCGCACTTCGGCGGCCAGGCTGGCGACGTCCTGCTGCCCGGCCTCGTCGCGACCCAACACCCATTGCTCTTCAGCCAGCGTTCCAGCCTGGTTCAGGCTGGTGAGCAAAAAGCCCTGGCGATAGCCCTTGACCGTGAAGAACCCGCTCAGTGGCTCGCCCAAGGGTTTGCCGCTCTTGCGGCTGAACACCAGCGCAGCATCGCGCCCGGCGGCTTCGTTGAGGCGAAAATCGGCAATGCCCTCGGGCAGCTTCTGGCGCTTGACCCGATCATAGACGCGCTGGGCCACGGGCAGTTGCTGCAATTGCCGGCGCAGGTCTTCGATCAAGCGTGGGTCCAGGCGTGCGGTAGGCGGACGACGCTCGAACAGCGCCTGCAAATGCTCGCCCAGGGCCAGACGTTGATCGGCCGGCAGGTCACGCGGCAGGCTGCGGTCCCAATCCAGGGCAACCCAGGCCTTGATAAAGTCGGCATCGTAGTGCTCGTTGTCAGCGAGCATCAGGTAGGCCTTCAATCCTTCATAGAGGAAATCCGAACTGCCGCCGCTGTGCAGCTGCTCTTCGATACGTGTCAGCAAACGTGGCGCGAACACGGCGATCAGCAGCTTGCGATAGACACTGCCGGACTCGGCTTCGAGCATGTCGCCTTGATACAGACCCAGACCCTCGGCCCAATCGGGCGCGTCGTCGGCCAGGTGCTTCACGGCGTTGAGCAATGGCAATACGGCGAGGACATCGCGTTGTGCCGGACTGAGGCTTTGCACGGCCTGACCCAGCGGCGCGACTTTCTGATCGACCTGGGTGATGTACGCCTGGTTAGCCCGATAGCTGATCCACCACAACGTCGAAACCACCAGCACCAAAGCCACCGTGGAGGCCAATACGCCCCGGGCGATCCACTTGCGCCGACGCTCGACCTTGGGATCGACGCCCACCAACCCACGCTCGGCGAACGCCACGGCAGTGAAGAGTTTTTCGATGAAGTAGCTGCGTCCGGTGCCGGTCTGGCGTGCCAGGTGCTGGCGGTCCAGGTTCATGCTCTGGGCCATGGAGCCGATCAAGCGATCGATCGGGCTGCCTTCCTGAGTACCGCTGGTGAAATACACCCCGCGCAGCAGCACACGTTCTTCGAAGGCGTTGGGTTTGAACACGCCTTCGAGGAAACTTTGCAGACAATCTTTCAACGCGCCGAACTGCTGCGGGAAACCGTAGATCAAGTCGCGCCGCGCCGGGTCGCGCTCTTGCTGCAAGCGTTCCACCAAGCGGTCGTTGAGGCGCTGCTCAAGGCCGGCGAATTCGCTTTGCAGATGCGCCAACGGGCTGTCGTTGCTCTTGCCATCGTCCAGAGCGAAGGTCATGCCCCAGACCTGCGCGCGCTCTTCCTTGCTCAGGCTGTCGAAGAACTCCATGAACCCGGGCACCAGGTCGAGCTTGGTCAGCATCAGGTAGATCGGAAAGCGTACGCCCAGCTGGGTGTAAAGCTCCTGGATGCGCAAGCGAATCGCCGCGGCATGTGCCGCGCGCTCGGCGTCGCTGCCCAGCAGCAGGTCGGACAGGCTGATGGCAATGAACGCACCGTCAATCGGGCGACGGGCGCGTTGCTTTTTCAACAGCCCGAGAAAGCCCAGCCACGCGGCCTTGTCGACAGTCGCGTCGCTGTCCTGGGTGGTATAGCGGCCAGCGGTGTCGAGCAGCACCGCCTGGTCGGTAAACCACCAATCGCAGTTACGCGTACCGCCCACGCCGCGTACCGCGCCGGCGCCCAGTTGCGCGGCCAACGGGAAATGCAGCCCGGAGTTGACCAGCGCAGTGGTCTTGCCTGAACCCGGCGGGCCGATGATCACATACCACGGCAGTTCGTAGAGGTTGCGGCGCTCGTCCCCACCCAGCTTGGCTTTCTTCAACAGCGCCAAGGCTTCGTCCATGCGCTGGCGCAGGGTTTCGAGTTCTTCGGCCGTCGCGATGCTGGTGGGATCGGGCGGTGTTTGCGCGGCCAGGCTGCGCATGACTTCGGCGGCCTGCCGGCGCGCCTGGATGATGCGAAACACCCGGTAGGCGATCCACACCGCGAACACCAGGATGATCAACGCCCAACGACGGCCTTCGGGCACCAGCCAGTCCAGCAGCGGGCCGACGAACCAGATGATCAGGCTCAGGGCGATCAGCCCCAGCAATGGGATGACCCAGCGGGTCATAAAACTGAAAAACGCCTTCACTCGACCCCCTCCGCCAATACTGTGATTTCAACCCGACGATTGCGCGCACGCCCCTCTGCGGTGGCGTTGGACGCCAACGGCTCGGTGTCGCTGCGGCCTTCGGCGCTGAAGCGCTCGGCTTGGCCGGTCTTGGCTGAAAGGATTTGCAGCACCGACTTGGCCCGCGCCTCGGACAACGCCCAGTTGGATGGGAACCTGAGGGTGGCAATCGGGCGATTGTCGCTGTGGCCGGTCACCAGGACCTGGCCCTTGACCTTGCGAATGGCGTCGGCGATCCGCAGCATCAGCGGCTCCAGATCATCGGAGATGCTGGCGCTGCCCGAGGCGAACAGTTCATCGCCACGGATGGTCACCACCGAGCGATCCACGGCGTCTTCCACCGCGACCCGACCGGCGCGGATTTCATCGGCCAGGAAACCGGCCAGGCGTGGTCGCTCGATCACTTTGGGCTGCACCACGGGGCGGTCGATGGCCTGCACCGGGATTTCCCCCAGGGCATGGATGTTCTTGAACACCGGCTCGGCATCGGAGGCCAGCTTCATGCGCAGGCCGAACAGCAGCGCCAGCAACAAGGCCGCGCCGATGGCCACGGCGATCCACGGCGGCATGAATTGCGCCAGTCGATCGCGAGCCACGCTGACACCGCGCCAGTGCGGCGACAGCTCACGTTCGTAGTCGCCACGGGCGCTGCGGATCACCGCGCTGGTGCGCTCGCGCAAGGCTTCCAGTTGGCTGCGCCCGTCGTTCATCACCCGGTAGCGCCCTTCGAACCCCAGGCACATGCACAGGTACAGAAGCTCCAGCAGGTACAAGCGTTCCCGTGGGCTTTGCAGGCAATGCTCCAGAAGCTGGAACACCTTCTCGCCGCCCCAGGCTTCGTTGTGCACGGTGATCAGCAGGCTCTGCTTGCCCCAGTCGCTGGTGCCACCCCAAGGGGTGCTCAACACGGCTTCATCCAGGGCGGTGCACAGGGCGTAGCGAGCCAGCAGCACGTCATTGCGCACCACGCCGGCGGCTTCGGCGCGCTCCTCGAACTGGCGCAGGTACGCCAACAGTTGCGCCCGCAGGCTGGCCGGAGCCGGATGGGCAATGGTGTTGCGCAGGCGCGTCAACAGCGCCAGCAGCGGACCGGCCGCGCTTTCCAGCGGGTTGAGGCCTTGGGCCTTGCCGGTCAGGACCGGGGCGGCCGGCATCGCCAGCGGTGCGGGCGCCGGCTGTGGACGACCCGAATCCGGACGGCCAGGATCCGCGCGAAATGGGTCGGCGCCACGACCACCGGGCGTCGGCATGAACTGAGTACGATCGTCGTTGCTCATCGCGGTTTATCCTCGGATCGCCCAGAAAGCCAGGTTAAGCCCCGGGAACTGGCCGGCGATGTGGAACGCGAACCCGCCGGAGTTGCTCAATTGCTGCCAGTGATCGCTACCGCGGTCGAGTTCGTAATAAGTGGAGCCGGCGTGGTACGGAAGCTGGCGTGGCGCCACCGGCAACGGCAGCAGGCCGATGCCCGGCAGTTGCAGGTTGACCAGATCGCGAATGTGCTCCACCGAACCGACCTTGCTCTGCTGGCCGAAGCGACCGCGCAGGGTTTCGGCCGGAACATCGGCGCGCACCACCAGGATGAAACTGGCGCTCTCGAGCAGGGTCTTGTCGGCCAGCATCGCCACGTGGATGCCGTAGGCTTTCTCGACAATCGGAATCGGCGTGGCCTTGCTGTCAATCAGCATCGACAGGGCCTCACGCAGGGCCTGCATGACCGGCGCGTAACTGAGCGCCAGGTCATCGTGCTGGTATTGCGGATACTCCTGCGGTCGTCGCCCCGAAGCGGTGAAGGTCGAGAACTCACCGGCCAGGCTGACCAGCTCGCTGTAGAACCGCTCGGGGTGCAATGGGCTCAGTTGGCTCAGGTGCTGGATCAGCGGCTGGGCGCGGTTGACCAATTGCAGCAGCATGAAATCGGCGATCTCCGAGGCGCCCCCGGCACCGGACGCCACCACCCGCCCGGCGAGGGCTTCGCCGCGTTGATGGAGCAGGCCCAGCAGTTCGCTGCGAAACGCGGCCAACGGTTTGGAGGCGGCCACATCCAGCAACGGCGGGATGTAGCTGTCGTCCAGCACCAGGGCGCGGTCGGCACGTTTTTCCTTGATGCGTACCAGGCCGATGGCGGCGTAGTCACTGATGCCGTCCTGCGCGGTCAACAGGCGCAACGCCCGCGAACCCAAGGCGACCGGCGCGCGGTTCTCGAACGGTGCGTTATCGTCGCGCACTTCGCACACCTGGCTCACGTAGCGCGCCGCGCCGAGGGTTTCACCTTCGTCAACGGTGTCACGCGCACCGGCACGCTTGAGCGGCAAGGCCAGGTACACCAGACCATCGCGCAGGTTGTCATCGACGTTCAGCGCAGGCGGCGCCAGGTCATCCTCGGGGATGTTGAACGGTGTGCCGTCCGGCAGCAGGCCCCGCGCCGAAACGATCGCCAGCTTGCCCTGGGCCAGCAGGCCCTGGTCGATCAGCAATTGGGAAAAACCCCAGGCACCGGCCGACAACGGACGGCTGCGGGCGTCGATGAGGTTTTCCAGGTAACGGTCATGCTGCTGGAAGTGCTGCGTTCCAATGAACATGCCTTCCGACCAGACCACGCGATTGTTCCAGGACATGGGGGCTCCGATTGCTTATTGGGCAGGGCTGGATGGGGGAACGACGACGGCGCTGCGCACGGCGCGCACGTCGAGGCTGATCTGGTATTCGGTGTATTGGCGCGGCGGGACATTCATCACCGTGCGCCACAGCGACCGGTCCAGTTCGCGATAGCCCACCAGTACGCCGATATGGCGGGTAGCCGGATCGAGGTCGCGTTGCAGGCTCAACTGCTGACCGGGCTGGATCAGCACTTCGTCCTGATCGATCAGGTCGGCGCCGAGGGTCGCCTGGGCCCGTTCGGCCAGGGCGAAATAATCGGAGCGGGCGAAGGTGGCGGCATTTTTCAGTTCGAAAATACGCACCCGGACCGGCGCCGGATGCCCCGTAGCGCCGGGGTTGAGGCCGGCAATGGCGTGAAAGTGCAGTTCGACGGCAGCGGTATCAGCCTCTTCGGACTGTGAATCGGCCGCATCCTTGGCGCATGCCGTCAGCAGAAGCCCGGTGGCGACTGCGAGTAAAAACCTGAAAATCATCCTGCGTCCTCAATGACGTTTGAGCTATCCGTTGATTGCTTTTAAAGGTGTTATAGGCGGCGCTGTCGCGCGCTGTGCTCTTCGTAAGCGCGACTGAATTCACGACCGAACAGGTCCTGGAAATCCTCCTGGGCTTCCCGGGAAATGTTGCTGTAGAGCTCGGTGAATTGCTGCCAGTACTGCGCCTGTCGCGAGCCGTTGAAAATGCTCGACAGGCCAGCGGGCTTGCCCATGCGCTCTTCCAGTTGCGCCGGTTCAAAGCGCGCCAGCAAATGCTTGATGGCCGCTTCCACGCCAGCCATCACTGCCAATTGGTGAGCGCGCAGGTCGTCGAAGCTGTCACGCACCGCCACATCCGGCGCCATGAAGGCCTGGTTGCCATGACGCAGCAGCAGCAACATGGCCTCCTCGACATTGGGGGCGAACTTCAGCGGGTTGTTTTCCACCGGCTGGATCATCGTTTGCTGAATACGGAACTCACCCTTGAGGCTGCTGCGGGCGCGCAAAACATCAATCAAGCCTTCGACCATCAGCCGATAGCTGCGCCCGATGCTTTCCATCTGCGCCTCAGCCTGGGCCTGGTCCAGGCGCAACTGGTCCAGCCCGGCGCCGCGCAGGAACGCTTGCAACAGGTCCGGTTGGGCGGCGTCGAGCGGCTTGGGCGGCGTGACCGGGGTTTGAACGCTGGTCACCGGCGCCTCGCGCAGCGGCGCAGGTTCGGCGGTTATGCTGACCTGAGGCGGGTGTGTCGGCACCGGTTCTACGACAAGCGGCTCTACGACAGGCCGCTCGACAACGGGCGGTGGCGCAACCGGTGGCGCAGCGACAGGAATCGGGGCAACTGCCACGGGCGCGGGCTTGTCGCTGAACGGGTCCCAGTCCTCCGGTATCACCGAAGCCGAGACCTGCGACACAGGCTCGATCACAGGCGGCGGGCTGGGAGGAGCAATGGGCGTCGGCGGACGGAAATCATGCTGTTGGGCCGGCACATGGTCAGGCTGGGTGGCCGGCGGGACACTGCTCGGGCTCAGGAAGTCGAACAGGTCTGGCAAGGTGTCCATGGCCGAGGCGCCCTGGAAATGGGCCGGGGGAGCCACGGGCATCGGCGTGGGTGTATTCAAGCCGGCACTCTGATGCCCCATCAAGGCTTCGAAGCTGCTGGGCGCCTCAGCAAACGGATTGCTGTCGGAGACTGGCAGGTTGAAATCCACCCGCGCCTGGATTTCATAATCGCCAATGCGGATAACTTCGCCGTCTTGCAGCGGCTCACTGTTGCCCTTGCGCAAACGAACACCGGCCTTGACCAATTCCACACCGTTAGTGCTGTTATCGGTTAAGTAATAACGCCCGTCTTTGTATTGAATAACGCAATGTTTGCCGGAAACCAGGCGCTCAGGGTCCGGTAATACCCAGTCATTATCGGAATTACGGCCAATTGCCATCACCCCCTGATCCATGGACTTCTCAGAACACTGGCCCGGGGTAATCTTGTGATAACTAGTGATCGTCAAACACAGCGCCATCTTGCCTCCTTGCTGAACACTTGCGCATGCGATCGAGTGCCGGGATCTACGCCCGAACGACTCGTCGGCAAACCTTTGCAACCGACTGCGAAACGGCTTTTTGCCAGCATGATTGCTGATATTAACCCGCCTGCATGACAAAAAACCTGCATCAGTGCCTGCCTTGACCTACTGGTCGCGCAGGTTGTTAAGCGCCTCACAACTGTCACACAGGGGAAATAGCTTACCTTGACAAGCGATAAGTACTACACCAAAAATGCACAACTTCTTGAATATAGGTGATGGCACTTTAAGATCATTCAGCATCTAAAGGGCCATTAGCCTCAAGGAACATGTGAAGTTCCATTCGGAACTTGCGTGTGCACTGCCCGAGTTATTCAGCGGGCGATAGGGAGATCGAACGAAGTGGATGTGCCTCTGCTGCTCGCCGCTGTATCCGCAACTTCGCCGTGCGGTGAAGATTTGGAATATGACGCGGATTTCTTGCGCCTGGAACGCGATTCCCAAGGTCAGCCCGAGCGCAGCATGGGCGATTCGATATTGCCTGCCGAACCCCCTGAGTGGCGCAGCATCCAGCAGCAAAGCCTGGACCTGCTGCAACGCAGCAAAGACCTGCGCATCACCCATTTCCTACTGCAAAGTTCCCTGGCCCTGGAAGGCATACCGGGCCTGGCCCGCGTGTTGACCCTGATCAGCGAATTGCTCAAGCAGTACTGGGCCGAGCTGCATCCGCGCTTGGACGCCGAGGACGACAACGATCCCACCGTGCGCATCAACGCCCTCGCCGGCCTGACATCCGATATCACCATTGGCCTGCTGCGCGAAAGCATCCTGGCCCGCTCGCGCACCTTCGGTGCCGTGAGCCTGCGCGCCGCCGCCAATGCCAGCGGCCTGCAAAGTTTCCCGAATGAAAGCCTCGGCGCCGAACAGCTCGCCGGAGCCCTGCTCGACAGTGATCCCGAGCAGCTGGAAATCACCCGCGACGCCCTGTTGCAAGCTCGCGCAGCCGCCGAAGCCATCGAGCAACAGGTCAGCGATCAAGTCGGTTCTGCCCAAGGCGTGGACCTTGGCCCGCTGAAGCAACCGCTCAAGATGGCCCTGCAGATTCTCGGCCAGTTCGCCCCACAGAGCGGCGACAGCGCCCTGCCCGATGTCATCAGCGGCGACGACAACGCCGCGCCGGTTGAACACGCCACCGCGCCAAGCGCGAGTGCGCCACGCAGCGCCGCCCCTGGCGAAATCAACAGCCGCGACGACGTGCTGCGCAGCCTGGACCGGATTCTCGCTTACTACGCCCGTCAAGAGCCCTCCAGCCCGCTGCCGGTGCTGTTGAATCGGGCCAAGATTCTGGTGAACGCCGACTTTGCGACCATCGTGCGCAACCTGATTCCCGACGGCATGAGTCAATTTGAAAACCTGCGCGGCCCAGACAGCGAATAAAAGCGAACGGATCACGCAGTCACGTCACCGGCACCCCCGATGACGCCAACACCGTCGCTCAAGCGACCAGGAGCAGCAACGTGGCGAAGCAAAGTTCTCAGAAATTCATCGCGCGCAACCGTGCGCCTCGAGTGCAGATCGAGTACGACGTCGAGCTCTACGGCGCCGAGAAAAAGGTCCAGTTGCCCTTTGTCATGGGGGTGATGGCGGACCTGGCCGGCAAGCCCGCCGAGCCTCTGGCACCTGTGGCCGATCGCAAATTCCTTGAAATCGATGTCGACAATTTCGACTCGCGCCTCAAGGCCATGCAGCCTCGCGTGGCGTTCCATGTCCCTAACGAACTGACCGGCGAAGGCAACCTGAGCCTGGACCTGACCTTCGAAAGCATGGACGACTTCAGCCCGGCGGCCGTGGCCCGCAAGGTCGACTCGCTGAACAAGTTGCTCGAAGCGCGCACCCAACTGGCCAACCTGCTGACCTACATGGACGGCAAGACCGGCGCCGAAGAAATCATCATGAAAGCGATCAAGGACCCTGCCCTGCTGCAGGCCCTGGCCAGCGCGCCGAAGCCCGCCGACAACGAGCCCCAGGCTTAATCAGGACGAATGATCATGACCGAATCAGCACGTGAAAATCAGTCCCAGGCCCTGGGCACCACCGAAGTCCCCAGCGAGTTCGCCTCGCTGCTGATGCAAGAATTCAAGCCCAAGACCGAACGCGCTCGCGAAGCCGTCGAAACCGCCGTGCGCACCCTCGCCGAGCAGGCCCTGGCGCAGACTGACCTGGTGTCCAACGACGCCATCAAGTCGATCGAATCGATCATCGCCGCCATCGACGCCAAGCTCACCGCCCAGGTCAACCAGGTCATCCACCACCCCGACTTCCAGCAGCTGGAAAGCGCCTGGCGTGGCCTGCACTACCTGGTCAACAACACCGAGAGCGATGAGCAGCTCAAGATCCGCGTGCTCAACATCTCCAAGACCGACCTGCACAAGACCCTGAAGAAATTCAAGGGCACCGCGTGGGACCAGAGCCCGATCTTCAAGAAGATGTACGAAGAAGAATACGGCCAGTTCGGCGGTGAACCGTACGGTTGCCTGGTGGGCGACTACTACTTCGACCAGTCGCCACCCGACGTGGAGCTGCTGGGCGAGCTGTCGAAAGTCTGCGCCGCCATGCACTCGCCGTTCATTGCCGCCGCATCGCCTACCGTGATGGGCATGGGCTCGTGGCAGGAACTGTCGAACCCGCGCGACCTGACCAAGATCTTCACCACGCCGGAATATGCCGGCTGGCGTTCGCTGCGTGAATCGGAAGACTCGCGCTACATCGGCCTGACCATGCCGCGCTTCCTGGCGCGCCTGCCGTACGGCGCCAAGACCGACCCGGTGGAAGCCTTCGCCTTCGAAGAAAATACCGACGGCGCCGACAGCTCCAAGTACACCTGGGCCAACGCCGCTTATGCGATGGCGGTGAACATCAACCGTTCGTTCAAACACTTCGGCTGGTGCTCGCGCATCCGTGGCGTGGAATCTGGCGGTGAAGTGGAAAACCTGCCAGCCCACACCTTCCCTACCGATGACGGCGGCGTGGACATGAAGTGCCCGACCGAAATCGCCATTTCGGATCGCCGTGAAGCGGAGCTGGCGAAGAACGGTTTCATGCCGCTGCTGCACAAGAAAAACACCGACTTCGCCGCGTTCATCGGCGCCCAGTCATTGCAGAAACCGGCCGAATACGACGACCCGGACGCCACCGCCAACGCCAACCTGGCCGCGCGCCTGCCGTACCTGTTCGCCACCTGCCGCTTCGCCCATTACCTCAAGTGCATCGTGCGCGACAAGATCGGTTCCTTCAAAGAGAAGGACGAAATGCAGCGCTGGTTGCAGGACTGGATCCTCAACTACGTCGACGGTGACCCGGCGCACTCCACCGAGACCACCAAGGCCCAGCACCCACTGGCCGCCGCCGAGGTCATCGTTGAGGAAGTCGAAGGCAACCCGGGGTACTACAACTCCAAGTTCTACCTGCGCCCGCACTACCAGCTCGAAGGGCTGACCGTGTCGCTGCGCCTGGTATCGAAACTGCCTTCGGCCAAGGGTGCGTAAAAACCTGTTGAACGGTACGCGGTAAACATGTGGGAGCGAGCCTGCTCGCGATAGCGGATCAGTCGCCACCTGCGTTGCCTGACACGCCGCTATCGCGAGCAGGCTCGCTCCCACAGGGGATCTTCAGCGGTTTGGAGATCAGCTTGCGCCCCGTTCAGCACAATAGATTTCGCAAGGTCGGCGTCAATCAAACAATGTGGTAGAGACCACACAGGGAGAAAACATGGCTGTTGATATTTTCATCAAGATCGGCGACATCAAGGGCGAGTCCATGGACAAGGCCCACAAGGACGAGATCGATGTCCTGAACTGGAGCTGGGGCATGTCCCAGTCCGGCAACATGCACGTGGGCAGTGGCGGTGGCGCGGGCAAGGTCAACGTGCAGGACCTGTCGCTGACCAAGTTCGTCGACAAGGCATCGCCCAACCTGATGATGCATTGCGCCAGCGGCAAGCACATCGACAAGGTCAAGCTGACCGTGCGCAAGGCCGGCGGTGAAAGCCAGGTCGAGTACATGATCATCAACCTGGAAGAAGTGCTGATCACCTCCCTGAGCACCGGCGGCTCGGGCAACGATGATCGCCTGACCGAAAACGTCACCCTGAACTTCGCCAAGGTGATGGTCGACTATCAGCCACAAAAAGCCGACGGCACCAAGGAAGGCGGCCCGGTCAAGTTCGGCTGGAACATCCGCCAGAACGTCAAGGTGTGATCGAACACGCCCCCGGTGCCACGCGCCGGGGGTGTTTGGTGCTTGCTCGAATCCAATCCTTTCCCACCCGGTATCTGAGTCATGGCCAAGCCTTCGTTTATCAATTTGTGGAAAGCCTATTCCGATCTGCTGGTGACCTACCCTGACGCGAAACCTTGCGACGGTCCGTGGGCCAACCAGTGCGCGATTCGCATGAGCATCACGCTCAATACCGAACTGAGCATCAAGGTCAACAAGTCCACCTACACCGAACCCAAGTGTGCGCATGGGCATGCGCGGGGGGCTGAATCGCTGGCAAATTGGTTGTGGAAACACCACTTGGGCCGTCCAACTATCCTCGGCGGCAGCGCAGAAGAGCGCCGAAATCTGATGGACAAAAAAGGCCTTATTTTTTTCAAGGACTGCTTCCAACAACTGGGAGAGTCTCTAGACGGTCGCACCGGCGATCATATCGATCTGTGGAACCGTGGCTTTACCGCTAGCCGGTATGACGATCCGTCCTATCGATCCAAGGCGATCTGGTTCTGGGAGCTTTTATGATCAAAGCTCATTGCGCAGTATTTATGGGTTGCTTGCTTTCGAGTCTGACGGCCTGTGCCGGGCAGCAAGCTGCACCGGCGACGCCAGCCGCAGCGGTGAATCAAGTGGTCTCGATGGACGGGCAACAGTTAACCCTGGTGAATGACCAACAACGCTGCGCGCTACGCAAACCAGACCAGACCCTAATGCCACTCGACTTGCCATGGCCCTGCCAATTCACCGTCGACAGACAAGGCAAATCGCATGTCGAGACCTTCGGCAAAGTGCCCATTGTCATCGTTATTCATCTGACGACAACGGCTGAGGACAGTCCTGAGTGTCGATCCGAGTATCGCGCCATACGCCAGATCAACGGACAACTCGAACCCTCGATAATCGCTCGCACGGGTAGTTGCCTGCGCGGTGCAGGCGATCAGAAAAACTACACGGGCCTTTTCACTTGGTAACCGAAATCGCCACCCGCGATCGCCTGCAACCGTCCCTGCTGGACCGGTTGACCGACGACGATCCGAGCAACCTCAAGGAAAGCGCCGACAAGCGCGTGTTGTCGCTCACCCAGTTGAAAGCCTCGGTGCTGCGCGACCTGGCGTGGTTACTCAACACCACTTCGTTGCTCGATGCCGATGCCACGCTGCACACCCCGGCAGGCACGTCTGTGGTCAATTTCGGGTTGCCGGCGCTGGCCGGCAACAGCGCGTCGAACGTCGACCTGCCGGCCCTCGAAGCGCTGATCCACCAGGCCATCGCCACGTTCGAACCACGCATCTTGCGCCATACCCTGCGGGTGCGAGCCCGAGCAACCGCCGAAATGAACCACAACGCCTTGAGTTTCGAGATCGAGGGTGACCTCTGGGCGCAGCCCGTGCCGCTGCGTCTGATGCTGCAAACCGACCTGGACCTGGAAACCGGCCACGTGCGCGTAGTCCACGCCGATCAGCGGAGACGCCCATGAACCCGCGCCTGCTGGAGCTGTACAACCAGGAACTGCACCATGTGCGCGAAAGCGCGGCGGAGTTCGCCAAGGAATACCCCAAGATCGCCAGTCGGCTGACGTTGTCCGGGATGGACTGTGCCGACCCGTACGTCGAACGTTTGCTCGAAGGCTTCGCCTACCTGACGGCGCGGGTGCAGCTCAAGCTCGATGCCGAGTACCCGACCTTCACCCATAACCTGCTGGAAATCGCCTACCCCCACTATCTGGCGCCCACGCCGTCGATGACCGTGGTGCAACTGCAGACCGACCCCGATGAGGGCTCGCTGAGCGCAGGCTTTGCGCTGCCCCGGGACACCGTCCTGCGCGCCGCCCTGGGGCGTGAAACCCAGACCTGCTGCGAGTACCGCACCGCCCACGCGGTGACGTTGTGGCCGCTGCAGGTCAGCCAGGCCGAATACTTCGGCAACCCGTCCGCCGTGCTCGGACGCCTGGCCGCCAGCGAGCCTAAGGCCAAGGCCGGCCTGCGCCTGACCCTGCGTACAGGTGCCGAACTGCCGTTCAACAGCCTGCCCCTGGACAACCTGCCGCTGTACCTCAGCGGTGCCGACGAACAGCCCTTCCGCCTCTACGAACAACTGCTGAGCAATGCTTGCGCGGTGTTCGCCCGCAAGCCCGGCGGCGATTGGGTTGAACGCTTGCCCCAGGACGCGCTGTGCTCGCGGGGTTTCGACGATGCCGATGCCGCGCTGCCCGTGGTCTCACGCGCCTTCCAGGGCTATCGCTTGTTGCAGGAATACTTCGCCCTGCCCCATCGGTTCCTGTTCGTCGACTTCACCCAATTGAGCCGCGCGGTCAAGCGCTGCGACGGTCAGGAGCTGGAGCTGATCGTGCTGTTCGACCGTCACGACCCGAGCCTGGAGGGCAGCGTTGGCGCCGCTCAGTTTCTGCCGTTCTGCACGCCTGCGATCAACCTGTTCCCCAAGCGCCTGGATCGCATCCACCTCTCGGAGCGGGTCAACGAACATCACGTCATCGCCGACCGCACCCGCCCGATGGATTTCGAAGTGCATTCGCTGACCGGCCTCACCGGCCACGGCACCGGGCCGGAGCAGCCGTTCCTGCCGTTCTATGCCGTGCGCGATCCGTCACGTTACGGGCGCGACCAGGCCTACTACACAGTACGACGTGAGCCGCGAGTGTTATCCAGCGACCAGCGCCGCAACGGCCCGCGCTCGACCTACGTGGGCAGCGAAACCTTCGTCAGCCTGGTGGACAGCCAGCAGGCGCCCTATCGCCACGACCTGCGCCAACTGGGCGTGACGGCGCTGTGCACCAACCGCGACCTGCCGCTGTTCATGAGCGTGGGCAACGGCAAGACCGATTTCACGTTGGCCGACAGCGCGCCCGTCGGCGCGATTCGTTGCGTAGCAGGTCCCAGTCGGCCACGGGCCAGCCATGCCCACGACGCCAAGGCCTGGCGCCTGATCAGCCAACTGTCGCTCAATTACCTGTCCCTGAGCGAGCAAGGCCAGGGCGCCGCAGCCCTGCGCGAACTGCTGCGCCTGTACGGCGACAGCAACGATGCAGCGCTGCAGTTGCAGATCGAAGGCCTGCGCGAAGTCAGCAGCAAGGCCTGCACTCGACGCTTGCCGATGCCCGGCCCGATCGTGTTTGGTCGTGGCCTGGAAATCACCCTGGAATTTGATGAAAACGCGTTTCGCGGCACCGGGGTGTTTTTGCTCGGCGCGGTGTTCGAGCGCTTCCTGGCACGCTACGTGTCGATCAACAGTTTTACCGAGACGGTGATCCGTACCACCGAACGCGGCGAGATCATGCGATGGAAAGCCAAGCCCGGACGTCGTCCGACCCTTTGAGTACCCTGGACGCGATGCATCAGGAGCCCTGGGAATACGACTTCTTCCAGGCCTTGCGGCGTATCGAGTGCGAATCCCCCGAACTGCCGCGTCTGGGCCATTCATTACGCCTGGCCGATGACCCGCTGCGCCTGGGGCAACAGGCCGAATGCACCTTCGCCCCGGCGACCCTGGCCTCGGTGCAACCGGGCCTCGACGGTGCGCCGGCGCGCCTGGAACAGTTCTTCTTCGGCCTCGGTGGCCCCAACGGCCCGCTGCCGCTGCACATCACCGAATACGTGCGCGAGCGCCAGCGCAACAACGCCGACAGCACCAGCAAACGTTTCCTCGACGTGTTCCACCATCGCCTGCTCAGCCTGTTCTACCGGGCCTGGGCCGAAGCGCGGCCAACGGTCAGCCATGATCGCCCGGACGACGACTATTGGTCGGCACGCCTGGCCGCCCTCAGTGGTCGGGGCATGCCGAGCCTGCTCAAGCAAGGGCTGATTCCTGACACGGCGAAACTGCACTACAGCGGCCACTTATCAGCGCAAACCCGCTACCCGGACGGTTTGAAGGCCATCATCAGCGAGTACTTCGGCCTGCCGGTGGAGATCGAAGAATACGTCGGCCAATGGCTGGAACTGCCAGAACGCAGCCGCGTGGGCGTCAGCGCCCATCAGTTGGGCGTGGACTTTTGCCTGGGCCGCTACGTGTGGGATCGCCAGCACAAATTCCGCATTCGCCTGGGGCCACTCAAGCTCGATGACTACATGGGCATGTTGCCCGGCAGCCAACCCTTCAACGAGCTGGTGGCCTGGGTCGCCGAATATCTGGGCCATGAACTGGACTGGGACCTGAACCTGATCCTGGAACAACCCGAAGTACCGGCGCTGCAGCTCAACGGTGGTTTGCGCCTGGGGTTCAACACCTGGTTGGGCCGCCCCGAAACAGATGCCAAGGATTTAATACTGGCCCGGCATTACGCCGAACAGGCCAACACCTCACAGACCTCAAGGAGCCATGAGCATGGGTGAAATCAGTCGCGCCGCGTTGTTCGGCAAACTCAACAGCGTGGCCTACAAAGCCATCGAAGCCGCCACCGTGTTCTGCAAGTTGCGCGGTAACCCCTACGTGGAACTGGCCCACTGGTTTCATCAGTTGCTGCAGCTGCAGGACTCGGACCTGCACCGCATCATCCGCCAGTTCAATATCGAGCCGGCGCGCCTGGCCCGCGATCTGACCGAAGCCCTGGACCGCTTGCCACGGGGCTCGACCTCCATCACCGACCTGTCTTCCCATGTTGAAGAAGCCGTGGAACGCGGTTGGGTCTACGGCAGCCTGATGTTTGGCGAAAGCCAGGTGCGCACCGGTTATCTGGTGCTGGGTATTCTCAAGACGCCAAGCCTGCGCCATGCATTGCTGGGGCTGTCGTCGGAGTTCGACAAGGTCAAGGTCGAGGCCTTGAGCGAGCGCTTTGACGAATACGTCGGCGACTCCCCGGAAAACGCTCTGACCGCTAGCGACGGTTTCAACGCCGGTGCCGTACCGGGCGAGGCCAGTGGCGCCATGTCCCCCAGTGCCATGGGCAAACTGGAAGCCCTCAAGCGCTTCACCGTCGACCTCACCGAACAGGCCCGCAGCGGCAAGCTCGACCCCATCGTCGGTCGCGACGAAGAGATCCGCCAACTGGTGGATATCCTCATGCGCCGCCGGCAGAACAACCCGATCCTCACCGGTGAAGCCGGCGTGGGCAAGACCGCCGTGGTCGAAGGCTTTGCTCTGCGCATCGTCGCCGGCGACGTGCCGCCATCGCTCAAGGACGTGGAACTGCGCAGCCTCGATGTCGGCCTGCTGCAGGCCGGCGCAAGCATGAAAGGCGAGTTCGAACAGCGCCTGCGCCAGGTCATCGAAGACGTCCAGGCGTCGCCCAAACCGATCATTTTGTTCATCGACGAAGCCCATACCCTGGTGGGTGCCGGTGGCGCTGCCGGTACGGGCGACGCGGCCAACCTGCTCAAGCCGGCCCTGGCGCGCGGCACCCTGCGCACCGTGGCCGCCACGACCTGGGCCGAGTACAAGAAGCACATCGAAAAAGACCCGGCCCTGACCCGGCGTTTCCAGGTGGTGCAAGTCGCCGAGCCTTCCGAGGACAAAGCGCTGCTGATGATGCGCGGCGTGGCCTCGACCATGGAAAAACACCACCAGGTACAGATCCTCGACGAAGCCCTGGAAGCCTCGGTCAAACTGTCGCACCGCTACATCCCGGCGCGCCAGTTGCCGGACAAATCCGTGAGCCTGCTGGACACCGCCTGCGCCCGCGTCGCCATCAGCCTGCACGCGGTGCCGGCCGAAGTGGACGATAGCCGTCGGCGCATCGAAGCGCTGGAAACCGAGCTGCAAATCATCGCCCGTGAGCACGCCATCGGCATCGCCATCGGCACCCGCCAAACCCAGAGCGAGAACTTGCTAAGCGCTGAACGCGAACGCCTGGCCGAGCTGGAAAGCCGTTGGGCCGAAGAGAAAGCCCTGGTGGACGAGTTGCTCGCCACCCGCGCCACCTTGCGCGAGCGTGTCGGCGTGGTGGACAGCGAGGACGGTAGCGAAACCAGCCACGCCCTGCGCGAGCAACTGGTTGACCTGCAACAGCGCCTGAGCGCTCTGCAAGGCGAAACCCCATTGATTCTGCCGACCGTGGACTACCAGGCCGTGGCCTCGGTGGTCGCCGACTGGACCGGTATCCCGGTGGGCCGCATGGCCCGCAACGAACTGGAAACGGTGCTCAACCTCGACCAGCACCTGAAAAACCGCATCATCGGTCAGGACCACGCCTTGCAGATGATCGCCAAGCGCATCCAGACCTCCCGCGCCGGCCTGGACAACCCGAGCAAACCCATTGGCGTGTTCATGCTCGCCGGCACCTCCGGCGTGGGCAAGACCGAAACCGCCCTGGCCCTGGCCGAAGCCATGTACGGCGGCGAGCAGAACGTCATCACCATCAACATGAGCGAGTTCCAGGAAGCCCACACCGTGTCCACCCTCAAGGGCGCGCCACCGGGTTACATCGGCTACGGCGAAGGCGGCGTGTTGACCGAAGCCGTGCGGCGCAAACCCTACAGCGTGGTGCTGCTGGACGAGGTGGAAAAAGCCCACCCGGACGTGCATGAAATCTTCTTCCAAGTGTTCGACAAAGGCGTGATGGAGGACGGCGAAGGCCGGGTGATCGACTTCAAGAACACCTTGATCCTGCTGACCACCAACGCTGGCACCGAGCTGATTGCCCAGGTCTGCAAAGACCCGCAGAACGTGCCGGAGCCGGAAGAAATCGCCAAGGCCCTGCGCCAGCCGCTGCTGGAAATTTTCCCGCCGGCCCTGCTCGGGCGCCTGGTGACCATTCCGTACTACCCGCTCAGCGACGAGATGCTCAAAGCCATCACCCGCCTGCAACTCAACCGCATCAAAAAACGCGTGGAGAACACCCACAAAGTCGCTTTCGACTACGACGATGCGGTGATCGACCTGATCGTCTCGCGCTGCACCGAAACCGAAAGCGGCGGACGCATGATCGACGCCATCCTGACCAACAGCCTGCTGCCGGACATGAGCCGCGAGTTCCTCACTCGCATGCTCGAAGGCAAGGCGCTGGCCGGCGTGCGGATCAGCGCCCGGGACAATGAATTGCAGTACGATTTCAGCGACGCGGCCTAAGGTCAAACCCGCCCATGTAGGAGCTGCCGAAGGCTGCGATCTTTTGATCTTCCGCTTGAGACTCAAGGGTCTGAGCAAAGATCGCAGCCTCGCGTTGCTCGACAGCTCCTACGGGGAAACAAGGCAGTAACAAGGGATAATTGATGTTATTCAACCAAGCCTCACGCCTGGCCAAAATCACCAGCCCCCTGGGACCTGAGGTACTGTTGCTCAAGGACATGGGCGGCGGCGAAGAGCTGGGGCGGCTGTTCAACTACGAGTTGCAGTTGCACTCGCTGGACAACGCCATCGACCTCAACCAGGTGCTCGGCAAACCCATGTGCGTGAGCCTGCAACTGGACGGCGGCGGCGAGCGGCATTTCCACGGCATCGTTTCGCGCTTCAGCCAGAACGTTGACCAAGGCCAGTTCGCCAGTTACCAGGCGACCTTGCGGCCCTGGCTATGGCTGCTGACCCGTACCTCCGATTGCCGGATTTTCCAGAACCTGACCATCCCGCAGATCATCAAGCAGGTGTTTCGCGACCTGGGCTTCTCCGACTTCGAAGACGCCCTCAGCCGCCCCTATCGCGAGTGGGAATACTGCGTGCAGTATCGCGAAACCAGCTTCGATTTCGTCAGCCGCCTGATGGAGCAGGAAGGGATCTACTACTTCTTCCGCCACGAACAGGGCCGCCATGTATTGGTGCTGGCCGACGCCTATGGCGCCCACACCACTGTGCCCGGCTACGGTTCGGTGCCCTACTACCCGAAAAACGAACAGCAGCGCGAGCGCGACCATATCCACGACTGGCACCTGGCCCAGGAAGTGCAGCCCGGCTCGCTGGAACTCAACGACTATGACTTCCAGCGCCCCAGCGCGCGCATCGACGTGCGTTCGGCCATGCCGCGCCCGCACACCGCCGGCGACTATCCGCTGTACGACTACCCCGGCACCTATGTGCAGAGCCAGGACGGCGAACACTACGCCCGCACCCGCATCGAAGCCTTGCAGACCCTGCACGAGCAAGTGGAGCTGGCCGGCAACGCTCGCGGCCTGGGCTCGGGCCACCTGTTCAGCCTCACCGGCTTCACTCGCCAGGACCAGAACCGCGAATACCTGATCGTCGGCGCCCGCTATTACGTGTCCCAGGAAAGCGGTGAAACCGGCGGCGGCGCGCCTTCGGCCCAGTTCGAAAGCAGCCTGACCTGCATCGCCGCTCAACAAAGCTACCGGCCGCTGCCCACCACCCATCGCCCCATCGTCAAAGGCCCGCAGACCGCGTTGGTGGTCGGCCCCAAGGGCGAGGAGATCTGGACCGATCAGTTCGGCCGGGTGAAGGTGCATTTCTACTGGGACCGTCACGACCAGTCCAACGAAAACAGCTCGTGCTGGATTCGCGTGTCACAGTCCTGGGCCGGGAAAAACTGGGGCTCGATGCAGATCCCGCGCATTGGCCAGGAAGTGATTGTCAGCTTCCTCGAAGGCGACCCCGACCGACCGATCATCACCGGTCGCGTCTACAACGCCGAACAGACCGTGCCTTATGACCTGCCCGCAAACGCCACCCAGAGCGGCATGAAAAGCCGTTCGAGCAAGGGCGGTACGCCAGCGAATTTCAACGAAATCCGCATGGAAGACAAAAAAGGCGCCGAGCAGTTGTATATCCATGCCGAGCGCAACCAGGACATCGTGGTGGAGGTGGATGAAAGCCACTCGGTGGGCCACGACCGCAACAAGAGCATCGGCCACAACGAGACAGTGACCATCGGCAACAACCGCCTGCGCATCGTCAAGCAGGAAGACATCCTGTCGGTGGGCCTGCGCAAGACCGACAGCATCAGCCAGAGCTACGTCATTGAAGTGGGCGAGAACCTGCGCCTGGTGTGCGGCGAAAGCATCCTGGAGCTCAACGCCAGCGGCCAGATCAATTTGACCGGCGTGCAAATCAGTTTCTATGCCAGCGGCGATGCCGAATTCAACACCGGCGGCGTGCTGCACCTGAACAACGGCGGCGGCCCCGGTGCCACGCCCGACGGCCAGGGCGTCAAGGCGAGCATCGACGCCAACGTCGCTGCCGCGTTCCCCAAGGGCTAACCACGAGATTTAAGTGCCATGACTTACCGCATCAATGAATTCCAGTTCCAGCTGCCGGAAAGCGAATTGCTGGACGCCACGATCAACATCCTCAAGTTCCCTGAACTGGGCACCTCGTTGATCGTCAGCCGCAGCTTGCTGGCCGACGGCGAAACCCTGCAGAGCAACCTCGACGACCAGCTCAAGCGCCTGGAAAAACAGGTCCAGGACTTGCGCGCTCAACCGGGCGTCGCCGTGCGCCTGGGCGCCAACCAGGAAGTCGAAGGCGTCGAGCTGCGCAGCCAGTTCAACAAGGGCAACGAAAAGGTCTTCCAGTTTCAGCTCGCCCTGGTACTGCCCGGCACGCGCAAGATGCTTGCCTTGAGCTACGTGAAGGCCGAGAAGCTCGGTGATGCTGAGGCGGCGCATTGGGCGACGATCAAGGGCTCGTTGTTGTTTGACGTTCCGGCGTGATGAGCCAACTGCATGTCTGACGCGCTCTGGGCCGCTCGCCTGGGCGACGCACTGAACCACACCTCGATGATGGCCGACATCCTCGGCGGCGTGCTGGAAGTGGCGGCGAACATCGCCATCACCGCCCTGGCGACCGCTGCCGTGGTGGCCGCCACCGGTATCACCGTCGCCACGGGTGGCTTGGGTTGCTTCCTGCTCGGCGCGGTCGTGGGCGCGGTCGTGGGCCTTGCCATGAGCAAGACCGGGGCCGACAAAGGCCTGAGTAATATCTGCGAAGGCATCGGCAACGCGCTCTTTCCGCCCACGGTGCAGGCCAACATCCTCACCGGCTCCAAGGACACCTTTACCAACAACATCCCCTCGGCCCGCGCCGCCGGGGCGGTTGTTTCCCAGGTCGCGCCGGCCGGCACCGAATTGGACATGCCCGAGCCGGAAGAAGAAGCCGAGCCCAGCTACCTGGACATGGCCGGCAACTTCTTCTCGCAGATGTGGCGCCCCACCGTCGCCTCGCCCGCCCCCGGCACAGAGACCCGACCGGAAGACCTGGTGATCTGCACCAAGCACCCACCGATGCCGCCGCAGTTCATGGCCGAAGGCTCGGACAAAGTCACCATCAACGGCCAGCCCG
>NZ_FODL01000028.1:0-15578 GCF_900110355.1 Pseudomonas sp. NFACC39-1 | reverse complement strand
GAACCGAAAACTTCGGAGCAGACACGGGTCAGAGCAGCGGTCAGCGTGGTTTTACCGTGGTCGACGTGACCGATGGTGCCAACGTTGACGTGCGGTTTGTTCCGTTCAAATTTTTCTTTAGCCACGACAATTAACTCCTAGCTTAAAGGGCTGAATCAGCCTTGCTTTTTGGTAACAGTTTCGACGATATGCGACGGAGCTGTATTGTATTTTTTGAATTCCATAGAGTAGCTCGCGCGACCCTGAGACATGGAACGAACGTCGGTTGCGTAACCGAACATTTCACCCAACGGAACCTCGGCACGAATGACCTTGCCGGAAACCGTATCTTCCATACCCAGAATCATGCCACGACGACGGTTAAGGTCGCCCATGACATCACCCATGTAGTCTTCAGGCGTAACAACCTCTACCGCCATGATCGGCTCAAGCAACTCACCACCGCCCTTCTGGGCCAGCTGCTTGGTCGCCATGGAGGCAGCCACCTTGAACGCCATCTCGTTGGAGTCGACGTCGTGGTAAGAACCATCGAACACAGTCGCCTTCAGGCCGATCAGCGGATAGCCGGCAACAACGCCGTTCTTCATCTGCTCTTCGATACCCTTCTGGATCGCTGGGATGTATTCCTTAGGAACCACACCACCTACGACTTCGTTCACGAATTGCAGACCTTCCTGACCTTCGTCAGCCGGCGCAAAGCGAATCCAGCAGTGACCGAACTGGCCACGACCACCGGACTGGCGAACGAACTTGCCTTCAATTTCACAGTTCTTCGTGATGCGCTCACGATAGGAAACCTGAGGCTTGCCGATGTTGGCTTCGACGTTGAACTCACGGCGCATCCGGTCAACCAGGATGTCCAGGTGCAACTCGCCCATGCCAGAGATGATCGTTTGACCGGTCTCTTCATCAGTCTTAACGCGGAAAGATGGATCTTCCTGGGCAAGCTTGCCCAGAGCGATACCCATTTTTTCCTGGTCATCCTTGGTTTTCGGCTCAACGGCAACCGAAATAACCGGCTCCGGGAAGTCCATGCGAACCAGGATGATTGGCTTGTCGCCGTTGCACAAAGTCTCACCCGTGGTGACGTCCTTCATGCCGATCAAGGCCGCGATGTCGCCAGCGCGCACTTCCTTGATCTCTTCGCGGGCGTTTGCGTGCATTTGCACCATACGACCCACGCGCTCTTTCTTGCCTTTTACAGAGTTGATCACGCCGTCGCCGGAGTTCAACACGCCCGAGTAAACCCGAACAAAGGTCAAGGTACCCACGAATGGGTCGGTAGCGATCTTGAACGCCAGAGCCGAGAACGGCTCGTTGTCGTCTGCATGACGCTCCAGCTCGACAGTCTCGTCATCCGGGTCGGTACCCTTGATGGCTGGAATGTCGGTCGGTGCAGGCAGGAAGTCGATAACGGCGTCGAGAACCAGGGGAACACCCTTGTTCTTGAAGGAAGAACCGCAAACAGCCAAGACGATTTCGCCAGCGATAGTACGCTGACGCAGAGCAGCCTTGATTTCCTCGTTGGTGAGCTCTTCACCCTCAAGGTACTTGTTCATCAGTTCTTCGTTGGCTTCGGCCGCAGCCTCTACCATGTTGCCACGCCACTTCTCGGCTTCTTCCAGCAACTCTGCAGGGATGTCCTTGCGAACAGGAACCATACCCTTGTCAGAGTCGTTCCAGTAGACAGCCTGCATGTTGATCAGATCGATCTGGCCCTGGAAGTTGTCTTCAGAACCGATAGCCAGCTGGATCGGCACCGGAGTGTGACCCAGACGCTGCTTGATCTGACCGATCACGCGCAGAAAGTTGGCACCAGCACGGTCCATCTTGTTTACATAAACAAGACGCGGAACGCCGTATTTGTTGGCCTGACGCCATACGGTTTCCGACTGAGGCTCAACACCCGAGGTACCGCAGAACACAACCACAGCGCCGTCGAGTACACGCAGGGAACGCTCAACTTCAATGGTGAAGTCTACGTGACCCGGGGTGTCGATGACGTTGAAGCGGTGCTCGTCCTTGTACTGCTTCTCGGAACCCTTCCAGAAGGCGGTAATGGCAGCAGAAGTAATGGTAATACCACGCTCCTGCTCCTGCACCATCCAGTCGGTGGTCGCGGCGCCATCATGCACCTCGCCCATCTTGTGACTTTTGCCAGTGTAAAAAAGGACGCGCTCAGTGGTGGTGGTTTTACCAGCATCCACGTGGGCAACGATACCGATGTTACGGTAGCGATTAATCGGTGTAGTACGAGCCATAAAGCCCTCGCAAATTGAGTGACGCTAGAATTAGAAGCGGTAGTGCGAGAAAGCCTTGTTGGCTTCAGCCATACGGTGCACGTCTTCACGCTTCTTAACTGCAGCACCTTTACCTTCAGCAGCGTCCAACAGTTCGCCGGCCAAACGCAGAGCCATGGACTTCTCACCGCGCTTGCGGGCGAAGTCTACCAACCAGCGCATTGCCAGGGCGTTACGACGGGACGGACGAACTTCGACCGGAACCTGGTAAGTAGCACCGCCTACACGGCGCGACTTCACTTCGACCAGCGGAGCGATGGCGTCGAGAGCTTTCTCGAAGATTTCCAGGGGATCGCTGTTCTTGCGTTCCTTAACTTTGTCCAGTGCGCCATAAACAATACGCTCGGCAACGGCTTTCTTGCCGCTTTCCATTACGTGGTTCATGAACTTGGCGAGAATCTGGCTTCCGTATTTCGGATCGTCCAGAATCTCACGTTTGGCTGCTACGCGACGTCTTGGCATTGATAAGCCCTCAAACGGTCTTCAGGTTAGCCCGGGACAGCTAATGCGTGCCCGACCTTACTCTTATCGACTCAATAAAATGAAAAACTGCAAAACGGCCGATTACTTCGGACGCTTGGTACCGTACTTCGAACGACCCTGGTTACGACCTTTAACGCCGGAAGTATCCAAAGAACCGCGAACGGTGTGGTAACGAACACCTGGCAAGTCTTTTACACGACCGCCACGGATCAGTACCACGCTGTGCTCTTGCAGGTTGTGGCCTTCACCACCGATGTACGAGGAAACCTCGAAACCGTTGGTCAGACGCACACGGCATACTTTACGCAGTGCCGAGTTAGGTTTTTTCGGCGTGGTGGTATACACACGGGTGCATACGCCACGACGTTGCGGGCAGTTCTGCAGCGCAGGCACGTCGGATTTCTCGACGATACGCTTACGCGGCTGACGTACCAGCTGGTTGATAGTTGCCATCTACTAGCTCCACTGTTGTCTTGCGACGCTATTGTCTTACAAGAAAAGCAAAATGGCAGGAACGAATTCCCGCCAAATTTAGGGGATCAAGAGTCTAAAGAGGATCTTGTTCCCAGTCAAGGCAAGGCCCCGACCTCCCCGCCCGCCGGATCTCGACAATTTGTCTCGATCCAGCAAACGGGATGACCAGGGCCAGGCACTTAATTACCGCAGAACTCAGTTACCGCTCGAGTTCAGTGCTTCGGTCAGTGCAGCTTCCACTTCACTGGCGCTTACGCGCAACGGCTTGTCTGCATCACGACGACGCTTGCGCTCGCTGTGATAGGCCAAGCCGGTACCGGCCGGGATCAGACGACCCACAACCACGTTTTCTTTCAGGCCGCGCAGGTAATCGCGCTTGCCGGTTACCGCCGCCTCGGTCAATACACGGGTGGTTTCCTGGAAGGACGCCGCCGAGATGAACGATTCGGTAGACAACGACGCCTTGGTGATACCCAGCAGCACGCGAGTGAACTTGGAGACGAACTTGTCTTCCGTCGCCAGGCGCTCGTTTTCCACCAGCACGTGAGTCAGCTCCATCTGGTCGCCCTTGATGAAACTCGAATCGCCGGATTCAGCGATCTCAACTTTACGCAGCATCTGACGCAGGATGGTCTCGATGTGCTTGTCGTTGATCTTCACGCCTTGCAGACGGTAAACGTCCTGGATCTCGTTCACGATGTACTTGGCCAGCGCACTCACACCCAGCAAACGCAGGATGTCGTGTGGATCGCTCGGGCCGTCGGAGATAACTTCGCCGCGGTTTACCTGTTCGCCTTCGAAGACGTTCAGGTGACGCCACTTCGGAATCAGCTCTTCGTACGGATCGCTACCGTCGTTCGGAGTGATGACCAGACGGCGCTTGCCCTTGGTCTCTTTACCGAACGCGATGGTGCCGCTGACTTCAGCCAGAATCGAGGCCTCTTTCGGACGACGAGCTTCGAAAAGGTCGGCAACACGCGGCAGACCACCGGTGATGTCGCGGGTTTTCGAAGTTTCCTGCGGGATACGAGCGATAACATCACCGATCGCGATCCGCGCACCGTCCGCAACACCGACCAGGGCGTTGGCTGGCAGGAAGTACTGAGCGATTACGTCAGTACCTGGCAGCAACAGATCCTTGCCGTTGTCATCGACCATCTTCACGGCCGGACGGATGTCCTTGCCAGCCGCTGGACGATCTTTTGCGTCGAGTACTTCAATGTTGGTCATACCGGTCAATTCGTCGGTCTGACGCTTGATCGTGATGCCTTCTTCCATGCCCACGTAGGTCACGGTACCTTTCATTTCGGTCACGATCGGGTGGGTGTGCGGATCCCACTTGGCGACGATGGCGCCAGCGTCGACCTTGTCACCTTCCTTGACCGAAATTACAGCACCGTACGGCAGCTTGTAACGCTCGCGCTCACGACCGAAGTCGTCAGCGATTGCCAGCTCACCGGAACGCGATACAGCCACCAGGTGACCGTCCACGCGCTCTACGTGCTTGAGGTTATGCAGACGGACAGTACCGCCATTTTTCACCTGAACACTGTCGGCTGCGGAGGTCCGGCTGGCCGCACCACCGATGTGGAACGTACGCATTGTCAGCTGGGTACCCGGCTCACCGATGGACTGGGCAGCGATAACGCCGACCGCTTCACCAATGTTCACCTGGTGACCACGAGCCAGGTCGCGACCGTAGCACTTGGCGCAGATGCCATAGCGGGTTTCGCAGCTGATCGGCGAACGCACGATCACTTCGTCGATGCTGTTGAGTTCGATGAACTCGACCCACTTCTCGTCAACCAGAGTGCCGGCAGGAACGATGACGTCCTCGGTACCAGGCTTGAATACGTCACGGGCAATGACACGACCCAATACGCGCTCACCCAACGGCTCTACAACGTCACCGCCTTCAATGTGCGGCGTCATTACCAAGCCGTGTTCGGTGCCGCAATCGATCTCGGTCACAACCAGATCCTGCGCAACGTCTACCAGACGACGGGTCAGGTAACCGGAGTTCGCAGTTTTCAACGCGGTATCCGCAAGACCCTTACGAGCACCGTGCGTAGAGATGAAGTACTGAAGTACGCTCAAACCCTCACGGAAGTTTGCTGTAATCGGGGTCTCGATGATGGAACCGTCCGGCTTGGCCATCAGGCCACGCATACCGGCGAGCTGACGGATCTGCGCAGCAGAACCCCGTGCGCCCGAGTCGGCCATCATGTACATCGAGTTGAAGGACTCCTGATCGACTTCGTTGCCATGACGGTCGATGACTTTCTCTTTCGAGAGGTTGGCCATCATCGCCTTGGAAACTTCGTCGTTCGCCTTGGACCAGAGGTCGATTACCTTGTTGTACTTCTCGCCCTGGGTGACCAGGCCGGAGGCGTACTGACTTTCGATCTCTTTCACTTCCTCGGTGGCAGCACCGATGATGCGGGCCTTCTCATCCGGGATAACGAAGTCGTTAACACCGATGGAAACACCGGAAATGGTCGAATAGGCAAAACCGGTGTACATCAACTGGTCAGCGAAGATCACGGTCTCTTTCAAACCAACCACGCGGTAGCACTGGTTGATCAGCTTGGAGATCGCCTTTTTCTTCATCGGCAGGTTGACGACGTCGAAGGACAGGCCTTTTGGCACAACCTGGAACAACAGCGCACGGCCGACAGTGGTGTCGACGATACGAGTGTTGGTCACGCTGCCGCCATCACGATCGTTCACGGTTTCGTTAATCCGCACTTTGACCTTGGCGTGCAGTGCGGCTTCGCCGGCACGGAACACACGGTCAACTTCCTGCAGATCCGCGAACACACGACCTTCGCCCTTGGCGTTGATCGCTTCACGAGTCATGTAGTACAGACCCAATACAACGTCCTGCGACGGAACGATGATTGGCTCACCGTTGGCTGGCGACAGGATGTTGTTGGTGGACATCATCAACGCGCGCGCTTCGAGCTGGGCTTCCAGCGTCAGCGGCACGTGCACGGCCATTTGGTCGCCGTCGAAGTCGGCGTTGTACGCAGCACAGACCAGCGGGTGCAGCTGGATAGCCTTACCTTCGATCAGTACCGGTTCAAACGCCTGGATACCCAGACGGTGAAGGGTCGGTGCACGGTTGAGCAGCACGGGGTGTTCGCGAATCACTTCAGCGAGAACGTCCCAGACTTCTGGCAGTTCGCGCTCGACCATCTTCTTGGCCGCTTTAATGGTGGTAGCGAGACCACGCATTTCCAGCTTGCCGAAAATGAACGGCTTGAACAGCTCCAGAGCCATTTTCTTAGGCAGACCGCACTGGTGCAGACGCAGGGTCGGGCCTACGGTAATAACCGAACGACCGGAGTAGTCAACACGCTTACCGAGCAAGTTCTGACGGAAACGACCCTGCTTACCCTTGATCATGTCAGCCAGGGATTTCAGAGGTCGCTTGTTCGAACCGGTGATAGCGCGGCCACGACGACCGTTGTCGAGCAGTGCATCGACAGCTTCCTGCAACATACGCTTTTCGTTGCGCACGATGATGTCCGGAGCGGACAGATCAAGCAGGCGCTTCAAGCGGTTGTTACGGTTGATCACTCGACGATACAGATCGTTGAGGTCGGAAGTCGCGAAACGACCGCCATCGAGCGGAACCAGCGGGCGCAGGTCTGGCGGCAGAACCGGCAGAACGGTCAGCACCATCCACTCTGGCAGGTTGCCGGAACCCTGGAAGGCTTCCATCAACTTCAGACGCTTGGACAGCTTCTTGATCTTGGTTTCGGAGTTGGTTTGCGGAATTTCTTCACGCAGACGGCCAATCTCGTGCTCCAGGTCGATCGCGTGCAGCAGTTCACGGACAGCTTCGGCACCCATGCGGGCATCGAAATCGTCGCCGAACTCTTCCAGCGCTTCGAAGTACTGCTCGTCGTTGAGCAGCTGACCTTTTTCAAGGGTGGTCATGCCCGGGTCGATAACGACATAGCTCTCGAAGTAGAGAACGCGTTCGATATCACGCAGGGTCATGTCCATCAGCAAGCCGATACGGGACGGCAGCGATTTCAAGAACCAGATGTGGGCAACCGGCGAGGCCAGTTCGATGTGCGCCATGCGCTCACGACGAACTTTTGCCAGCGCGACTTCAACGCCGCACTTCTCGCAGATAACACCGCGGTGCTTCAAGCGCTTGTACTTACCGCACAGGCACTCGTAATCCTTTACCGGGCCAAAGATCTTGGCGCAGAACAGGCCGTCACGCTCAGGTTTGAACGTACGGTAGTTGATGGTTTCCGGCTTTTTAACTTCACCGAACGACCACGAACGGATCATCTCAGGCGAGGCCAATCCGATACGGATGGCGTCGAACTCTTCGACTTGACCCTGGTTTTTCAGCAAATTCAGTAGGTCTTTCAAGGCCTTTCCTCCTGGCGGAGCAGAGAGCGGGCAAAACAGCCCCGCTCTCGATTCGCGTCACGTGTTATTCGGTTTCCAGATCGATATCGATGCCGAGGGAACGAATTTCCTTGATCAACACGTTGAAAGACTCGGGCATGCCCGGCTCCATACGGTGATCGCCGTCCACGATGTTTTTGTACATCTTGGTCCGGCCGTTCACATCGTCCGACTTCACTGTGAGCATTTCTTGCAGAGTGTAGGCAGCACCGTACGCTTCCAGTGCCCAGACCTCCATCTCCCCGAAACGCTGACCACCGAACTGCGCCTTACCACCCAGCGGCTGCTGGGTAACCAGGCTGTAAGAACCGGTAGAACGAGCGTGCATCTTGTCGTCTACCAAGTGGTTCAGCTTCAGCATGTACATGTAGCCAACGGTAACCGGGCGCTCGAACTTGTTGCCGGTACGGCCGTCGAACAGCTGCATCTGGCCGCTTTCCGGCAGGTCTGCCAGTTTCAGCATGGCCTTGATTTCGCTTTCCTTGGCACCGTCGAACACCGGAGTTGCCATTGGAACGCCGCCGCGCAGGTTCTTCGCCAGATCCAGGATTTCCTGGTCGGAGAAGGTATCCAGCTCTTCGTTGCGTCCGCCGATCTCGTTGTAGATCTCGTGCAGGAACTTACGCAGGTCAGCGACCTTGCGCTGCTCTTCGATCATACGGTTGATCTTCTCGCCCAAGCCCTTGGCCGCGAGGCCCAGGTGGGTTTCAAGGATCTGACCAACGTTCATACGCGAAGGTACGCCCAACGGGTTGAGGACGACGTCGACCGGGGTGCCATTGGCATCGTGCGGCATGTCTTCAACCGGCATGATCACGGAGACCACACCCTTGTTACCGTGACGACCGGCCATCTTGTCGCCCGGCTGGATGCGACGACGGATTGCCAGGTAAACCTTGACGATTTTCAGCACGCCTGGAGCCAGGTCATCGCCTTGCTGCAGTTTGCGCTTCTTGTCTTCGAACTTGTCGTCCAGCAGACGGCGGCGATCAACGATATAGGCCTGGGCCTTCTCGAGCTGCTCGTTCAGAGCATCTTCAGCCATGCGCAGTTTGAACCACTGACCATGCTCAAGACCGTCGAGAACTTCGTCGGTGATTTCCTGACCTTTCTTCAGACCGGCGCCGCCTTCGGCTTTGTGGCCGACCAGAGCGGAGCGCAGACGCTCGAAAGTTGCGCCTTCAACGATACGGAACTCTTCGTTCAGGTCCTTGCGGATCTCGTCGAGTTGAGTCTTCTCGATAGACAGTGCACGAGCATCACGCTCTACACCGTCGCGGGTGAAGACTTGTACGTCGATGACGGTACCCTTGGTGCCGGTAGGCACACGCAGGGAGGTGTCTTTAACGTCGCTGGCTTTTTCACCGAAGATGGCACGCAGCAGTTTTTCTTCCGGAGTCAGTTGAGTCTCGCCTTTCGGAGTGACCTTACCAACCAGGATGTCGCCTGCGCCTACTTCAGCACCTACGTAAACGATACCGGCTTCGTCCAGCTTGTTCAGTGCAGCTTCACCCACGTTAGGGATGTCCGCAGTGATTTCCTCTGGGCCAAGCTTGGTGTCACGAGCCACACAGGTCAGTTCCTGAATGTGGATCGTGGTGAAGCGGTCTTCCTGAACAACACGCTCGGACAGGCAGATGGAGTCTTCGAAGTTGAAGCCGTTCCATGCCATGAACGCGATGCGCATGTTCTGGCCCAATGCCAGTTCACCCATATCGGTGGACGGGCCGTCGGCCATGATGTCGCTACGCTGAACCCGATCACCCTTGCTCACCAGCGGACGCTGGTTAATGCAGGTGTTCTGGTTGGAGCGGGTGTATTTGGTCAGGTTGTAGATGTCGACACCGGCTTCGCCAGTTTCAACTTCGTCATCGGCAACACGAACCACGATACGGCTGGCATCGACGGAATCGATCACGCCACCACGACGAGCCACGACACAAACGCCGGAGTCACGGGCAACGTTACGCTCCATGCCGGTACCTACCAGCGGCTTGTCGGCACGCAGGGTCGGTACAGCTTGACGCTGCATGTTCGAGCCCATCAACGCACGGTTGGCGTCGTCGTGCTCGAGGAACGGAATCAGCGACGCGGCCACCGAAACAACCTGCTTGGGCGAAACGTCCATCAAGGTGACGTCTTCTGGCGCCTTGACGGTGAACTCGTTCAGGTGACGAACAGCTACCAGCTCGTCGATCAGCTGACCTTTTTCGTTCATGGTCGCCGAAGCCTGAGCGATCACATGATCGGCCTCTTCGATTGCGGACAGGAACACGATCTCGTCGGTCACCAGACCTTCTTTCACCACACGGTACGGGCTCTCGAGGAAGCCATACTGGTTGGTGCGAGCATAGGCTGCCAGCGAGTTGATCAGACCGATGTTCGGACCTTCCGGCGTTTCAATCGGGCATACACGACCGTAGTGAGTCGGGTGTACGTCACGAACTTCGAAGCCTGCGCGCTCACGGGTCAGACCGCCCGGGCCCAGTGCAGATACACGACGCTTGTGGGTAATCTCCGACAGCGGGTTGTTCTGGTCCATGAACTGAGACAGCTGGCTCGAACCGAAGAACTCTTTCACCGCGGCAGCCACTGGCTTGGCGTTGATCAGATCCTGCGGCATCAGGCCTTCGCTTTCAGCCATCGACAGACGTTCCTTGACCGCACGCTCTACGCGCACCAGGCCAACACGGAACTGGTTCTCGGCCATCTCGCCTACGCAGCGGACACGACGGTTACCCAGGTGGTCGATGTCATCGACGATGCCCTTGCCGTTCCGGATGTCGACCAGAGTCTTGAGCACCGCAACGATGTCGTCCTTGTTCAGCACGCCCGAACCTTCGATTTCGGTACGACCGATACGACGGTTGAACTTCATCCGGCCGACCGCAGACAGGTCATAACGCTCAGGGCTGAAGAACAGGTTGTTGAACAGGGTCTCGGCTGCGTCTTTGGTTGGCGGCTCGCCAGGACGCATCATGCGATAGATCTCGACCAGGGCTTCCAGCTGGTTGCCGGTGGAGTCGATCTTCAGCGTATCGGAGATGAACGGACCGCAGTCGATATCGTTGGTGTACAGAGTCTCGATGCGAACAACCTGGGCCTTGGCGATTTTTGCCAGGATCTCGGTGTTCAGCTCGGTGTTGCACTCTGCCAGGATTTCGCCAGTGGCCGGGTGCACGATGACCTTGGCGGTGGTGCGACCCAGGACGTAGTCCAGAGGCACCTGCAGCTCTTTGATCCCGGCTTTTTCCAGCTGGTTGATGTGGCGAGCAGTGATACGACGACCCTGCTCGACAATAACCTTGCCTTTATCATCCTGGATATCGAGGACAGCGATTTCACCGCGCAGGCGCTGAGGCACCAGTTCCAGGCTGAGGTTTTCACCTTGCACATGGAAGACGTTGGTGGTGTAGAACGCGTCCAGCACTTCTTCAGTGGTATAGCCGAGCGCGCGCAGCAGTACCGATGCAGGCAGCTTGCGGCGACGGTCGATACGCACGAATACGCAGTCTTTCGGGTCGAACTCAAAGTCCAACCACGAGCCGCGGTAAGGAATGATGCGCGCGGAATAAAGCAGTTTGCCGGAGCTGTGCGTCTTGCCACGGTCGTGGTCGAAGAACACGCCCGGAGAACGGTGCAGCTGGGAAACGATTACACGCTCGGTACCGTTGATTACGAAGGTACCGTTCTCAGTCATCAGGGGGATTTCACCCATGTAGACTTCTTGCTCTTTGATGTCCTTGATCGCTTTGTTCGACGACTCTTTGTCGAAAATGATCAGGCGCACTTTTACCCGCAAAGGTACGGCGTAAGTCACACCGCGCAATACGCATTCTTTGACATCAAATGCCGGTTCGCCCAGGCGATAACCGACGTACTCCAGCGCAGCATTGCCGGAGTAGCTGATGATCGGGAAAACGGATTTGAAGGCCGCATGCAGGCCCACGTCGCGGAACTGATCTTTAGTCGCTCCCGCTTGCAAGAATTCACGATACGAATCCAGCTGGATGGCCAGGAGGTACGGCACATCCATGACGTCCGGCAACTTGCTAAAGTCCTTGCGGATACGTTTTTTCTCAGTATATGAGTAAGCCATCAGCGTTCCCCAGCTTGGTCACCTGCTTGTTTGGCCCCTCCCGACGGGAGCAGCCAGAAAATCGTGCAAACCCCATGGTTTGCGCCACCACATCGGGTGGATACAGCTCGCTATAGGCACCGACCCAGTCGGCTGCCAATAACGGAAAAAGGCCGGTGGCAAGAGCCACCAGCCATCAGCCTGTCGCTTAACGCTCGGGCTGGAGACGCAAAGTCGATGCTTACTTCAGCTCGACTTTAGCGCCTGCTTCTTCCAGAGCGGCCTTGGCTTTTTCAGCTGCGTCTTTGGCAACAGCTTCCAGAACCATGGCAGGAGCGCCGTCAACTACAGCCTTGGCTTCTTTCAGGCCCAGACCGGTCAGTTCACGTACTGCCTTGATCACGTTTACTTTCTTCTCGCCAGCTTCGGTCAGCATGACGTTGAATTCGGTTTGCTCTTCAGCAACGGCAGCAGCAACAGCTGGACCAGCGGAAGCAGCAGCAGCGGTAACACCGAATTTTTCTTCGAAAGCTTTGATCAGCTCAACAACTTCCATTACGGACATGTTGGCTACGGCTTCGAGGATGTCGTTTTGAGAGATAGTCATGAAACTAAATTCCTGAATTGGGGGACGGCCTACGCGACCATCGAAATAAACAAAAAACGCGGAAAGGAGTGTCGAGCCTTAGGCTGCGGCAGCTTCTTTCTGGTCGCGCAGTGCCGCCAGGGTACGAGCCAATTTGCTGGTTGCGCCTTGCATCACGCTCATCAGCTGAGAAATTGCTTCGTCACGGGTCGGCAGAGTTGCCAGTACGTCGATCTGGTTAGCTGCGAGGAACTTGCCCTCGAACGCAGCTGCCTTAATCTCGAACTTGTCCTGACCTTTTGCGAACTCTTTGAAGATGCGAGCAGCAGCGCCCGGATGTTCTTTCGAGAATGCAATCAAGGTCGGGCCGGTGAACACGTCGTTGAGGACACTGTATTCAGTGTCAGCAACAGCGCGCTTGAGCAGGGTGTTACGTACAACGCGTACGTAAACGCCAGCTTCACGAGCCTCTTTACGGAGTCCGGTCATAGCGCCTACTGTTACGCCACGGGCATCAGCCACGACAGCGGACAGGGCAGCTTTGGCAGCCTCGTTGACTTCAGCGACGATGGCCTTCTTGTCTTCGAGTTTAATTGCCACGGGTTTAACTCCTGCTTGTTACCGTTTCATCCGGTCGAAACCGAATGTCGTTTTGGTGTCTGATTCGGTAAGGAACCGGGAGCACCATCTGCGTAGGCTTGTGGTTTAAGACTTTCGTCGCCTACGGTCTTGGACAGCCCCCGCCAGGCAGGGACCCCAATTTTTTGATTGGCGCAATCGCTTGCGCCAATCTGAGTCTTACGCGTCGAGCGAGCTCTGATCGATGACCAGACCTGGGCCCATAGTGGTGCTCAGGGTAACGCGCTTGACGTAGATACCTTTCGAAGAAGCTGGCTTGATACGCTTCAGATCAGCGATCAGGGCTTCTACGTTTTCCTTCAGCTTGACGGCGTCGAAGCCGATCTTGCCAACGGAGGTGTGAATGATGCCGTTCTTGTCGGTGCGATAACGAACCTGACCAGCCTTGGCGTTTTTAACCGCGGTGGCTACGTCTGGCGTTACGGTGCCGACTTTAGGGTTAGGCATCAGACCACGTGGACCGAGGATCTGACCCAACTGACCCACAACGCGCATGGCATCCGGGGATGCGATAACTACGTCATAGTTCAGGTCGCCGCCTTTCATTTCAGCAGCCAGATCGTCCATGCCTACGCGATCAGCGCCAGCAGCCAGAGCAGCCTCAGCTGCTGGGCCCTGGGTGAAAACAGCTACACGAACGGTCTTGCCAGTGCCGTGTGGCAGCACGGTAGCGCTACGAACGACCTGGTCGGATTTACGCGGGTCAACACCCAGGTTTACAGCAACGTCGAACGACTCGCTGAACTTGACAGTCGACAGCTCGGCCAGCAGTGCGGCGGCGTCTACAAAGTTGTAGGCCTTGCCTGCTTCGATTTTGCCGGCGATAGCCTTTTGACGCTTGGTCAGCTTAGCCATTACACACCCTCCACGTTAAGGCCCATGCTACGAGCAGAACCGGCGATAGTACGCACGGCTGCATCCATATCAGCTGCAGTCAGATCCGCGTTTTTGGTTTTCGCGATTTCTTCCAGCTGAGCACGGGTAACGGTGCCAACCTTAACGGTGTTTGGACGAGCGGAACCGCTGGTCAAACCTGCAGCCTTCTTCAGCAGAACCGAAGCAGGGGTGCTTTTAGTTTCGAAGGTAAAGCTACGGTCGCTGTAGACAGTGATGATCACTGGAGTTGGCAGACCTGGCTCAAGACCCTGAGTACGGGCGTTGAAGGCCTTGCAGAATTCCATGATGTTCACGCCGTGCTGACCCAGGGCAGGACCAACAGGTGGGCTTGGGTTAGCCTGAGCGGCCTTCACTTGCAGCTTGATGTAAGCGGTAATTTTCTTGGCCATGAGGCACTCCAATTACGGGTTCTAGCGCCTCGAAAGGCTCCCCGGTTACTTGCGCGTTTATCCCAGTGACGACAAAACCCCACAGCCTAGGGCTGCGGGGTTGGGATGCCTGTTCAATCAGACCTTTTCGACCTGACTGAACTCTAGCTCTACCGGAGTAGAGCGACCGAAAATGAGCACAGCCACTTGGATCCGGCTCTTTTCGTAGTTAACTTCTTCAACCGTGCCATTAAAATCAGCGAATGGACCATCAGTGACGCGAACAACTTCACCTGGCTCAAACAGCGTTTTTGGCTTCGGCTTATCGCTACCATCAGCGACGCGACGCAGAATCGCTTCTGCCTCTTTATCTGTAATCGGTGCAGGCTTGTCAGCGGTACCGCCGATGAAGCCCATCACCCGAGGGGTATCCTTGACCAAGTGCCAAGTCCCTTCGTTCATATCCATCTGTACTAGCACGTAGCCTGGAAAGAACTTGCGTTCACTTTTGCGCTTCTGGCCATTACGCATCTCAACCACTTCTTCAGTGGGGACCAGAATCTCGCCAAAGCCATCTTCCATGCCAGCCAGCTTTACGCGCTCTACCAGCGAGCGCATGACATGCTTCTCGTAACCCGAGTAAGCATGCACAACGTACCAACGCTTAGCCACGGGACACCCTTAGCCAACAATCAAGGAAACAAGCCAGCCGAGCAGGGAATCGAGCCCCCACAACAGCAACGCCATTACCAGAACAACAGCCACAACGATCAACGTGGTCTGCGTGGTTTCTTGGCGAGTCGGCCATACGACTTTACGAATCTCGGTGCGAGCTTCCTTAGCGAGTACGAAGAAAGACTTGCCTTTAGCCGTTTGCAGCCCCACAAAAGCAGCAACAGCGGCGATAGCAAGCAATGCAAGTACACGGTACAGGATCGGCGAAGCAGAGTAATACTGATTGCCAACAACGCCAACAACCACCAAAGCGACTACCACTAGCCACTTGAGCAGATCGAAGCGAGAGCCTTGAGCTTCAGCTTTAGGAGTCATCTATGAAGATCCTGTGAAAAGAAAGCCAGACACACCAAGTGAATCTGGCAGGTCAGGAGGGAATCGAACCCCCAACCTACGGTTTTGGAGACCGTCGCTCTGCCAATTGAGCTACTGACCTAAAACAAAATCAGGCCGACCATTATGCCGGCCTGAAAAAGACATTACAACCGTTTACTCGATGACTTTGGCTACGACGCCAGCGCCGACGGTACGACCGCCTTCACGGATAGCGAAACGCAGACCGTCTTCCATCGCGATGGTCTTGA
>NZ_FODL01000032.1:0-6701 GCF_900110355.1 Pseudomonas sp. NFACC39-1 | reverse complement strand
CTGTCGAGTGCAACGAGGCTGCGATCTTTTCCCAGACAATTGAGTCCTGAGCGAAAGATCAAAAGATCGCAGCCTTCGGCAGCTCCTACGCGCAGCCGAGCGGGAGCAAGCTCCCTCGCCACCAAGGGCAGTGCCAAGGCATATCTGCACAAACAAAAACGCCGCGATCATCTCGCGGCGTTTTCGTCGGTTTCGCTTAGCCCAGGTTTTTGCCGAGCAGTGCGTGGTACAGCTCACTGTCGCCAAGAATCCCGACGACCTGCTGGTTATCGTGAAGCACCAGTTTATTGCCGGTCTGGTAGCGAATCTGCAGCGCGTCGCGCATGCCGATGTTGGAGTCCACCAGGGTCGGACGACGGCCCAGGCCTTCGACGGCTTGGCCCGGGGCCCAGTTTTGCAGGTCCAGCGCCGCGCCGTTCTGACGGGCACCCTTGATGGTGTTGCCTTCGGCCAGATCGAGCCAGGAGTCGCCGCCCGGATCCAGGCACACCGAACCGTTGATGCGCTTGCAGTTGTCCAGGGTGCGCATCAGGCTGCGGCCACAGAGCACGTTGAGCGGGTTGGTGTGGGCGACGAAGGTGCGCACGTAATCGTCGGCCGGGTTCAGCACGATTTCTTCGGGCTTGCTGTACTGGATGATCCGGCCGTCTTTCATGATCGCGATCCGGCTGCCCAGCTTCAGGGCTTCGTCCAGGTCATGGCTGACGAACACGATGGTCTTGCTCAGTTTGCGTTGCAACTCCAGCAATTCGTCCTGCAAGCCCTGGCGGATCAGAGGGTCGAGGGCCGAGAAAGGTTCGTCCATCAGCAGGATATCGGCGTCCATCGCCAGGGCGCGGGCCAGGCCGACCCGTTGCTGCATGCCGCCGGACAACTCGTCAGGTTTCTTGTTGCGCCACTGGGTCAGGCCCACCAGCTCAAGTTTTTCATCCACCAGCTTCTTGCGTTCCTTTTCCGGCCGGCCCTGCATTTCCAGGCCGAAGCTGATGTTTTCGCGCACCGTCAGCCAAGGCATCAGGGCGAACTTCTGGAACACCATGGCGATGCGCTTGGTACGCATCATCTTCAGCTCGGCCGGGCTGCAGGAGGCGATGTCGATCTGCCGGCCTTCATGCTCGACGAACAATTTTCCGCGACTGACGGTGTTCAAGCCGTTGATGCAACGCAGCAGGCTGGATTTGCCGGAGCCGGACAGCCCCATCAGTACGCAGATTTCGCCTTTTTCAATGTCCAGGCTGGCTTTTTCCACACCGACGATTTGCCCGGTTTTCTTCAGGATTTCGTTGCGCGTCATGCCTTGGTCGAGCAGCTTGAGGGCTTCACGTGGATCTTTGGAAAAGATCACGTCGACCTCTTCGAAGCGGATTATGCTCATGCGTCACCCCCTACTTTGGCGTCGGGTTGCTTGCAGATTCGGTCGAGCATGATTGCCAGCAATACGATCGCCAGGCCTGCTTCGAAGCCCAGGGCGATATCAGCGGTGTTCAGTGCGTTGACCACGGGTTTGCCCAGGCCGTCGGCACCCACCAGCGCGGCGATGACCACCATCGACAACGACAGCATGATGCATTGGGTGATACCGGCCGCGATGCTGGGCATCGCATGGGGCAGTTCGATACGGGACAGCAGTTGGCGACGGGAGCAGCCGAAGGCTTTGCCGGCGTCCATCAGTTCGTCTGGAACGTCGCGGATACCCAGGTAGGTCAAGCGGATGGGCGCGGCAATCGCGAACACCACCGTCGAGATCAGGCCAGGGACCACACCCAGCCCGAAAAGGGTCAGGGTAGGAATGAGGTAAACGAAGGTCGGTACGGTCTGCATCAGATCGAGCACCGGACGCATCATGGTGTAGAACAGCGGCTTGTGCGCGGCAACAATGCCCAGCGGCACGCCGATCAAGACACAGACCAGGGTCGCGAACAGCACCTGGGCCAGGGTTTCCATGGTTTCCTGCCAGTAACCCAGGTTCAGGATAAGCAGAAAGGCTGCGATAACGAAGACCGTCAGGCCCCATTTGCGCTGGATAAAATGCGCCAGTAGAGCGATGAGGCCGATCAAGACAAGCGGGTTGAACCAGGTCAGCGCAAACGTCACGCCGTGAATCATCGTTTCCAGTGACAGGGCGATGGCATCGAATGTGTTGGCGCCGTGTTGCGTCAACCAATCGACAAAGCTCGCGATGTACTGGCCCAAGGGTATTTTCTGATCAATCAGCATGGTAGTGAACATCCGCATGCAAGGAATAAACAGCCCGGACGAGCGAACCCGCCCGGCATAAAAGCATTACTGCGCAAGCTTGGCTTTCACGGCGTCCAGGCCGGGTTTACCGTCAATGGTGGTCACGCCAGCGAGCCAGGTATCGAGTACCTGTGGGTTTTTCTTCAGCCAGGCCTTGGCGGCCGCGTCAGGTTTCATCTTGTCGTCAAGCACGTTGCCCATCAGCGTGCTTTCCATGTCCAGGGTGAAGGCCAGGTTTTTCAACAGCTGACCTACGTTGCTGCATTCCTGGACGTAGCCTTTGCGGGTATTGGTGTAGATGGTTGCCTGACCGAAATTCGGACCGAAGTACTCGTCACCACCGGTGAGGTACTTCATCTTGAAGCGGGTGTTCATCGGATGTGGTTCCCAGCCCAGGAACACCACGGCGGTGCTGCGGCGCTCGGCGCGATCGACCTGTGACAGCATGCCGGCTTCGCTGGACTCGACGATCTTGAAGCCGGCGTCCTTGAGGCCGAAAGCGTTCTTGTCGATCATGCTCTGGATCAGACGGTTGCCGTCGTTACCCGGTTCGATGCCGTAGATCTTGCCGTCCAGTTCCTTCTTGAACTTGGCGATGTCGGCGAAATCCTTCAGTCCTTTGTTATAGAGCTCTTCGGGTACCGCCAGGGTGTACTTGGCGTTCTCCAGGTTGGCCCGCACCGTATCCACGGTACCGGCTTCGCGGTAGGCCTTGATGTCGTTTTCCATCGTCGGCATCCAGTTGCCGAGGAACACATCCATGTTCTTGCCGTCGGCCAGGGACTTGTAGGTCACGGGTACGGAAATCATGGTGGTCTTGGTTTTGTAGCCCAGGGCCTCGAGTACCACGCTGGTGGTGGCGGTGGTCACGGTGATGTCGGTCCAGCCGACATCGGAGAAGTTGACGGTGCTGCACTGCGCGGGTTCAGCAGCGTTGGCCAGCAGCGGAAGACTCAGCATGGCGGCCAACAACAACGGCGTGGAACCTTTCATGGGTGGACTCCTGGTGTTTTATCGGCGGCGCCCGTTCAAGGACATCCGCACTTTTTTTGGATGTTGCGGTTGGGGGCGCGTGAGCACTCTCTGACACGCGGCCTTGCAAACGAGCCGTAACCGATCATGTACCAGTGCAAATCTGTCGCCTACAGGGTGCGTCGTATCCAGTACAGGGAGGGTCGCATCCAGTGTTAGTGACGTCGTTTACAGATTTTTTTCGCCCTTGGCTGGCCTCTGATACGCAAAAAACGTCGTAAAACCGGGGCAAAGGGCGGGCGACGTCGGTGGGCATGATTGCGTCGGTGTCAGACGTCGAACGCCCTGGCAAAAGCCGGATGATGCGGGCATCCCGGCGTTGAGCGTAGCAGCTCCGCCACCGGGCGCTCCTGCGCCCGGATGTGCCTGTTCTGGAGGTTCTCGGCAATGGCAATCAGCGTGTTCGACCTGTTCAAAATTGGTATCGGCCCGTCCAGTTCCCACACCGTGGGGCCCATGCGCGCTGCAGCGCTGTTTGTGCAGCGTTTACGTGAACAGGGTGTTTTGGAACAAGTAACGCGCCTGGAAGTTCAGCTTTACGGTTCCCTGTCTGCCACTGGCATCGGCCATGGCAGTGATAACGCCGTGATCATGGGCTTGATGGGCGAGTGGCCAGACGCGATCGACCCGTCGCAGATTGGCCCCCGCATCGAGCTGCTGCGCGAAACCCAGACCCTGCTGCTGGACGGTCGTCTGCCGGTGCCTTTCGTCTGGTCCCGGGACATGCGCCTGATCGACGAAAACCTGCCGTTCCATCCCAATGCCATGACGCTGGTGGCCGAAGGCGACAACGCTGAATTGCACCGTGACACCTATTATTCAGTCGGCGGTGGCTTCGTCGTCGATCAGGCCCAGGCGTCCAGCGGCGTGGTGGATCTGGATGCCACCGAGTTGCCTTACGATTTTTCCAGTGCCGAAGAACTGCTCCAGTTGTGTCGCACCCATAACCTTCGGGTGGCCGAGCTCATGATGGCCAACGAAAAGGTCTGGCGCTCGGAGGAGGAGATCCGCAGCGGCCTGATGAAACTCTGGCGGGCGATGCAGGACTGCGTCGAGCAAGGTCTCAAGCACGAGGGCATTCTGCCCGGCGGTTTGAATGTGCGTCGGCGAGCAGCCAAGTTGCACCGCAGTTTGCAAGAACTGAACAAACCCAATGTCATCGGTTCGACCCTGAGTGCCATGGAATGGGTCAACCTGTTCGCCCTGGCGGTCAACGAGGAAAACGCCGCCGGTGGCCGCATGGTGACGGCGCCGACCAATGGCGCGGCGGGAATCATTCCGGCAGTGCTGCATTACTTCATGAAGTTCAGCGAAGCGGTCACCGACGCCAACGTGGTGGATTATTTTCTCGGCGCGGCGGCGGTGGGAATCCTGTGCAAAAAGAACGCCTCTATTTCCGGCGCCGAAGTCGGTTGCCAGGGGGAAGTGGGCTCGGCATGCGCCATGGCTGCCGCTGGCCTGGCGGAGATCCTTGGCGCGACCCCCGAGCAACTGTGCAACGCGGCGGAAATCGGCCTGGAACACAACCTCGGCCTGACCTGCGATCCGGTGGGTGGTCTGGTGCAGGTGCCGTGTATCGAGCGCAACGCGATAGCGGCGGTGAAAGCCATCAACGCTGCGCAGATGGCGCTGCGCGGAGACGGCCAGCACTTCATCTCTCTGGACCGGGTGATCCGTACCATGCGCGACACCGGCGCCGACATGCATGACAAATATAAAGAGACATCGCGCGGTGGCCTGGCGGTCAGTGCGGTGGAGTGCTGATCGCCTCGCCAGAGGCGATCGCATATCGCTCACAAAATGCACACTGATCCACAAACGCGCCACCTTTTAGCGCGTCGCAAACAGACATGACACCGTTTGTCGGACCCACCGCTGTTCGTCCCTCGACCGTTCGTCATTCGCACCTGTGGTGATACCGGTTGCGCAAGTGCCGCAGCCCAGTTCCCACAAGTGCTACCGTTCTGCTCACGGCCGGCTGTGGCGGGCGCCTGCCGCCACTGATGGCACCTATAACCCACACTCATCGCGTGCCTTATTTAGACTGGGCGCGATGTCGTTTTCAGGATTTATTGAACACGCATTCAATTTAGGCATGGCAATTGCTCTATCGATGTAAAGCCCGTCTGCTGTGTAGAGACCAAGGGCAACAACCAATAAAAAGAGCCTCCGCCTGAGGCCATCACTTGCTTTGTGTGAGGAGATACCGCGATGACGACGTCCAACCCAGGGGCTCAATCCCAGAACCGTGCGCCTCAATCCATCGGCTTTTTGCTGCTGGACAATTTCACGCTCATTTCCCTGGCGTCCGCGGTGGAGCCGCTGCGCATGGCCAACCAGCTGTCCGGTCGCGAGCTGTATCGCTGGACCACCCTCACCGTTGATGGCGGCCAGGTCTGGGCCAGTGATGGTTTGCAAATCACGCCGGACGCGGCCATGCACAAAGCGCCGCCTATCGATACCGTCATTGTGTGTGGCGGCGTTGGCATTCAGCGCACCGTCACCCGTGAACACGTGTCATGGCTGCAAAGCCAGGCCCGTCAGTCCCGGCGCCTCGGCGCGGTCTGCACCGGCAGTTGGGCCTTGGCCTGCGCGGGTCTGCTCGATGGCTTCGATTGCAGTGTGCACTGGGAATGTCTGGCGGCAATGCAGGAAGCCTTTCCGCGGGTATCGATGAGCACCCGTCTGTTCACCCTCGACCGCAACCGCTTCACCAGTTCCGGCGGCACGGCGCCACTGGACATGATGCTGCACCTGATCAGCCGCGATCACGGCCGCGAGTTGTCGGCAGCGATCTCCGAAATGTTTGTCTATGAGCGCATTCGCAACGAGCAGGATCACCAGCGCGTGCCACTCAAGCACATGCTGGGTACCAATCAGCCGAAGTTGCAGGAAATCGTCGCGCTGATGGAAGCCAATCTCGAAGAGCCGATCGACCTGGACGAACTGGCGGTGTACGTCGCCGTCTCCCGGCGCCAGTTGGAGCGCTTGTTCCAGAAATACCTGCATTGCTCGCCGTCACGCTATTACCTCAAGCTGCGGCTGATCCGGGCGCGGCAACTGCTCAAGCAGACGCCGATGTCGATCATCGAAGTGGCGTCGGTGTGCGGTTTCGTCTCCACGCCGCACTTCTCCAAGTGCTACCGCGAATACTTCGGCATTCCACCGCGCGACGAGCGCGTCGGCTCCAACACCGCGCAGCAGGTGGCGATGATGCCGCTGCCACAGGCCCTGGTGCTGTCGCCATTGTCCGGCCCGTTGTCGGCGTTGAGCCAGGCGCGTAATGAGTCGACGTTTGCCAGTGTGAGGCTCTAGCCGCTTTTGTGGCGAGGGAGCTTGCTCCCGCTGGGTTGCGGTGTAGGAGCTGTCGAGTGCAACGAGGCTGCGATCTTTTCCCAGACAATTGAGTCCTGAGCGAAAGATCAAAAGAT
>NZ_FODL01000036.1:0-1251 GCF_900110355.1 Pseudomonas sp. NFACC39-1 | reverse complement strand
TGTTCTGGTCAAGTTTTTCCGGACACCGATTACGGTGATCAAGCTGCCTGCTGCTCCATGGCTATTGGCGGCAGGTAGTTGTTATAGCTGTGGAGCCTGATTCGGTTGTATCGCATGAAGAAGCTGGTCATATCCTGCTTGGCTTCTTCAACTGTCGTGTAGCCCTTGATGGGCACCCACTCTGATTTGAGCGTCCCGAAAAAACGCTCTGTTGGCGCGTTGTCCCAGCATTGTCCTCGACGACTCATGCTTTGCGTTATCCCATGCTCAAGCAGCTCAGATTGAAAGCGCTGGCTGGTGTATTGGCAGCCTTGATCCGAATGAAACATCAAGCCTGCATGTCTGCCTCGAACCTCCACCGCCATTCTCAGCGCCTTGCTAACCAGGTGGGCGTCATTGATCAGAGAAAACGCCCAGCCAACGATTCGGCGGGCGAATAGATCAATGACCACTGCCAAGTGATACCAGCGTTTCCCAACCATCAGGCTGGTAACGTCGCCACACCAGACCTGATTGATTGCGGTTGGCTCAAAGTTACGTTCGAGCAGGTTCTTGGCCACAAACGCTTCGACGCCTCTGGAGCGGTACTGATGCCGGCGGCGCTGTCTGCTGGCCACATTTGCCTCCGCCATGAGTTTTCCCGCCAAATGCCTTCCCACCTTTATCTGCTGGGCCTTTAAGTGCTGAGAAATCATCCGCGCGCCTGCACTTCCTCGGCTTTCGACATGCAGTTCCACGACTTTTGCCCTGAGCGCATCACGCTCGGCATTGGGCGCTGAACGTCGCCTAAGCCAGTCATAAAACGCGCTGCGGGAAACATCCAGCGCACTGCAAAGCAGTCTGGTCGGATATGTGCTCGACTCCCTCAGCTCCTCGATCAGGAAAAACGATCGGGATCCGACATCAAGAGAGCCGTAGCCTTTTTTAAGATTTCAGCCTCAGTCTCCAGGCGTTTAATCTTGGCTCGCAGTTGTTGAAGCTCTCGCTGTTCGTCGCTGATTGCCTTGGTGCCTGCCACTGGCTGCCGTTTTTCACGCTCTTTGCGAACCTGATCTACCCAGCGGCGCAGAGCCGTAGGGCCAACGTCCATTGACGCACAGACGTCAGGAACTGAGCAGTTATCATCAAGAACCATGCTTGCAGCACGTTGCTTGAACTCGCGGGTGTAGGTCTTTCGCTCTTGCATGGAACCTCCTGATGGGGCGAATCATATCGCCCTTAAGAGGTGTCCGGGATCATTAAGCCAGTTCA
>NZ_FODL01000037.1:0-1164 GCF_900110355.1 Pseudomonas sp. NFACC39-1 | reverse complement strand
TTACTCGATGACTTTGGCTACGACGCCAGCGCCGACGGTACGACCGCCTTCACGGATAGCGAAACGCAGACCGTCTTCCATCGCGATGGTCTTGATCAGAGTGACAGTCATCTGGATGTTGTCACCTGGCATTACCATTTCAACGCCTTCTGGCAGCTCGCAGTTACCGGTCACGTCAGTTGTACGGAAGTAGAACTGTGGACGGTAGCCTTTGAAGAACGGAGTATGACGGCCGCCTTCTTCCTTGCTCAGAACGTAAACTTCTGCAGTGAACTTGGTGTGCGGCTTGACGGTGCCTGGCTTGACCAGAACCTGGCCACGCTCAACGTCGTCACGCTTGGTGCCGCGCAGCAGGACGCCACAGTTCTCGCCAGCACGACCTTCGTCGAGCAGCTTGCGGAACATTTCAACGCCGGTGCAGGTAGTTTTCTGAGTGTCGCGCAGACCGACGATCTCAACTTCTTCCTGGATGCGGACGATGCCACGCTCAACACGACCAGTCACAACAGTACCGCGACCGGAGATCGAGAATACGTCTTCGATTGGCATCAGGAACGGCTTGTCGATAGCACGCTCTGGCTCTGGGATGTAGCTGTCCAGAGTTTCCACCAGCTTCTTGACAGCAGTGGTACCCATTTCGTTGTCGTCTTGGCCGTTCAGAGCCATCAGAGCCGAACCGATGATGATTGGAGTGTCATCACCTGGGAAGTCGTAAGTGCTCAGCAGATCGCGCACTTCCATCTCAACCAGTTCCAGCAGCTCAGCGTCGTCAACCATGTCAGCCTTGTTCAGGAAGACAACGATGTACGGAACGCCTACCTGACGGGACAGCAGGATGTGCTCACGGGTTTGTGGCATCGGACCATCAGCGGCCGAGCAAACCAGGATCGCGCCGTCCATCTGGGCAGCACCAGTGATCATGTTTTTTACGTAGTCGGCGTGACCTGGGCAGTCAACGTGTGCGTAGTGACGCACGGCCGAATCGTATTCAACGTGAGCGGTGTTGATGGTGATACCGCGAGCTTTCTCTTCCGGGGCGCTGTCGATCTTGTCGAAGTCAACCTTGGCCGAACCGAAAACTTCGGAGCAGACACGGGTCAGAGCAGCGGTCAGCGTGGTTTTACCGTGGTCGACGTGACCGATGGTGCCAACGTTGACGTGCGG